>CALXLO010000001.1 GCA_944389235.1 uncultured Alphaproteobacteria bacterium
ATGTTTATGACAATGATACCGGCATTAGTAAAAACTTTGTTCAGCCAGGTTGAAATACCGCAAACTTTCTATGAAACGGTCAAAAAAGACGCAAATAAATTATGGGAAAATGCGAAAAAATGGTACGAATCACTAAAAAAATAAAAAATCAAGTCCTTTATTTAACCACTGGTACTTTTTTGTGCCGTCCGAATCTGATATAATTCATATCAATGAAACAGTTTCCGATTCTTTATTGGCCACACAAGACGAACGCCGATGCAGATTATCAAATGGCGCGCAAGGTTATAAATAATACCGCGGGCGTGATGCCAGATATCATAACAGGCGATATTGATGTTGTGGGTACACTGAATGCAAACCCAAATGCGACCATATATTATCCTGTATTTTGCGAATCAACTGGTTGGTGGGGTGAATTATTGGGTGGCGATGCGGTTGTGACGGATAAATTAATTATTTCCCCAGAATGCCAACTGATGGTAATCGAATCAAATGCAACTGCGTCTGCACATGCGGCGGGCGGCAAAAATCAACTGCTGGCGGCGGAAATATATCCGGCCAGCGGTTTTTTCAAAAAAATGAATTCCGCCATTGCAACGGTATCTGATATGTTGGCGACAGATGCGGGAACAATATTGGCACTGTTTTCTGGTCGCAATAAAAATCAATTTATTAATGTTTTGGAATCTACGGGTAATTCGTTTTTGGGCTGTATTGGACGCTATTAAATACTTGATTTCTGGAAAAATACTTGTATAATTTCCGGGCTTTAATGAAGTAATAAAAGGATAATACGATGAAAAAAGGCATTCATCCAGAATATTATGAAATCAATGTTACAATGACCGATGGAAATACAGTAAAAATGTATTCATCTGTTAACAAGGATTTGGTTTTATCCACAGATAACCTGAATCATTCTGCATGGACTGGTCAACGCAATAATGCTGGTGAAAAGGGTCAACGCGCAAATAAATTCAAAAGTAAATTTGCTGGGTTCAAGTTTTAATATGTGTTTCTGATGGGGCGCAAATATGGAATTGTTGATTAAGGGTTCAACCGAACTGAATAAAATGTTCATGGCATTACAGCGGACTGCAACGGGTCTGCGCCATGATTTCGGTGAAGTGGAAAACCTGCAACAGTCGTTGCGCGGTGCACGCGATTTTGTTAACAAGGCCGCCGCCAGAATAGAAGACAGTATTTTATCTGATTTGTTATTGGTGCGACCATCGGCTGGGTTGTTGACACCGAATGTGTCGCGTCCGTCGTCTTCGCGTGATGAATTTGTGTTGGCGTTGTCTGGGGCGGCAAATTTTGTTCGTGCAAATCCGCATTTTGCGATTTCTTTGGCATTGCGTTCAGATGATGAAACGAAAATTGCGCTGGTATATTCGCCAATTGACGAACGGCTGTATTATGCAGAACAGGGGCGCGGCGCATTTGCGTTTTCTGCGTATCATTCTGCGCGCGTGCGTGTTTCAAATATTTCGGACCCCGCAGATATGACAATCGCATATAATACGATTGGTAATCGTACAATGATTGGTGATGTACGGCGCAGTGGATGTCCTGCGTTGGATTTGGCATGGGTTGCAGCGGGAAAGCTGGATGGTTTTGTTTCAGAACCGTTGGATTATGCAGAAATTGCCGCCGGTGAATTATTAGTAAATGAAGCTGGTGGAAAAATTCAGATGACAGATGAACTGGTCGCCACGAACGGTAAATTTGAATTATAAAATAAAATTATAAAAAAATAACCGCCAACGGCGGTTTTTTTTTATAACTAGGCGACCCGGCATGGTTGATTTGATGCTTTTCAGGAGAGAGAAACATCTGGGTCATGTTTTGCCGGGTCAAAGAAACTGTATTCTTTCTGGCAAGTGCTGCTATATTAACATATATTTATATTTTTTCAAAGGAAAAAATATTATCGTAATAATAAAATTTTTGTTTTGACCGAACAAAACTTGCAAATAGATAATAAATATCCTAAAATTTGCGCATTATGAGCATAAAAAAAGTACTGCGGGTTTTATTTAATATAGTATTTTGGGGCTTTACAATTGGAATTGCTGCGTTGGCGGTACTGGTTTTTATTTATGGGAATGATTTGCCAGATTATAAAAAATTGGCAACATACGCACCACCGGTTGCAACACGCTTGTATGCATCAGACGGCAGTTTGCTGATTGAATATGCCGAAGAACGACGCGTATTTATTGATTTTGATGATATGCCGCCCCAGTTGATAAACGCATTTGTTGCCGCCGAAGACCAGAATTTCTGGACACATCCTGGTATTGATGTCCAAGGAATTACGCGTGCCGTAATTAATAATGGTTTGAATATGTTGGGATTTAACACGCGGTTTTCTGGGGCATCAACCATTACGCAACAGGTTGCCAAGAATTTCTTTTTAACATCTGAACGCACAATTTCGCGTAAAATAAAAGAAGCAATATTGGCAATGCGCTTGGAACGCACTTTTTCGAAACAGCATATAATGACGCTGTACTTGAATCAGATATTTCTAGGTGCGCGTGCATACGGTGTTGGTTCAGCCGCATTGATGTATTTTAACAAGCCTGTATCTGATTTAACATTGGCAGAATGTGCATTCTTGGCATCTTTGCCCAAGGCACCAAATAATCGCGACAGGGCAGTTGAACGCCGTAATTATGTTTTACGCCGCATGGTCGAAGAAGGATATATAACCCAGTCAGATGCCGCTGCTGCTGCTGCCGAAGAATTAAATATTAACAGTGGCTTTACCGCCCAAATGACTGATGAATTTCAATACTTTGCCGAAGATGTGCGTCGTCAATTATTAAACACACTGGGGCGTGAAACATTGTATAATCAAGGTCTGTATATAAAAACTACTATTGTGCCAGAATTACAACGCGCTGCCACTGCGGCATTAAACAAAGAATTGGATGCGTATAATGCAAAACTGGCACCGGATGAGCCAAAATTACAAGGCGCAATTATTGCAATGAATCCACATACAGGTCGGGTTTTGGCAATGTCTGGGGGGCGGTCTTTTGCGGAAAGTTCGTTTAATCGTGCGACCCAGGCAATGCGTCAAATCGGCAGTACGATAAAACCATTTGTTTACTTGGCGGCCTTAGAACGCGGTGTGTCGCCCCAGGCATTAATATTGGACGCGCCGATTGTTGGCTTTCGTGCAGATAACAGTTTATGGAAACCAGAAAACTATGACCGTAAATTTTTAGGTGATATTCCATTACGATTGGCGTTGGAAACATCGCGTAATGTGCCCGCGGTGCGAATGGTACAAAGTTTGGGCGTTGAAAACGCCATAGAGGTAGCACAGCGTTTCGGCGTGTATCCACCTGATTTACAAAATATAAATCTGTCTTTGGCGTTGGGTTCTGGTGAAACGACTTTACAGCGTTTGGTGTCTGGGTATTCTGCGTTTATTAATGGCGGGCGTGCGATACAGCCAAAGCTGGTTGATTACATCGAAGACAGATATGGTCGTGTTATTGGTGGTAATATTACTGAATTAGTTGCGTGGCGCGATGATTTATTGCCGCCGCAGCGCGCAGCAGAATCTGTGCCATTGTCGGATGCACAAAGTCTGTATCAAATGGTTTCAATATTACAGGGTGCGGTTGAACGCGGTACTGGGAAACAGGCACGGGTATATGGTCGTACGATTGCCGGTAAAACAGGCACAACAAATGATGTCAAAGATGTGTGGTTTGTTGGGTTTTCTAAGAATTTAATTGCGGGTGTATATTTGGGCTTTGATACCCCAAAACCATTGGGTAATGGCGCAGGCAGCCACATGGCAGCACGCGTATTTGCGGACTTTATGCGTGTTGCATTGACGAATGAAACGAATCAGCCATTTGCGATTCCAGATGGGTTAACATTTGTGCGTGTTAATCGTCGCACAGGGGTTGCGGCATCCGAAGACCCAAATGGCACAATTATTACCGAAGCGTTCAAGCCAGGTCAACATCCTAATCCGGCAACAAATGCGTCTGCATCACGCGATAAGCCGGTTGTTGGCGGTGTGTTTTAATACAATTTATGGAAAGGGGATTGTATGAGAAAATTAGTTCTTGTCGTGGGAATATGCAGTGTGCTGGGGGCATGCGAACAGTATGATGTGTCGCTGGTGTGTGATGGGCATGATGTTGATGCGAATTTGTCCGCAAACGGTGAAATTATGACGGCAATTATTGATGGTGCGTCATATCAGTTGCGTTTGGGCGTGTCTGCATCAGGTGCGCGGTATCTGGGCAGAATGAATGATGGTGATGTCGCACTGTGGAACAAAGCAGACACTTGGTTGCTGTTTTTGAACGACGGCATGGCCATAGAATGTGTTGCTAAATAATTTTGGTTTTGCATAAATAAATGTGATAAAATGTCAGTATAAATTCAAAAGGGGATATTTATGCTGACTGATTTTTTCTTTGAACATGGTGCCAGTTTTTTTGCCAGTGGGTGGACGCAGTTTGCCGCGGCATTTGGACTGGCGTTTTTAATAATGATAATTTTTGGTCGGCCGTTTATTCGGGCAATGCACAAGTGGCAGAAACGCGGTCAGCCAATCAGTGAAAATGTGCCGGCATCACATCGGCAAAAGGCTGGAACCCCAACAATGGGGGGATTGCTGGTAATTGCTGCGATTTTTATCCCAAGTTTGCTGTTTATGCCACTGTCTAATCCAACAGGTTGGATTGCGCTGTTATCGTTGCTGATGTTTGGCGCAATTGGATTTGCGGATGATTACAAGAAAGTTGCATCTCAATCGCACAAGTCTTCTAATGGTTTGTCGCCGGCAATGCGCCTGGGGCTAGAGGCAGTATGTGTCGTTATCTTGGCATATTTAATTAATGGCACATTTCCGTTATATATTCCGGAATTATCGTTAAGTTTACCGTTTGGTATAATTTTACCATTGGGGGTATTTTATTATATCTTTGCATATTTTGTTATCGCCGGCAGTGCGAATGCCACAAACATAACTGATGGTTTAGACGGCATGTTGGCAAAATTATATATGCCGGTATTGGTGGTATTGGTTGTGGCGCTGTACGGCGCAACGCGTATCGGGTTTATGGATACTGTAATGTTTTTACCAACAGCCAGCGGCCTGTACGCAGTTCTGGGCGCGGCGTTTGGGGCAGTGCTGGGGTTCTTGTGGTTTAATGCGCGGCCAGCGGCAATATTTATGGGGGATGTTGGTTCGTTGGCACTGGGCGGATTTATGGGAACGGTTGCAATGTTGTTAAAGTCAGAAATTATAATGGCTTTTGCGGCTGGCATGATGGTTTTAATATTGCTGTCGTCGTTTATCCAGACAATGTATTTCAAGGCATCCAGGAAAATTACTGGTACTGGTCGACGGGTGTTTTTGCGCGCACCATTGCATCATCATTTTGAAGAATTGGGGTGGCCAGAAACAAAAATCGTAGACAGATTTTTTATAATGTCTGTGCTGTTTTCGGGATTGGCACTGATTTTATTAAAATTCGGATAAATTTTTGCCCCGCAAATGCGGGGTTTATTATTTTTATATGAACAGTATATTTTCTTAAAAAAGATGGTATAATATTTACCAAGATGTTGCGCAGAACCGAAGAAAGTAAATTAACCAGTTGGTATTTTGAAATAGACCGCAAATTGCTGGGCGGTGTGTTATTGCTGATTTTTATCGGTGCGTTGTTTATGGTATCGGCGGGGTCTGTGGCGGCTGAACGCATCGGTCAACCGTGGCATTTTTTTATTCTGAAAGCATTACCGTTTTATTTTATGGGACTGGCAACATTATTTGCGGCCAGTATGTTGAATAAAAAAATAGTACTGGGTGTTTCGTGGGTAAATGTTGCTGTTTGTTTGTTGCTGTTATTGATAACATTGTTTGCGCCACATGTAATCAAGGGTTCAGCGCGATTTGTTGAATTGGGGCCGTTTAATGTTATGCCATCTGATATAATGAAGCCCGGATTTATAATTCTGACGGCGTGGTTCTTGGCCAAGATGCGTGATGTGTATGGGGATAATATTTTCTTTAATAAATCTGCGTGGCGTTTCAAGTGGCTTAGTTGGTGGCCGTATCTGGGGGCATTTATACCATCATTGCTGATAATATTGCGCCACCCAGATTTTGGTACCGCAATTTTATATCTGGCGGTATTGGGTGCAATGCTGTTTATGGCTGGGTTGCCATGGGTTATGGTTTTCGGGTTAATGGGTTGTGCAGTGCTGATGGGTGTGTTTGCGTTTTTTACAATGCCGCATGTGCATAATCGTATAATTGCATTTTTTACCGGCACCGGTGATAAATACCAAGTAACAAAATCTATTGAATCAATCCAGCATGGCGGACTGTTGGGCAGTGGCGATGACGCATTTATAAAGCAATCGTTGCCAGATGCGCATACGGATTTTATATTTGCAGCAATTGCCGAAGACTTGGGTGCTATTATGGCGTGCTTGTTATTAGTATTGCTGCTGTTTGTGATAAAGCGCTTGACAGTTGATGCAATAAATGCGCGTGATAAATTTGTGTTCTATGCAGCCGGCGGCACGGCCGCGTTATTCGGTGCCCAGGTATGTATAAACATGATGTCAACATTGAATTTGTTTGCGCCCAAGGGTATGACTTTACCATTTATATCCTATGGCGGCAGTTCGTTATTATCATACTGTTTATTATTCGGAATGATTTTGGCAATCGTGCGCGAAGATAAATGGAAATAATAAATAAAGGGGCGTATGCGATGAAAATATGGATTGCAACAGGCGGTACCGGTGGGCATGTGTTTCCTGCATTAAGCGTGGCAGCAGAACTGGCTGCGCGTGGTCATAAAATAATCATATCATCAGATGGGCGCGTAAAAAAAATGGTGCGTGATGGTGCGCCATGTGGTGCAAAAATTACATCTGTGTGGGCATCGGGCGTTGGTGCAAAAAGTCGCATACAACAAATAATTGCGCTAACCAAGATAGGCGTATCTGCAATATGGTTAATAATTCGTTTTATGTTTTCGCGTCCTGGTCGTGTGGTGGCGTTTGGTGGATACGCATCTGTGGCACCGGTGTTTGCGGCACATGTTTGGCATATCCCAACATTCTTGCACGAACAAAACGCGGCAATCGGTCGCGCGAACAAGTTTGCAATGCGCTGGGTAAAGACTTTGATGACCAGTTTTCCAAATGTTGATGGTATGCCCAAAAATACTGCTGCAAATGTTGTGTATACTGGGCTGCCGGTGCGCCGCGAATTTATTGATGTTGCCGGTGCGCCATTGCCTAATGCGGGACATTTATTAATAACAGGTGGCTCGTTGGGTTCTAAAATTCTGGACGATGTTGTGTCTGCGGCAGTATTGCAAATGAAAAACAAAAAGATTTTTATTACCCATCAAACGCGCCCAGAAAATGTTGCGCGATTACAAAAATTATATGCAGACAATAAAATTCGTGCAAATGTATTATCGTTTATTCACGATATGGCATCTGCAATCAAAGATGCTGACTTGATTATCAGTCGTGGTGGTGCCAGTACAGTTATTGAACTGGAAACAATTGGTCGTGCAGCGATAATTGTGCCGTTAAATATTAATCCAGACCAGGCTGCTAATGCCGCCAGTTTTGCGCGGTTGGGCGGTGGGTTTGCCGTGCCACAAGAAAAATTTACACCTAAATGGTTGGCGGCAACATTAACAGAACTGTTTGATAATCCCGCCAGACTGGAAAAAATGGCAAAAAAATCATTGGTTGAAAATAATGCAGTTGTATTAATTGCAGATGAAATAACAAAATAATATTTTTACGCATTTTTCCGCTTGCGTGCGATTCGCAATTTGTTCTATGATAAAATCAGGAAGGAAAGGAATATGCGTCAATTTGCAATATCTGTATTATCGCTGTTGGTGGCGTTGCCGGCGTTTGCAGATGCGCGTCTGCCGGTGGTGAACTTGGCTGCGGGCGGGGTTTCTGCGCGTGCCGCGTTTGGTGAACCTGTTGCCAAACCAGATGTTGATGTCAGTGTTGAACCAATCAGATTTGCAGAAAATAATGATGCGATTGTTTCTGAACCGGTTGTGGCGCGCGCGTCTGATGCGACGCGTACGGTATCTGGTAAAAATTCTGTGATTGATGGCGGACAGATTATTGCATCAAATAATGTTTTAACGCCGCGTCGCCCCAGTGCAGATTTATGGGCGCGCGCTGATGTTGATGCGCCATTGCGTCTGCCGACCCCAGACGAATTTTCTGTTATCAAATCTGATTTTGAATTGCCCGAAGAAAGTTTGATGGCATCGCCGTTGAATACGCGCAGTGCAACTGTTGCGCGCGCATCTGGGGTAAATTCAGAACCTGTTTCAGAAACAGGTATAGATATGGATGTCAGACAACGGCTGTCTGAATTGGATGCGCAAATTGCGCGCTTGAATGAATTGCAACGCCGTGCCGATGCCAGTGTGTCTGAACAGCCGTTAACCGCCGCCCAAGAAATAGAGCCGGTCAAGACTGCGCGTGCTGCGTCTGAAACACCGGCGCGCCGCGTTGTTGCGCGTCGCAGTGCGGCACCCGCGGTTAAACAGATTGAACCAAAAATTGTACAGTCAGACGCATCAGATAATAATGTTAATTTATCGCGCATGGTTGTTCCAATGGCAGATGATGTTGTTGTGCGTGCGGTGGAAAAGTCTGAATCGCCGCGTATTGCATCTGTGCGAAATGATATGACGCAATTAAGCCCCAGTGAATTACGCAAGGCATTTAGAAAAACTTTCTTGTCGGAAAACAAGCATCTGTCTACTTTCCAAATAGATGACAGATTTGATGTTGCCAGTGATATGACAGAAAATGCCGCCGGATTTACATCTGCGCGCGATTTGTCCGAAGCAGGCGGTATTCGTCCGCTGGAAATAAAGATAAAGTTCAGAAATTCTGATTCCGCATTGTCGCGTGATAATTATAATTTGCTGACAGAATATGCCGGCATTGTGTTAAGTAATCCAACCCGCGCGGTCCAGGTTTCTATCCCAGAAAGTGCGACCCATAATGATGATGACCGCAAACTGGCCGCGCGTCGTTTGGCAATTGTTGAACAAGTGCTGCGTGATAATGGTATATCAGAACAACGGATTTTGCCTGTGTTATCCCAGCGCGATGACGAAGGTCTGGTTTTGCGTATGATATCACTGGACCAATATGAAACACTGACCCAGCAAAAACGCGATATGTTTGGCGATACAGTCAGTAAAAAAACTTATAGAAGTATGTCGTGGTAAAACATATTGCGCGCAATGTGTGTGGCTGGGTTAAGCGCGTTTGTATTTGTTTTATAGACTTCTTGTTTCCTGCATCTTGTCCGTTATGTAGTGCGCCTGTTTCAACAGACGGTGAATTGTGTGGCGATTGTTGGACTGCATTTAACTGGATTGGCAATCCAAAGTGTGCGTGTTGTGGATATCCATTTCCGGCAAATCTGGATTTAGGTTTTAATCCGCTGTGTCCAAATTGTGCCGCCGGTGGATGTGAATTAGATATGATTCGTGGCGCATGTGTTTATGACGATGTATCGCGTGCAGCAATGCTGCCATTCAAGCACGCAGGGCGTATAAAATATGCGCGCTTTATGTCGCGTGCAATGATATGGGCGTTAAGTGATGCAAATATTATCCCAGATATTGTTATGCCGGTACCATTGGCGTACAGGCGGCTGGTTCATCGTGGATATAATCAGGCTGTGCTGTTGGCGCGTCCGATTGCGCGCGTGTTCGGGGTCAAAATGGATTTAGTCAGTGTTCGTCGTCGTTATCGTCCAAATATGGGACACAAGACCGCAGCCCAGCGTGCAGAAAATATCCGTGGTGTATTTACTGTTGTGCGGCCTGATAAAATTTGTGGGCGGCGAATATTGTTGGTTGATGATGTTATGACGACAGGTGCAACTTTTTCAGAACTGGCGCGTGTATTAAGGAAAGCGGGTGCATCTGCGGTATATGGGGTTGTATTTTGTCGTGTTGCACGCGCGATATAATTACTGTATGCTGTTAATGTATATTATCGTGGTCCAACATGATATTTTTCAGCATGTGATTTTGTTGGCTGATATATTCTTGTTGTCTGATTTTCTTTGAACATTGGCGCATTAAACTTTCTATTCGTGCAGCGTCTTTTTCTGCGCGTCCAATTTTCTTTGTTTTTCCCATCAGTGAAAAAGACCGTGTTGCCTGGGCGATTGCTGTATCATTTATAAATATAGCATATTGCGCATAAATCATATTTGGACCACTGTGTATAATGCGCCCGTAAAAGCATATTGCCGCAGGATTGCCGGTAATATCAATATATTCCAGTTCATATATGGTTTCGTATGGCGTGTTTATAACAGATATATAACTTCTCTGTATTGCCAAAGATAATTCTTTATAAAGGTCCGGGTCTTGAATCATACAGATATTATTACCACAAACACTTGATTTGTCAATGGTTTTATATGTTTTTGGCTATGGCTGTGCTTGATTTTTTATTTTAATCTGTTAATCTTTACCCTGTTAAAATATTTCATTCCGGGGATGACAGATGAAAACAGATTTAGGTAAAAATATAAATACGCGTGAAATAGAATCTAAAATCCAAAAATTCTGGGATTCGCATAATTTTTGGGATAACGATGTAAAGTCTGACAAGACACCGTTTTGTGTTATGATGCCACCACCAAATGTTACGGGTAATTTGCACATGGGGCATGCGTTGGATAATGTACTGACAGATATTATTTGCCGGTACAAACGGATGTGTGGATATGATGTATTATGGCAACCTGGAACAGACCATGCGTCTATTGCGACCCAGTTGTTGGTTGAACGCGACTTGTCAAAACGCGGAATAAATCCGCGTTCGCTGACAAAAGATGAATTATTAAAAACTGCATGGGAATGGAAAAATGACAAAGGTGGTCAAATTATAAATCAATTACATTCCTTGGGGGTAACGCCGGTATGGCATCGTGAACGCTTTACGATGGATGATGGTTTGTCGCGTGCGGTGGTAAAACTGTTTGTAAAGATGTATAACGATGGTTTGATTTATCGGGCAAAACGCTTGGTTAATTGGTGTCCGAAACAGCAAACATCTGTTTCTGATTTAGAGGTTGAAACCCGCGAAGAACATGGCAAGTTTTATTATTTTAATTATCCACTGGTTGATGGCGGGGTCATAGAAATTGCGACTACGCGTCCAGAAACTTTGTTTGGCGACCAAGCAATCGCGGTGCATCCAGATAATGAAAAGTTAAATCATTTAATCGGTCGTCGTGCAATTATACCGCTGACGAATATAGAAATACCAATTATCGGTGACGAACATGCTGACCCAGACAAAGGTACTGGGGCGGTTAAAATTACACCGGCACATGACTTTGATGACTGGGCAGTAGGCATGCGTCATAACTTGCAGCCGGTAAATATTTTAACCCCAGATGCCAAGTTAAATGATAACCCGGTGGTGCCAGAAAAATATCGTGGTATGGACAGATTTGCAGCGCGTGCCGCAATTGTCGCAGATATTGATGCGGCGGGTCTGTTGGTCAAGATAGAAGATAAAATAATCCCAACGCCATATTCAGAACGCGGTGGTGTGGTTGTTGAACCGTACTTGACAGACCAATGGTTTGTTGATGCAGAAAAATTGGCAACTGCGGCAATTAATGTTGTCGCAGATGGTCGCATAACATTTATGCCGGAACATCGGTATAACTTGTATATGTCATGGATGAAAAATATTCGTCCGTGGCCGATTTCGCGTCAACTGTGGTGGGGACATCGGATTCCGGCATGGTATGATTCAGACGGAAATATTTATGTCGCAGAAACAGCAGCAGATGCAATAAATCAATCTGGCGGTAAAGAATTAGTGCGTGATTCAGATGTACTGGATACATGGTTTTCATCTGCGTTGTGGCCGTTTTCAACACTTGGCTGGCCGGACGATACCCCAGAATTAAAGAAATATTATCCGACAGATTTATTATACACAGGGGCAGATATTATATTCTTTTGGGTCGCGCGTATGATAATGATGGGAATGTATGTTATGGGCGATGTTCCGTTCAAGACAGTGAATTTCCACGGTCTGGTTCGTGATTCCAAGGGTCAAAAAATGTCCAAGACCAAGGGTAATGGTATAGACCCATTGTTGGTTGTTGAAAAGTTTGGCGCAGATGCGTTGCGCTATTGGGTGGCAACCGCCCCGATTGGGACAGACATCAGATATAGTGAAGATGAAATTAAACGCGGTTCTAAATTATTGACTAAATTATGGAACGCAGCAAAATATGTTCTGATGAATTTGGGCGATTTTGAACCAGATGTGGCAACGCATATCCCTGTGGCGGACAGATTTATCGAAGACCGTTGGGTAATGGCTGAATTAAACAAGACAATTGCAGATGTTCGTCGGCACTTGGATAAGTATGATAATTACAATTCTCGTGTGGCGTGTGATACATTTTTTTACGAAATATTCTGCGACCAGTACTTGGAATTTATCAAAGACAGATTCTGGTCGCCAGAAAAATATAGTGCAGAATCTAAACTGTCTGCGCAATGGACTTTGTATGAGGTGCTGCGTGCAATCATCGGAATGTATGCGCCGTTTATTCCGTTCCAGACCGAAGAACTGTGGCAACAAATTTATAAACAGTATGAAGGCGGTGAAACACTGCATCTGACCGCGTTTCCAGATACAGATGCAGCGCGCGATACAGATGTGTCCCAAATGCAAATTGCGCTGGATATATTGAAAAATGTACGCAGCCTGCGTACAGAACGCAAGGTTGGCAATGGTGCTAAATTGGCATCGTTGACCATTCCGGCACAAACCCCAGAACAATTACACGGTGTGATAAAATCTGCGGCGCGCGCGAATGCGATTGTATTGGGGAATACGATTGATTTCGTTGTCGCTGTTCCAGAATCATCAAAATAAAACGGTGTAATAATGACAGAAAAACTGGTTGTAAAACGCGTATTACAGGCATATCAATGCGATAGATATGGTAATGTTCGTCCGTTGATTTTAATGAATGAATTACAGGGTGTTGCGGACACGCATGCCGAAGTTTTGGGATGTGGGCGTACATATTTGTTGGAACACAATATGGCGTGGGTTGTAACGCATTACTTGGTTGATATAATTGAAATGCCACACGAAGGTGAAGAATTATCATTTATAACATGGCCGTCTGCGCATGATGTATTGCGTGCGACCCGTGATTTTGAAATTCGTGGCAGTGATAATCGCTTGATGGTGCGCGCGACATCGCAATGGATATTAATTGATATGTCGCGTCGTCGGCCACTGAAACTGGATGAAAATTTGCCACATTGGGAAATAATCCCCCAGCGCGCATGGGACAGAACTTTTGACAAGTTTTCAGACTTTGAACCGACCAAGACACATATAATGAAATGTCGTTTTGATGATATAGATGTTAATCAGCATATAAATAATGCCGTATATGCAGTATGGGCAACAGAAAGTGTTGGTTATGTATATCGCAATCAGCATGTACTGAAACGCATCGAATTAAATTTCAAGCGGGAAATCAAGCCAGATATGCCCCAGGTGTGTGTTGATGTTGCGATTGACGGTTTGACCAGTCATCACAGAATCCGCACTGATGATGCAGAACACGCCCAAGTTGTCTGTACATGGGAAAATATGTAATCTAAATTTATCTGCTGTTGTTGCGCAGGTATATTATTTTATCACGAATTGTTTTATATCCGTATGATTTAGAATGGATTGTATCTGATATAAAATCACATGCCTGTTTGATTTGTTTGGGCGTATAGTGATTCAGCACATAATTCAAATCAACCCAAGAATGATATAAAATTGTATTAGATATTTTTAATACATATCGTGGTTGATTTATACGATAGGCATTTATATGCAATGCGCCAATATCTATGATTGTATCACCGCAAAAGTTTTCAATATTTCTGTCATAAATATGAAAGCTTTTTAATGCGGGTGAAACCACCCAATCAGTGCGGACTTTATTGTTATATTCAGTATACGGATAAATCAAATATATTTCGCCGCGTTGATTGCTGATGCCTGCGGTCGACATTTTACGGAACTTTATTTTTCCATAATATTTTTTGCCAGATACCAAAAATGAATTTTGTAATTCTGTATGATGATTCCAGTCGTTAAATGTTTGCCCAGTACGATTACTGTGATATATTTTCCATATATATTTTTTATCGCCTGGAATTTGTACAGTATACGCTTTGGCAAAATTACCAGAACCCAGATATTCTATATGTACAGGCTGTTTAATCAATCGTGATAATTTTTGTTCCATATCAGCCAGTTCTGTGTTCCATTCTGTTTGAAATTCAGAACTGTACATTTGTGTTGTTGTGGCACGAAACAGCGCATGTAATTTTTGTGTTAATTTGCCGCGCTTTTCCATTGGTGTTTTGACCAGCCAAGAATACGGAAATGCGCCCGGATTTTTATATCCACTGGCAACGATGGCGTGCATTTCGTCTGCACTGACAGGATGGCGTTTCAGCCATCGTGTACAAGACTGATTAACGCACAGGCTTTTATCGCGCGGCATGATTATTCGTAATGTTTCCAACATTTTCAAGTCGCCAAATTCATAAAAATATTCTTGTGCATTTGGATATTTTTGTGTTGTTTTATCCATGTATTCTAAATATTTTGGTATATTACGAATATAATTATAGAATTTTGTGCGTTCATTGGCATTCATATCTGATGTCGCCATCAACGATTTTTTCATTGCAAACCGCAGTGTTGTTTTACAATCATCCAGATGTTCTGCACCATTATTTTTTATATCATATACATAAATAGCGCGTTCAAAATCGTCCATAATTTTATTCTTGCGAAAGTTATTTATAGCGTGGTGCAGATTATTGCCCGTCGCTGATTTGCGGTTTACGCGAATCCCGATTTTTGTTTGATAGTCAGAACCAGATTTTGTAAAAATCAGTGGCTGTAATTGCATAATTGTAATATTACCGATATTGCGATTTGCGGCGGTATAGTAATATTTGTTTTGAACCCTTTGGATTATGTATTTATCTGTTTGGGTTTCAGATACTGTACGCAACAGACAGCGCAAGTTTGGAAACAGTTGTTCCAGCCATATATCCCCATTTGTCCATTTGTGCGGTATTTGTATCGTATCCAGCCCAGGACAATTATAAAAAGAACCGATTTTTATACTTGCCACCCCGTTGCCAAAGTGAATGAATTTTAAGTTCGGATTTTCATTAAATACATGCCCTGTGATTCTTAATACAGAATCTGGAAAATAAATTGCGCGCATACCTGGTATATTACAACCAACATTTTCATCAATAGACACGACTTTATTTGGTATGCGCAACACGCCGTCTGAATCTAAATCAGACGCATCAACATGTTTCAAAACGCCGTCTTGTATAATCATAAGCTTATATATTTTATACGAAAAATAAATTTTGTCAAACGCTAGTTTGTTTTTGATGCCTGTTGTGTAATTTTTATCTTTTATGTCCAGATTTTTTATGTTAAAATTAGCCATAAGAGAGAATATGAAGCATATATCCGCATTTTTATTATTTGCCAGTATTATGGCAGTGCCTGGTGTTGTTGGTGCGACACCGGTTGCGACCACTGCGGGCAGTAATCTGACCGCGTATAACAGTACATCTGGGGCAATAAATAACGCGATGTGGAATAATATGATGAACCCGCGCGCGAACAGTGCGTCATCTGCCCCGACGGCAGATTTTGGCAATTGTAATTCTGTGATATTGCGTTGTGCCCAGCCAAAGTGTTCTGGTGGTGGTTGTACAACGATGGACATTGCACGACCGATTGTATCTGGGTGTGTAGAATCTAATGCGGTGTGCAAGCAATATGGTAATGATTTAATTGAATACATTTCGGCACAATTAGTGTCTGATTCTGTGGCGGCGGCAAATGCCGCGTCTGCCAATGCCCAGGTTGCTGCCGCAAATGCGGTCGCCCAGCAAAGCAGTCAACAAATGGCCCAGATGCAACAGCAAATGGCGCAAATGCAACAGCAGATGCAACAACAAAATGCTGATACAGCGGCCCAGATTCAGGCCGCATTGGCACAGCAGCAACAGGCAACAGCCCAAGCAATTGCCAATGCCACGGCATCTGTACAACAGCAATCAGCCACCACAAACACTGCGGCCGCAACCAATTCCACAGCGACAGCAACACTGTCTGACACACAACAAATTGCGGCACAATCTGGTGTATCTGCGGATGCGCTGGTGCGTGAACAAATTTCTGGACAAATTTTGTCCAAGATAGAAGGTGCTGAAACTGCATTACAATCTGTGCGTGCGGCGATGAATACGGCATTTGAATATGCCGGATGTGATTCTACGGGCAGTAATTGCGCCGGTCCCCGTCGTGTCAGCGCGTTTAAGCAAAAGGCAACACAGTTCTTTGACCCGTACAATAATGTGCTGGACGAATTATACGATGCATTGATATTGGCGCAATCTGTCGGGGTCGATATTACAGATATCTATATGATGCTGAACGGCACATGCAACGCATGGGGTCAGTACCTGTGTGCCGAAGGGCAAGTAATGCACTATAACAGTATTAATTGCCCAAACGGGATGTCTGATGGAACAGTATATACAAACGGTGGGCGTGTGTATGGTAATGCGCCGTGTAAACCGGGCCAGGTTGTACCAATGTCTGACGGTGGTTGCCAATTAATCAAGGTTCTGACCGATGAAGAAGAAGTGCAACGCAACTGGCTGTACCCCGAAAGTGGTACTGATGGTGCCCAGGTGCGTATTGGTTGCGCATCCGAAGCGTTGGATAATTCACCCCTGTTCCGTAATCGTCGCGGCCAGGCAGATATTGATATTGAAACACTGCAACGCATTATTGAGCAAGATGCCCCATCTAATTTCGGCAGCAGTTTATACAGCAATTCAACAACCCCAGAATCAGATGGTATTGTTTATTGCGCAGTAGATGATAAAACATATCGTGATTTGCAAACGGCGGCCAGTTTGAAAAAATTACCTGACAAAATATGCGTATCAGATTCAGAAATGCGCCGTTTAGCCGGCAAAGCGTTCGCAGGTAATACAAATGGTGAATCTACACAAAGCATCCGTGATAAATGCGGAACCGACAAGGAATGCTTGTGTACAAACGCACCAGATTTGGATAATCGTTGGGACGGTTCAGAATGCGCCTGTGATAATGGAATGAGATTTGATTATGAAACCCTCAGGTGCGATAAAAATTAAAATAATGAATGTGATGACAAGAATCTTTAAGAATTTGTTTTCGTGCGTTATATTAACGGCATGTGGGGTTATGCTGTCAGTGCCGGTGTTTGCCGCAACAAACGATAATGGTTGCAGTAATTCAAGTAATACACGCATCACACCAATGTTGGCACTGTGCAGTACACATGCGTATAACATCGGTTTTACTAAAAATCCGGAAAATTCTGCCGACCGCCAGGCTATGCGCGATGTTGTTGCATTAAAAACAACGGTTATTGCCCAGCAAATGTATAAACAGTACGAATACCTGGATGCAACAATCAAGCGTTTGAAAACGCAACTGGAACGCGAAATCTTAACATCTAAATTTGAAGCGGCCGGCGCATCATCTTCGTCGGCAAATTCCAACCGTTCTCAAAATAATAATATTGTGTTAATTGGCGCAGAAGATTGTTATGCCAGTTCAAATATTGACGATGGCTTGGCGTGTATTCGAAATAATAATCGCCTTGTTTTACAGGCGGTCAGTTCTGGTAATATCGGTGATGCATATCGCCAACTGCAAAAAAATCTGGATTATGCCACCGCATACGGTGTTAAAACGCCAGATGGTTGTGCGACTTTATCCGCAAAACGCGATTTAGTAAATAATTGTGCAAATCAATTAAATATTGCGGTTATGAACAAAATAGATGAACGGTCCCGTTCGTGGCAATTTAATAATATGCGCCAGCAATAGCGCCAGATTCTGTTATGACGGGGGTATCAGGTGCAGATATAATGTGCGCGAAAATGCAAATAAAAAACCGCCGGATGGCGGGTTTTTTAATTTACTGCACTGACAGCCAGTCTTTTACGACCCGCTGCACGACGGCGGTTCAAAACCGCGCGTCCAGATTTTGTCGCCATCTTTGCACGGAAACCGTGTGTGCGCACGCGGCGCGTCTTTGATGGTTGATATGTTCTTTTTGTTGCCATAACTAAATCCTTTTGCGCGTATATTTAATCACAGGTTTTATAAAAACGCAACCTTTTTATTTAGATTTTACTAATCCAAGTTTTTTTAAGCCTTCTAGCATCATGTAATATGCCAACAACAGCATGAATAAACGCCATAAAGGTAAAAACATTTTTTGTCCTTTGTATTATTTTTCCTTTTTTTTGATGCTATCACAAAACATGGTTTTGTCAATGTATTTTTTAGGGTTTATGTCTTGACCAAAAGTTAAAAAATTTGCTATTCTTTATATGTTAAAAAATATGTTAAACCCAAGGAAAAATCTAGCATGTCTGAAACAAATAATATTAATGAAATTAACGATATAAAAATTCCCCAGTCATCGCTGGAACACGAAATGCGCACCAGCTTTTTAGACTATGCGATGTCTGTTATTGTTGACCGTGCGCTGCCGGATGTTCGCGATGGATGTAAACCGGTACATCGTCGTATTTTATATGTTATGAATGATGTTGCGCCGGCAACCAAGCCGACAGTTAAGTCTGCCCGTATTGTTGGTGATGTTATGGGTAAATATCATCCGCATGGCGACAGCTCTATTTACGAAGCTATGGTTCGTATGGGGCAAGACTTTTCAATGGGCGAAATGCTGGTCCAGGGGCAGGGTAATTTTGGTTCGCGTGATGGGGACAAGGCCGCCGCCATGCGTTATACTGAGGCACGGTTAAGTAAACTGGGCGCGTCCATGATGGATGACTTAGACAAGGATACAGTTGATTGGCAGCCAAATTTTGACGGTACATTGCAAGAACCGGTTGTATTGCCAACCAAGTTTCCAAATTTCTTGGTAAATGGTGGTTCTGGTATTGCGGTTGGTATGGCGACAAATATGCCGACATATAATCTGGGTGAAATCTGCAATGGTATATTGGCAATATTAGATAACCCGCAACTGACAGACGATGAATTGTTCGGCATTATTCCTGGGCCTGATTTTCCAACAGGCGCAATAATAATGGGGCGCGCCGGTGCGTACAAGGCACATACCACCGGTCGTGGTTCTATTATCGTTCGTGCCAAAACGCATACAGAAACTTTCCATGACCATACGGCAATTATTGTTGATGAAATTCCGTATCAAGTCAACAAATCTCAGATGATTATAAAAATCGCAGAATTGATAAAAGATAAACGAATTGATGGTATTTCTGAAATTCGCGATGAATCATCCAAAGAAGGTCTGCGTATTGTTATTGAATTAAAGCGCGATGCAATCGCTGATGTTGTACTGAATCATTTGTTCCAGTACACAGAAATGCAGACGAATTTTCCAGTAAACATGATGGCGTTAAATCGCGGTCGACCGATGTTGTTTAATGTTCGTGGTGTGCTGGACGCGTTTATTGATTTTCGATGCGATGTTATTCGTCGTCGTACAATATTTGATTTGAACAAGGCGCGTAATCGTGCGCATACATTACTGGGGCTGTCGGTGGCAGTTGGCAATCTGGATGAAGTAATTGAATTAATTAAATCCAGCCAATCGCCTGATGCTGCACGCGAAGCATTAATTTCACGCGGATGGCGCGCGTCAGATATTGAAAATTATATTCAATTAATTGATGACCCGAATACAGAATACAAAGATGGCATGTTTTATATGTCTGATGACCAAGCGCGTGCAATTTTGGAATTGCAATTACATCGTTTGACTGGGTTGGAACGCGAAAAACTGCATGCCGATTTGGTTGATTTGGGTGCACAAATTAAAGACTTGCTGGACATTCTGGGCAGTCATGCACGCATAATACAAATTATTCGTGATGAAACAACAACTGTCCGTGATAATTGGGCCAGCCCGCGCCGCACAGAAATATCTGATGCAGAAATTGATATTGATATAGAAGATTTAATCGCACGCGAAGATATGGTTATAACTGTTTCTAATACAGGATATATCAAACGCGTTGCGCTGGATACATATCGTGCACAAAAGCGCGGTGGCAAGGGACGCAATGCCATGGCAACCAAGGATGATGACTATGTGGTTCAGGTGTTTGTTGCAAATACACATACGCCACTGTTATTCTTTTCATCCCGCGGGATATGCTATAAATTAAAAACCTATAAGTTGCCCGAGGCCGCTGCCGCCGCCAAAGGTCGTCCGTTGGTAAATCTGTTGCCGTTGGAAAATGGCGAAACGATAACGGCGATATTGCCGGTACCCGAAGAAGATTTACAGCGCGCACATGATGCCGGCAAAGAACACTTTTTAATGTTCGCAACGGCATCTGGTACAGTTCGTCGCAATCGCACATCTGATTTTGATTCAATTCGTGCAAACGGAAAAATTGCAATGAAACTGGACGATGGCGACAGTTTAATTTCTGTTCTGCCGTGCAGCGAAGACCAAGATGTTTTCTTGGCAACATATCGTGGGCGTTGCATACGATTCCCTGTATCTGAAATTCGTGTGTTTGCTGGGCGTAATTCAACTGGTGTTCGCGGTATGACACTGGGGGCAGACGATAAGATTATCGGTATGGCAATGTTGACGCATGGTGAATCTGATGCGGCGGTGCGCGCTGCGTATATCAAGCAATCGCGTGCGGCGCGTCGTGCTGCCACCGGCATAGAAGAAGAATCTGACGACGAAGAAGAAACGACAACATTGATATTGGACGATGCACAAATGGCCAAGATGGCTGCGGATGAACAGTTTATTTTGACTGTTTCTGAAAACGGATTTGGCAAGCGCACCAGTTCGTATGAATATCGTACAACGCATCGTGGTGGTGGCGGATTTACGAATATAAAATTAGGTGGTAAAAATACCGCAGTTGCGGGTTCTTTCCCGGTTGCAGATGATAATGATATTATTATGGTAACCGACGGGGGCAAAATTATTCGTACACCTGTGCGTGATGTACGAATCGCTGGTCGTGCAACCGCAGGTGTTACATTATTCCGCACCGCAGAAAATGAACGCGTTGTATCGGCGATTTCAATACTAAGCGATGAAGGCCAAGAATCCGAAGTTGAATCCGAAGCCGCCGAACAACAATCCGCACAACAATAATGAATAAAAAATCTTGTTCTTTTATTGCCTATATAGATGAATCTGGTGATATTGGTATCAAGCCAGAAAAGGGTGGTTCATCGCAATGGTTCGGTCTGGCGGCTTTTATTGTTCGTGCAAATCAAGATATACAACTGGTTGAATACAAAAGAAAAATTGTTACGACATGTAAACTTGGTACCCCAGACATACATATGAAAGAAATAAAAAATGAAGATAAACGGCGATATATTGCCAGTTGTGTTGCAAATTTTGATTCAAGGTGCGTAGTTGTATTGTCTAATAAGAAATCTTTGTATAATCAAGGTGTGTTTCTAACCAAAGATTCGTATTATCAGTATATGTGCAGATATTTACTTGAACGGATAACAAATTGTTGTGCAGGATGGCATGATAATTCGAATCCTGACGGAAACGGAAAAGTAAAGATTGTATTTGCGACGCGCGGTGGTATGGATTATGACGCATTAAAAAGTTATTTGTATACATTAAAGGATAGTCCTGCTGTTAATGAAAAAATAGAAAAGCAGAAATTACCGAAAATTAAATGGGATGTTATAGATATAGACGAAGTACAAAATATCCCGGCTGAAAAACGTGTTGGTCTGCAATTTGCTGATGTTTTATCGTATTCTTTTTTCAAGGCCGTAAATAAAAATGATTATCACATGGTAAATACAGAATATTGCGTTTTCTTTATGCCACGGATGTATTCGTGTGAAAATCGTATTTGGCACAATGGTGTTACAGTTGTGAATGTTTCGCAAATAGAAAATGATAGACCTGCAGAATTAGAACAATTGTTTCGACAAAATATAAATAAAGCGCGGCTAAAAAAACAACCAGATAATCGTGAAGCGTTGGGAAATTTTGCTAAAATAGAAAAATGGAAAAAGAAATAAAGCGAGTCCCTGGGAGACGTTACACTTAACCCAACGAAGGTTAAGAGAGCAATTACAAATTACTTGTCTTTATCCAGCGCCTACCCGCTTCGCATAAGATTATTACATAAAAAATAAAAAAAGTCAATTAATGAAATAAAATACAAAAAAATACAACAAAGTACAAAAAATAACAAAAAAGGCGGAAAAAATGGACAATGAATATTTTGCATCGATAAATGAAGTGTCAAAGCGTTTGTCTGTACCGGCGCATACGCTGCGTTATTGGGAAAAGCAGTTCCCGGTTGTAATTCGACCAACCACAGGGGCGGGTGGTCGGCGCTATTACCGCGCAGAAACGGTTGACCGGTTGATTGTTATTCGTGATTTGCTGTATAAACATGGTATGACAATTGCAGGTGTTAAAAAATTGCTGCGCGATGGTAATTTACCTGCATCAGCTGATGAGTTTGTCAGTGCAATGAATAGCGGCACTGATGAACATCCAATCGCCGCCCCACAAAATGCAACAAAAGTAAATACGCAACAATTGGATTTGGCCATAGATTTATTGAAACAGGCACATAATGTGTTAAAGACTGTATAATTTGCTTGAATTTATAAAATTTATCATACATAATATTAACTGAATCCACAGGGATGTGGCTTCGGGGACATAAGAAATCCTGTATACACGCGATGCAGAAATGCATTGAAATCCGACTAAAAAAATTGTCGGCGCGTTTGCGCCTTTCAATTTTTAGTGGCCCCGGCTGGTAAATCGGTCGGGGGGCCGCCGGTTATAAAATAACACATTTGTGTGAAAGCCGGCGGGGTCATTCGTGTATATGATTTTCTTAACCCCCCGACCGCCAATTCTTTGGCGGTTTTCATTTGTTAACAACATAAACAAAGGGGAAAAATATGAAGAAAATCGTATTAACCAGTGTTATTTGCGCGTTGATGGCGGTACCAGCAATGGCGGCAAATAATCCGGCCGGAACAAACGGTTCCAGAACATTGGACATTGCTGCGGAATCAATTGACCGTATTACAAATTCCTGGGGTGTGATTGAGGGGTTGGCAGATTCTGTACATGGTAAAACAGATGCCACCGAAGTAATGAATGGTCTGATTGGCTGGGCAACAACAGATTTAAGTGAAGATAATCCGTATTATGACACCTGGAATGATGGTGCGACGGTTGCAGATAATGCCCAGGCTATGTTTGGTATCATCAATGATACAGGTCTTGCAGTCAGCGGTCTGTATACAGGTGTTGTTCAAGCCAATGAAGCAATTGCGCTGAACAGTGCTGCTATTGACCAATTGGGGAAACAAATGTCTGCATTTGATGCCAGATTGAATGACATGAATGATGAATTGTCCGCAGGTATTGCATCTGTGGCGGCGTTGTCATCGGTCGCAGTATCAGATGTCGCCCAAGGCGAAATGTCTGTTGGTGGTGGCTATGGTTATCATAACGGTCAATCTGCGGGCGCTGTTGGTTTTGCAATCGGTCTGACAGATGATTGGTCTGTTAACGCCGGGGCTGGATTTTCAGCCGCAGATATCACCGTTCGTGCAGGAACAAATTATAAATTCAAATTGTTCTAAATCTGTTCTTGTTCAAAGGTTGGCAAAAGAAATCGCGCCATCAGGCGCGATTTTTATTAACGCGATTTTTGATTTATTTTTTGTAATTTTTCTAGATGACGCGCTGCGGCGAATCCATGAAAGTCTGCACGCAACATATTCATTCCGTTTTGAAAACGGTCTTTTAATGGCAAACTGTTGTTTTTGTCTGCAATTATGCTGTCGCGTTGCAGTCTTGCAACAGCGTGTTGCATGTGTTGTAAATATTCTGATGCCTGGGCCAGTTGCGCATCATTGTCTATATAATCACTGCGCAAAATTTCTGCCAGGGAATCCGCGCGTGTCAGAATATTGTCCAGTTGATTTTGTAATAGATAATATTCTGATGCAGATTTGTATTCACCATCTTCCATCTGGCGCGAAATTTCATTTGCATGCGCAATTAGCGACAAATATTCAGGATTTGTACTTAATGTATCCGCACTGCGCTGGATAGAGTTATCGTATGCGTTGGCATATTTTGCCTTGGCTAAATTCAATGCATAGCGCTTGGAATTTAATTCATCTTGGTCATAACCGCGCGAACTGTATTGCAGGATTAATGCCGATGCTAATATCGCCAAAGATGCCGCAGTTCCTGCGGTTAAACCCAATGCTTGCAAAACTTTTTTAGATGTTTTTGACATTATAACCTCTCTTTATCGAGTTATAATGTAGTACAAAAAAATCGATTGTCAAGTATTTTTACAAATAAATTTTAGCGGTCTGGGCGGGAATGGTGTGCCACCTTGGCTTATTATGTGCCGTGCACATAACCGGCGCACTGCCGTCCGCATTTCGCCGGCGGTTCGAAACCTTTGTCCTGTGTTCGATTTCCGGGTACATTCACATAATTCGTATTTGCTGGTTCCAAACAAATACAAATTATGGCAGTCCCAACGGGAATCGAACCCGTGTTACCGGAATGAGAATCCGATGTCCTGACCGCTAGACGATGGGACCAACGCCGTATATATTAACAGTTATTTAACCCGTTGCAAATGGTAAATGTGTTTGTGGGGTGCTCTTATTGCAAATTAAGGGATGCAAAGTTCGCCATATCAGGTAAAGAGGCGTATGAACAAAAACTGGGCGATATACTTTCTTATACTGGTATGACAAAAGCTTTTTTATATGCGGCTAAGGATTCAGGGCTTGATTTACAAGCAGTTATAACAACCGATGTAGAATGTCTGAACAATGGACGCAGTAATAATGGACATGTGGTGCCCGCGGTAAAAATGTCGGATGGTAAATATCATATATTTGAACCGTGCTGTTATTCTGTTAGTGGTTCTGATTTTCGGCAAATGTTAAAACAACCCGTTGCAATCGGTAAAAATGTTTTTCATATATTAAATTCAATAAAAAATACCCCTTATGAAGTCATAGATATTATTGATGGTAAAGCCTTGGAACAGATTAAAACTATGGACGCTATTATCGCCGTCGGCAGACGAAAAATAATTGTTCCGAATAACAATAAACAACACGATTAATTTTTCTATTTCTGTGGTTTTGAAACTATTTCTAAAAATTCTTCTGTAAATTTGTCAATTGTTTCATCTGGATTTTGCTCTTCCCAATATTTATTTCTGATTGCGCCAACATATTCATCGTTATGATAAAATTCTATTTCTGTCAGATAATTTTCTTTTATACACGCATATCTATGTGTATTATAAACGGGTATACTGTTGACAAAAGTATTTGTCGTGCCGGTATAAGACCCGAATGCGGTATTTCCAATCAAGTTGGCAGAACCATATCCTGTTGTTCTGGTTGTGCTGCCGGTATAAACAGAACCTGCATATACCTGTTCGGCGCATACGCCCGGATATATAATTCCAGATACCTGTATTTTGCGTGTTAATTCAATGGGGTTTTCGCATTTTTTATTAATGAAGGCATAATCATAAGGGCGTTCTATTTTTTCAACAACACCAGCAGAAAAACCCTCGTCGCCTAAAAACGGGTTAGAATCTAATTTCTTTGTACCTTTGCTGTATTCTGTTTTGTTGTTCAAAATAATTACGCATGTATTTTCCGCAGCCAGTTGTTTATCAAGTATATGTGTATTTTCGTATGTATAAAAAGGGACAGGTTTTGTACATGCGGTTAAAAGGATAGGAATAATAAAGAATATTTTTTTCATAAAAACACCTTAGAAAGCGTATCTTAAACCTAGTTCTATTGTCATGATGGCACTGACAGTTTGGTTATTGGGAAAGTAATATTTTGTATCTAAAACGATACCTAATCCATTATCAAATTGACTGTAATATCCCAAGTTCAAAACAAATATATCGCCTTTGTCTTTAATTTTATTTGTGGTATAATTTGCTAATTCGTATTCACTGTTTATTTTGCCAATTCCCACACCAAAAACAAAAAAATCGTTAACATTATAACCACCAAAAATACTTGGTTCATTATAAGCAATTCTTATATGATTTTCAAAGCTTACAAAATATGTATTGTGGGATACATTCAAATCTATATAGTCATACATATATCCAATATCAAAATCACCAGAATTATTTATTTGCTGATAAGAAAATTTTATACCTGGATGATAAATATATTTGTTTTTTCTAAATTTTATGCCTGCATCAATTCCCCATCCGAAACCAAAAGGGTCGTTTAAGAAATCGTATTCTGTGTAAAATGGTGCCGCGGCAATAATGTTAGCACCGACAAAAAAACTTACAGGTCTTTCATTTTGAATTATATATTGCAGTTCGCTGTCGCCTGTTTCTATTGTGCTTTCCGTATTTGTATCATATATTGAATCGGTTGTGGTTATTTTTATAGATTCTGCGCAAGCCATATTAGTAAACAGTAAAGCAGCCGTTGTGATTGGTAATATTTTTTTCATTGCTGTTCTCATAAAAATATAAATATTAAATTTTGCTTATAGTGTAAAAATATAAAATATTAAAATCAAGTACATATAATGTAGATAATGTTTGATGGGGCAAATACGCAAGTTCATTTGCACAATCCGTGCAAATACCAAATAAAAAATACCCCTGCGGGGGGTATTTTGATATCAAGTGCGTCTGCCGCACTTCGTTAAAACTTCGTGTGGCACTCCTTTGCGTGAACTGTTCCGCTTCGGCTTGCCACCCGAAGCGTAGCAGACGCGAAGGGTGGTTGGGGCGCACGGATTCGAACCATGATAAAGAGAACCAAAATCTCTTGTCCTACCATTAGACGACACCCCAAATGTATGCTTGATTATATATGTCTTTACTTTTTTTGCAATAACAATTTTTATATTTTTTTGCACTTGAAAAAAACTTAATTGGCATTACATTTATCCTTGCTTTTTATTTGTTAAAATATATAATCATTACGATTTTTAATGATTGGCATAAAAAACAATAAAAGGGTTCTGTTATGGCACGCAAAGAATTTGTTAAATTATTTGAACAAAACATTTTATTATTCGATAGATTGTCTGATAAATTAAAGCGCGCGCCTGCGTTTTTGGCTGGTTTCCCGCGCCAGCAATTAAGTGTTCTGGTGCGTTTGCATCTGGGGGGACCTGATTTATTAAAGGAAATTGCTCGGCGTGAAATGCTGACCGCGCCGAATTTATGCGCTGTGTTTCGTAAATTGGAACATGATGGTCTGGTTGCGCGCAGAATTGATGAAAAAGACAGACGCAATACTTGGTATTCTGTGACCGATGCGGGCGAAAAAGTTGCGACCCAGGCGATGGATGTGATGCGTGATGCAATCAGTAATTTATTCGCAGGTATTTCGCGCGAAGATGAATTGGCACTGACCGGTGCAATGAAAACAATTAATGATATTTTAACACGGATGGAGATTGCAAATGCGTAAATTAAATTTGTTCGTGGCTGCTTTATGTGCGATTGTGGTACTTGCGCCAGATGCGTTTGCGCTGGATTTGTCGCTGAATAATGCTGTTGATATGATTCTGGCAGAATCGCAAGACCTGAAAAAAGCCGCTGCAAATGTAAAAAAAGCCGAAGCATCGTTAGATGCAGTTAATGCTAATCGCTGGTTTAAGCTGGAAGGTACCGCGACATACATGAATATAGTTGATATGGAAAATCCGTTGAAATCATACAGTATTGATTTGCCACCTCAGATTATTGGATTAGTTGCGGCAACCACTGGAAAACCAATCAGTAATCCAATGGAAATCCCAGACAACATGTTTATGGCCGGCGTAACATTGACCCAGCCTATTTATACTTTTGGTAAAATTGGTAATGCTGTCCAAGGGGTAAAGTCTGCAATAAAAATGGCACAAGCATCCCAGGAAATAACCCGTCGTGAAGTGCGGTATAGCGCGGTGGATTTATATTGGACTGCCAAGATGACGGATGAAATCGTAAAAATATCCCAGTCTGATTTGAATGCCGCCCGCGCAGCGAAAAAAAGTCTGACATCGGCGGGACGCGCTAATCGCAGTAATTTGGTAAAAATAGAATCTGATATTGCGACCAAGGAAATTAATTTGTCTAATGCAAAGTTTAATCGTGATACTGCGCACAGGATGCTGAAAATTCTGGCGGGAATTGATATTAACGAAGAATTAAATTTGACAGACGAATTTCCAAAAACTTTCGCGGAATTGGATGCGGGTGAATTAACATCTACGCCACAGTGGGATGCGTTGAACGAACAAGTGCAAATGTATGAACGCAATGCGCGGTCAAAACGCGCAAACGCACTGCCAACATTGGCGGCAACTGCGTCATATAATTATCTTACAATGGACAGTGATTTTTCTAATTTGTTCCACAGCGATAGTATTAATACCCAGACTGGATATTGGGGTGTTGCGCTGCAAGTGCCAATTTTCAGTGGTGGGGTAAATATGGCAAACGCCACCATAGAGGCAATGAATGCCGAAGCTGCGCGTCAAGACCTGGACAAAGCGAAAAAATTAACCACCGAAGAATATAATCGTGCGATTGACCAATATAATCATTTGCGTGGAAACTTAAAGACATTGCAGAACGCGCGTGATTTAGCCGCCAAAGCATACGAATTTTCCAGTGGCCGTTTTGCCGCCGGTCAAACATCTGCGGTTGAACTGGCCGAAGTTTCAGCGGGCTTGTATCAGCTGGATATGGCGTTGTTGAATGCAAAATATAATATCTTGATGTCTGCGGAATCTGTAAAAAAGTTAGGTGAATAAAATGAAAAAAATAGAAACACAATTAAAATCTCAAAAAGTTAAAAATATTTTATATGGCGCATGTGTGTTCGCGTTGTGTGGATGGTGTGTGTTTCGTTTTGCCGCCATTGGCGCAGAAAATGCGCGGGCGGTATTTAATCCAGCACGCAATGCATTGGATGTTGGTGCGCCTGTTTATGCGATGGAAATGCAGCAAAGTGCAGGTGTTTTGCGTGAACCGTTGGAAATTAATAACAATCGCGCGTTAATATCTGGTACGCGTGTCGGTAAATTAGCCGCAGGTCAACGCGTTGGCAATGGTCAGATTGTATCTGTATCAAATGATATTGACTTGAATACAGGTATGTTTGTTGTTCGTACACGCGGTGCGTCTGATGGTTTGCAATATGCAGAATTTCAGGCAGACGGGTATTTCGTTCCTTTGTATGCGATTAATGATAATACAGTTATGGTAAATGAAAACGGCATTGCCACGCCACGCAATATCACCATTGTTCGTCAGGATGCAGAACTGGCGATGGTTGACGGTCTGAATGATGGCGATGTTGTTATATTATCGCATGTTAATGCTGGGGATAAAGTTCAAATTAAAAAATAATTAGCGCTTAAATTAGATTACGGGGAGTTTCCAAAATGTTAAAATTTTTTGTACGCAGACCTGTTACAACGGTCATGTTTGTTTTATTCTGGGTTGTTTTGGGTTTAGTATCGTTCCCAAAGATGAATATAGAACGCACGCCGTCTATTGATTTACCAATGGTTACAGCAACATTTATATATCCGGGTGCGTCCCCCGCTGAAATAGAATCGCAAATCGTCAAGCGCGCCGAAGATGCGATATCTGAAGTTTCTGAAATTAAAAAAATAACATCACAAGCGTTCGAAAATGGTGGCTTTGTTATGGCTGAATTTAATATCGGCGTTGATGTTAATGACAAAGCAACCGAAGTAAAAACAAAACTGGATTCATTAATATCTGAATTTCCCGAAGATATGGAACAACCAGTCGTAGAAAAACTGAATCCGCTGGAACAGCCGGTTGTTGATATAATGATTGCTGGGGACGATTTACGCGAACTGCAAGAATATGCAGATAATATATTATCTAACAAGTTAACTGGTATTGCCGGGGTTGCCAGTGTTTCTGTATTTGGTGGTGAAACGCGTGCAATTCGTGTCGCGGTTAATCCAGATTTATTGGCGGCCAACGGTGCGACACTGATTGATGTCGTATCTGCGTTGGGTGCGCATAATTTGAATGTGCCAGGTGGCAAGATTGAATACGGTATGGATTCATCCAGTGTGCGATTTGTTGGTGAATTTAGCAGTGTTGATGAAATTGCGAATTTACAATTAACTACTATGGAAGGCCAAACATTCAAATTGCGTGATGTTGCATCAGTAGCCGATGTTGCACGCGATATTGAAAATGGTGCCCGTTATAATGGTCAAGAAGTTATTATTGCATCTGTGGTAAAATCGTCAGATGGTAATGCAATAAATGTATCGCGCGCGCTGCGTGAACGCATGCCGGAATTACAAGCAGACCTGGAATCACGCTTTCCGGGTGCGACAATGGAAATAATTTCCGATTCATCTGTTTCTGTTGCTGATGAAACATACAGCACCATAGAAGGTATTATTCTGGGGGTGTTGTTTACTATATTGGTGTTGTTGGTATTTACACGCAACTGGCGTTCAACAATTATCGCAGGGGTTGTTATACCTGCATCATTAATTGCTGGGTTCTTTTTTATGGATTTCAGTAATTTTACAATTAACGCAATGACATTGTTGGCATATTCATCTGCGTTGGGAACATTGGTATCCAATGCGATTATTTTGATTGAATCTGCGTTGCAAGAAATGCGGGCCGGCAAGAACCCCGAAGATGCCGCAATTGACGGTACAAAAAAAGTCTGGGTTTCTGTGCTGGCGGGTGTTGGAACAAATGTTGTCGTGTTCTTGCCATTGGCATTTATGGGTGGAATTGCTGGTCAATTTATGAATCAATTTGGTCTGACAGTTGTTTATTTAACATTATTATCTTTATTATTCTCGTTTACATTAACCCCAATGATGATTGCGCAGTTTTTGCGCTTGTCAGAAAACAAGAAACAAAACAAGAAATCAGCCGCAAAAACTGTTTCTGCAAAAGTAATATCAAACGAAAAATCTGTGCGTCCATCGCGTCTGCGTCGTTGGTTTGATTATCAACATTCGCATCCGTGGCGCGTTGTCGCAATTGCTGTGGCAGTGTTAATTGGTTCTGTAATGCTAATGCGATTTGTTGGTAATGAATTTACCCCAGCCACAGATACAAATGAAATAAATATAACTGTGCGTGCGCCAATGGGTGCGACATACGAAAAATCGTCTGAAATTGCTGAACAGATTGAATCCAGGCTGACCGGAATTGACGAAGTCCAGGCTGTGTCTGTAAAAATTGGTGAACGCGGATTGCAAAATATTGCAGTTAAATTAACACTGGCAGATATCGCAGACCGCAAAAAGTCTGACCAAGAATTAGCGCGTGAAATAATGCCGTTATTATCAGATATCCCAGATGCAGAAATTCAAATAAAAGCCGGCATGGCAATATCTGCTGGGGCATCATCTGCGGATATCGTGTTAAATGTATATGGCGCAGACGATGCAAAACGCAACGCGTATGCAAATCAGATTTTGGACATGATAAATCAAATACCAGAGGTTCAAAGTGCTGTCTTGGCGCAACAGGCCCCAGGTAAAGAAACACGCTTTGTCCCAGACCAAGACAAAATGAATTTCTGGGGGGTCAGTAATTCGTATGCTGGCATGACTTTGCGTACAGCATTGTATGGTAATGACAGTTATAAATACAAAGAAAATGGTGAAGAATATCCGATAATTTTGGAACTGGCAGAACCGTTCAAGACAATGAACATGTTTGACGATGTTTTTGTAAATTCGCAAAAAGGCATGGTTGCTTTGTCTGACCTGGGGTCAATTCAGATTGTTGATGCAACCCCAAATATCAGTCGTATTGATAAAAACAGAATAACAGAAATTGATGTTAATATCGGCAAATCAACAATGGGACCAGTCCAGAAAAAAATAGAAGCCGCATTGGCAAAAATAGACTGGGAATCCGGATATCGTGCTGAATTTGGTGGTATGTCTGAAATCCAAGATGAAACCACCAGTGAAATAGGCATGGCATTCTTGCTGGCGGTAATTCTGACATATATGTTATTGGCGGCGATAATGGATTCTTTGGCGCATCCGTTTACGATTGCGACATCTATAATAACCAGTTTTGTTGGTGTGTTTGCATTAATGTTTTTATCTGGTTCGTCAATGAATGTTGGTGCGATGTTGGCTTTTGTTATGCTGGTTGGATTGGTGGTTAATAATAATATTTTGGTATTACAGCCAACAATCAGTCGCATTAAAAATGGTGAACGCGCATACGATGCACTGTGGTCAGAATTAAAATCTAAACAGTCTATGATTTTGATGACATCTATTGCGGTTATGACAGGAATGCTGCCACAATTATGGAGTGCCGATGGCTTGAAAGTTGCAATGGCAGCGGTTATGATTGGCGGCATGTTTGCCAGTATGGTGTTTACATTTGTTCTGACACCTGCGTTATTCTTTTTAGTGGAACGCGCGCGTCAAAAATTAAAACGCCATCGTAAATAACAGCAGGGTGAAAAGCCCTGTTTTTATTTGATAATGATATTTTCAATATGTATAATCAACAAAAACAAAGGTTGTTTACATGTTAAGAAAAGAAGATGTTGTTGTGTTTGATTTTGATGGCACTTTGTCTGCGCATGATTCAAACATAGAATTTGCAAAATATTGTTTTCGTAATTCTGGTCGTCCATGGTTGTTTTTACCGCTGATGGGTTTTGTTGCGATTGTGCGTATGTTGAATCCGGCGGGTATATGGTGGCGGCAAATGATGCGCCGCTTTTTAACGGCAGATATGGTGCGTCGTTTTGGACCAGATTTTATAAAACAACATCGCCGTGAACGATTTGGCTGGGCTGTGGACCAGGTTAATAAAGAACGCGCTGCTGGGCGCATGGTTATCTTGGTTTCTGCCAGTCCGGATTATTTAGTTCGTGCATTGGTACGCGATATGAATTTTGATGCAGTTCTGTGTTCGCGTATGGATGATATAAAACCATGGAAGTATGACTTTTTGTGTTGGGGTAAAAATAAAGTAATTGCGATGGACGAATGGGCAAAAAAGAATAAAATAATTCCGCATGTCGTGCGTTCTTATTCAGACAGTCGGTCTGATATGCCGATGATGGAAATCGCGGACGAAGCTGTTTGGGTTGACCGCAAAACAGGGCTAAGAAAATCTGCCTAGTGCAAAAATAAATATATCCGTTATAATCGCATCATGGTTATAACGGATGTTTTATATGATTTAACGGTTGGTACATCTGGCGCAGTTATGGGCGCATTAATAATGTTATTATTTAATACGCGTAAAACGCGGCGCATGGCAAATGAAATAATTTTACGCCGTCATGACTTGGAAGATTTGCGTCTTGAAAATAATCGTTTGATATCAACCATCAAAGACCGTGAAAACGAAATCCTGAAATTACAGAAAAAGATTTTGAAACAGAAAAAATGAGTGTTTTTATCGTGAATTATTTGTGCCATTAATATAGTTTTGATGTAATGTTTGCATTATTTTTTGCACAGTTGCACGCAATACATCTGGTGGGGTAATTGTTGTGTTATGCTGTCCTTTGTTGCGTATGTTGTATTTGGCGGTTATAGTGTTAATTGTATTTAGTGCCGATGTTGTATCTGTGGCAATTTGTGTGTTCCATTGACGGATTTTTTCTGGTGCAGATTTTATTACATCATCACGATGCGGACTGGTCATCATTTGGCGTGATATGTTTGCACGATGGGCGGCAAAAACCTGACGCAGGTACATAATAACTGGATTGTCAGGATTTTTCGACATTATAAATTGTTTTGTTTGTTGCAATGCTTTATACCATGCCGCACCCAGTGTATTGCCACGCATCCAGTGCGCCGCCGCCAGACTGTTAAACATTTGCAAAAAAGCCGCCACGATTTGTTCGCAGTCTGTGGCATCAATTTGATTTTTATTAGATGTTTGTGGTTCTTGACCAGAAATTAATTGCATATAATTATTAAATTCATTGTTCATTTTGACATCCTTTTTATTGTTTTCATGATGCCATCATGGACATCACATAAATATAGTACAAAAATTTACGGTTTCAATATGTGGATAAAATTATTTTGACTTTATTCCTGTTATATTGCAAGATTCGGACGGCTGAATCACAAACAACGCACTGTTGCCAATAATGGGCGGGGCGGATTTAGCCCGCGTTCTTGCCAATAATGGGGGACGCGTATTTCATCACAAAACATTGAAGGAGTATATGATGAAAAAAAGTTTGAAATTGGCGGTGGCGGCATCGGTTTTGGCGACACCGGCAATTGCGGGTAATGTTGAAAATCCGCTGTATTTACCAACATCTGGTGAATTTTATTCAAAAACATCTGCGGGGCTGATGGTAAAGATTGCTGACCATTCAGTTGCGCACGAGAAAAAAGGTCATGCAGGCGCAACAGAATTTCCGATTTGGCGCGTCCAAGAAGACTTGGGTATCGGTATTACAGACCGTTTGGCAGTTCGTGGTGCGTTTGCGTACACACATGACGATGATATTAATCGCAAAGGCATGAATCATGGTCGTATTGGTTTGATTTGGCGACCGGTTCAAACGCTGGATAATGTTGTTCTAGATATCTATGCCGACGCGCATTTGGGTGGTATAAATAAGATGCGTGGCGCGTATACATCAAATGGTTTCCAGTATGATAACTATTCCAACGGTCGTTGGGGCTTTGACGCTGGGGTTCGCTTTGGTAAGACTTGGAGCAAATTAACCACCAGTGCGTTTGTAGAAGTCTTGCAAACATTCGGCAACAGCCATAATGTTATTGATGTGTCCAGTCTGGGATTGTCGACCGTTGGTGTTCCAGATGAAATTTCTGTGAACTTGAAATCCACGACAGAGGTTAATTTTGGTCTGAACGCGTTTTATCAGATTGATGACCGTTGGTCTTGGGGTGCCGGTTTCAAATATAATCATCATGCAGACAATGGCGTAAGAAGTCTGGCAACCGAAATCAGCAACCCAATGGGTCAGATGGTTGCAAATAAAATGATTGCAGAGTTAGCCGATATGCAAGATGGCTTTGATGAATACATCATCACGCTGTCGGCGGCAAATCAATTAACAGAATATGCCCAGGTTGTCTTGTATGGCGAATATACATTTGACACGGCACATCCTATGTCGCAAAACGGTACGGATGTCAAAGCCGAAGTAGGCTTGCGCTTGAACTTAGCGTTCTAGGCATAAAAACAAAGCATAAAAATTAACTAAATATATTGGACATTAATCCCGCCGGTATCGGCGGGATTATTTTTTGATGTTATTTTTACTAAATGCTTTTATCGGACTGGTTTTTATGGTATAATAATTCAAAAGGAAAATGGAAAGGCAATGAAAAAAGTCAGCATTCTTGCTGCATTGACTGGGGTTTGTTTGATTGCGCCAAGTGCGGCGTTGGCAACCGTGTATCCGGTTTATACTGGGTACCAAGGCACAACAGCCCAGGGGCAGGTTGTGTACTTGCCAACAAATGCCGGCACCACCAATATTGTTCAAACAGCAAACGCAAACAACGCAGCCAGCCCGACCCGTGTTACTGGTGCATTACCGCGTGTTGGGTCAAATACGACAAACGCTGGGCGGCAATATTATGAACCGACTGACTTTGACCGATTGGCAGACAGTGGTTTGTATGTTGGTCTGGGTGTTGGCTATTCTGCCAGTGTCAGTGGCGCTATGTCGGCAGATTATGCCAACGAACAGGGCGGACAATTTGTGCCGGGGGCGTTTCAACCGGCAAACTTTAATACGGACACAGTTATACCATTACAATTATCGGTTGGTGCATCAATAAATAACGATTTGCGTGTTGACTTTTCATATTTGCGCTATTCCGGAATCAGTTATCCAAACCAGGTTCAATCTGCTGATGGTGTTGGCGGTTTTGTTACTGCCACTGTCGAAGGTGGTGCCGTTACATCAAATGCAACAATGTTAAATTTGTATTATAACATTGACGCGTATACCGGATATTTGGCGGGCGGTATGTTGCGACCGTATATTGGTGCCGGTGTTGGTATCGCGCTGAATACAATTGCAGACTATGTTGTATACGATAATACATTTTATTCTGAAAAAAATCCATCAAACGCGCTGGCGGGTCAGTTAACGGGTATTTCTGATGTGTATGCGTATCATAATGGTGGAACATCTGAACAATTGGCATTTATGGTCGAAGGTGGTCTGACCACTGATTTAGACGGCGGTATTATATTAGACTTTTTTGTGCGGTACACTAATTTGGGCCAGGTCAGAACATCAGGCAGTATTATTGTATCCCAGACGGAATGGCTGGGTGATGGTGCCGGTGGTGAATATGCGGCCCCGTATGACAGTGTTTATCATTATACCAATTGGTACGAAAGTGCACGGTTAAGCACCATAGATATTGGTATCAGATTAAGATTACAGTTCTAGGTGTTATTAATAACGCACGGCACATTGGTGCATAATCTGCATGTGCGTACGCGGATGGATGAAAAATATGAAAAATAAATATTCTATCATCAGTTGTTCTGTGTTGGCGGCATTGGTATGTATTGCGCCTGATGCGGCATATTCTGCATTGCGTGTTGGTAATCATTCACGCAGTTATGCCGACGCATACGGCCAGGTTAACGCATTGCGTGCCCAGGCAGATGCTGCAACCCAGTCGGTGGAACAAACGGTGCCACTGGCAACAACTGCATCAGCAGATGCAGATACAGGCTTGCCGGTGCGCGTTGCAGATGCAAATTTAGCAAACCAGATTGCGTCTGGGGCGACAGATACGCCGGTTGGTTATAATCAACTGGACGCGTGCGCAATGATATATCCAAATGGCGAATTTGCATGGGATACACCAACGCTGGGGCGCGGCGCTGGTGGTGCCGGTACATGTGTCGCAGTTGTTGAAATGCGCGGATATCAAATGGGTGAAAATGGTCAAGATGTTGTCTTGGCGCGTGCAAATTTGGCGGCGGGTGATTCTGTAAAGTGCAATATTTCCGAATTTCCAGAATATTCATATACCGCAGCCGCGGGAAATATAGTCTTTCCGGCAGATACGGCCCCAACAATGGACGATGTTGTTGATGTAATGAACCAGGAACAAAAGAAAAATGCTGGTATCAAGATTGCCGCGGGCGCACTGATTGGCGCATTGGGTGGCAATATGGCGGGTGAAAACGATGTTGGCAATACATCATTGCTGGGAACAGACAAAGGCAAATTACAAGGTACCGCCATTGGCGCACTGTCTGGTGCTGCGGTAATGGCGGGTAATGCGTATGCCGGCAAAGTCGGCGGTGATATTATACTGTCAACGGGGGTGAATGCTGCGGCGGGTGGTGTTGTTGGCAATATGGCGGGAACCGGTGAATCTGTGTTGCGCATAGAAGATTGTGATATAGACGGGCGTTCAACGCGTTGCTTGTGGGGGATGGTTGTAACAAATACGCCGTTAAGGGTCGATGAACATGCGTTTTTTAATATTTCTGATGGCGGTACAACCTATGTATGTGATGTGAATGACAATAATTGCAAATTAACGGAATTGGTTGCTATTGAATTGGATGCATATCCAGGAATGAACATAGACGAAGTCAGCGAATTGCAATTTGAAAACATAGAATTAAACAGTAATCTGCAATATCATTTGCAAGAAAATTCCGATGGTACGCGTCAAATGGTATTGGGACCGGGAACTGGGAATGCGGCGATATATGCGAAAATATCCAGTGCTGGTCGTATTGACCGCCAAATTCCTGCGATGGTTGAAATTAAAAACGAACGCAATTATGGCGTGTCTATGACGCGTGATGATTGGCGCAGTTGGCGTAATGTATATGGTGTAAATACAACGGTGTATCAGCGGGCTGCCCGTGGTGATGTTGGACCTGTGCTGGACAGTGAATCATACAGTTTTGATAATTTTTATCCAATGTACCAAGATGCATCAGATGGTCGTTTAATTGATTTAGGGAACAAAGCGCGCCTAAGAAGTACATTAATTGGTGCAGGTGCGGGCGGTGCAATGGGTGCATTTACAGCGTACCAAGGTGCACAGAATGATATTGAAAATCGCTGGGTAACGGCAGTGCGCGAATATAATGATTCATTGCAAAAAGTATATTGTATCACCGGCGACAGATTCTTGGGATATTATAACGACGATATTTATATTCCTGCACTAAACCAGCAATAATTAAAATCAGCGTGTAAATGCACGCTGATTTATTCATCGTTGCCGAAATCCATGCCACGCAGTTTTTCTGCGCGCGGTGTTATTTTGCCAATCGATGTTTGTAATTGTTCTATGTCTGTGTTTGCCTGGGCAAAATGTTGCTGGACACGCGCGGCGCGTTCGCTTAACCGTCCCAGGTCAGTCAATAATAAATCTAATTCGCGTTTTATCTTATCTGCAACGCGTTTTATTTTTATATCAGATAATACCGCGCGAATTGTATTCAAACTGGCCCACAATGTCGATGGCGATACGATAAAAACTTTTCTGCGGGCAGCGTATTCAACCGTTGCCGGAAATTCACGATGTAATGTTTCAAATATTGATTCAGACGCAATAAACATCATTGCTGATTCTGCTGTTTTCCCAGAAATGATATATTTATCAGCAATGGCATCAATATGCTTGCGTACATCCAGTTCAAATTGCTTGCGTGCCATGCCGTCATTATCCGCAGATGTCATGCGATTATAACTTTCCAATGGAAATTTGCTGTCAATAATCATATCGCCCGGCGGATATGGCAGTTTTATCACACAGTCTGGACGCACGCCAGTATCCAATACACATTGAAATTCGTATGTTTCAGGGGGCATGATATCTGCAACCAAATCTTCCAGTTGGCGTTCGCCAAATGTGCCGCGTGCTTGCTTGTTCCCCATCAAGATATTTTTGAAATTTGCAATATCGCCACTGATGTTTTTTAACTCTATTGCATTTTGACTAAGTGCGCCCAGTCGTTCTGCCAATCTTTCACGCAATCTGGCATTGTCTTCGCGCAGGGCGGATATATCAACTGTTGGACGACGAATTAATAACGCAATTAATAATACAATAATTATGCCTAATAATACAAAAATATAAGTTGTCATTTATAATTCCTTTGATAAAATCCATTATAAAAGGATTTGAATATGTTGCAAATGAAACTTTGCGGTGATTTGATTTTGCGTGAAAAATGTGAACCGATTACAGAAATTACCACGGATGTTTTGGATATAATGGACGAAATGGTAAATATGATGCATGACCAATCGGGTGTTGGGCTGGCTGCGCCCCAGGTTGGACAGTTAAAACGGTTCTTGGTTATGATGAACCCAGATGATAATCATGTATTCAAAATGATAAATCCAAAAATTTTATCACGCAGTGATGATGTTTGCACCATGGAAGAAGGGTGTTTGTCTGTTCTGGGCAACGATAATTTGCCGGTGTATGCAAATGTTACGCGACCGTCGTCTGTTGATGTTGAATGGACAGATGAAAATGGTAAATCCATGCGGGCAGAAATGACGGGGCTGCCGGCGCGAATTGTTCAACATGAAACAGACCATTTGGATGGTGTTTTGTTTATTGACTATCTATCCCCAGTACATCGTGAAATGCTGATGCGCAAGGTAAGGAAACGCAAATGAAATTAGTTTTAATGGGGACAAATGATTTTGTCGTTCCAATTTTTGATGCTGTGCGTCGTGATGGGCATAAAATTATTGCGGTATTTACACGCGCCCCGCGTCCTGTTGGACGGCACCAAATAATGACACCGTCGCCGGTGCATGCGTGGGCTGTGTCGCATAATTTGCCTGTTTATACTAATATTCATGATTATAATTTTTCGCCGGATATGGTTGTTGTTGTATCTTATGGTGTAATTTTACGCGATAATGTTTTGTTGTCTGCACCATGTGTGAATATTCACCCCAGTGATTTACCCCGCTATCGTGGGCCATCACCAATTCGCAGTGCGATTTATAATGGCGATAGTAAGTCAGCTGTTTGCTTGATGCAAATGACACCTGATTTAGATGCTGGTGATATTTATATGCGTCGTGAATTTGATATTGGTGAAAACGATACAAACGCCGATGTTGAAAAACAAGTATCTGAAATCGGTGCAGAAATGCTGGTTAAATATTTGCAAAATCCGTCTGAATATGTCCCAACGCATCAGATTGGTGAACCAACATATACGCGAAAATTTACCAGTGCGGATGAAATAATAGATTGGTCGCGTGGTGCGCGTGCAATTCATAATCAAATTCGTGCGATTGGGGGCGGGCGGACAAAAATCAATGGCGTGGATGTAAAGATTCTGGAAACGCGTATTGAAAACGATGAATTGAAAGTTTTGCGTATCCAGCCGGCTGGGAAAAAGCCTATGGATTGGAAAAGTTTTATAAATGGTCTGCATGGGGCGGAAATAAAATTTGGTGAATAAAGGATGTAAAAGTAATGTATAAAGAAGTATTTTGTAAGTATAAAAATCGTAAAGTTATATTAAATGAATTTAATATGGGCTGCGTTTGTGCGCATTGTCATCAAGAAAATTGCAACCGGGTCGCGTCTTTAACCACGATGAATGACTGTCAAGAAAGAATTATGTTAAAGATAAATTATAATTATAAATTGGCCAAGGCGTACAGATGTCGGTTGTGCGCCCGCATGTCCGCCAGTGTACAAGAAAACGAACCAAGTCATGAGATAATTCGCGTCCGCCGCGCACGCACCAGATAAAATGGCACGATATAAAATAACTCTTGAATATGATGGAACAGATTTAATCGGTTGGCAACAAAATCGCCAAGGGCCGTCTGTGCAATCTTTGTTAATGGACGCAATCGAGAAATTTTGTGGTATGCGACCAGATGTTGTTGCCGCGGGGCGTACTGACGCGGGGGTGCATGCGATTGCGATGCCGGCACATTTTGATTTACCCAATGCGGCTGATGCAAATACTGTTATGCGTGCAATGAATTTTTATTTAACAAATTCGCCGGTTTCAGTACTGGATTGCGAAATTGTGCCTGGTGATTTTAATGCGCGTTTTTCGTGTACTGCGCGTCATTACAAGTATGTTGTTTTGAATCGTGGTGCAGCACCAGCATTGGAAAAAAATCGCGTATGGTGGGTGCCAGGCAAACTGAATGTTTCTGCAATGTGTCGTGCAGCCATGCGACTGGTTGGTAATCATGATTTTACCAGTTTTCGCGCCACCCAGTGCCAAGCAAAAAGTCCGATAAAAACATTGGATTCTGTTAAAATTACTCGACGCGGTGATGCTATTATATTTGAATTTTCTGCCCGTTCGTTTTTACATCACCAGGTTCGTAATATGGTTGGTACTTTGGTTGAAATCGGTCGTGGTAAACCGTATGATATTGATGAAATTTTTGCGGCGTGTAATCGCAGTGCTGCGGGACCAACCGCGCCTGCGTCGGGTCTGTATTTTATTCGCGCGGATTATGCCACGGACGGTTATGGTGTACATACTGTACCCGACCAGACCCATAAATAACAAATCCACCGCGTAAAATTTTATGATTACATTTTGGGGCATCAACATCAAAATATGATACGATGTAGTCTATGTCTTTATCATCACACAATTTTTCTATATTTTTCATCAGTGGAACAAATTTTTGAATATATGCCAATGTAAAATTTTGTGTTTCATATATCCATATACCGTCTGTGTGTTTGCGGCGACGATTTGGTGTTTGTGTTGGTTGACCATTAATTTGCTTCCATGTGTCAAATGTAAAGTAATGATTTGATGCGCGGGATTTACTAAATTCCAGATTACCGTCCTGTCCAACAAATGCGACCAGTTCGTGGTCGTTTGTTGCATAAAATACTGGTTTTGGGGTGTATATTACTATAAAAATGCCAATCGCAATACAGATTGCGCCGACTATATAGTTAATTTTGATGCGTATTGGCTTAATGAACATTACGCATAATATCCCGATTATTGTCCAGCAAAGCGCGATATTTGCAATATGTGGCATATTAATGGTCGCCATCGGTAAATGTGCAATATGTTCTGCAACGATATATGTTGCATCGTATATTGATTCTGCGATGTTCAGTGGGTAATTCCATCCAAACAGCGCAGTAATAATTCCGATGATTACCAGTGGCATAATTGCAACAGAAAATATAGGCAGCAATATCAAATTTCCAATCAGACTGTAAACAGGTATGCTGTAAAAATGCGCAATGACAAATGGTGCTGTGAATACAGTTGCCACCAGTGATGTCAGTATTGCGGCATAAATTGTTTTTAGTATTTTATTCTTTGGCATTTTAGGGTTTATGCCGTTCCACAACCACACCAATCCGAATATCGCAGCAAAAGATAACTGGAATCCTGGCTGCATAACATAGTGCGGATTCATTAAAAATATTATACAAAATGCAACACATACATTGCGCATAGAAATCGCATTTCGTCCAAATATAAACGCCATAAATACTAATGTCGCCATTAAAAATGCGCGAACAGTTGCGACATCACATCCAGATAAAAACAAATAAAACAGTAAACCAATCCATGCACATATCAATGCTGGTATACGCGCAGGTACACGCCGTGTAATTGGTGCGATTAGGCGGAATATGAAATAAAAAATTGTAAACAACCACGCAGAAACCAGTGTTATATGAAACCCACTGATAGACCATACATGACCAACGCCGGTTGCTGTCCATATTTCACCATCTGATTTTGGAATTGCATTTTTATATCCCAGAACTAATGTGTCTGCCAAGAAAGATTTTGCACGGTTGTGTATATTGTTGCGCAGCACAGCAATTCCGCCATCATTCGCATTTGTGGTTGTATCATAACTGTTTATATATCCTGTGGCAGTCAGTCCATTAAAATATGCCCATCTGGCATAGTCAAATGATTCTGGGGCATCTGGTCCATCGGGGCGAAATAATCCAATTTGTGCGCGAATTTCGTCGCCAATATCTGGTGGGGTAATATCTGCCTTGGCAGAAACGCGAACGATGGCACGACCAACCCCGGCATTAATATCGTCGGCATTTATATTTAAGTATAATCTGGTTTTGTTATTTGTATAATCAATATGTTCAACTGTTGCGGGAATATCCAGTCCGTGTAATCCATGCGGAATTTGTGGTGTATTAATTATAAATGTAAATACAGCCGCATAACAAAATCCGAACACAAACAGTGAAACTGCGCGAACCAGAACATTTGTTTGTAACCAGCATAATATAATTGCAACAAATCCGAATATTGCACATAAAATAATATTTGGTTCTGTTCCCAGATTAAAATACAATCCGGCACCAAAGGCCATTAAAAATGGCACCCATAAAAATAAATTTCCTGATTGATTTCGCCATAAATCAAGCATGCAAAAATTATAGGAATTTATTTCATTGCACCGCAATTAAAAATTTCGTATGATAAAAGTCCATAAGAGGAGATATTTCTTATGGCAAAATATATTTTTATCACCGGTGGTGTTGTTTCCAGTTTAGGCAAGGGCGTTGCAGCAGCAAGTTGTAGCGCCCTTCTTCAATCACGCGGGTATACTGTTCATGCGCGAAAGTTTGACCCATATTTGAATATTGACCCGGGCACCATGTCGCCTTTTCAGCATGGCGAGGTTTATGTAACAGATGACGGTTTTGAAACAGATTTAGATTTAGGATATTACGAACGATTCTTGGGCATAAAATTAACGCGTAATGATTCTGTGTCTGGCGGTCGAATTTATTGGGATGTATTAAACGCAGAACGCCGCGGGGATTACTTGGGGGCAACAGTTCAAATGATTCCGCATGTCAGTAATAAAATCAAAGAATATATTGCGGCACCGACAAATACAGACTTTGTTGTGTGCGAAATTGGTGGTACTGTTGGCGATATCGAAGGAAAAATATTCTTGGAATCTATACGCCAATTTGCGAACGATGTCGGTCGTAAAAATGTTATGTTTGTTCATTTAACTTTGGCACCGTATTTGGAAAAAAGTGGCGAATTAAAAACCAAGCCAACACAAATGTCTGTGCGTGAATTGTTGGAAAATGGTATCCAGGCAGATATGTTGATTGTTCGTACGCCACGCGTTTTATCTGCGGATGAACGGGCGAAAATTGGTATGTTCTGTAATTTGCCGGCAAAAAATGTCATCAGCGGAATTGATGTTGATAATATATATAAAATACCATTGGCATACGATGCGCAACATGTGTTTGATATAATCGCAGACCATTTTGATTTGCCAAGTGCTGTCGGTAATATGGACAAGTTTCAGCGCATAGAACATTACCTGGGTGCAGACCTGCCGCGGGTTGTAATTGGTGTCGTTGGTAAATATTTTGATGTGCCAGATGCGTATAAATCATTGAACGAAGCGTTGTTCCATGCGGGTATGCAAAATAATGTTCATGTTGAATTAAAGAAAATAAACGCCGAAACATTTACCCCAGATGATGCCATTGATGTTGATGGCATATTGGTGCCGGGTGGGTTTGGTACACGCGGTGTGTCTGGTAAAATCGCGGCGGCCGGGTATGCGCGTGAAAATAAAATTCCATATATGGGAATATGTCTGGGAATGCAGGTCGCAGTCATAGATTTTGCACGCAATGTTTTGGGAATTTCTGATGCAGATTCCACAGAATTTTCTAAAAATTGTACGCCGATTATAAATATAATGCCAGACCATAATTCTGGAAATATGGGCGGTACATTACGCTTGGGCGCATATCCGTGTGTTATTAAACCGAACACATTGGCACATCAAATATATGGCACAGATAATATATCTGAACGCCATCGTCATAGATATGAAATGGATATATCATGGGCAGATAAATTCGCAGATGCCGGAATGATAATATCTGGACGCAGTCCGGATGGGCGTTTACCAGAAATGATAGAATTAACAGACCATCCGTTTTTCATCGCGGGTCAGTTCCATCCAGAATTTCAATCCAGCCCGTATACAGGTCATCCTATGTTCAACGCATTTATTGCGGCGGCTGCAAAACATACGGTAAAATAAAAATCCCCCATTAACAGGGGGATTTTGTTGCATACTTGTATATCACAAACCCAATGCGTTACGATACATTTGCGTTAATTCATCTGCCTCATCCAATTCGTCTGGGTCCATCTTGCGCAGCCGTATCATTTGGCGAATATATTTTGGGTCAAATCCTGCGGATTTAGCCTCGCTATAAATTTCTTTGATATCTGCGGCAATTGCGGCGGTTTCTTCGTTTAATTTTTCAATTCTTTCAATGATGCTTAATAATTGTTGATTATCAATTGCACCGTGATTTGCATTTTTCATCATACTTTCCCCCATTTTTAATAAGTTTTATGATATATCATAAATATTAAAAATCAAGAAAAAGACCGTATTAGAAAATAAATTATAATCGGGGTAAATATAAATAAATTGATAAACACCAATACATTAATACTGCTATTTAATTTTTCAATTCCATTGATTATGCTGTTTGTATTTAGCTGGTTAACCGATTTGTTTGCTGGTTTGGTCATGGTGTTTTCTCCTTGTTTTTTTGCCCATATTATGATATAAAAGAAATCGCAAAAAATCAAGAATGTATGGGATTATTTCATGAACAGATTTACAAAAATAACTGCGTCCATCGGACCGAAATGTGATAACCGTGAAACATTAACTAAAATGATTCAGGCCGGGGTTAATATTTGCCGCCTGAATTTCAGTCATGATACCGGCGATGTCCAGGGACAAAAAATTGACTTGATACGCGACATATCACATGAATTGCATACACCTGTGGCAATAATGATTGACTTGCAGGGGCCAAAGCATCGTATTGGTAATTTTGCAACAGATGAAAAATATCATTTGCGCGCAGGTCAAAAATTTACTTTTGATTCTGACCCAACGCCTGGTGATGAAACGCGTGTATATTTGCCAGATTCTGATGTTATAAATTCGTTAAATGTTGGCGACCGAATTTTATTAAATGACGGTAAAATAGAAATGCGCGTAGATGCTGCGTTTCCTGACAAAATTGTTGCCGTTGTTGCGCATGATGCTGATATTTGGTCGCGTCGTGGGTTTAACTTGCCAGATACAGAAATTGCAACATCTGTTTTGACGGACAAAGACCGTGCAGATTTAGAATATGCAATTACTAAACAGCCTGATTGGGTGGCGATTTCGTTCGTCCAGCGACCCGAAGATGTGGCCGAAGTGCGTGATTTTATTACTGCGCGTACATCGCATCCAATAAAAATTATTGCGAAAATAGAACGGCCAAATGCGGTTGACAGAATTACCGATATCGCCGCTGCGGCTGATGGTATAATGATTGCCCGCGGTGATTTAGCAGTAGAGGTTCCTTTTGAACAAGTCCCTGCGATTTCACGCCGTATTATTCGTGAATGTCGCAAATTAAATCGTCCGGTAATTGTTGCGACACAAATGTTGGGCAGCATGGTTGATAACGATTTTCCAACCCGTGCAGAAATCAGTGATGTTGCAAATACTGCATATTTGCGCGCAGATTCTGCAATGACATCCGAAGAAACGACAATTGGTATGCATCCGGTTGATGTTATAAACACAATGAACAAGATTTTATCGTATGCAGATTCAGATGCGATTGCCAATCCGTATGATTGGTCGCGTGTTGAAAATGTGCCGGAAAATGATTGGTCGCGCAGTGTTGCATCAATGGCATATTTGAACCGCGCAGCGGCAATTGTTGTGTTTGCGCGTGATGCAGATATTGCAACACAAATTGCATGTCGTAAACCAGATATCCCAATTTTGGCGGTATGCAGTGAATATGTTGTTGCAAATCATTTATGTTTGTTGCGTGGGGTGTTTCCTGTATGTGATACCCAGTTGTTTGCCCAGCGCGACGCGTTTAATGCTGCGCGGCAATTTGGTATAAATATTGGTCGTTTGGTAATTGTTGATGAAGATAAAATCAGTCTGCGTACCATTGGGTAAATCAGACCGATTTTTAATGTATGGCGGTGGGAAAATAGTATTGACCACCGCCGTGTTTTTTTATTAAAATTACAAACGAAATGAAGCGTCTGATAAGTGTGTTTTTTGCGTGTTTCATGCTGGCGATACCTGCGTTTGGGGCGCAATATCGGGCGGCATTGGTGGCTGATATGGATTCTGGGTTAATATTATACCAAGAACATGCCGACGACCAAAATTATCCCGCCAGTTTAACAAAAATTATGACCTTGTATCTGACATTTGATGCATTGGAACATGGGCGGCTGCATCTGGATGATTATTTAATTGTTTCAAAATCTGCGGCGGCGGCGGAACCTGTAAAACTGGGCGTTGCCGCCGGCAGTAAAATAAAGGTAGAAGATGCAATAAAGGCACTAACCGTGCTTAGTGCGAATGATGTTGCGCGCGTGTTGGCGGAAAACTTAAAGGGTGGTCGCGAAGGCAATTTTGCAGATTTAATGACACGCGTGGCTGGTGAAATTGGTTTGTCTGGGACGAATTTTGAAAATTCATCTGGACTGCCAAATGACGACCATTTATCAACGGCGCGTGATATTGCGCTGTTGGCAATGGCGGTGTATAAGCATTTTCCACAATATTGGCACTATTTTTCTATCAAGACATGGACATATAACGGTAAAACATATACTAATGGTAATCGTTTGTTGGGAACATATCCGGGTTGCGATGGCATGAAAACAGGATATACACGCAAATCGCGGTATTCTTTGGTGGCAACCGCAAAGCGCGATGGTCGGCATTTGATGTCTGTGGTGCTGGGCGCAGAAAGCAAGGATGTGCGCGCAAATGTTTCAACGCGTATGCTGAACAAGGGTTTTGAAATGTTGGCAACAGGGGCGACCCCAGTTGTTGTTAATTCAGATGTACCCAGTTTACCACAAAATATTAATAATAATTCTGGGGTAAAATCGTCTGGGGCGGCGGCACCAACATTTGCATCGGCATATAATGCGGCGCGTGGTGCAATTGTTCCGAAATATTCGACGGCGAATACATCTGGGAATGCGCCCGGTAATGCAGGTGTACAATTTGGTGCGTTTTCATCACGCGCATCGGCACAAAGCCAGGTTCAAAATGTCTTGAACCAAATTGGGGTTAATACAGTTATTGAAACTGCGCCAAATGGGATGTTTCGTGTGCGGGTAAATAATTTGTCAGAATCTGCGGCACAGAATATTCGCAATCGTGCACAAAATGCTGGTATAGACTGTTATGTTTTTCATTAATTTGGTGTGATACGGGAAATGAATCCAAAAATTGAACATTTAATAAAACAATTTGCGCGATTACCACGATTGGGCGCGCGTGCAGGTCAGCGCATAGTTTTGGCTTTGTTGCAAGATAATTCAGGTCGCGCAGAAAAGTTGGCAAATGCTTTGTTGGATGCGTCTGCGACAATTCGACCGTGTCCGATTTGTGGGGTTTTGACGGATGTGGCGGCACCATCGTGCGAGTTTTGTCGCGATGCGTCGCGTGCAAATGGACAATTGTGCATTGTGCGTGATTTATCTGATGTTTTGACATTGGAAAAATCTGCGGTGTTTCATGGGCGATATCATATATTGGGTGGATTATTGTCTGGTACAGCGGGCACTTTGCCAGATGATTTACATATTACTGGATTGCCAGAACGGATAAAAATCGAAAATATTACCGAAGTTATTTTTGCTTTACCAAATACCATAGAAGGTAAAACAACACAACACTATGTTATGTCTGTTATTGGTGATGCCAATGGTGTGCGTTTTTCAGAATTGGCATCTGGGGTGCCATTGGGTGGTGATTTAGATTATCTGGATGATGGCACATTAACATTGGCATTTGGGGGGCGCAAAGAATTATGACATGCGACAATATAAAATCTTTGCCGCCAGTATCCGAAATGATGCGCAATGTTGGATTAACACCCAAAAAGCAGTTTGGTCAGAATTTTTTATTTGATTTGAATTTAACCGGTCGTATTGCGCGCAGTGTCCCCGATATTGAACACACTGATGTCATAGAGGTTGGACCCGGTCCTGGTGGATTAACCCGCGCGTTATTAATGGCCGGTGCGCGTCGCGTTATTGCAATTGAAAAAGATAAAACCACTGCACCAATTTTAGATAAAATTGTGGCGGCATCTGGTGGACGCTTAGCGGTTATATATGGCGATGCATTGCGGGTTAATTTGTCTGAATATATAAACGGTGAATATGCAATATGTTCTAATTTGCCGTATAATGTTGGGACTGAATTGTTAACCCATTGGTTGATAGATGCCGCGCATGGCGCACTGATAAAATCAATGACATTAATGTTTCAACGCGAAGTTGCTGAACGCATTGTTGCGCAATGTTCTGATAACCAATATGGGCGGTTGGCGGTATTAGTATCATTGGTTGCAGATGCACGAATATTGTTTGATGTTCCAAATACTGCATTTGTGCCGCGTCCACGCGTACAGAGTGCGGTTGTTCAAATAATTCCGAACCGTGAAAAAATCAGCAAAATTTCAGATATTAATCGCGTTGAAAAAATTACAGGGAAATTATTTGGTCAACGCCGCAAGATGATACGCGGTATTATACCGAATATAGATTGGTCGCAATTTGGATTGACCGGAACAGAACGGGCTGAACAAATTGCACCTGAAACATTTGCGCAAATGGCACGCGTTTTGGTATAATTAAATTAACAAGGGCAATCAAGGGAGAGAGGGTATATACATGACAGCAGCCATTTTAATATTTTTTGCTATATTGTTTGTATTAATGTGTATATTGCGCATGGCCAAGATAGGTGCATTGGTTGCGTTTTTATTTGCAGGTATAATTTCTGGACCGTATGTCTTGGATTTATTTCAATTAAGTGATACTTGGACATTTTTAGGTGATTTAGGAATTCTGTTTTTATGGTTTAACATGGGGCTGGAAATTAATATGCGGCATTTATGGGGAATGCGTCGTACTATATTTGGATTTGGCGCAACCCAGGTTTTAATGGTTGCAATAATGTTATTTCCAATATTGGCCACTGTGACCCCGTGGACTATGCTGGGGTGCATAATGGTTGCGCTGTTGTTGGCGATGTCCAGTACATCCGAAGATATCCAGTTATTAACCGACAGAAATCAACTGAATACAAATATGGGGCGGCAAAGTTTTTCTATATTATTATTTCAAGACTTGCTGGCAATACCGCTGTTGGCAATGTTGCCGGTTTTTGCAGGGAAAAGTTTTAATCTGGGTGCCAGTGCGATAGATATTCTGGTATTGTCAATTGCATTAATTGTTGGTGTTGTGATTATTGGTCGGTTTATATTAAACCCGATGATGCGGCTGGTCGCAAAATTAAAATCCAAAGAGGCTTTTTTACTGGCCATCATGCTGTTGATTGTTGTTTGTGCATTTGGGGCACAATTTGCCGGATTACCCGCAGGATTGGGGGCGTTCTTGGCGGGAATGTTGTTGTCGGAAACAATATATCGGCACCAGGTCAGCGCAGAAATAACCCCGTATTCAATGTTGTTCTTGGCGTTTTTCTTTATTGCGCTGGGGATGGGATTAAATATAAATTTCTTGGGTCAATATTGGTATATAGTTTTAGCGGGTGTTGTTGGTCTGGTTGTTATAAAGTTTTTAGCGATATTTATTGTTGCGCGTGTGCGTCATGTATCTGTACCAGATGCGTCTATGATTGCGCTGTTGCTGGCCCAGGGCGGCGAATTTGGCTTATTAATGTTGCAGACGATGAAATCGTCTGGAATTGATGCACTGCCATCGGCGCACCAAGAAATATTAACAGCAATAATAATTGTATCAATTATGCTGACACCAATATTAATGACGGTGTTTGATTTCTTGCGTCGTCGGGGCAAGATATTATCACACTATCCATTGCGTACGACCGATGACATTGAAAAAAGTGTTCGTCCGGCTGTTATAATATGCGGGTTTGGTCGTGTTGGGCGCACTGTGGCGACGATGCTGGACGCAAAGAATATACCATATATTGCGATTGATTTAGATGTTAATTCTGTAATGTTGGGGCGTGAACAAGGATATAATGTAGTATACGGTAATACATGCAGTGATGCAGTATTGCGTGATTTTGGGTTAATGCCGCGTCGTACGCGTGCGGTTGTGGTTGCGCTGGATAATGTTGCGCATGCGCGCAATACAATCTTGACAGTGCGAAATGTCGCGCCACGGGTCAAGATTTTTGCCCGTGCGCGTAATATTGCGGATTCTGAGATTTTGTTAAAAGAAGGTGCCACTGTGGCTATGCCTGAAACGATTGAATCTTCGTTCTTTTTAGGTTCTGGGGTATTGTCGCACTTGGGGGTGTCAGAAAATCAGATAAAAACATTATTAAATTCTATGCGTTCAGATAATTATTCTGGGATAAAAAAACTGGGCACAGAAAATGGATAATGTTTTGTATTTGATTTTACCCGTCGGTATGTTATATTGCGTGAAACGGGGAATATAATGCGAAATAAAATATTAAAATACTTGTCTGTTATTTTTGGTGCAATACTGTTGGACCAATTGACCAAGGGCATTTTATTATACCTGATTACTGGTGGTGTACCGGCTTTTGGGCCGGCGTGGGAAATTGTGCCTGTGCCGTATTTGATGGCTGGGGTATGTGATTTCTTTAATATTGTGTTTACATGGAATCCGGGCGCATCGTTTTCAATGCTGCGTGATATTGGCGAAGCTGCCCCGATAGTAATGATTATTGCGACTGGTTTTATAATCGGGTTTATTGCGTATTATTTATTTGCGCGTGCCAAATCGTATGAGAGATTGCCATTAGCATTAATTGTTGGTGGTGCGGTTGGTAATTTGATTGACCGCATTCGTTTTGGCGCAGTTATTGATTTCTTGGATTTTCATATTGGTGGGTGGCACTATCCTGCGTTTAATATTGCAGATATGTGTATTGTAATTGGCGTAATTTTATTTATATTAAATTGGTACTTGGCGCGTCGTCGTTGCCTGGATGCGTGCAAATCAGATAAAGGAAAATAACAAATGGTAAAATATATGGATAATAATTCCGGATTCCGGCAATGGAACGCTGCGCGTGATGCAGCCCAGCCAAAATCGCGTTGGGGCGGTATTTTATGGTGGTTTATATTATTTTTGGCATCTTGGTGGTTGCTGTCATGGTGGCTGGCACCGACAACCCCTGCAACCAGCGATACTAATTCTGTTGCAACAGAACATGCAGATTTAACAAATGTTCCGGTCTATGAAATAAAGTCAGATAATTTAACAGCAGATGTCCAAGGTTTGCGTATATCAAACATAGAACTGTTGAAATACGCGGCGGACCCATCTGATAAAGAAAATACTGCCCCCATCACATTGTTGGGAACTGATGGTGCATTTGCAGAAATTGGAATGGTTGCTGTTGGAACGACTGCACCGACGGCTGAAACAGTTTGGCGCGTCAATGGCGATGAATATAATTGGCGCAATCCAGACGGCATAGAATTTACGCGTAAAATTACAACAGATGGTTATATCATATCTGTTGCAGATACTGTGCATAACGCGTCTGATTCAGAAATTACTGTTGCGCCATACGGTCGCATAGTTCGTGCAAACGATATGGCATCGTCGGCGGGTGTATATTCTGGGTCTGTGGCGTTTGTTAATTCTGACCTGGAACACGAAGATTGGGCACGCTTGGCAGATAATAAATCGTTTGCATATACAACCTCTGGCGGTTTTGTTGGTTTTGTTGACCAATATTGGGAAACAATTTTGTCTGTGGACAGTGCAGACCAAACCATGCGCATAAAACCGCTGGGGACATTATTCCAGGCAGATACCGCCGCCGCGGCGATATCTGTGGCACCAGGCGCAGAACATACAATAACAACAAATTTATATATGGGACCGCGCGACCAGCAGATTTTATCTGGGGCAGATGCGGTAATACCTGGTCTGGATGAAACAGTTGATTATGGTTGGTTCTGGTTCTTTGTCCAGCCGATTTTGTGGTTGCTGAACATACTTAATTCATTTGTTATGAATTATGGTGTGGCAATAATTATAATGACATTATTATTGCGCTTGGCAATGTGGCCATTGACGCGTAAATCGTATGTGTCAATGATGGCAATGCAAAAGATGCAGCCTGAAATGATGCGTATTCAAAAATTGTATGCTAATGATAAAGCACGCCTGCAAATAGAAATGATGCGTCTGTATCAAACGCACAAGACTTCGCCAATGTCTGGATGTTTGCCAATGTTAATCCAGATTCCGATTTTCTTTGCGTTGTACAAAGCGTTGCTGATATCTGTTCAAATGCGCAGTGCACAATTTTTATGGATATCTGATTTGGCATCAATGGACCCATATTTTATATTACCGATATTAATGGGTGCGACAATGTGGCTGCAACAGTATTTACAGACACCAAGCACCGCCGGAACATCAAATAATGATGCCGTGGCCCAGACCCAGAAAGTAATGAAATGGATGCCGTTGATATTTACAGTAATGTTTGCATGGATGCCTGCCGGATTGGTTTTGTACTGGACAATTTCAAATATCTTTGGCATTGGACAAATGTATTATATCAAACGGTTAAAGAAATAAACGACACCGGCAAATGCCGGTGTTTTTTATAAAAAACTAACAGGGGTGAACAAGATAGTTAAATATAATATTATTGTCAGACTGTTTGACCATTCGGCGCATTAAATTGTGCGGATGATGTGCGTAATTTTTTATACATTTGTCTGGGGGTAATTATATACGGTGCACGAATATTGACGGCAATTTTGCACAGTGTAACACATGATGCCGCGTAATATGCGCGGCGCATAAAATCGTGCGGGATTTTACGGTTTATTTTTATAAATATCCACCCGTGTGCACTCAGCAGCCGGATTGTTCGTGGGGTCAGTGAAATTTGTGCAATATATTTACGCCGGACAAATTGATACATTATATAATGTTCATCAGATACGCATATAATCGGCGCACAGTGTCGGGGCGCACGGCATAATAGCTGTGGCAGTTTTTTTGATGTATTTGGTGCAAATGCAATAATTATCATTGTGGTTTATCCTGGGGGGGGGGTAATAAAACGGGGCAGTGCCCCGTTTGTTATTCAATCCATCCGTTTTCTTTGGCTGCGTTGCCAATAATTTCCATTGCGCTGTGCCACAATGCAGCATCATGGTTTTCTGACCATATATATTGATGTGGGGCGCGCCGCCGGTCGCCGTATTTTTTCATAACAGATAATTGGGCATCTGATAATCGTCCGGCCAGATACAGTTTAGTAATTAATGTTTCAACATCCAGCAATTCGCACACGCGTCGGGTTGCCGCATTGCGTATGCGTGAAAATCCATTTTGAACAGATTTTGAATACAAAAACCAGAACCACAGTTGTTCAGCACTTTGGAACTTTTCTGCTGGATATATGATTTGTGTATTTTGTGATGTCATGTACTTTTTCTCCTTTTTATATTTGTATCTGTTTTATCTGAATGGATATATATACCAAGAATTGCAATCTGTAAAAGATTACAACCCATGGTTGAAATACGAATCAGTTTTCCGATTCATTTATCGTTTTTGTTTTATTGTGCCCGAATCGCAAAAATATGTTTTTTCGGGTAAAAATAAAAACGCGCGCAATATGCGCGCAAAAAAGTATATCAAGATTATAGTTTAGTATATAGTGTACACTCCCTTGGTTTTTCAATACCTGGTTAAAAACAAACCCGCCATTTTGGCGGGTTTGTTATCATAGTATCGGCGGGAAACAGTCGCCCCCCGATTCTGGACAACAGTTAAAACCCTGGTCGCCCATATCTGTATATATTTCACCCGGGCAGCAACCAAATTCATCCGGTGCAATGCCCCCGTCGCATGTTATTGCAGCATCTGTGGTTGCTGTGGTATCTGTTGTGGTGTCGGTGGATGCAAACGGATTTTGAATTGTGCCCGCGTCAGTATATGTCAGCCCCAAGATATCTTGATTATATGCCTGTTGTTGTTCTGCGGTTTGATTTGCTGCTGTTCCGTATGTACTTTGGAATGCCTGTTGCTGACTTTGAGAATATGCTTCTTGTTGGGCATTGCTGATTGCCTGGTAATTCAATGATTGACAATATGCCAAAACAGTTCTGTAATCATAACCTGATTCTTGTATATCTTGTTCTTGGTCTGGTTTTATATCCCAAACGCCGCTAGAATCAGTTTGACAAAATTTTTCCAGACTAAATGAACGCACTTGACCTTCCCATGAACCATCAGAGTAGTTTGGTTCTGGTACATGTTCCATCCATGATTCATTGCGTTTATTTCTGCTTTTTTCTTCGGCTGCGAAACCAGTTGCAGCCTTTACTTTGTTAACAGAACATTCTTTACTGTCATCTGTGCCACATGTTATAACCAAGTCTTGTGGGGAATACACTGTTATACGGGTGCCCGCAGCAATGGAAAACGGCGGTACGGTATTGTCCATTGCATCAACCAGTAATTTTTGTGCAACCTGGTTCCATGCAGAAATGATTTCTTGTTTTGCCAATTCAGATGAACGCATTGTACCCGATTGCACAACTGTATTATTATCTAAATCAATTTGATTAACAAACACATCTGATATTGGCGCAATCATATTTACCGCGGCGGGTACAATTGCCGTTAACATCGGCATAACCAATTGTTCAACATAATCCGTACTGCCGTATCCGGGAATGCCAACGCGCCCCTGGGAATCGCCTGAAAACGGCGTATTATTACCATTAAAGTTAAATTCAACGCCACTGGGTAATATGAATTGATACCAATTTATATCCATGCGCCCAATTGTTGTATATGGACCGGGTAATGTACCTGTGACATACCCCAGCATCAGTGTACCCGTTGGAATTATAACTGTGCGTCCATCATCTGCGTATACATTGCGGTCAACCGTTGCGCGTACTGGTAATGTTTGACCTTGTTTGTACAGTGATGGGTCGGCGCGTACCTCTGATACAATGGTGGCAGGAATTGGTTTGTATTGCCGTAATACAAATTTTCTGTCAAATGGGTCAGATGAAAATACCGCTGTGCCACTGGTACCGACAATAACATCACTTTGTGGTGCAGGGGTCAGGTTTATACCAGGGGCTTTTGTCGTGTCTTCTGGGATTGGTGCCGCCATTAATTCCGCCGTAGTTAACTGTGTTGCTTTATATACTTCGGTTTTTGTTGCCGGATTAGATAATTGCGGCAAAGTGCCATTTTGTATTGTTGTGTATCCGATGTGTTCTGCATCTGTACCGATTTTTTGTGCCGCGTTATCAATATCTGTAATCAACCCGTTATCAGGGTTATATACCCCAGTTGGCGAATTGCATTCTGTATCAGAAAATGGGTGAAAATAATATGTTCCACCGCTGGGGCGAATCCATCCGCTTTGCACACCAGACAAATTATAACCCGGCATGGCGAAATCAGAACATGCATCAGACGGGGTGGGGGCAGATGTTGTTTGCGTCATAACAGATGTATCTGATTCAATATCGTCAAATAATAAATCATCGTCCGGTGCAATTTCATTTATTTCTGATTGTATTTGTTGCGAAATTGTGGCAACAGGTTCCGGTTTTTGCGTGATAACCGGTTCTGGTTCCACAACAGGTTCCGGTTTTGGTTCGGGCGCTGGTTCTGGTTCGGGTTCGGGTTCAGCCACAGGTTCTGGTTCCGCCACAGGTTCTGTGGCACCGACAATTGCGACAATTTTATCTTGCTTTTTCATTGCATCTGGTTCATTTACACCGCGCCAGTCAATAAATATATTTGCAGATTGCGGTTTTGCCGCTGCACTGGGGGCGTATGTTAACACAATCGTGCATGAATTTTGGTCATCAATGCGTTCCAGTGTTGTGCATGTTTCTTGCTTGCTTAATCCTGGAATATCAGCATCTATGTTAATGTCTATAATTTTAGCCGGCGCATTTGCAGAAATTCTGAATGTTTCTGATTTTGCGTCGTCAACCATAACCGATGGCCATTCAACAGTTTCTGGTGTAATTGCCAGATTTATTGCGATGTCATCTGTGTTTTCTATTTCTTGATTATCATTGCTGTTATTGGTCAGCAACAATGTTAATAATATCAAAACGACAACAAACGCCGCCGCCAACAGCAACCATTGCACATTCTTTGGCGTGTTTTTACGCATATCAGAAAATTGTTTTTTTATATTCAGTTTCATTTGCAACCATCAATATTATTGTATGCGTACCACACTGCAACTGGTGCCGCTGAATTCCAGCAGTTTGTTGCATAATTCTTGGGCGGTATTAATATCGCTTAACGGGCCAATGCGCAGACGATATAACCGCGCCGCAGATGATTCAGCCCCCAGTTCACCAACACCCTGTTCATCAACCGCAAAGAACACCATGTCTTTGTATGGGGTTAATATACCTTGACCGTCATCACCGCTGAATTTCGCCAGCAGGTTTGCCCAATAATCATCCAGTGCCTTGACCGAAGTATCAGATTTCAGTTCAACCGCAACCCCGGTTTGATTACTGGTAATCAGTGGAATATTTGATTGTGGCAAGAAAGAACCGGCGGTTATTCGTTCTGTGGGTACCATTGTAACCCCAGAACCACCGCTGGCACCACTATATACCGCGGTTGGCATTGCGTACCCAGCCGGCGCATAATAGCCAGTTGTTGAACCCGCAGGGGCATTACCAATCATCATCGGTGTTGTTGTGTATCCATTCGCCGATGCGTTAATTGCGGCCTGGTTCGCACTGTATGCCAAATTATTTAATGATTGACCAGACATAATACTTTGTGCAACATTCGCCTCGGCCAATGCCATAACAGACGCGGTGTCTGCAATCAAGAACGGCTTTTCGCGCTTTTTAATACATACCAGACGCTGACCACTGCGCAGAACCATATCACCGACAGCCTCAACAATTAACAAGCGACCGTCTTCGCCATCTGTGCGGAAACCGACCGGGGATTCGCCACCTTCTATTAATAATGAAACCACAGGTCGCTGGGTCATGGAAATAACCTTGTCCCCAAAATCGATATATGTAAATATCTGGTCGCGCCATACGCGTTCAGGGGCAATTACATAATCGTCTGGGTTGGGAACAAAAATATCCAAATCAAAGCGAAATTCTGATGGGTCAATCTTCATAGATTTTATCCAACCGTAATCTTCGCCATCAACACCAACAGTATTTGCTGTATTTGTTGCCTTTTTGAATATTGACGCAGACCCCCCAGATGCTGGTGTTGGTGTTGCAGACGCAGACAATGTGGAATTGCCGTCCAGCATAACATCAACCTGGGAATATGTAATTTCACTGGAATTAGATGGTTCACTGCGTAAATAAAACACATATTGGTTTCCTGATTCACCAGACACAATCAGGTTTGTATCAGAACCCTGGTTGCTGGTTACCGGTGTAATAAACATAGTGTTTCCGCCCTGGGTCGCATCGATAGAAAACAGGCTGCTGTTGCCGACAACCGCGTCGGCGATTTTTTCACCATTCGGCATGGTTATTAATGTTGTCATTCCATTGCGCAGTTTAACGGGCAAAACACTGCCCTTGGACCAAGTTAATTGGGCGTATCCAGGTTTAACACTGCCCGCTGCCATGTTTGCGGTTGGATTATCCCACGCGCTTTGCACGCCATAGTTTGTGCCCGCCGCCAATGCAGTACCACATAACATTGTTAAGCATAATATAGATGCGTTCAGTCGCAGTGCGTTAAAAACTGTCATGCCTTTACCCTTTCCATTTCTTTTTACATCTGTTCATTGACACTGGCCAGATATCCTGTATCCAACGGGTCGCCATTATCGGATTCAATTATATATTCCGAAACGCGTATCCCCAACGGATTATTCAATCGTTCATCCCAACGGATTGTGGCATTGTCATCAATATCCAGTTTTATTCTTATTTTATACTCTTTTTTATCCATCTGTCTATTACTATCTGAACAGAAATAGCGAAAACTGATAGTATATTCTGTACCAGCTAAATCAACAGGCTCTATTGCGCCATTGTCAAATTCCACAGAACAAGAAAATTCAAAATCGGGAACGCCACTCATCCACGCGTTCCACATATTTGTTTGCGTAAATGCGTTATATACATCTTGGGTTGACCATGCGTGTATTACACCGTTTTCATCGTTATTCCATTTTTTGCGCATTTCTGCGACATCTGGCACAATTTCATTGCGTGCGCGGATATATTCGCGAATAAATGACCGTTTGAAATTGCCCATATTTTCATCAACAGGTACCATTTCACGCAACACGACCGGCAAATCATCTTTGGGTGCGGTCATTAAAAAGAACACTTGCGGTCGGTTAGTTGGAAACATATTGTACAGTGCAAACAGCATCGCAACCAGCACAACCAGCATTGCGGCAAACACAAATGCCATCAATCTAGACAGTAAAATTGGCGGTTCTACGCGGTCTTGCAAGGTATTACTCTCTCGGTTATATATGTGGATTGTAGACAAAAATGCGACGCGTACGCAAGTGAAAAAGTACATAAACTAAATTTTGTGGATTTCACTTTTCACTTGCGCAGACATAATTAAAACTTTATAATAAATTCCGCTTGATTTTCCGTATAAGTGTGGTACTGTATCGCAGAATATTGGGGTCAAGCGGTATACGACAGGTAAAAATACTGATAACCTAGGGGCATAGTTCAACGGTAGAATATCGGTCTCCAAAACCGCGGATGAGGGTTCGATTCCTTCTGCCCCTGCCACAGAATTTCGTTGTTAGTATTGCTGGCGACGGATTTTTGTGAAAACAGATTTGTACAGGTATAAATTATATGAAAAAAATACTGGAATATATCAAGTCGGTTCGCAGCGAATGGTTCAAAATTGTGTGGCCATCGCGCGATGCTGTTATTCGCGCAACAATTATGATTTTGATATTTTCCGGACTGGCGGCGTTGTTCTTTTTTGTGGTGGACAGTATTTTGAATGCGCTGGTTGGGTGGATATTCTAAAAACATACACGGCCAAAGGGGATGGTTGCAATGGATGATAAAATGCAGTGGTTTGTTGTTAATGTGCACACCGGATGCGAAGACAAGGTTGCACGCAATCTGCGCGAACAAATTGACAAACGGCGCTTGAACGCATATTTTGGCGAAATATTGGTCCCAACACGCGAAGTTATGGAAATCAAGGCCGGTAAACGCGTTAAGTCTGAAAAGAAGTTTTTTCCAGGATATATCGTTGTTCAAATGGTTATGAATAACGAAACTTTTTCATTGGTAAAATTAATGCCCCAGGTTGTAATGTTCTTGGGTGCAAAAAATAAACCAATCGCTGTCAGCGAAGAAGAAGCGCGTCGTTTGTTAAAACAGGTCGAAGAAGGCAGTGTCGTTGCCGACGATATTACATACGAAGTTGGACAAGAAGTTCATGTTATTGACGGACCATTTGCTGGATTTAATGGCGTTGTTTCCGAGGTGGATAATGTAAAACAAAAAATGACTGCTACGATTTTGGTATTCGGTCGTGAAACCAGTGTTGAACTGGATTTTGAACAGGTAGAAAGGGTGTAAATTGGCACTGTACAGGCTTAACTGGGAAAATGAAACAGTTGATTGCTAAAACAGGTGCTGAACGGTGTTAATGGATTAATAAATTGGTGTCCAAATATGGGGCACGACAAAAATAAGTTTTTGGATTTTTGTGGCAGATGCCAATAAAAATCCGCCCGTGGTAGATGCGCCACATCGTACCACGAACACTAACCAAGAAAATGGAGTGAACAAATGGCAAAAAAAGAAGTTAAGGGAGTGGTCAAACTGGTCGTTCCCGCAAAGCAAGCGAATCCTGCGCCACCAATCGGACCGGCGTTGGGTGCGGCTGGTGTTAATATTGCAGAATTTTGCAAACAGTTTAACGACAAGACGGCTGATAAAGAACCGGGTATGCCAATTCCGTGCATAATTACTGTTTATACAGACCGCAGTTTTGATTTTATAATGAAACTGCCGCCGGTGTCGTATTATATTAAAAAGGCATTAAAACTGAAAATTGGTTCGCACAAACCTGGTCGTGATTTTGTCGGTACAATCACCCAGGCACAAATCCGCGAAATTGCAGAAAATAAAATGCCGGACTTAAATTGCTCTACCATTGAATCCGCGATGAAAATAGTTGCTGGTCAATGCCGTTCCATGGGCGTAAAGGTGGAGGAATAAGACATGAAAATCACAAAAAGACAAAAAACATGGGCGAATTTAGACCGCAACCAAGTTTATTCTGTTGCAGATGCAATTGATGCGTTGCGTGAATATTCATCCAAAAAATTTGATGAAAGTCTGGAAGTTGCAGTTCGTTTGGGAATTGATGTAACCAAGGCTGACCAAAATATCCGTGGTATGTTGTCTTTGCCAAATGGTACTGGCAAGACTGTTCGGGTTGCTGTGTTTACAACAGGCAGCGCAGATGAAGCCAAAAAAGCCGGCGCAGATGTTGTTGGTGGCGACGATTTAATTGAACGCGTTGCGGGCGGTGAAATTAATTTTGACCGTGTTATTGCAACACCGGATATGATGCCGAAAATGTCCAAGGTTGCGCGTATTTTGGGACCAAAAGGTCTGATGCCGAATCCAAAATTGGGCACGGTTACAAACAATGTCGCAGATGCAGTTGCCACAGCCAAGGCAGGGCAAATTGAATATCGTGCGGAAAAGAACGGTATTATTCATGCCGCAGTTGGTAAAATGTCATTTCCGACAGAAAAATTGGTTGAAAATGTAAACGCATTAATTGACCAGTTAAAGAAAGTTAAACCGACATCGGTCAAGGGACAATATATCTTGGCGGTGGCGGTTGCAACAACCCAAGGCCCAGGTCTGAAAGTTGATGCAAAATAATTAAATCGCGGCGGGGGATTTTTCCTTTGACCGCGATTAACAAGATTTCTGTCCAAGACTGATGGTGCCCGGTGCGCCGGACTTAATTGCCATCATAGACAAAGAAAAATTCTTTGGGGCAGAATCAGGCCCCACCCGGTAAATGTATCGGATGGAAAGTTTAACAAGAACAGGGATTTTGAAATTCGTTTCAAAATCTTGCAGATAAGGGTAAAGATATGAGACGCGAAGAAAAATCAGATTTGATTTCTGCGTTGCAATCGTCCTTGAAAGATGCAAACGGTGTTTTCGTTATTGAAAATCATGGTTTGACGGTTAAAGAATTTGAAACACTGCGCAATGAATTGCGTCCGTTGGTTTCTTTGTTCAAAGTTGTCAAAAACCGTTTGATGAAGTTGGCGCTGCAAGGCACTGACTTTGAACCCGTATCCGACATGATGAAGCGGCCAACCGCTGTTGCTGTTGCAACAGATGGCTTGGCGGTAACCAAGGTATTGGCTAAATTCGCTGATGAACATCCGAATATAACCATTATCGGCGGTAAAATGGATTCAGGGGTTTTAAGCAAAGACGATATTTTGCAATTATCCAAACTGCCGTCCCTGTTGGAAATCCGTGGCAAAATTGCGCGTATATTGGTGGAACCTGCATCGCGTATCGCCCGCGTTTCCGCAGAGTATGGAAAAAAGAATTAAAACAAAACCAGAACAATATGTTCTGATTACATTAGGAGCAAAAAAATGGCAGACATTCAAAAATTAGTTGAAGAATTGTCAAAATTGACCGTTATGGAAGCGGTCGAATTGTCCAAGGCATTAGAAGAAACTTGGGGCGTTAGCGCAGCAGCAGCAGTCGCAGTTGCAGCCGGTGCACCAGCCGCCGCAGCCGAAGAAAAAACAGAATTTGATGTTGTATTGGCCGAAGCCGGTGCAAACAAATTGGCTGTTATCAAGGCTGTCAAAGACATCACAGGTCTGGGATTGGGCGAAGCCAAAGCATTGGTTGAATCTGCACCCAAGACCGTAAAAGAAGCCGTTGCCAAAGATGAAGCTGAAAAAATGAAGGCGACATTAGAAGCAGCCGGTGCCAAGGTTGAATTGAAATAATATTCACCCAGAAACCGTACGGTTTCAAAAAATCAAAAAGTCGCGGCAATATGTCGCGCAGCCAATGGCCCACATGGGGATATTTCCCTGTGTGGGCGCAAAGGCGTAAATACATATAAAACTGTTTTGTTTGCAAAACGCATAAAAAAAAGGATTGATACCCATGGCAGTTATCCAGAAATTCAGAAAATCTTTTGGAAAAAGTTTTTTGCAAACCCCACTTCCTGATTTGGTTGAAATTCAGTATAATTCCTATAAAGATTTTTTGCAGGCTGATGTTGCGCCAGAAAACAGAAAAAATATCGGGTTGCAGAATGTGTTTTCTTCTATGTTCCCAATCAAAGATTATGCCGGCATAGCGGATTTGGAATTTGTTGAATATTCTTTGGACAAGCCTGTATACAATGTAAAAGAATGTATGTTGCGCAATTTAACATATTCCAGCAAATTGAAATTAAAATTGCGTTTGATTTTGTGGGATGTTGCCGAAGACGGTAAAAAGACTTTGCGCGATATCAAAGAACAAGAAATATTTATGGGCGATGTGCCGTTAATGACTGAACGCGGCAGTTTTATTGCCGCCGGCGTTGAACGCGTAATTGTTTCACAAATGCATCGTGCCCAAGGCGTTGTATTTGCCACAACCAAAGAAGCCAAGGTTGCAGGTAATCCAATTACATATACTGCGCGTATCATTCCAGAACACGGCAGTTGGATTGACTTTGAAGAATACAAGGGCGTAATTTATGTTCGCATTGACCGCCATCGTAAAATTCCAGCAACGGTGTTATTGCGCTGTTTGCCGGCCGCCGAAGATGAAAAGAAATGGGCGGCTGACCCACGCAAGGCAACAATTCGTGGCATGGACGATACAGAAATTTTATCCGCATTTTACAAGCGTATTCCGTTAAAGTTTGACGGCAATATGTGGATTGGTGAAACTGCATCTTTCCAAGGTCTGGATAAATATCGTTTGAATTATGATTTAATTAATCCAAAAAATAAACAGCCATTGGCATCCAAAGGCGACCGTATGAACGCTAAACGCTTGGCCAAGGTTATGGATACATCCAAAGAATTTGGTATTATCCCAGACAGTTTAGTTGGTGAATACCTGTTTGACCCGATTTTAGATGCAGAAAATAATGTCGTTTATCGTGCCGGTACTGAAATTACCGAAGAAGTGTTGTCTGATTTAGAAAAAATGAATATTCGTGAAATATCATTAATTTCTATTGATAACACAACGATAACCGCACATATTCGCAATACATTGATGGCAGATAAAACCGTCAATCGCGAAGAAGCATTAATTGAAATATATAATATTATTCGTCCGGGTGAACGCCCAACACTGGAAGCGGCGATAAATCTGTTTATGCGTCAAGGATTTGACCCTGCATACTATGATTTGTCGGCGGTTGGTCGGTTCAAGATGAACAAGCGTTTGAAAATTGATTCTGGTAAAAAACCAGAAGATGACCGTTTGTTGTCTAAATCTGATTTCTTGGCGGTGTTAAAGACTTTGACCAATATTATTGACCACAAAGATACGGTTGATGATATTGATAATTTGTCAAATCGTCGTGTTCGCACAGTTGGTGAATTATTGGAACAAAATTTCCGCACAGGCATGGTTCGTATTGAACGCTTGGTTCGTGAAAGTTTGTCGTCGCCAAATATTGCAAACATGCAGCCCCAAGATGTTATTAATGTAAAACCGTTAATGTCGCTGATATCAGAATTTTTGGGTACATCGCAATTATCACAATTTATGGATGCGTATAACCCATTGGCAGAATTGGAACATAAACGCCGTATTTCTGCGTTGGGACCGGGTGGGTTGAATCGTGAACGCGCGGGAATTGATGTCCGCGATGTGCACCCAACACATTATGGTCGTCTGTGCCCAATTCATACACCCGAAGGTGCAAATATCGGTTTGATTAACCATCTGGCGACATACGCGCGGGTTAATCCATACGGATTTATTGAAACACCATACTATGTTGTTGAAAACAGCAAAATTACCGACAAGATGGTATACTTGACGGCAGATGAAGAACTGGGGCACAAAATCGCCCAGGGAAATACCCCGACAACAGACAAAGGTGTTTTGTCCGAAGATATGGTAACAGCGCGTGTTGATGGCGAATTTACCATGGTACCCAAAGAAGAAATTGACCTGATTGATGTGGAACCACGCCAGGTGGTATCTATTGCAACTGGGTTGATTCCGTTCGTTGAAAATGATGACGCGAACCGCGCTTTGATGGGTTCAAACATGCAACGCCAGGCAATACCACTGTTGCGTGTCCAGGCACCATTGGTTGGTACCGGAATTGAACGCGAAGTGGCGCGTGATTCACGCACGGGCAAGGTTGCAAAGCACAGTGGTGTTGTTGAATCTGTGGATGCAAATCGCATTGTGGTTAAGTGCATGAACAGCCGCAATGTTGTAACAGGTGTTGATATTTACAATCTGGAAAAATTTGAACGCAGCAACAGTGAAACACTGGTTCATCAAAAACCATTGGTCAAGGTTGGCGACCGTGTATCAGCCGGCGATGTTATTGCAGATGGTTCATCAATGAACTATGGCGAACTGGCGTTGGGTCGTAATGTGTTGGTGGCATTTGTGCCATGGCGTGGATATAACTATGAAGATTCAATTGTTATTTCCGAACGCATTTCACGCGACGATGTGTTCACATCTGTCAAGATTGTTGAAAAAGAATTCAAAGTTCGTGATACTCAGTTGGGACCAGAAAGCCTGACACGCGATATCCCAAATGTCAGCGAAGAAGCTTTAAAGAACTTGGATGAATCCGGCATTATTTATGTTGGTGCGCGTGTGAAACAGGGCGACATATTGGTCGGGCGCGTTTCACCGAAATCTGAAACATTGCTGACCCCCGAAGAAGCGTTGTTGCGCAACATATTTGGCGAAAAGGCATTAAATGTCAAAGATACATCTTTGCGCGTTGGTCCAAACGAAGAAGGAACTGTCATTGGTGTAAATGTTCTGACCCGTCATGGTGTCAAGAAAGATGAACGCACACAAATGATAGAACTGCAAAAGATTGAAAAAATCAATAAAGACCGCGAAGAAGAAACATCTATTATGGAACGCGGTTTTGCAGACCAAGTATTCCAAATTGCCGAAGGTCAAGTTATTGATTCAGCTGCGGGCAGTTTGAAACCTTTTGTTGGTAAAAAATTAACGCAAGAGGTTTTTGAAGGTATCCGTCCGGCTGATATTAAAAAGTTGGTCGTACGCAACAAAGAAGCCCAGGCGAAAATTGATGAATTGCGTGAACAGCATCTGGCAAAGTTAAAGGCACTGAACGAAAAAGCAGATGCCGAAGTCGCCAAAGCAACAGAAACCAATTCGTTGGGTGCAGGCGTGTTAAAAGAAGTCAAGGTCTATATCGCCCACAAGATGAAATTACAGCCGGGTGATAAAATGGCTGGTCGTCATGGAAACAAGGGTATTGTATCCAAAGTTGTTCCAATTGAAGATATGCCATATATGGAAGATGGTACCCCAGTTGATTTGGTGTTAAATCCGTTGGGTGTGCCATCGCGTATGAATATCGGTCAGATTTTGGAAACGCACTTGGGTATGGCGGCGCGTACATTGGGGCAACAAATTGGCGCAGTGTTGGACGAAGTTCGTCAAAAACGCGCGGTTACGGACGATTTGCGTGCCACTATTGGCAAGATTTACGGCAAAGAAGTATCTGAAAAATTAGAAAAAATGACAGATACCGATGTTCGTGCCGAAGCAGCGTTATTGCGCGATGGCGTTCCAATGGCAACACCAACATTTGATGGTGCAACACCAGACGATATTGCGCGTATGCTGAAATTAGCCAATTTGCCTGAAACAGGTCAGTTCACATTATATGACGGCATGACCGGCGAAAAGTTTGCCCGTCCGGTAACGGTTGGCGTTATGTATATGTTGAAACTGCATCACTTGGTTGATGAAAAGATACACGCGCGTTCTATTGGAAATTACTCGTTGGTTACTCAACAGCCGTTGTCTGGCAAGGCCCACATGGGTGGTCAGCGTTTGGGCGAAATGGAAGTATGGGCACTGGAAGCACATGGTGCTGCACATCTGTTGCGCGAAATGCTGACTGTGAAATCAGACGATATTACCGGTCGTACTAAAATGTACGAAGCGATTATATCCGGCAATAATGATTTCCAAACCGGCACGCCAGAGGCATTTAATGTATTTGTTCGCGAACTGCGCGGGCTGGGGTTGGCGTTGACACCAAAGAAAATGGATTAAGTTATGTTTGTCTGGGTGCCAATACGGGCATTCAGACATATAACTGATTTATAGCGACTGAAAGGAGCAAAATATATGACCAATATGTTGCAAAAAATATTCGGACAAATTGAAACCAAGGAACAATTTGACGCGCTGCGCATTACAATTGCGTCGCCCGAAGAAATATTGTCTTGGTCCCATGGCGAAGTCAAAAAGCCCGAAACCATAAACTATCATTCATTAAAGCCAGAGCCAGAGGGACTGTTCTGCCAACAGATTTTTGGCCCTGTCAAAGACTATGAATGCGCATGTGGTAAATATAAAAGAATTAAATTCCGTGGCGTTGTTTGTGAACGCTGTGGGGTAGAAGTTGGTCCGTCAACCGTGCGCCGTGAACGCATGGGGCATATTAAATTGGCAATGCCTGTTGCGCATACTTGGTTTTTGCGCGAAGGTAAAATTGCCACATTGTTAAATAACTTGCCGCAAAAGAAATTGGAACAGGTTATTTCATACGATGCGTATATTGTTATTGAACCAGGTTTAACAAACTTGAAACAATACGATGTTATCAGCGAAGACGAATACCAAAACGCAGTTGAAGAATTTGGTGCAGATGCGTTTCATGTTGGCATTGGTGCCGAAGGTGTACGCAGCATTATCGCAAATCTGGATATGGGCGATGAACGCACCCGTCTGCGCGCAGAATTGGCGGAAACTAAATCCGAAGCTAAACGCAAAGGATTGATTAAGCAACTGAAATTGGTTGAATCGTTCTTGGATTCTAAAACAGACCCTGCATGGATGTTGCCAGATGTTATTCCGGTAATTCCGCCAGATATGCGTCCGTTAGTAACACTGGATGCGGGACATGTTGCGGCATCTGATTTGAACGATTTGTATCGTCGTGTTATTATTCGTAATAATCGTTTGAAACGGTTTATTGAAATGCATGCGCCTGAAATCATTGTTCGCAATGAAAAACGCATGTTGCAAGAAGCGGTCGATTCTTTGTTTGATAATGGGCACAAGGCGCGCCCGATGGTGTCGCAAAATCGCCGTCCGTTGAAATCGTTGTCGGATTCTTTGCGTGGCAAGTCTGGGCGTTTCCGTATGAACCTGTTAGGCAAGCGTGTAGATTATTCCGGCCGCAGTGTTATTGTGTCTGGACCGTCGTTAAAATTGCACCAGGTCGGTTTGCCAAAAACAATGGCACTGGAATTGTTCAAGCCGTTTGTGTATGCGCGACTGATGGCGGGCGATTATGCAAACACATTAAAGACTGCGCGTAAAATGGTTGAAAATGGCGAAGATGTTGTGTGGGAAATCTTGGAAAAGGTTATACACCAGCATCCAGTATTATTAAACCGTGCGCCAACGCTGCACAGATTATCACTGTTGGCGTTTGAACCAGTGTTAATAGAAGGCAAGGCAATTCGTCTGCATCCATTGGTCTGCAAAGGATTTAATGCAGACTTTGACGGCGACCAGATGTCAGTGCATGTTCCAATTTCACTGGAAGCACAATTAGAAGCGCGCACATTAATGTTATCATCAAATAATGTTCTGTCGCCGGCAAATGGTGAACCAATGATTGTGCCGTCCCAAGACATGGTGTTGGGTGTGTACTATATTTCATTGATTAATGGCGAACATACTGATAAATCACCGCGCTTTGCCAATATGGACGAAGTGAAAATGGCGTTGGAAAACAAATCCATCACATTGCACACGCCAATTGTCGCGCGCATCAATGGCAAGATTTACAAGACAACCGCTGGTCGTATGATTCTGGGCGAATTATTGCCGAAATCTGACAATATGCCATTTGATTTGGTGAACAAGGTTATGCCTGTTGGTGAAATCAAGGCGTTATTGGCAACAACATACGAACGCTGTGGCGACAAGGCGATGATATTGTTGGCGGACGCGTTAAAAGATACTGGTTTTGAACAGGCGGCACGCAGTGGTATTTCCATCGGGTACGAAGACATTGTTGTCCCAGCAGAAAAGGAAGACATTATTGCCGCCACTGAAAAAGAAGCCGAAGAAATCGAACAGCAATATCAAAACGGTTTGCTGTCCAGTGGTGAACGCCATAACAAGTTAATCGACTTGTGGCAGAAAACAACCGATAAAATCGGTGATATGGCGTATGCTGCATTGGGCAAGAATACCGGTGATAACTGGAATTCTGTGTTGATGATGGCATTGTCTGGGGCGCGTGGTTCTAAACGCCAGATTCAGCAGGTCGCTGGGATGCGTGGTATGATGCAGAAACCAGACGGTTCGATTATAGAAGTTCCGATTATTTCAAACTTCAAAGAAGGCTTGACCATGTCGGAATACTTTACATCAACCCACGGTGCGCGCAAGGGTATGTCGGATACTGCGTTGAAAACTGCGGACGCGGGATATTTAACCCGTCGTTTGGTTGAATTGGCGCAGAATACTGTTATTACTGAACATGATTGTGGTACAACGGAATATATCACTGCTAAACCGGTATACCAAGGCAGCACATTGGCGGTACCATTGGGCGATGTTGTTTTGGGTCGTACGGCGGCACATGATATTGTGCACCCAATTACCAAGGAAGTTATTGTCCCAGCGGGGGAATTAATTACCAAGGTTGCCGCGCGTCAGATTAATGAATCTGGATTGCCATCGGTTGATGTGCGCAGTGTTTTGACATGCCACAGTGATGGATTGTGTGCGAAATGCTATGGTATGGATTTGTCGCGTAATGCGCTGGTTCATGTTGGCGAAGCGGTTGGTGTTATCGCGGGTCAGTCCATTGGTGAACCTGGAACCCAGTTGACATTGCGTACTTTCCACATTGGTGGTGTTGCATCTGGTGGTGCAGAAAGCCACTTTATAGAAGTCCCAGTCGCCGGTACCATAAAACTGTCCGGTGTTAACACGATTAAAAATTCGGCTGGTCGCGTGGTTGTTCTGTCGCGCAATGGCGAATTGTCTGTGGTTGATGCCAAGGGCGAAAAATTATTTACCAGCAATCTGCCGTATGCGTCTATGCTGATTGTAAATGATGGCGACACCGTTGAAAAAGGTGCCAAGGTTGCAGAATGGGATCCGTATTCCAATACAATCATTGCAGAAAAGGGCGGTATAGTTCAATTCCAAGACTTGATTGAAAATGTTTCATACCAAGAAGAAGTTGATTCTATGACCGGCATTGTTTCGCGCAAGGTTATAAACTGGAAAGCGAATACCAAGAAAGCACTGAATCCAGCCATTACATTGGTTGATGAAAAAGGCGAAATAATATCACTGGGCGGCAAAAAAATTGCAGAATACTTGTTGCCGACATATTCTGTATTAAATGTGTCAAACGGTGCAACTGTTGCCGCGGGTGATGTGTTGGCGCGCATTCCTGTTCAGACCAAGCGTACGGGCGATATTACCGGTGGTCTGCCGCGTGTTAACGAATTGTTGGAAGTGCGTCGTCCATCTAATCCGGCGTTATTGGCGGAAATTGATGGCACCATTGAATTGGAAGATGCAAAATCCAAGATTATTATTCGCATCGTTCCAGATGATGGTACTGCACCAGTTGAATATGCTGTACCAAAGGGAACAAACTTGCTGGTGCGCAGCGGCGATGTTGTGAAAAAGGCCGAAAAGTTGATTGATGGCGACCCTGTACCCCAAGATATATTGCGTATATTGGGGCAAAAGGCGCTGGCAACATTTATGGTTGAACAGATACAACAGGTTTATCGTCTGCAAGGCGTGGTTATAAACGACAAGCATATTGAAATCTTGATTCGTGAAATGACCCGTCGTGTAGAAATTACGAATCCGGGTGATACAGGGTTCTTGATGGGCCAGGTTGTTGACCGTGTTGACTTTGAAGAAGAAAACGCCCGCGCGGTTCGCGATGGCGGTCGTCCAGCCGAAGCGTCGCAGGTATTGGTTGGTTTAACCCGTGCATCATTAACATCGCGGTCATTTATATCTAATGCATCGTTCCAGCAAACAACCAAGGTTTTGGTTGATGCGGCAATCAGTGGCGCGACAGATAAACTGGTCGGCATAAATGAAAATCTGATTGTTGGTCGTCTGATACCGGTTGGTACTGGTGCGTATGTGCGTCGTGTGCGCGAAATCGCCAAAGAAGAAGAACGCGCAGAAAAACTGGCGCGCGAAGGTGCAACCCAGCAGCAGTTGCTGGATATATAACCCAGGGGGATGCAATGTTTTGCCCGGTGTTCCGATGTTGGTGCACCGGGCATTGCACGAATAAAGTTTTCCTTGCAAATACGCAATATTTTAATAAAATAGCAAATTGTAAATAAAAAGGATTATAAAATGGCAACGCCAAAAAGCAAAACAAGTAAAGCCCGTTCAGCACAACGCCGTTCACACGACGCGCTGGATATTATGCCATGTACTGTATGTAAAAAGTGTGGCGAAAAGAAACGCCCACATCATATTTGTCCGGCATGTGGCGCAAAATAATATGTCCCAGAAAATATAAACGGCAGAAATTGGCGCTGAGATATGCCGCCATTCTGCTTTTTTTAATATAATTAAATTATTATGTCAGTGGCAAAGAAAATTATAGCAATAGACGCAATGGGCGGCGACAAAGGACCAAACGCTGTGTTGGGTGGTCTGAACCAATTTTTATACCAGAATGGTGAAAATGCGGTTTCGTTTCGTCTGTTTGGACCGGCGGCTGAATTGAATCAATTATTGGTTAAATATCCGCGTGTTGCCCGTAATTGTGTCGTAATTGATGCCCCAGATGTTATCAAGGGTACAGACAAAATTCGCGAAGTTGTGCGGCATGCACAAAATACATCTATGTATATGGCAATCAAAGATGTGCGCGATGGAAATTCCGCCGCGATTATCAGTGCAGGCAATACCGGTATTTTGATGTCTTTATCAAAATTATCGTTAAAGACGGTTGACGGTATATCGCGTCCAGCAATTACGACAATGTTGCCATCGGGCGGTGGTGATTCACGCGTGGTTGTACTGGATTTAGGGGCAAATGTCCACTGTGATGAAGGCGATTTGTTTGATTTCTCTATCTTGGGCAGTGTGTATGCCGAAGTTATCGGTAAAATGCCACATCCCAAGGTTGGGGTGCTGAACATCGGGGAAGAGGCCACCAAAGGAAATGAAACCCTGCAAAATCTGAACAAAATACTGACAGAAAACAAAGACCGGTTGCCGTATGAATATATCGGATTTGTTGAGGGTAATGATATCGGCGGCGGTAATGTCCAGGTTGTTGTAACAGACGGCTTTACCGGAAATATAGTTCTGAAAACTGTCGAAGGTACTGCAAAATTAATCAAGCGCGTTTTGGTCGATAATTTGAAAAAGTCAATATTGGCAATTATTGGTGCGTTTTTCTTGGTTCATGTTTTCAAGCGTTTGAAAAACAAAATTGACCCGCGTTCTTATGCAGGTGCAACATTTTTGGGACTGAACGGGTTTGCGGTCAAGACCCACGGCAACAGTGATGCATTGGCATTTGCAAACGCGATAAAATATGCCGCGGATATGACCGGTGCAAATTTGAACGATGTTATTGCGGCGCGCGCACATTCGGTTGCGGATATTCGCGCAAAAATTGGTGCCTATGCCCGTTAACGCTGATAACATGCCTGTGCCGGTATGACGGGCGTGTTAGTATTACTGACATATTATGCACACAACTGGCAATTGTTGCGATCTTATTTACCCGTGTGATATGTTTGACCGTTGTATTCCAGGTTTATCCCATCACCCGAACCAGATTCCAATATGCCATAACACATACCGCCATTATAACCAATGTGTATCGCCGGCGACGATAACTTTTCACTATATAATGGTATTACTAACCCACTGCCTGTACGCAATGTTGTAAACCCCAGCCCACATAACTGGCTGCATACACCGTCTGAACTTTGATTATACCCATCATTACACACAGTCGTATATTCACAATTATTCCCATAATACACAGTACTGCTGACTGGAACACGATTGCCACCAGTGATACTTTGTTCACTACATGTCGCATAACACCCACTTTGACCAATATTACCACCCGCAGAATTTGGATATGCATCTGGACATGCGGGACATGTTGAACCACTGATATAATGGTCTGCACTGGCTGATGTAGGTTTATCCAGTTCTTGTTGGCAGTTTGCGTTGTTTGTACTGCATCCGCTTTTTATTGTGCCATCGCCAGTACCAGCACTGTTGGAATACGCAACATAATTACATGCTGACCCAGAACATGCTTTACACGATACACTGGCACACCCACTGGGCTTAGCACATGCTGTTTGACCTCCAGTCCATGCACGCGATTTGGTATTACTATAACACGATGTTATGCCACCGGTATTACCATCTGGTGAATTTGGGTACCCCGATGGACAGGATTTGCAACTATTACCATCTTTGTAATACCCTGCTGCACATGATGTAATGGTTAATGTACCACCACTGCACGAGCCCCATGAACTGCACCCGGTGCATTGCGACGAACTGGTTGCACCGATTGGTCCACTGGTATGATTACCCGTACACTGTTGTTTAGCACCACTGATTGTACCTGCGTATGCATGTGCATTACTTAATTCCGTGCTGGTTGGATTGCGTGAACATGATTGTGATAAGTCTGTCGCACTGATACTGGTGCAAGATAGACACCTGTTACCAGCACTGAGACCATTTAAGAAATACCCTGCTGCACATGATGTAATGGTTAATGTACCACCACTGCACGAACCCCATGAACTGCACCCAGTACATTGCGACGCACTGATTGCACCGATTGGTCCACTGGTATGATTACCAGTACATTGTTGTGTTCCACCTGTCATTGTACCAGCGTATGCATGTGCATTACTTAATTCCGTGCTGGTTGGACTGCGTGAACATGATTGTGATAAGTCCGTCGCACTGACACCTGTACATGCCGGACAGCTGCTGCCGCTTTTATAATATCCTGATTTACAAGATATGCTGATTGAGCATGTTGATGCCGGTGCATCGCACGAACCACCGTAATAGTATTTTCCACTGGTTGATGAACTGCCGTGGGTACAGGTCGCATTAGCTGGGCATCTCTGCCGTGTACATGCCCTGGTGCAGGATTTATAGCATTGGGTTATGACTTTTGACCCCTCGGCAGAATTTGGATAGTCAGACGGGCATGGTTTGCAAATAACTGTGCCGCCACCATAACTGCCCGCAGGGCAGATGACAAGAATAGGGGGACGGTCACCACCACACAAAGTTTTGCATAAGCTTTGGGATGCCGCGCAACATATCGGAGAACCAAGTTCAACTGGGCATGCAACAGTACCTGCAGGACAACCATCACCGCCGACTTGGGTGATTGCATATAATGGAAATGTTGATAATGCACTAAACAAAAACACCAAAACCAAACGGTGGTTTAGATTCGGCATCAATGGGGATAAAAATGTGGCGGATTTCTGGGGGTGGGATGTTTAAAAATATGCCGAATCTAAACCACCCTTTAGATTCGGCATGAATTTTTATGTTCTATACTGCGAAAATCTGGGATTTTTTAATAAAAATTTTGCGTAAATTTTACGCTTTATTGCATTTTTATTTTTCGTCGCGGAAATATATTTGTTTTTATTGAAAATTCCCCCCGACGCTGTTGATTCCCCAGGTTCTCACACCCGTATCGCAATATTACTTGCGACATATTTACTTTATATTTTTAGACCGCTTATTGCAACAGAAAAAAACTGCCCGTAACATATTATGACGGCGGGGCGTGATATTATACCCCATTGTTGGGGTTCGTGGTTGTTTGTGTTGCTGAAACCTTATACAAATTTTTCTGGAACAATATTTGTTATAATTTTCCATAAACGACGAAATACGGATGTATCAGGGCTGTGGTAATATACACGGGGTTTAATATCCCCAGGTCGACTGCCGGTCCAGACTGGTTCGCCGTCTTGTAATGTAACGCGCCATGATGTTTTTGTATCATTAATAATCATATTGCGTAATTTGTCTGCAAAATCCTTGCTTTCAAAAATTGCCACATTTTCAGTATTATAATACGCACTGCGCGGATCCAGATTAAAACTGCCAATCCAAGAAATATTATCGTCAAACACAATCGTTTTACTGTGCAGAACAGAAAAACTGGATTGCTTGCGTTCACGGTCATGTTCTTTGCCCCGCAGATTTTCAGCAGACAGCATAAATTCATAAACATCTGCGCCTGATTCAATCAGTTTCTTGCGATATTTTTCCCACTTGGCGTAAACAGTTGGTGCATTTGTTGATGCCAACGAATTTGTTACAATTGTTAAATGAACACCTGATTTTTCTTCGTGCATCATGTGTTCCAGTCCGCCTTGTCCCGGGACAAAGTATGCCGCCGACATATATACAGAATCTGTCGTTTTGTCCCACAAATGCTGTAATGCCTGGATAATATCACCGCGATAGTTTTCTTTATCTGTCATTGACATTTCAACCTTGGACGGTGGGTCCGCCAAGAATTTGCCATGACCCCAACTGAAATCAAATTTTTTATTTTTATATTCGTCCTGGGCCAGCGAGATTATTTTGTTATATTGTGCGGCTTGGGTTGCGCTGTCGCGTTCCAGTTCCGCAAACTTGCGTTCCAGTTTTTTTAATGCACGCGCAGATTTTGCCTTGGGAAATACAGATGCCGGTATAGACAAGTGATAATTCCAATAGTCATCAAAACTGGCGGTTGCATATTTTGTCATGTCGCCAATAAACAACACATCTGTATCAGAAAAATTAGACGCAGTTTCTGGATAAAAATAATTACTGCCTACATTGCGACCGCCGGTAATATATGCAACATTATCAACAATAAACAATTTGTTGTGCATGCGCGAATTCAGGCGGTTAAAGTCCAATAAAAACTGGGGATAATACAGTAATCTGGAACGATTTGCCACAGGATTGAAAACCTTGACTTCTATATTCGGGTGCTGGTTTAACAGCATAACATCAACGATATCTGATTTGGTGCCGTAATCATCCAGTAAAATTCGCACTTTGACCCCGCGGTCCGCTGCGCGCTTTAATTCGCCAATTAAAACCTTGGATGAAAAATCGTTGCTGTAAATGTATGTTTGCAGGTCAATCGTCTTGGTCGCCATGCGCGCAAATGCCGCACGAACCACAAACGCAGACAGACCGTCGTCAATCAGTGTCGCGCCACTGATGTCATCGCCGCGCGCCAGTTCGGTTTTATAATACTGGGCAATGGGGGTTGACATTGGGTTATAATTAAAATCTGTTTCTGTAATTTTAGGTTTATAATCAGCCAGCCGTTCATCATGCATTGATGTCGGCACAGTCGTGCACCCAATCAAAGGCAAAGTGCAAAAAAACATAGACATCTTTTTTAACATTAATTATAAACCTGAATATAAACAATGCTAGTATATAATACTATTATCGCAAAAGTCAAATTCATTAAAAAAATTAATGATTTAGGAACGAATCCCTGTTGGTAAAGATATAAAACATATATTTTTTGTCTTGTTAAGAATTTGTATTTGTGATAAAATTGATTATAAAGTTGGGAAAGGGAACAAAAATATAGAGAATAAAAAGATGAGACGATTTGTCGCGGTGCTTAGCAGTTTATTGGTTTTGCCAGCATTTGCAGAGGTGGCACCCGCATATTTTTACGAAGAAATGATGGCGCAATATGCGGATGAAATACCGGATATGGCAGATTTTCAGGATGATGCGGATGTCGTACAACCGGATGTGCAGCAACAACAGCAGCCAACTGTACAAACACCGGTTGCACCAGTTGTGCCAACCCAGGTCAGTCCGCGTAATGCAACAGGGCGTGGGTCTACATCGCGTGCGGTTGCATCAACTGCATCAACCCGTGTCGTTTCAAGTCGTAATACAAATTCAACACCTGCGCGCAGTGTTACATCGCGTACCGCGACAACATCGCCAACATCTGCGCGGGCATCAACAACATCAACCGCAGTGCGTGCGTCTGCTGCGCGTGATGCGTCTGCAACACGCAACGCGCGTGCAACTGCGACAAATACTGTGGCCAGTCGCCCATCAACAACAGTGCGTTCAACGCGTGTAACAACAACCGGTACAACCCCGGGGGTAACAACGCGTGCATCGGCCCAGACGCAAAATAATGCAAATACTGCGCGGGCATCTTTGGTGCAAACAAATACGGTCAGTTCGCCGCTGTATATCAGTAATCGCGCCAGCGTTGCAAATACCGCTAATGTCAGTGCGCGGGTGCCGACTGTTCGTGTCGGAACCAGTACAACAACGACAAGCAGTGCGGTCAGTACAACATCTGCAACATCTATGGATGAATTGGCGCAATTGACCGATTTCTGCAAGGCGCAATATGCGGCATGTATGGATAATTATTGTAATGTACTGGATGAAAATCAGGGGCGTTGCAGTTGCAGTGCTAATTTAACAAATTATGCAGAAACAGAAACGGCACTGAAACAGGCAACCGAAGAATTGCAAAATGTTGCACAACAAATTCAATATATCGGTTTGACTGCCGACCAGGTGGAATCACTGTTCACACAAACCGAAGCAGAATTGGAACTGCAATCCACATCTGATAACAGCCAATTAAAAAGCAATTTGGATAAAATCAAGGCGATGATTGTTGATGTTCAATCTGGCCGTGTATCAAGCAGTTCTTCGTCGGGATTAAGTTTTAATATGAATGGGTTGTTGGATTTCTCGCTGGACAGCAGCGGGTTTGATTTGTCTTCAATCTTGGGAATGTCGGAAAGCAATACAAACAGTATCAGCAATCAACGCGGCAAAGATTTATATGATACGGCGGCGGCGCGTTGTCGGTCATCTGTATTAAACAGCTGCCAATCCCAAGGCGTTGATATTTCTGTTATTACTAATGCGTACGATTTGGAAATTGACAAGGCGTGTATGGCGTATGAACGTTCGCTGACCGAGGCAAACGATCAAATGGCATCTACTGTACGCAACGCAACTTCATTATTGCAACGGGCGCGTTTGATGGTCGCACAACAACGCAATGCGTATGACTTGCGTCAATGTGTAACAGAACTAGATTCTTGTATGCAGGATGACTTTGTATGCGGTCGTAATTATGACAATTGTTTGGACCCCAGTGGAAAATATATCGTTGACGGCGATGTTGTTGTCGGCAGTGAACCTGGTGTAGTTGGTGGTACAGATAAATTGTACTCTACTTGGACTTACAGTACTAACAAAAATGCTTTTTCTAGCGATGGAACCTTGGCGGCATATATTAAAGAAAACCTTGGTAAAGATTCATCAACTGATACAGATAATATGGCGCAATTCTTGCAAAATAAAATTGGTTATCATGACGATTCCAGCGGCAAAAATTATGGTATGTGTATGTCTGTTTTGAATATGTGTCAAGATATAACATACGACAGTCAGGGTAAATATAATAAATCAAATAATGTTATTTCTGAATATTTGACGCGGACATTGATTCAAATAAAATCGCGCCAAGACACAGTGTTGGCAGATTATGCCGAAGATTGTGTTGCTGATGTCAGACAATGCTTGACACAAAATGGTTATGATGCAAATAATGCAGCAGATAATGCGGTTAATAAAGTTGCTCAAACTGCATGTATATCATTAATAAAAACATGTATGAGTGTCAACGGTGTTAGTGGTTCAGTAGGGACAGCTGCGACAGACTATGCAACATGGGTGTGTCAAATGATGGGCGGCACAAGTTGTGGCGGTTAGTTGTAAAAAACACGCGCATTATGCGCGTGTTTTTTTAATATTATTTTTTCTTTGATTGTGTATGTTATAAAAAAATCAAAGCGTGTTGAAATTGTTTTAGTTATAAGTTCACATTGTGCCGATTTTTAATATCTGGGCATGATTTTGTATTTTGAAATTTATAATATTCAATATTTTCAACCTGTGTTGTATTGTATCGCTGTTTATAGCAGCCGGTCTAAAAATCTGATAGATGGTTAATTAATAATCCAGGAAAATTTAGAATTTGGGATAAATAAAAATACCGGCAAATGCCGGTGTTTTTTTTAGTGTTTTGCAACGCGTTTTCTAAATTCATTACTGGGGCGAAATGATGCCACACGACGCGCAGTAATAACCGCCGGTTCGCCAGTTTTTGGATTGCGACCCATACGCTGAGTTTTTTGCAGAATCTTGAAACTGCCGAATCCGGCGAATTTTACTTCTTCACCATGAATCAAAGATTCACTGATTTCTTCAAATACAATATCAACAAGTTTATATGCATCAGCCGTGGTTAACCCATAGCGTTCGCGTAATCTGTTTGCAAAATCATTTCTGGTTATTGTTGCCATTTTTTACACCCTGATTAATGCGGCACCCCATGTCAGTCCACTGCCAAATGCAGGGTACAAGACAAGTTGCCCATGTTTTATTATATTATTATCAAATGCGTACGATAATGCAAGTACCCCAGACGCACCACTGGTATTTGCGTGCTTGTCAACTGTTACCAAAATTTTTTCCAGCGGAAACCCCAGTCGCTGGGCACCGCTGTGGATTATGCGCAAATTTGCCTGGTGCGGGACAATCCAATCAACATTATCGGCGGTAATGCCTGCGTGTTCCATAATATAATTGGCGGCATCTGGCATCAACGACACTGCTTTTTTATATGTTTCTGGGCCGTTCATTATTATACGGTGGTCTGGTGAACCGTGCAGCATATCAAATTCGCCGCCATCAGCCATAACCACGGTATCAATTATACCAGAATAGCTGGACGAAGAATATTCAAATATTAATGCACCGGCACCGTCGCCAAATAAAACTGCTGTGCTGCGTTCGTTCCAGTCAATAAAACGCGACATTTTTTCAGCGCCAATCAGCATTATGCGATGATGTATCCCCGCAGTAAAAAATGCGCGTGCGCAATGCAGCGCATAAATATATCCAGTACATGCACCGCGCACATCAAAAGCCGGCGCGTTATTTGTTGCCCCCATTCGTCCCAAGACCTGGACCCCGACTGACGGAAAATCCAGTTCAGGTGTTGTTGTTGCAACAATTACCATATCAATATCGTTTATTGTTATGCCTGCGTTTTTTAACGCGCGTTGTGCGGCGATGGTTGCCATATCAACAACGGTTTCGTCATCGCGTGCAAAGTGGCGTTCACGCATACCTGTGCGTTGGACAATCCATTCATCAGATGTATCCATAATTTTTTCAAAATCTTGGTTGGTCATAACCCGTTCAGGCAAATAAGAACCATATCCAATTAATCTGCTGCCCATTATACCTTTCCCTTTATTTTTTTGCGGTGATATTATACAAGCCGTCATTACAACTTGCAATATTAAAATCTGTGAATAAAATATAATTCACTGTCCCCATAGTTCAACTGGATAGAACAAAGGTTTCCTAAACCTTTGATACAGGTTCAAGTCCTGTTGGGGATGCCATGGTTATATCTTGGGGGAATATCGTATGAAAAACAAAGCTGTAAAGATTGGAATTATTGCCAGTATATTGCCACATTTGTTTTGTTGTGTGCTGCCGATTGTGCTGTCCGTGCTTAGTTTATTTGCGCCAGAATTTGCGCATACAGAAATTGTGCCACATTGGATAGAACCATGGTTATTTGTGTTTTCTGGGTTAATGTTATGTTTATCATGGTATTTGGTTATTCGCGATTGTCGATGCGATTGCGACCATTGCCATGGCGGGCATAATCACCGTACACAAAAAATCATAGTTGGTGTAATTACTGTGATATTTGTTGTTAGTATAATTTTACATTTAATGGCACATCATTAAATAAAAGAAACGCCCCAGAAATGGGGCGTTTTGATTAAAAACGATACATAAATCCCAATTTTATAATCGGATAAAATGTTAATTTATCTAATTCATTTTGGGCCTCGGCCAGTGCAGTTCTTTTTGCCTGGTCCAGTTGGTCTTCGAACACTGGGCTGTTTTTCACAGGTTGCCAGTTGCCGCCTTCGTATACTTGCAGATTATCCAACGGTATATCCAGCCCCAGTTGCGCAGTGCGACTGGTGAATACGACACCGGCATCCAGGTATATTTTTAATCCTGCGAACAAACCTAAATCAAATCCGGCACCCAGGTATGGACCACTGGTGTTCCAATTCATGTTTGCAGATGCGGAAATCTGGTTGCCTGTATATCTATAATCTTTCCCGTCCAGCGAGAACGAAAATCCTTCGCCTGGCATATCACTTATTTCGCCACTTAGACGCGCACTTAGTTCTAAATCGCCCCAGTAATAACCACCACTGATGCGCAATCCGCCCAAGAACCAAGTATTGCCGAACGGATATATGTCAATCAAAGCAGCAAAATGTTGGGCACCGATACCTGCATCTGTAATTGCCATACCGTCGCCAAAATCAATGCCGTCGCCCATTATTGAATCAATACCAGAATTTATCAAAGACTTTACTGGTGCTGTTCCTGCAAAATCCAAACGCACCCCTAAACGCTTTAACCAAAAAGAATCCAAATCTTTATTTGCATATCCAACAAATCCGTTCAGACCACTGGTTGCGGATATACCAATACCAAATTGCAGACCATGGGGAAACTTTGCCTCTGGCTGGTCAAAGATACCGGTTTTCGCGGGTTCTGTGGATGTTTCTGTTGTTGCGGTTGCATCTTCGCCGGTCTGGTCAGACGAAACAGATGTTTCAGTTGATGGTATGTTTTCATCTTGTAAAGTATTATCATCTGTTGCGTATGCTGGCACGGTCAGCATCATTAATGCAGCAAGTGTATAAATTTTTTTCATATTTGTTTTCCTTTTGTTAGTCTGTGTTCGCATTATAACAATATGCGGAATAAAATCTCAACAATAAAGTATATAAATTTGTATTCAAAAAGATTTTATTTTGTGATATTATTCAATATATGAAAAACAGAATATATATTTTTTCGGCGCTGGCATGCTTGTGCGGGGCGACAACTGTGTTTGCATCTGATTGCATTGGCGACGGCTGTCGCATTGAACCGATGCCGCGTCCGGTGGTTTCAACCCCGACCGTAATGGGTGGCGCACCAATGGTGCCTGTGGTGCCGAAATATGCCAAACAAAACAATAATCAATACATGGGATATATGCCCACGCGCCAGGTAAAGTTGTTGTCTATTAAACCGGTGCCGGATGAACCGCGCCCGCCACTGTGGGACGGCACGACCAGTGAATATGAAATGACGGGTTTTGACAAGACGGTTGATTGGCGTGATGGTGTACCAATTTGGGATGATTCTGTATCCAGTTATAAATACAAAGATTACAGTGATTGGTTCTTGGAACCAATGCCAGAATTATATATACGCGATGTTTCCGCGCCGATGCAGCCCGCTGCAACAGTCGTTGCACAAAAATCAGACCATCCGCGTGATATAGATGTTGTTAATTTGTATAAAAAAAATATGGCAGATGCCGCTGCGACCCGCGCCCGGGTAGAAGCGTTATTGGCACCCAAAAAACCAACAGAAAATCTGTGGGTGTCTGATACAACAGAAACAATAACTGTGGATGCCGATTGTGGCGATGCAGATGTTGCAACAATAACCACGGAACAAAATGTTTCGGTTATTGATACGGATAATGAACAACATATATCTTTGCCTGCGCCACGGCCTGAATTTACCGCCCAAGATATGATAGAAATTGTTAATATGACATTTGGGCGCAGCGATGGTTGCCCGTTTGAAACAGAAACAGAATGCGAAATTTGGCGCAGAAAACCAATTGTTCGTGAAACTGTTTCACCACGCAGTCCAAAGATTCGTGATGACAAGATGTATGAATTTATTGCGGCGGCAAAGTGCGACGAAGATATTACTGCAAATCATCCGTTGGCGGCACCGTTGCTGGATAGATATAAAATGTTGATGCAGTCTGCAAATGCGTGCTGTACAGATGGTATGGCGTATTCATTGCGTTCGGCGGGTGCGTCAAATGGTTTGATATATAAATTCTTGTCTGATGATGCAAACTTTTATGGTTTTGGTGCGCGTTGTCTGATGATGACAGATGAAGAACTGGATACAAAATATCCGAATACTGCAACTGCGGCGGTGGCGGCGGATGTTCGTAATGGATGTCTGTGTCGTGGGCGGCAATGGTTCTATGCGATGTTGGCACCGTTCCAAGACGCGTATAAAATAATGCCTGAATTTGCAGACTATAAATTCTTTTATACATATACAGATGGTTTGCAACGCGAAATAACCGTATCGGTGAATAACGATGTTCAAAATGTGTTAAATCAATTGGCTTTGTGTCCATAAAAGAAAACCGCAATTGCGGTTTTCTTTTATATTTATGCAATAGTCAAATTTGGTCGCGTGCCCCGTAAATTGTTTAATGATTTTTCTTGGGCGGCACGAAATGCCCCAGGATTCCATATTTGAAAACTGTTTCCGCGTCCAACAAATATGGCGGTGTCGGTAATGCCGGCGTGTTTCAGCATGTCGGCTGGTATAACAATACGACCGGTTACATCGAATGCCAACGGTCGCGCGTCTGCAAACAGCATTGCGGTCAAGTCATCCAGTTCACTGTCAAATACGCCCATTTTATCAGTCGCTGCTGCTAATTGTTCCATGCGCGACATTGATAATCCTTCTATGCAATTGTTGGTAAAAGAACGATACAGAACGACACCCGCAAATTTATCAGATGCAACCGAAGCCCGAAAGGGTGCCGGCACGGATATGCGCCCTTTGGTATCCAAACGATTTTCATAAGATGAGAGAAACAATGACATTTTCGCTTCTTACTTTATAAAAGTGGCATCTGCGCCGTTTCCCCTTTCTTGTGGCTTCATGGGTAATGTAGCATGGTGATTTATGGTTGTCAATGACAATTTATGGTTATTTTATGGTACTTTATGGTTTTTGCAGTAAAATCATATAAATTAAAAATAAAATAAAAATATTTGTATTTTATGCTTGACCTGCGATTCGTTTTTGTTCTAAGATGTTTGTATAGACAAGGAGAAAAGAGTTAAAAGCCCCAGAAAACCGCAAAAAACCGGATTTCTGGTAAAAAATAAAAATCAACCAAAAGATTAATTCTGAATTTTTGTAAATACACTGTGTACATACAAAAAAGAAAGAATCTTTTATCAAAACCCGAAAAGGAGGGAACGCACAATGTCAAAGTCTATCAAAGAAATCATGATTGCCCTGAACAAAGTTTTAACAACAACCGTTTGGGTTAACGAAGACCGCCAGATTATATCTTTGGCTGATGAATTACAAATTGGTCATAATAACGCCCCGCGTTCTATTGAAGATTTATCGCGTCCGTCATTGGTTGGTGCGTATGTGTCATTGCAAATTCGTACAGATAATTTCGATGTTGCCGCCGAAGGATTAGAAACCAAGGTATTGGCACTGCGTGTCAAAGAAATGGTATTTGCCGAAGCGAAAAAGATAATGGATGCCGCCGATGGCGATGCGTCCCGTGTTGCCCGTGCCGCATAATTATTAATTTTGCATTGTGCGGTTTGTTATGGGGCATACCAAGTTTCTGGGAAACCAGAAGGAGGGGAGAAACCACCGCTGTGTAAACAGCGGCGGTTTTGTTTTTTATGTATCAGAATTTTGCTATACCGCTGATGCCGATTGTATAATTTTGATACCCATCACGAAATTCTGCATTTGCGTTAATTTGTATTTCACTGTTTTTGCCGAATTGCATGCGGGCTGTAATATCGCCGTATGCGGCGGTTCGCCCCAGTCGTGCAGATGATATTTCGTATGTTTGGTTGTTTATATTAACCAATGCGTTATCTTTATCTGAGCGCATATCGTATGATGCCCCGATATTTAATTCTGGGATAATATTAATACCGAAAATATTTATGTTTTTTAATCCGGTTGTTATGCCGGCGTGCGCGGTTATAAATTGCGTGTCGCCAGATGATATAAACTGTGTCGCGCTGTCGGTCGAAGATGTGCGATGTATGTTTATATATCTTATTCCGCCGCGTGGAACAAATTGTATATTTTTGACTGCAAATTTATATCCGATATCAGACCATGCACCAAATGTATATAGTAATGGATTATTATATATATTTATGTTCGCAACATATTTTGTTTCGTCCATATCTGTATAAAATGCAGCGGCTTTGCTGCGCCATATTATGTGGTCTGAATCATATTCTGCATACAGTCCGACACCTGCTGTTGGTGCATAGATATTGCGCGACCAACTGGACATTTCGTCATATTGGTATGTATATGCGGCACCAATGACCCATTTGTTGCGACCAAATTCTGCACCTATGGTGCCACCGTATCCGCTGATATCAAAGTCTGCGTAATATTCTGTACCGTCCAGTTGTCCATCGTCTAGAAAGCCATTTATCCATATTACGCCGTGGTTGGCATCACGCGCACGCCTGTCGTTAATATTGATTGACGCATCAAATCTGTCAATAACAGATGTGCCGATAATTTGAACCAGTGGCGCTGTTGCGGGTGCCAGTGCCGTCAGTGCATGAACATACGCGATACCATCTGTTTGCATCAACGCATTCATACGGTTGTATACTGCGCGGCCTGTGTTGTTTTCCAGCATAGGTCCTTGTTGGTGCCATGCGGCCGCAGTATTTTGATTGTTTTGGGTGCCACCATATATTTTGATAACATCTGAATAATTACCCGTCTGGTTAATTTCGTACCAGCCATTACCAATTTTTGTAAAAGAATATATATTGTTGTTTATGTGCGGGGTAAATGTATCGCTGGTTATGCCGCCACGCAACAGCTGTATACGCATAGAATTTTGATTGTTCATGGCATTTGGACTTAATGTAATATCTAAAATTGCCCCAGATGCCACAGACCAAGAATTTGCAGATAAAAATCCGTATGTTGTATCATTGTTTACAGTAATTGCCAATGTTGAATCATCTGAAAAACTGGCGTTGTTTGCATTGACAGATTTTGTTCCTATATCTAATATTCCGCCGACGACATTCAAATTATCTGCATCAAAAAAAGTTCCACTATCGCCCAGTTTTACGGTGCCGTTATAAATACTGATATTGCCGGAAAAACCGGACATACTATTGTCTAAAATGATTGTGCCACCGGTTGGTACATTTGTTTCATTAAATATATATGGGCGATTGAATATAATTTCGCCTGTGCCAGCGATAGAATCGCTGAAAGTTATTGTATTATTTGTATTTGCGTTCATATTAATTGTGCCGCTGGATTCTATGGCGTTTGATACACCATTTAATGTATTGCCATTGAACATAACATCTTTGTTGTTTGCGATAATATATAATTCAGATAAGTTAAATATTGCGCCACCACCGCTGGTTGCCGAATTGTTTGTAAAATTACTGTCGATAACATAAATATCATCCCAGTTATAAATTGCGCCACCATATTCTGCGGTGTTATTAGAAAATTCTGAATTACTTATTACGGAATACAAGGTATCGCCAATTATTCCGTAATTACCAATTGCACCACCTGTTTCACCAGAATTATTTTCAAACACACCATCAGATAAATTCATATCGCCAGTCGTGTAAATTGCACCCGCCCCAGAATTTGCGGTGTTTTCACGAAATACAACATTTGTTAGATTCATAGTATTAGAATTGTATAATGCACCGCCGTTGGACGCAGTATTAGATATAAATGTCGCATCTGATATATTCAGTGTACCGTCATTAAATGCAACACCGCCGTAATCGCTGGCTGAATTAGACAAGAAATATACTGTATTAAATGTTGCGGTTGTTTCATATTCGTTATATATAACCCCACCATCACCATGTGTGGCGTGATTATTACCGAATGCGTTGTTTGTTGCGTTCAGTGTCGCATTGTTATTCTGATAAAAAACGCCGCCGCCTTGTGCAGAAGAATTATTACTGAATGCGGAATTGTTAATTGCGACATTTCCGCCCAGATTAGATATAACACCGCCTTCGGGTGAGTTAGCAAATGAATTAAATGAATCATTCACAGATACTGTCGTGCCGTCTGATGTAAACGCGCCGACATTGTTAACAGTAAAATTATATCCAGATGATATTGTGAATCCGGAAAATCTGCCACCGTTAAAATTAAAACCGCCACCATTGATAATTGTATTTTCTGCACCTGGCACACTTATCAGACGCGTTGCGGTTATGTCGCCTGTTATTGTTATGTCATTTTGTGTATCGGCTGTTTTATACAGTGAATAAAATGTATTGAAATCTGGTGCGTCGGCTGCCAGTGTTGGTATTGACCAACATGTTGCAATTACTATTAATGTTGGATTTTTTATTCGCATGGTTTTATGTCCTTGGTTATGTTATTCCAAGGGTCATCAAAAACATAAAAAATATCAATACGACTGTATTCCCAACAAAAAATCCTGCGTACCGCAGGATTTTGTTTTATCACCATATTTTCACGCGTTCATCCGGTGCCAGATATAATTTGTCTGTTGGTACAATTCCAAACGCATCATACCACGCATCAATATGGGGCAGTATTCCATTTACGCGCCACCGTGCCAAAGAATGTTCGTCCATTTTTGTTAAACGCAATACTTCGGCATCACGAATATTTTGCGCCCATGCACCAGCGTATGCGATAAAGAACCGCATATCATCTGACATGTTTTCAACAGCATCTGAATGTTCACCAAAGTTTTTATACGCGGTAAATGCAACTGTTATACCGCCATAGTCAGCCAGATTTTCACCCAGTGTAAATTCACCATTTGCGTGTACACCTGGGGCGATTTCAATATTATCAAAGAATTTACGCATAACATTTGCACGGGTTGTAAATCGGTTGGCATCATCTGGGGTCCACCAATCGCGCAGATTACCATCCGCATCAAATTGGCGACCGGAATCATCAAAGCCATGTGTCATTTCATGACCGATAATACTGCCGATTGCGCCATAGTTAAACGCATCATCTGCGTTCATATCAAAGAACGGATATTGTAAAATTCCGGCCGGGAAACAAATTTCATTTGTTGACGGGTCATAATACGCATTAATTTCATGCGCATTCATGTACCATATAGACGGGTCTTTTTTCTGACCAATTTTTTTAATCCAAAATTCGTCTTCAAATTCAGATACGCGAACGATATTTTCCCACAGTGATGCGTCTTGGCTGATATTCAACGCGGAATAATCGCGCCATTTGTCGGGGTATCCTATTTTAGCATGAAAAGTATTTAATTTTTTCATTGCCTGTGATTTTGTTTCATCTGACATCCAGTTTAATTGTTCTATACGCATCCCCAGTGCGCGTTGTAAATTATGCACTAAATTCTGCATGCGTTCTTTGGCACCAGATGGAAAATATTTTTCTACATATAACCGACCGATTTCTTCGCCCAAAGACCCGTCCAGCAGTGCCACCGCCCGTTTCCAGCGTGGCTTTGGTTCTGGCTGACCCGCCATTGTGCGATTGTAAAAATCGAATGATATTTCGTATGTTTGGTCATCCAGTAATGTGTCTGCGGCACTGATGATGCGATATTTCAGATAATCACGAACCAGGTCAATATCTGTATCATTCATAATTGCGATAGATTCAGATATTGCCGCCGGTTGATTAATGTTTATTTCTGTGGCGGCGGTGGCACCGCGTGCTGTCAAGTACGCGTCCCAATCAAAGTCTGGGAATTGTTCGCGCACCTGGTCAATTGTCATTTTGTGGTAATTCGCCGCCGGGTTGCGCAGTTTTTCTTTTGGATAAAACGCATGCGCCATGCGCTGTTCCAGTTCGTAAATTTTATCTGCATTTGCATCAATACCAAAATTTTTTAATTGCCGTGCAATAAATTCACGATACTTGGTGCGAATTTCAACGGACTTTTCATCGTCGTCAAAATAATAATCACGCGCCATGCCTATGCCACCTTGACCAATATTGTACAGGTAATATTCACTGTTTTTTTCATCCAGCGCAACCCCATCAGCCCAAAAAGCCGATGTGAATTTATGAACACGACCTAAATAAGATGGTAAATCAGTAATTGATTTTATCTTATCAATTTCATCCAGATATTTTTTAACAGGTGTTATACCATCTTGATTTAATTTATCTGCATCCATTGCGATTTTATACAGTGTGCCGATTTTCCCAGTATCTGTTTCTGCAATTTCACGCACGCGCTGCATATTTATATCATTCAGTGTTTCGAACGCGCCATATCGTGTATAATCTGATGGAATAGGGTTGTTTTTCTGCCATCCGCCGGTTGCGTAATCATAAAAATCGTCGCCTGGACGAACAGATAAATCCATGTTTTCTGTTTTTATACCTGTGTTCATAATATTCTCCTTGGGTGTGGTGATATGATATGCAATTACGATTGCAATTACAACTGCGATGATACCGATAATGTTTAATATTTTATGCTGCATGTTTTTACCTTATCAAGTTCATGATTAAATCGTCCAGAACCAGCATGCCGCGTTCTGTGGCGGCAATACGGTTATCAGATGTTATACGCAATAATTCAGGATTTTGTTTTACAAAATCTGTATTTATAACGCGACGTGTCATATCATCAATCTGTACACCACGCACTTGGCGCAGTCCAGTAATTATTCGTTCTGTGGCGCGTGTGTTATTGTCAATTTTTTTGAACAATTCGTTATTGCCCATTTGTTCGTACCATTGGTCATCAATTAATATACGACCCGCTGCGCCGCGCCCCAGTCCGATGTATGGCGCACCATCCCATATATTTTGATTATGGCGACATTCTGCACCATGGATGGCATAGTTAGATACTTCATAACGCGGTAAATTCAGTGTTTGACCAATTGCTGTATACATGTCTGCCATTTCATCATTTGTTGGCATATCTAAATTCATTTTGCCAAATGGTGTATTTGGTTCAATTGTTAATTCATACATAGAACAGTGCTGCAATCCCATAGAATTTATTTGTTTACATAAAACTGCAACAGTGTTTGTTGTGTCGCCGGGTATGCCGTATATGAAATCTGCGGACACAGATATACCACGCTGCATACATGCGTCTATTAATTTAATTGCGTCATTTACACTGTGTTGTCGACCCAAGAATTGCAATACTTCATTGCGCAGCGATTGAACGCCAACAGATATTCGATTAACGCCAATGCGTAAAAAATCATCCAGTTTATTTTCATTAATTGTTCCTGGGTTTGATTCCAGTGTTATTTCACATTTATTTTGAATAGTAAAACAACTGTGCAGTTGCGACATAATCTTATCAAAAATATTCACCGGCATTAATGATGGTGTTCCGCCGCCAAAGAATACAGTTGGTACATTGATTTTCCCCAGTATTTTTTCCCATTGTTTTATTTCTGATATAATTTCATTTGCGTAAGTATCCCAATCTGGTGTTGGACATGCGCGTGAAAAGAACGCACAATAATTGCACTTGGACATGCAAAAGGGTACATGAATATATATATTGTGTGCGGGAATCATAATTGATGTATTCTATATAAAATTTGCATAAAATCCAGCCATTAGTTAAGCAAACAAGAAAATCTCTTTTTATATAAATTTTTTTATGATATAATACATAAATAATGTAGGTATGAAACCCAGAAATATTGGATTTTTGTGTGGAATGTTTGCGCCCATGGCTGCATTGGCGGCCAGCGAAGGTGTCCCATCGTATTATCAAAATGGTAATACAATGAACGCTAACCAGGCTGCGTATGGTCAATATGCCGCCCAGGGATACAGTCAATATGTGGGGCAATCTGGGAACAAGCAAATTGTTGGTACGCAAACTTATTCATACCAGGTGCCGCGTCAAGATGTGCCAACAATTGCTGGGACAATGACGGCAAATGGTATCGCAATCCCAGAAACGCATAACACAACAATTTATGCGGGATACACGCGTCGTTTTGCAGATTTTGAATTCAAGACCGGTGTTAATTCTGTTTTGGAATGGGACGATATGGTCTATGACGAAATTGGGGTCGGCGTAAATCATAATTTCAGTATTCGTAATTTTGATATGTTTGCGTATGGCGAATACAGCATGGGTTTCTTGTCGCATGGCGGCATGTCGATGGATTATGACTTGGAACCGTTTGATGCAGCAAACCCCACCCAGGGAATATTTACAATTTCTGTTGGGGACCAGACGGGGCGTACCAATCATTTCAAGGTTGGAATTGGTGCGCATCATATATGGGATTTAGCCGGGTGGAAAATATCGCCGTCGTTTGGATATGAAATATTTAATCATAACTTGGAAATGTCAAATCATTTGTATCCGAACCCTGGGATATATTTGCCATTAATGACCAACAAGGGTGATTATGTATACGGTGATACAACGGGACATTATTATTCTGTGCCAATCGGTACCGCGGTGCCAGATGGATATTACCAGGTTTGTATGTCGCCCGAAGATATTAAACTGGTTAACACCAGTGCCAGTGGTATTTTTGATTTAGGTACATCGTTACCGATGGTTGATTATGACCCTGCAATGGGGTATATACCATGGGGTGTTGACGCAGGTGAATGTGTTGTTATTGGTGGCGATGGTCCTATTTTAGTAGAAGGTACAACACACATATATAATACAACTTGGTCTGGGTTCTTTATTGGGCTGGAAATTGAAAAGCAAATGACGCTATCTGACAGTTTGCGTTTTTATTTCCAGGTTGGTTTGCCGCACTATTCATCCGAAGGTATTTGGCCGAACAGAACAGATTGGCAACAAAACCCCAGCTTTATTGACGAGGGCGACAACGGTGCATATTCTTATGCCGCAGAAATGGAATATAATATGCGCATTTCTGACAGAATGAAACTGGCGATAAAGGTTGATACAAACTTGTTCCATATTGGCGCAATTGGTGGGGAATTATATTTGGCTGAATATACCCAGTATGTTTTGGATTCAAATGGAATGTATGTGCTGGATGAAAATGGTTTTCCGATTTTGGAAACGGTCCCGGCACAAACCCAGTATATTACAGACCAACTGGACCATGCAACATGGCAATCATTTGGATTGCATATTGGTTTGAAATATTCTTTTTAACCAAGGGGGTGTCCCTGTGAATTGTTGGAAATTTATGGCGCGCCTGTGTGGTGTCGCAGTGTTTTGCCTGTCGCCGTTGTGTGTGCATGCTGCAACGGGCACATTTGACATAGACAGATGGTATACAATACTGGAAAATGTGCGTACGCGTGCGGCGGAAAATAATATATCGCGTGAAACAATCAATGATACATTAAAATCACCGGCGTTTATACCGTCTATTGTGAAAAGCGACCGTAATCAGTCAGAATTTAGATTAACGCTGGATGAATATTTGGCGCGTACAGTTAATTCGCGGCGCATCAAAAATGGTCGCGAAATGCGCGAAATGTATCCAACAATGTTATCGCGTGTTCAACAAAGATACGGTGTCCAGCCACATGTTATATTGGCTTTTTGGGGATTAGAATCAAATTATGGTTCATACAAGGCTGCGCATAAATTAACAGACGCATTTTTAACACTGATGTACGATGGGCGGCGTGAAACTTTCTTTGGAAATCAGTTGCTGGCATTAATGAAAATTGCTGATGATAATAATTTGGATATTAATGATATCCGGGGCAGTTGGGCCGGCGCAATGGGGCATTTTCAGTTTATTCCAACAACATTGGCGCAATATGGTGCAGATGGCAATGGTGATGGTCGCATAGATATAATTCACAGTGTTGGTGATGCGATGTTCAGTGCCGGGAATTATTTGAATAAACTGGGGTGGAATCCAAATGAACGCATCGTTCGTCGTGTTGCGTTGCCGGCAGATTTTGATATTTCGTTATTAGACGGCAAAACTAAAAGACCTGTTTCTGATTGGGCAATGATGGGCGTGGTATGTGATGATGGTTCGGCTTTGCCGGTATCTGACATGGTTGCAGGTTTGGTTGGTGATGTTAAAACAATCCAAGAAATGCGCGCCATGGCGGTGCAAAACGCAATATCTGACCCGAATGCGATTGATACAGATATCGCACCCCAGCCAGTAATTTATGCGTATTTAACTTATCCTAATTTTTATCGCATAAAAAAGTGGAACAGTTCTAATTGGTATGCAATCGCGATTGCTACATTGGCGGATGAATTAAAGTGATAAAAATAATTGAAAACAGCCATTTGCTTTGGTATTCTTGATAGAGTATTAATTAATTAATAAAAGGTTTTTAATATGGCTATCAAGGTTCGCGATTACGAAGTGCGATTGACACGAAACAAAGATGAACGCCGCCAAGTTCGACAGTTGCGATATGATGTTTTCGTAGAAGAAGAGGGTGCATCTGCCACCGAAGAACAAAGAAATCTGCGCGAAGAATATGACGCGTATGACCGATTTGCAGAATACTTGGCGGTATTTCATAATGGTAAAATTGTTGGCACATATCGAATTATTGACCGCGATGCTGCTGAAAAAATGGGCAGTTTTTATACCGAAACAGAATTTAACCTGTCCAAGATAAAGAAAGTTGATGGTAATATTGCAGAAATGTCGCGTGCATGCGTTGCGCGTGAATATCGCGAAAATGCGTTGGTTATGCGTATGTTATGGGCGGGGCTGGGTGAATATGTGATGCGGCGTAAAATTGCGATATTGTTTGGTGTTGCGTCGTGGGTCGGAACAAAACCAGTAGAATCAGCCCAGGCTATATCATATTTATACTATAATCATTTGTCGCCATTGGGATTACGGGCAACTGTTTTAAGTGAAAATTTTGCAGATGGCGTAAATCAAAAACAATCGCGCATGAATATATTGCCGCGTGATTTTGTGGACGAAGCTGATGCGCGCCGACAAATGACCCCATTGATAAAGGGGTATCTGCGTCTGGGGGCAACATTTGGCAAGGGTGTATTCATAGACAAGCCATTTAATACATACGATGTGTTTGTTATGGTCCAGACTAAAAAAATCAGTGCGACATATCAAAAGCATTTTCTGGGTCGTGAAAACGCTTTGGCAGATTTTGATACCAAAACCGGTCCATTAAAAACAATGGGTAAAATTATGTTATTACCAGTTACCGGTTCGTTCAAGGTTGTTCGCGCATTTTTTGAATTTTTGTTGCGCGAAGATGCCGCCGATGCAGAATATATTGACGATTCCAAAGATAAAGATGAAGGGCGCGAATAATGTCAGGCATCAGACGGCAAAATGTTTTTAACACATTGGGTGCGGTGTTAAAGTTTGCGACTTTCTGGGTTATGGTTATAATCCAGTTGCCAATAATATTTATCTTGCCACGCGGGCGTGCATCTGTGCGGTATATGGGTGTGTTTATGCGTTTTTTGCTGGTGCTGGCAGGAATTAAAATTCGTGTGCATGGGCAATTATCGTCGCGTCGGCCGTTGTTGGTAATATCTAATCATATATCAATATTTGAAATTGCTACATTTCCGGTGGCACTAGGTGGCAGTTTTATCGCCAAGAAAGAAATGGAATCTTGGCCATTGGTTGGATGGGTATCGCGCAAGTTCGGCGTTGTTTTCATAGACCGTCGTCCATCACATGCAATGGATGCCTTGAAACAAGTTCAACAGACTTTATCCAGTGTGTCATATCCTATATTTTTATTTCCCGAAGGTACAACAACAAACGGTGCGTATGTAAAACCGTTCAAAAGTACTTTATTTAATTTTGTTGAAAATTCGGATGTTGTTGTTCAACCGCTGGTTATGAATTATCGTTATCGTAATGGCGATGTTATCAGTGATGCTGATATGGCGGAACACTTTGCATATTTTGATAATGCTAAACAAGATATGGGACCGCATTGTTCGCGTGAACGCAGCGCGTTCGGCCAGGTGTTTCATATCATGATGCTGGGCGGATTTATGGTTGAATTAACTGTGTTGCCGCCGCCGCCGTTGGCGGGCATGGACAGAAAGCAGATTGCAGAAACACTGCATAAAATTGTTTCTGATAAATATATGGAATTAAAAAATAAACCGTTTAAGTAAAAAAGAGTTTTTAATTATGAAAACAGCAATTACGCCAACCAGGGCGGAAAATTTTAGTGAATGGTATCAAAATCTGATTGCAGCGGCTGATTTGGCAGAAAACGCGCCTGTGCGTGGATGTATGACAATCAAGCCGTATGGATGGGCAATATGGGAACTGATGCGCGACCAGATGGATAAGCGCATCAAGGCTTGCGGTGTACAAAATGCACAATTCCCGTTATTGATACCAATTAATTTCTTTAATCGCGAAGCGGAACATGTGGCGGGCTTTGCCAAAGAAGCAGCGGTTGTAACACACTATCGATTGAAAATGATTGACGGGGTTTTGCAACCTGACCCAAATGCAAAGTTAACAGAACCCTATATTATTCGCCCAACATCAGAAACGATTATTGGTGATGCAATGGCGCGTTGGGTTCAGTCGTATCGTGATTTGCCATTAAAATTAAACCAATGGGTTAATGTTATGCGCTGGGAAATGCGGCCGCGCTTATTCTTGCGTACATCTGAGTTTTATTGGCAAGAAGGACATAATGCGTTTGCCACACATGAAGATGCAAACGCAGATGCGCGCAAAATGCACCGTGTGTATGGCGACTATATGCGTGAGGTGTTGGCAATACCATCAATAATGGGTGAAAAAACACCAGACGAACGATTTGCCGGCGCAGACCACACATACACACTGGAACATATTATGCAAGATGGCAAGGCTTTACAGGCCGGAACATCGCATGATTTGGGTCAGCATTTTGCAAAATCATTTAATATTCAATACTTGGATACAGATGGTCAGTTAAAATATGCGTGGACTACATCATGGGGGGTATCAACCCGCATGATGGGCGGTGTGTTCATGACACATTCTGATGATGATGGGCTGGTTTTGCCGCCATTGATTGCACCACACCAGGTTGTGATTATACCAATTACGCGTACAGAAAATGCAGATGCGTTAAACGCGTATGCAGAACAACTGGGGGCGCGGTTAAGTGCCGCAGATGTACGCGTTTTGGTTGATACATCTGATATGCGGTCATCGGACAAGATGTGGAAATGGATTAAGCGTGGTGTTCCATTGCGTGTTGAAATTGGCGCACGCGAAATGGATGAAAATATCATCAGCATAACGCGCCGCGATTTAGGTAAATCGTCTAAACAGACAATGACCGCAGACGCGTTTGTCGCAGATGTTAAAAATATCTTGGCACAAATTCAGCAAGATATGTATAACGCGGTTGTGGAACGCAATAAAACAATGATTCACGATGTTGCAGATTTGGCAGCATTAGAATCTGCGCTGGAATCCGGCAAAATTGGATTTTTCCGAATTAAATACGATTTGACTATGAATGACCAGTTTAACGAATTAGTGGAAAAATACAAAATTTCGCGTCGGTGTCTGGATGATGCGGACCAGCAATATGTTTTTGTTGCAAAGTCTTATTAAAAAAATCCCGCGATTTGCGGGATTTTTTATGATATAATATCAAATAAAATATTGGGGGCAAAACGGTTATGAAAATTGCAATTATTGGTGTTGGTACTGTGGGTTCTGCGGTTGCAACAGCAGTTAAAAATACAGGATGTGTTCACGAAATTGTTTTGTTTGACCGCGATGGTACGCGTGCGCGCGCAGCCGCAGAAGACTTAGGACATGCGGCGACATTCGGGTTTGATGTTAATATTACCGCGGTCAGTAATTATCGCGGAATCCGTGGCAGTGATATTGTTATAATTGCCGCCGGTGCGAACCAGCGTCCGGGCGAAACGCGTACAGACCTGTTGGCACATAATGCAGATGTTATTGCTGACATAATCCCGCGTGTGATGGCAAATGTTGATGCGCGGCATGTAAAAATAATTATTCTGACCAATCCATTAGATGTTATGGTAATGTATGCCCAAAAAATATCGCGATTACCGTCGGCGCGTGTTATCGGTACTGGTGCGATGCTAGATTCTGCGCGTTTGCGCACAATTTTGGCGCGTCATTTGGGTGTGTCCAGTCAATCTGTAAATGCGTATGTTTTGGGTGAACATGGCGACAGCAGTGTTATTGACTGGTCATCAATTACAGTTGGTGCGTTGGCATTGGACGATTTTTGCCGCCAGATGCATATTCATTTGCCGGCAACGACACGCAATACAATCACGCATCGTGTTCGTAATGCGGCGTATGAGATTATACGCGGTCGCGGCGCAACATGGGATGGAATTGGCGCAGCCGCGGCGGATTTGGTTCGCTGTATAGTAAACGATGAACGGCGGATTTTAACCGTCAGTTGTGTTTCTGGGGTGGCATCAGATGCTGTTGCAATGTCTTTGCCGCGTATTGTTGGGGCGGATGGTGTGGTGGCATCGTTGCGTCCAAAATTATCTGCTGCAGAATCGGCAGCATTGCGGCGCAGTGGTAAAATAATTCGTCAGAACTATGATTCGTTGTCTTGATTAATTTTGGCGGACAACAATCCGATTTATAACGCGCATTGCGCGTGATATAATTGTTATCACAGGGCACGCGTTATGTCAGATAAAACAATTTCTTATGATATTTTTCCAGATGGGCTGGGGTTCTATGCGAATTGTGATGGGCATCATGTCGGTCAAATTACATTTGTGCGTGTCGGTATTGATAAAATGATAATAGACCACACGGATGTATCTGATGAATTCAGACATAAACATGTTGGATTATCGCTGGTTCGCTGTGCAGCAAATTTGGCGCGGAATCAACGACGCAAGATTATAACAATGTGCCCATTTGCCAGTGCAATGTTCAGTCGATATCCAGAATTTGATGATGTGCGATTTTTGAACGCAAGATAAATTGTTATTTGGTTGTTTATCTACTTGAATGATTTTTATTTTTTTACTAACATCTCTCGCCAAGAGAGGTGTTATCATGTCGCGTAAATTAAAATATTGGTTAGTATTTTTAATATTCTTGAATGGTTATATCAGTTTATCGTTGGAATTGGTCGTTTTGCGCCAGTTATCTTTCTGGGTCGGGTCCAGTGCGGTTATAACTAGTATTATAATGGGGACATTTTTGGGATTTATGTCGCTGGGGTATTTTATGGGCGAATCTAAAAAAATTGCCGGTAAAAACATGCGGCGTATATTATGTTTCAGTTTTATGTTTATTGCATTACTGGCATTATTGGCATCCAGTTTCCCGTTGGTTATGCGTTATTTTTCATGGTTGTATCAATGGGGTATTACATCCAGTGTTATCCAGACATTTATTTATTCATTTATATTTTTATCTGTCGGACCGTTTTTGTTCGGGTTTAACACGACTTTGTTATCGCGATGCTTGCACAAATACAATACCAGTTATACCGGCAACATTATGGCGTGGGACACGATTGGGTCTGTGTTAGGGTCGTTGTTGACAACATTAATATTAATGCCTTTCTTGGGGGTTAACTATACGGTAATGCTGGTCGTTATATTGGCAGCAGTCGCAGCATTAATAACACGACCAAAATGGTGGACTTGGTTAATTTGCGCAGTGATAGTAATTCCGACATTGTTTATAAACAGCAATTATGTACAAAAGAATAAATATGGTATTTTAGTAAACAATGCTAATTCAACGATATCTGTGTCGCCATTTGGTAAAGATGGACGAATATTATATATGAATGGTTTACCGATGTCTGAATATTATCCAGACAGAAATACTGCATCAACTTATATAAATTATATAAATAATCATTTCTTGTACACGATGCCGCAAGATTATGTACATAATGTTTTAATCTTGGGTGCAGGCGGCTTTACCGCGGGCATGGGCGATGATTTTCACAGTTATACTTATGTCGATATTGAACATACATTACAAGATGTTGTTGAACAAGAATTTTTCCAGCGGCCACTGGGGATAAATAAACGCTTTGTTGTCCAAGATGCCAGTCAGTTCTTGAAAAATACATCTGAATTATATGATTTTATTTTGGTTGATGTGTATTCAAATTCGTATCAAATACCCGAAGGTTTTATAACCGCAGAATTTATGCAACGGGTTAAATCGCGATTGGCACCAAATGGAATTTTGGTAATGAATGTTATCGCCAGTGCGTCTTTCCAAGATAAATATTCACAAGTATTTGATAACACATTTCATGCGGTGTTTACACATAACACATCGCGTCATGTCATAGGTTGGTATAATCCGTGGCGCATCAGCGACATGGCAAATGATGTTTCAAATATATTGTATGTTTTTTATAATTCTGAAAATGATGGGCGAATTTATACGATAAATAAAACGCCTGTGATTTATGACCGATTTGGAAAATAAAAAAATGGGGCAAACGCCCCATTTTTATTTTTCAATATTTTCACGAACGAAATCCCAATTTACTAAATGGTCTATAAAGGCATTTATGAAATCAACACGACGATTCTGATAGTCCAGATAATACGCGTGTTCCCACACATCCAATGCCAATACAGGTGTTAACCCATGCGCAATGGGGGTGTCTGCATTTGCGGTTGTAATGATTTTCAGGGTGGTGCCATCGCGTACAATCCATGCCCAACCACTGCCGAATACGCCGGCGGCCGCATTTATAAATTCTGTACGAAATTTATCCGCACTGCCAAATGCGCGACATATTTCATCTGGAATTTCACCACCACCATTTGGGGCTATGCAATGGAAAAAGAAATCATGGTTAAATACTTGGGCGGCATTGTTAAATATCTTTGTCGCGCCATTATCAGCCGCAGCCCGAACAATAATTTCATGTAATGGCATATCTGCATATTGCGTGTCTGCGGACAAATCGTTCAAGTTTTTTATATATGTCGCCAAGTGTCGCCCATGATGACAGTTTATTGTATCTGGGGACATATATGGCACCAATGTGTCTGGGGCATAATTTAATGGAAATTGGGTTAAAGAAAACATGATTTACTCCCTTGGATTTGAATATATTTTGCATTTGCTGTGTTATATGTGCAACAGGAAAATTTATTTATTACTATGATAAAAATAACTTGCACCGCGGCACACAGATTTTTATAATCCAAATCAAGAAAAAGGAGATTTTATGAAAAAACTGTCTATGTTATCTGCTTTGTGTGGTTTAGTGTTTGTTGGCGCGGCATCTGCGGCTGATATAACAATGTATTATTCGCCATATTGTCCGCATTGTCATCATGCGCGTGAATTTTTTACCACCAGCATGGTTTATGAATATCCAGATTTGCGTATCGTCCAGGTTAATGTTATGGACCAGACAAATATGCCGGTATTTGAACAGGCGCTAAAAAAATGTAATTATGACAGCGGTGGTGTGCCGGTAATTGTTATTGGGGATAAATGTTTCCAAGGATACGCAGAATTTATGAATCAAGAAATGCGCGACGCAGTAGAAGCTGATTTATCCGATGTGGAAAAAACGCGTGCCAAAGAAAACAGATTGGCGATGGAATCTGACCCAGATGCGTTTCGTGCAAAACATCCAGAACGCAAAAATGCAATTTCAGAATATCGTCCAAATGCGGTTGACACGGCTGAAAAAAAAACTAGTGGTTCATCAGTCTATTTCTATGTATTACTGGTTGCGTTGGTCGCAGCACTGGGGTTCGTTGTGTTAAGAAAAAATAAAAAGCAAAAATAATTTATTGCCACAGGATACAAAATGCTGGATTTAACAACACTAGATTATATTTATGTTGGTGTTATTATTGTATCAACCGTGTGGGCCACAATTCGCGGTGGGGTATATGAAACTGTTGCGACTTTATCGTGGGTGGTTGCGGCATTTGCGGCGCGTTTTGTATCGCCCCTGTGTGACAGGTTGTTGCAGATTTTGTTTGATTTACCTGAATCAACGGTTGCGACATTGGTTGCATCATACTTTATTGTATTTTTTGTTATATTGATGTTGGTCAGCTTTTTCAACCAGCGTCTGCGCGAAAAAATACAAAACAGCATGATGAAGGTCACAGATCGTACACTGGGTATAATATTCGGTATTATACGCGGTATTGTAATTATGGGTATCGTATATTGGGTCGCACTGTGGTATTATTCTGATGCACCGCGTCCGGCGGCATGGGTTGAAAATGCGCGTACGCGCCCGATTATGCAGTTAACTGCATTGAAATTAGATGAATGGTTCATCCCTGGCGAACCCAGTAAATTGCTGGCGCGTGATATGACCGGAACCCAGGCAACCCAAGAAATATTTAATAATTTAATTAATCCAGCGGTGTCAGATAAATCTGATAATGCAGTATCTGACGCAGATACAGTGGACGGCGCAGAAACTGGCTATAAATCATCAGAACGCACAGCATTGGAAAAGCAATTGCTGCAAATTGAAAATGCGGCCCGTGCCGAAGAAGAACGGGCGGCGGCCGATGTCGACACAGATGAAAATGCAACCACCAAATCAACTGATGATGTATCCGCAGAATATGGCAGTGCTGATGCGCCGGTTACATCAGATTAAATTGTTTAATTTAATATGTTATTACCCGTCGCATTCGCGGCGGGTTTTTGTTCCTGATGATTTTTTGTTCTTGTTTATGCAAAATAAATATGCATAGGGAGAAAACAATGAAAAGAAGTTTATTTGCCGCCTTGGCAATTATTGCAACTGCACAATCTGCATTTGCCGCAGACGCATCAGATGCTGCCCGTGGGGTTAACCCAGCGGACAATTTAACAAAAATAGAATTATTACCACAATTGCGCGCATTTGGTAATTCGTCTATGACATCGTTGACATTGAAATACGACCATGCCATTAAACGCGTGTTTGGTATCAATGCAGAATTACCGATAATACGATACAGCGGGAACGGTATTTCTGATAATGGTATTGGTGATTTAACATTGCGTGGTCGCGCACAACATACTTGGGGTCGCCATACATTGATTGGTGCCGCAGAATTTATTTTACCAACCGCGACAGAATATACACTGGGGGCACAACAATATACTTTTGACCCGATATTAGGTTATGTATATTCGTTTGGTCATAATGTGTTTGGTGCACTGGTTGCAAAACAGTTTATATCATTGCATAACACAGACCCTGATATAGCCCAAGATATTAATCAAGGTCAATATAGGGTCTTGCTGGGGTACGCATCAAATAATGGATGGTGGATTCTGGCAGACCCTCAGGTATGGGTGAACTATGAAACAGGTCGGCAAGAGTTTCTGGCCGAAATAGAACTGGGGACTATGTTGAACAAAACAACCGGTGCGTGGATTCGTGCAGGTCATCGTTTAGGTGGAAATTGGACCCGTAATGATTGGACCATAATGATGGGTATTCGCTTTATGCGCTTTTAATTTTAACATATAAATATGAAACTAAAAAAAAGGAGAGAGAAAATGTTTCTAAAATCAAAACTGGGGCTAACGATTTTATCGTTATATGAAATCGCAGCAATATTATTGTTGCATCATCCAAAAACTTGTAATGCTATGTTTGGAATGTCTTTTTGTTCTGATTCTGTATTAAAGTATTTTATTTGGTGTGTGGCGGTACCGGTATTGATATTTTTAATTGCGATGTGGGTTATGGATATAATTCATCGTATTCGTCGTCGCCGGTCATTACTATATAAAGCAAAACATGCAGTTCAAAATATGGCATCTGAATTACATGACCGTGTATCAGAATCTTTATCCAGTGCAGATATGGAACGTATGATGACAGCAGCATTATTGGTTGGATTAAAACGGTTTGCGGACAGTAATCCGCGTGCGCATCAGATACTAGATGAAATCAGTGGTCGGGTTGATATATCTGAATATATGGATTATGAAGATATGCCTGACGAATATACAACATACGCGTCTGCAACGCGTCGTGCGCCGAAAAAGCAGCAAAGCAAGTCAAAAAAGAAAAACTAAGCAATTCCGCAATAAAAACGCCGCCGAATGGGCGGTGTTTTTATTTATTCTGGTGCCGGATGTCGGACTTGAACCAACGACCTACTGATTACAAATCAGCCGCTCTACCAGCTGAGCTAATCCGGCAATGTGCATACACTATACATTGTACGCGTGCGAATTTCAAGCCAAAAAATTCATAATTTACTTGCAATGTGTAATTTTGTGCGGAAAATATAAATACTATGATAAAACTACCTGAATTATTGGCACCGGCAGGAACGCTGGATGCATTCAAGACCGCAATTTTATATGGCGCAGACGCAATTTACGCCGGGTTGCCGGGATTTTCTATGCGCGCACGCGCAAAAATTACCACGGATCAAGTTCGTGCCGGCATAGACTTGGCGCACGCAGCGGGGCGCAGGGTATATTTGGCGTTCAACTTGTTCGCGCATGAACGCGATTTTGAAAATATGTCGCGTGTAGCGGATACGATTAAATATTTACAACCAGATGCTTTGATTGTATCTGACCCAGGCATTATGATGTGGGTGCGTGAAAATTTCCCAGATATGCCAATACATATATCAACCCAGGCGAATATTTGTTCGGCTGCTTCTGTTAAATTTTGGCAATCAGCTGGGGCGCAGTTATGCGTTTTAGCGCGCGAGGTTTCACATCCTGAATTCAAAATTATTCGTGAAAAATGCCCAGATATTGGGTTGGAAATATTTGTTCATGGCGCGATGTGCATGTCTTATTCAGGTCGGTGTTTATTGTCTAATTTTATCACCGGTCGTCCGGCAAATCGTGGTGCATGTGCGCAATTATGCAGATGGAAATATGATGTGATTTTGCGTGAACATGAAACTGGTATCGAAATGCCAATCGAAGAGGATGACCATGGCGCATACATTATGAACGCGCGTGATTTGTGTTTAATGCCGCGCTTGCGTGAAGTTATTGAATCGCACCCTGATTCATTAAAGATAGAGGGCCGCAATCGCAGTGAATATTATGTCGGCGCAGTCGTGCACGCATATCGTGCGGCATTGGATGCGTATGCGCGCAATCCGGTGGCATTTGACCCCGCACCATATATGGCAGAATTGGACCGTTTGGAAACGCGTGGATATACAACTGCGTTTTTTGATGGACCAGTGGGACCAGACGCACATAATTATGAAACAGGGCGTTCGGTATCGCAATACCATGCGGCAGGTGTTATTACCGCAACGGATGCGGAAAAAATCACACTGGAATTGCGTAATGAAATAAAGCAGGGTGATACGATAAACTTTATTATTCCGCATAGTGATACGAATATATCGGTAAAATTGGAACGCATTATAAATGCGACAACTGGCGAAGATTTGCCGAAAATGTCTGCTGGTCAGCATAACAGTTTAATTATTCCGCGTGCGTGGTTTAATTGTGCATCAGATATGCTGGTGCCGTATGTCTTGTCATATACACACAAATAAACTTATTGGCTGTATAATCGCGTGCGATAAATTTATCAAGCCTTGATTTTTTGTGATATCAATTATTTTGTTTTTGTTTGGTATTATGTGAGTGCAATAGGGGTTGAAAAGGTGTAGATTTTATTTGAATCGTATTATCGCATGCTCGTGTTGCAGCAGTTGTTCTTTGGTATGTATTCCGCCAGCGTATCCTGTTAACTTACCACCCGCGCCAACAACGCGGTGGCATGGGATTATTATTGATATTGGATTGCGACCAACTGCACCGCCCACAGCCCGTGGCATGGCGTTAATACGCCCAGCAATTTCGCCGTATGTTTTTGTTTCGCCGTATGGTATTTTGCACAATTCATACCAAACTTTGTGTTGAAATTTTGAACCAGTTGGTGCCAACGGTAAATCAGAAATATTTGGTTGTGCACCTGCAAAATATTCATCCAGCCATTTTTTAGTGCGATAAAAAATTGGTACTTCTGGTTTTACGGTGGCATTATCTGGCACGCCGGCGGAATAATATTTTTGACCGACGAACCACAGCCCAACCAGCATATTATCGCATGCCGCCATTGTTAATCGTCCCAGTGGCGATGTATATTCATCAATAAAAAAGGGCTTATTATTCATCGTATAAAAATACTAAAAAATAACGAGACAAATATCAAGTATATTGTATTATTCCCGCCATGTAACAGAATCAAATAATGCGTTTATGCAATTGCGCAGATTTTCATCTGTGAAAAATTGCGCACGCTGGTCTGGGCTGGTATTATGCGACGCGTCTTCGTAATGCGGAATATATTTTTGAACTGCAAATTTTTTAACACCGCGTGCATGTAAGTCATTTGCAATTTCCATTAAATCCATTTTTGATACAAAACGCGGGTCACATGTAATTCTGACTTCAAAATCTTTGCCAGTTGATTGCCATATATCCAGACTGCGCATCATGTGGTCATGTGCAATATTTTGACCGACCAATTCACCATATTTTGCACGCGTTGCCTTGTAATCCAGACCAATCCAATCCACAACATCTGCTGCACGCGCCAATGTGTCTGGATAAAAACCATTTGTGTGCAGCCCAATCGCAAACCCCAGTTCACGAACACGGCGCATATAATCAATCAGCGCGTCTCCTTGCATCAGGGCTTCGCCGCCAGAAAATACGACAGCTTCCAATTTACCAACGCGCGTTTTTAACCATTCCAAAATTTTTGTTGGGTCGTATTCACCATCGCGAACATTTATCAGATTGGGGTTTGAACAATACGCACAACGCAATGGACAACCCGTCAAAAACAGCACCGCAGCCAATTTACCCGGATAGTCAATAGTTGTAAATGATACTAAACCACCAATCTGAATTTCTCTCATATTTTTATTATGCCGCTTTTTTCATTAATTCACTGTGGCGTTGACCTGTGGTCAAGCAATTTGATTCTGTAAATGTTTTGCGTTCACAAAATTCAGAATATTTACCAATGTTAAAATTAGAAACCGGTCTATAAAAACCCATAGAACGCGAAAAGACTTCACATTGTGTTCTTTGCATATTTTCTGCTGACATAATATTTTTCCTCCCTTTTTTTCTGTTTTTGTTTATTTTATTGTGAAACTGTATCTGATTCCGCATTTTGATTAGCCGCAATTTCTGCGTCGCATTTTGGACAAAATTCATGCCGCCCCGGTATATATCCATGCTTTGGACAAATTGAAAATGTCGGGGTCAGTGTCATATATGGAATTTTGTAGTTTTCAAATATAGTGCGTACAATCTTTTGCGCCGCATCCCCACTGGATACCGGTTCGCCCATATACAGATGCAACATTGTGCCGCCAGTATATTTGCGCTGTAATTCTTCTTGGTGTTCCAGTGCGACGAACGGGTCGTCGGTATAATTCACCGGTAATTGTGTTGAATTAGTATAGTACGGTGCATCTTTTGTCCCAGCGGTAATAATATCTGGGAAATTCTTGACATCTGTTTTTGCAAACCGATAAGAGCAGCCTTCGGCCGGGGTTGCTTCTAAGTTATACAAATTGCCGGTTTGTTCTTGGAATGTTGCCAAGTTTTCGCGTATAAAGTCCATTAAATCCAACACCAGTTTCTTGCCCATTGGTGTAGCAATGTTTTCTTTATCGTTTGTAAAGTTGCGCACCATTTCATTTGCACCATTTACCCCAATGGTTGAAAAATGATGGTCCCAGTTGCCCAGATAACGACGGGTAAATGGATATAAACCGCGTTCCATGTTTTTAGTTATTATGCGGCGTTTGATTTCCAGTGAATCACGCGCCAAATCCAGCAAACGCTTTAATTCGCGGAACAGTCCATCACGGTCGCCCTTGTGCGTATAGCCCAATCGTGCCAAGTTAATTGTAACAACGCCGATTGAGCCTGTCTTTTCGGCCGAACCGAACAGTCCGCCCCCGCGCTTTAATAATTCGCGTACATCCAGACGCAACCGACAGCACATAGAACGAACATCTGTGGGATTCAAATCAGAATTTAGAAAGTTCTGAAAATTTGGTGTCCCATATTTTGCCGCCAAATCAAATAAAGGTTTTACATTTGGATGATTCCATGGAAAATCTTTGGTAATATTATATGTTGGAATTGGGAATGTAAACGGACGACCCATGGCATCGCCTTCGGTCATGACTTCTAAGAAAGCCTTGTTTATCATATCCATTTCGGTCTGTAAATCACCGTATGTAAAGTCCATTTGTTTTTTACCGATAAATGGACGCTGGGACCTTAAATCTTCGGGACAAGTCCAATCAAATGTGAAATTAATAAATGGCGTTTGTGTCCCCCAGCGACATGGCACAGCACAATTAAATACCAATGTCTGCATTGCGTTTTTAACATCTTCGTATGACATATTATCAACGCGTACATACGGTGCTAAATATGTATCAACAGACGAGAATGCTTGCGCGCCAGCAAATTCGTTTTGCAATGTACCCAAGAAATTTACCATGTGCGAAATTGCAGTTGCCATGTGCTTGGCCGGTGCGCATTGCAGATAACCGGGCACGCCATTAAAACCTTCGTATAACAATTCGCGCAATGACCAGCCCGCACAATACCCCGTTAACCACCCTAAATCATGAATATGAATAGATGCGTTTTTGTGTGCTTCGGCAATTTCGCGTGGATACAAATTCAGCCAATATTCTGCGGTCACGCGTTCACTGGTGCGTAAAATCAGCCCACCAATAGAATAACCAATATTTGCATTTTCTTTGATGCGCCAATTAGAGCCACCGACATATCCATCTATGACTTCGACCGCATCAACATAAGAATCACGAATTTCTGTACGCTTTTGGCGATATATTATATATGCTTCGGCTGTCTTGTATGCCTTGGCATCCATCAAGGATTGAATAACCATTTCTTGGACATTTTCAACCGTTGGTGTTTTATCTGGGAATGCTGATTCCAGCTTATTCAATGTGTTCTGCGTTATTATTGCAATTTTTTCATCAGAAATTTCATGTGTAACAGCCACGGCCTTTTTAATTGCGTCATAAATCTTGCGCGAATCAAAAACAACCGTTTCCCCAGACCGCTTTTGCACAACATTCAGTCGTGTGGTAAGTGTCGGAATAATCTGAATTTTATTATCTGTTTCTGGTGTTGACATTTTTATACCCCGATTCTTAAAAAATACAATATATAGTATATATTTTGTCGTTTTGATATCAATATATAGTATATCAACTTTTCTAACAACAAATAAAAAGTAAAAAAATTTTTATTTTTTGCTTTACTTTTTGAAAAGGGGATTTTCTGCGGGGTTGGTCGATATGCGATTCACTTGACTTGCATACTAAACATAATTTTGTGTCAAAAAAATAGAGAAAAGCCACCAGGAAATGATTCGTTTTTTGTTAAAAAATACAAAATATAGATATTTTTTACGAATCGTATACTATATATTGACAAAATATAAATAAAAATTGTCTATTAAATCTGCGGTTGTTGTAGTATAATATCTGGTATAGACCAAGGGGCACATAATGGCACAGCGAAAAAGCAGATATTTTGATTTAGATTCAGAAATTGCAAGCGTCAGGCAACAAATAGAACATAACAAATCTGAATTGAAAAATAATCATAATGACAGTGCGGACCGTCAAGAAACCCGCCAGATACTATTAGAATTGGAAGCGGAACTGTCAGCCTTGATAAGCATGCAAAAGCGCAATTATGCAGATGCCCGCGCAAGATTAGAACAACTGCACAAACGCCGTGAATTTTTAGAAGCGCGTTTGGAATATCTGGGTGATAAAATAGATGCGTGTGATTTGAATATGGATTCGGATGTATATGACGCACGCCAATGTGCAGATTATGCACGCGATAAAGCCAGATTTTCAGATGAATATAAATCTGTATCATCTGAATTATCACATGTATTAAATCAAATTAAATCACAACATGAATAAAAAATGCGGTAAATGGTGCATTTTTATTTGCAAACAGCAATATATGGTGGCACAGATTTTTCAGAATCTATTTCGCCATCGCCACAATCAAGACAATTAAACATTCTGTTTTGTGAGTGTTGGGCATCCATAGGTATACGATTACCTGCAACCGCGGAAACATTGTTCGCGTACGATTGACTGGGGAATCCAAAGTAAAATGCACGCGATGGACCACTGCATTCACTTTGCGCAGTGGTATAGCATGCAGGATTATTTATTTGTGTCGGGTCTGGCACACATACAGATACGCATGTATCCGGATTTACAATCATTTTTTCACAGTCTGTACATGATGTTCGCGAAATGCCAGCTGTTGTACCAACGGCACCAAAACTGGCCCCGATTATAACATTTTCACATTTTTTCACACTGTCTGTTGCAGATGGGTCGTCAACGCATTCCCATTCCAGTGTCGAATAGTTTAATCGTGCAATTGTTCCACTGGGACATACAGTTTCAGGAAACGGGTTAACGCATTCCCATACACTGTCAACCAAAACCGCAGTTTGTTGTTCTGCACACAATGGCTTTTTTGCATCGTCGGCGACGCATGCCTGTAATTCAGAATCCCATATCATGTCGCCACCACAATCTGTTTGCAGATTCAGACCAATACATTGCCACCGACCGAAACGATATGTTTTTATTGTGCCAACCGGGCAAATTATATCATTAGCAGCATCTGGGGTTGCCACCGTCGCAGTAATTTCTGCGGGCGGTTCATATTGCGTCATATACACCAGTTGCCCATTTTCCAGCCCCAGTTCTGTAATAATAGATTCAGGAACACTTTGTGCGTTTGCCAGACCGCCCAACATTATTTTCCCGTCCATATATATGCCAAATGTTCCGGCATCTGGAAAGTCGGTTTCTAGTATATCCAGCATATTATTGTAATTAGTATCATTTAATGGACCTGTTGCAGTTATTATATAATAGTATTCGGGCAAGCGGTTGCGTACACCATCACATTCTGTGATGCGCATATTTGACCCTAAGCATACACGCGCACTGGATATATTATTTTGTTCAATGCAAATATCTTGAAATTCAGTATCACGAATCTGGGCATTATGTACCGCAGATGCGCATTCTGCAACCGCGCGTAAATCGGACATATTTACAGCATATTCTGTTTCTTGTTCTGGGACGCGCTGGCTGGGGCTGCTAATCATGTAAAAGCCAACCATAAACACAGCAACTAAAATCATCATAAAAATATTCATTATTCTCTCTTGCGATTTATTAAAAGTCTAGGTAATATAAGGATAAATTGCAACAGGAAAACATTTATCGCAATTAAAAAATGAAAAAATATTTATTACTTTTATTATTAACGGCATGCGGATTTCAACCGCTGTATACTGACCGCGATACAGATATATATATCGCGCCAATCAGTGGCATCAATGGCATAGAATTACGCAACGGGCTGTATGCTAAATTTGGTGGGGTGCGGGATACAGATGCGCATTATCACTTGAATGTAAATCTGAACGCGCCAGTTACCCAGTACAAAGCACTGGAATCAACGGGTGATGCCACATGGCAAGAAATTATTTTAACCGCGACATATACATTAACAACAAATGATGGTACGGTTGTTGCGCGTGGTACAGAAAGTGCGTCTGAATCATATACTTTTGTGCGATATTTGGTTGCGGCAAATGCGTCATACAATAATGCTGTTCAAAATACTATAAATGTATTGGCAGAAAAAATTGGCACACGCATTATTGCGGAAACATATCGCTATGACCAGAACAGTACATCACCAGAAACCACAGACGACAAATAATGAAATGGAAAGAATCTGATTTTAACAGCGGTATAGAAACAGTCCCCGCACTGTTAATTTATGGGCCAGACGCTGGTCAGGTGGATGAATATTGCGACCGCGCAACAGAAAAACTGGAAATAGAAAAAGATAATTTGTTCGCACTGGATTCTAATGAATTACGGGACAAACAAGATGCGTTGTTCGCAGAAAGTTGCAGTCCGTCTATGTTCGGCGGGCGCAAAATGGTTATAATTTCAAATGCCGGGGACAGCGATGCAAAATATATTGCTGATTTAATCAGGCATTCTGGGCTGTGTGCAACTGTTATTGTCAGTGCGGGTGATTTACGCGCCGGTGGCGAATTGCGTACATTATTTGAAAATGACGATAAAGCCGCTGCGTTGGCATGTTATACAGATGATGCACGGTCGCTGGCAACACTGATACGGCGTGAATTGTCCGCCGCGGCGGGCATTCAACAAATTACCCCAGACGCAATGGCATATATGACATCGCACCTGGGGGGCGACCGTGGCATTACGCGCAGTTTTTTAACAAAAATCGCACTGTATGTTGACGATAAAAAAATTGTTGAACTGGCAGATGTTGAAAAATGTTTGCCAGATACTGGTGCTGCGAACCTGGATGATTATTTGTATTCATTGACCTGTGGTCATATTCAACAAACTATGACCGCGCTGGACAGATTATTGTATAATAACGCAGATGCAAATATGCTGGTGCGCATGCTGAATATACATTTCAAAAAATTATTAACCGCGGTGGTTGATGGTCAGTTGCCGCGTTTATTCTGGAAAGTTGCAGAAAAATTCAACCAGGCTGTAAAAATATGGCCAGAATCAGAAATTGTTTTGGTGCTGCGCCGATTAAATGAATTAGAACGGCAAATGCGTACCACTGGTATGCCATCAGAAATATTGCTGCGTGATTTTTCATTAAAATTGGCAATGCGCACAATGAAATTGGCTGTCAGACGGAGGAAATAAAATGCTGTCATCTGTTTATGCACCCAAAGATTTTAAGCGTCTGCGCGTTGTTGGTGATTTAGTCGCACGCTGTTTTGATTATATCACCCCATATATACGCGCAGGAATTTCAACGGGTGAAATAGACCGCTTGGTTGCGGGTTTCTTGCACGAAAATGGTGCGCGTTCGTCTGATTTAGGCTATCAGGGGTATCCGAAAAGTATATGCACATCGGTAAATGATGTTATTGTTCATGGTATCCCCAGTGATGATGTTATATTACACGATGGTGATATCGTAAATGTTGATTTAACCGCAGAATACAAAGGATTTCACGGCGACGCATCGCGTATGTTCATGATTGGTAATGTTGCGCCCCGCGCCCGCGAATTGGTCCAAACATGCCAAGACGCACTGAATGCGGCAATTGCTGTTTGTGGGCCTGGTGTGCCGTTATCGGAAATTGGCAAAACGATTGAATCTGTTGTTTTACCACATGGTTTTTCAATATCACGCGATTTTGTCGGTCATGGTATTGGCAAAGTTATGCACGACGAACCACAAATTTATCATTTTTATGACAAGTATTGGGATAAAGTAAAAATGGTGCCAGGTCTGGTATTTACCATAGAACCAATGATAAACACTGGACGACCAGAATGTAAAATTGATGACGATGGTTGGACTGCGCGTACAGTTGATGGGGGACTGTCTGCCCAGTGGGAACACACACTGGGGATTACCGAAGATGGTGTAATAATATTTACAGAAAAAATGGTATGATTACGGACAGCAAAGATTTATCTTTTCATGCCGGCCATCGCCAGCGTTTGCGCCAGAAATTTTTAGAAAACAAACTGGCGGATTATGAATTGCTGGAATTATTATTAAGTTTTGTTATTCCGCGTCGCGATGTGCGTCCATTGGCACGCGGACTGATTGCGCGATTTGGCGGTGTTTATCAAGTTTTAACTGCGCCACTAGAAGATTTAATTAAATTCACAGGAATCGGGCAAAATACTGCTATATTTATCAAGGCGATTCATCAAATCATGCTTGTTGGATATAAATCTAAATTGGATAAAACAACTATTTTTCATGATGAAAAATTATTAATCAATTATTGTACATTAATGCTTAGCGGTAAAACCAAAGAAGAAATACATATTTTATATCTGGATGTTTCACAGCGTTTATTGGCAGATGACCTGCATAGTGTTGGCACATCTGATTGGGCGGCGGTATACCCGCGCGAGATATTGAAACGCGCACTGGATTTGAATGCACGGTCGGTTGTTATGATGCATAATCACCCGACACCGGGTATATCTTTTTCACAAGAAGATATAGAAATCACAACAAAAGTACAAAATTTGTTGGCAAATGTTGATATTAAACTGCATGACCATTACCTGGTATCTGGTGGTATTGTATATTCTGCACGAAATATGTTTTTAATTAAATAATTCGCGCACATCACATACAGCCGGCATATTGGTCATATCTGTTTGGATTATCGCATTATTTTTTATTTTATATGTTGTCCGCACGGCTGGACTGGGGGTGTCCCAAGAATCACGCCAATTGCGCGAAATTTTTGTAATACGAAAATCTGGCGTAAATGAAAATTGCAATTTTTGTAATGCGCATTCAGCGCCTTCGGTGGTGCGGAAACCATCTGGGGTGATATTTATAAATCCGTTGTTTGTATTTAATTCAATTGTGTATTCATAATAAAAATGCGGTGTGCCATTTTCATTACGGGTACGCGTAATACGGTCTGGACGACCATCGTTATTTATATCATACATAAAAATATCGCGTTCGGCAATGCCTGCACCAAATTCATCCAGCGGAAATTTTGACGATTCTTGGGGGGTACCCAGACCGTCTGAAAAACCATCAGACTGTACCGATGTTGGAATATTTTGCGGTTCTGTTATTATTTGTGCATCTGGTGAAGAAACACCCACTGTATCGCCAATCTTTGGTATCTTGCCCCCAGCCAATATATATATTAACACCGCGATAACAACCAATATTACTATCAGTAAAATATTCAGTGCAATATTCCCAGACTGTTGATTTTTATACATTTTGTTCCCCCAAGTTTTATCAATATGCCACAATTTGCCCCGGTGCCCAGCCTTCGATTGTTCGTATGGCCGAAACAACACGCGCCAGTTCCCCATCAGACAAATCACGCATCAGCCGATTGATTGATAGTCCTGTTAATTCTTGGATACGGCGATGATATGCCGCGGTATCATTTTCAGACGGTGGCGCATAACGACTGATTGCGCCGGCAATAGTTAAATTATTATAACTGTTGCTGCGCAGTAATGCGCTGATTGCGTTCATACCTGTTTCTTCGTCGGGAAATACCGCAAACCCGCCAGCCTGACCAATTGCGCCCATGCGCCGCGAAAATTCAGAATATCTGATATTACCAGGGTTTGTATTACGCCATGCACGCGTACCGCCAACACGACGATATTGCGTGCCGTCTGAATTAGTATAAACAACATCATTGCCATTGGCGTGCGCCTGCAGTGGTACATCTGTTGGAATATATGATGTGCTGTTTTGCAACATGCCATGACCACCAATTAATCCGACATTTATATCAGGCGGCACATCTGGGGTCATTATTGGTGCATCTGCATACGATAAAGTATGCGGGGCGGCACTGTCATAAATATAAATATTTTCATACAGTAAACTGTTTTCATCAAAATCAGCCAGTTTCAGATTTCTGGCATCCAAGACTTTATTTATTTCATTAATTGATACGGTAATAGTCCGACATCCACGCGCGAACAAGTCGTCACCCCATATCATATTAACAATGGGTATCACCGCCGCCAATGTACCAAACATAATTGTTAAATTGCGCAGATTTATAAATATGTCATTTTTTGCGCCACGAATTAAAGATATTGCCCACCCAAACAGCAAAACACCAGTAATGCAAACAATAACAATCCACGCGTATTCAATAAATGTTGAAAAACTGCGCAAGATACACGATGGGTCTTCTAGATACAAAACAGCCCCGTCTGTTCCCAAGATACGGAAACCGGCATTTTCCAGTAATCTAAGAATTACATCTGTGTTCATCAAAGACCATAATTTACCTATTTCTTGGATGCAGCCTTGGTTGTAAAGAATCCCGGAATAGAAAAGTCGTCATCATTAGCAGCGATTCCGGCCCATCCGAATAAATCACCCATTAATCCAGTATCTTCGCGTTTTGCCTTTTTGAATGGTAATATGTTTTTCAATTTGCCGATTTTGCTGTGATTATCATTTTTTGGTGTATCTGGGATTTTATCCTGATTTTCGGCAAATTCTGCCGCCAGTTGTTCCAATGTTGCATCTGAATCATCTGTATTTGTATCAGATTCTGGTAATTGTTCTGGGACTTCATTTGTTTCAATGTTTGATTCAGATTCCATATCTTCACGCAGTGGTGTCATGCTTTCCAATAATTGTTCCAATGTTTTTTCAATTGGTGCACTGGGTGCATCATCTGTAATCATATCTGCAATGTTTACATGTTCGGCATCTGTTGTTTCACCAATAATTTCCGCAGAAACATCAACATCAGTTATTATTTCATTTGCTTGTTCTGTGGTTTGTGTATCGTCTGGTGTCGGTTCTGATATCGATTGACGGTCTGCATCAGAATCAGATTGTTCATTTTTTGATGCCAGTATGGATAATATAGGTATTATTTTTTCGTTATTTTCATCCGCAGAGTTATTTGTTTCATTTTCCGTTATATCCGGTTCTGGTGCGATGTCCGACGATTTTTTGACCGATTCGGTCGCATTGCGTTGACGCGTTGCACGCGTTTTTTTCAAAGGTTGCGGTTGTTCTGGCGCATCCACAGAAGTGTTTTCTGATTCAACTATATTTGGTTCATCATTATCTGTGATTTCTGGGGTAATATCTGTATCATCTGTTGAAACAGCAACCGTCGTGGTATTTTCATCTGTTGTTGCGGCCCCCAGCGCATCATCTGCATCAACCGGCACACCAAACATAACAGTATCTGCCCCTAAACCTAATGTATTTCGCACCTCGTCAAAAGCGGCACGAATATCCGCCATATTAAATACTTCGTTTCCGGAAATATAAATGATTTTTGTCTTCATTGAAACAAATCTCCAATACTAGATGGGGTCATTATATCACATTTTGGTGTTGAACGCATGTAAAAAATATCTTACACTGGTCGTATGTCTGATATAAAACAGCAAATATTTCAAGAATTGTCCGCATTGGACGATGCCACCGCAAAATTGCGCGCGACGGCGGCAAATGCCGGTCGCCAAACAGATTTAGAAGTGGCAATCCTGACCGAACAAGTGCGCGGATTGCGTGAAAAAAACGCCCGTGCGGCTGAAATGATTGAACAATCTGTGTCTATATTAGAGAAATTAAAATGAGTGTCGTTTCTATACCAATTGTAAATAAAAATTATCCGATGGGGTGCGAAGATGGTCAAGAACATCGCTTGATTGAACTGGGCAAGATGGTTGATGCGCGCGCACGCGAAATTCTGGATAAAATCGGACCTTTGCAAGAAAATGCGCTGTTGGCGACACTGTGCATCGTTTTGGCAGATGAATTACATAATCGCCCCGCACCTGCGGCAACAGATGCTGATTTGCGGGAAATATTGGCACGGATTCGTGAAATAAAAAATAAAATCAATAATTAAAAAACGCGTTAAATACGCGTTTTTTTCTGTTGTTATTTTTTTGCAAATGTTCTAAATTCTGGGATGTTATGAGCAAAGAAATTATTGAAAAAATTGATTCTCAGCAGTTATCGGACGCATTGTCCGAACGCTATCTGTCATATGCGGTCAGCACGATTGTTTCGCGCGCACTGCCGGATGTTCGTGATGGGTTAAAGCCTGTACATCGTCGTATTTTGTATTCTATGTTGCGCCAAAAATTGTCCCCCAGCGCAGCGTTTCGTAAATGTGCAACGGTTGTTGGGGATGTGTTGGGGCATTATCATCCGCATGGCGATTCATCTGTCTATGATGCAATGGTCCGTCTGGCCCAGGATTTTTCCGTGCGATACCCGTTAATAGATGGCCAGGGTAATTTTGGTAATATTGATGGCGACCCCCAGGCAGCATATCGTTATACTGAATCCAAAATGACTGATGCGGCTATGCTGATTATGGATGGCATCGACGAAGATAGTGTTGATATGGTGCCAAATTTTGACGGCACAACCACCGAACCGTCTGTAATGCCGGGGGCGTTTCCCAATCTGTTGGCAAATGGCGGTATGGGCATTGCCGTTGGTATGGCAACAAACATCCCAACACACAATGTTGCCGAAGTTTGTGATGCGCTGTCGCTGGTGGTTGATAATCCAGATGCCACCACCGCACAAATTATGAAAAAAATGGTTGGTCCTGATTTTCCAACCGGTGGAATATTGATTGATTCATTTGATACGATTGTAAAAAACTATGACACGGGTCGTGGTGCGTTTCGTATCCGTGCAAAATGGGAAATTGAAAAACTGGACCGTGGTGCAGAACAAGTTGTTATTACAGAAATTCCATACGGAATTATAAAATCTAAACTGGTTGAACAAATTGCCAACTTAATTGATGCAAAAAAATTGCCGTTGGTTGATGATATATCAGACGAATCTACGACCAGTGTGCGAATTGTTATTACCCCCAAAAGTCGTAATGTCCCCGCAGACAAAATGATGGCGCACTTGTTTGCAATGACAGACTTGGAATACAAATTTAACATGAATTTTAATGTTATCGATTCGCGCGGTGTTCCACGGGTTATGGGCATTGGTGATGTATTGCGCGAATTTATCGCACACCAGAAAAATGTTTTGATACGACGCACCAAGTGGCGTTTGGGTAATATTGCACGCAGACTGGAAATTCTGGGTGGATTGTTGATTGTATACTTGAACTTGGACAGGGTTATTGAAATTATCCGCAACGAAGACGACCCCAAGACTGTATTAATTGCTGAATTTAATTTAACCGATATTCAGGTAGAAGCGATATTAAACACCCGTCTGCGTTCTTTGCGCAAACTGGAAGAAATGGAAATTCGTCGCGAAGATGCGGCATTACTGGCAGAACAAAAACAATTGCAAGATTTATTGGCCAGTCCAGAAATGCAGAACGAACAATTAAAGGCTTGGTTTGCAGATATTAAAAAGCAATACGATAAAAAAACGGCGCTGGGGCGGCGGCGTACACAATGGGTACCACAAACCACAGAAATTATCGTTAATGCCGAAGAATTTATTGAAAAAGAACCGTTAACAATAATATTGTCAACAATGGGCTGGATTCGCGCCGCCAAGGGACATCTGGATTTAAGCAATCTGGATTTGAAATTCAAAGAAGGCGACGAACTGCAATTCGCGTTCCATGCACAATCAACTGATAAAGTTAATTTGTTTGCCAGTGGGGGCAAAATGTTTACTTTGGCGGCAAACGATTTGCCGTCAGCACGCGGGTTTGGTGAATCTGTGCGTATGATGGTTGATATCGGCGCAGATGAAAATATTGTATCTGCATTTGTGCTGGATGTCGCGGCAAAATATTTACTGGTCGGTCGCCATGGCACTGGGTTTATTGTATCCGGTGAAAATTGTTTGGCACAAACGCGTACTGGGAAACAGGTTATGAATACTGATGCGCGCAATCAGGCAATAATGTGTGTTCCGGTTTCTGGTGATACAATTGCAATGTCGGGTTCAAACGATAAATTATTGATATTCCCGACATCTGAAATTCCAGAAATGACCCGTGGCAAAGGTGTAATTTTGCAAAAATATAACGCTGAACGCACTTATGTTCTGGATGCAATGTTCTTTAACGCATCTGACGGTTTTGGTTGGACAACAGGTCGGGGTACAACCAAACTGGACGATTGGTCGCCTTGGGCGGGTCATCGCGCATCCCAGGGTCGCACTGTCCCGGTCGGGTTCCCGCGCAGTGGTAAATTTGGTAAATAATTCATATATAAATTAGTTGAATGTTTATACTGCAAGTATGTATAATAATATACAAAGGGGGCGGCCAGTGAAACATTTATCATATTTAGTATTTGTTGGATTGGTGCTAGTGGCATGTTCTGGTGGTGGAACACCATCTGTTGGCACAATTCATCGCGACGGTTTTATTCCTGGAACAAAACCGTATGCGGATTCGGTTATTAAGCAAAACCAGGCCGTCACAAATATGCTGATAACTAATACTGCCCAGGCTGAAAAATATATCACCAGCAAACTTGTTGGCTATTCTGGCAACACATCCGGCCTGGATAAAATCGATGTTGCAAACTTGGCAATAAAAATTGCATCTGGGGGTGAAATCGGTGATGCTGACGCAGGATTGGTAAATCCGGCATTGTATTTGATTGATACTGGATTGTATTCTGCATGTGCAAACCAAGGTGAAACATGTATATCAAATTGGCGCGATAATAATTCTGGAACATTAAAAAACGCATTGGGTAATTTACAACGATATGCCGAAGTGCTGGATATAAAAACAGCAAATTTTACAACATTATCATCAGAAAATGTTAATCTGACTTTTAGTGTTAATGATTCGACCGGTGCAATAGAATCAATATCGGTCGGGGATAATAAATATCAGCGCGTTGGCGCAACAAATACATTTAATAACGGTTCAGAATTGCTGACATATAAGTCTGCCGCAGGGGCGGATATGGGACTGCGCTATTCTGATTTTGGATATTATAATATTACCGATGGCGCAACTGTTGGACCAGATATTATGTTTGCCGGCGGTTATGGTACAAAACAAATTGCAGAATCAGAAATCAAAAAAAATATGACAGATGAAACAATGTCATTTCGTGGTGGTGCAGCAATTGGTACTTTGACAAATAACCAGAACACTGAATCAATCAGTGCAAATAATGTATCATTGGTGTTTAACAAGAATGACGGTTCGTCTGTATTAACTGTGCCGTTTACTGATTGGTATACAATAACTGCAACCAAAGATTTTGAATCAACAAATGCGACCATTGATTTCAGTGAACCTGCCGACGACAGTAAACTGGTTGATATGTTTACACCAAGCACATTAACCGGCGCATTGGGTAATATGAATGTTGGGTATTATGGTCCATCAGGCACCCCGACCGAGGCCACAGGTACCGTCCAATATACAGAACCCGACGGCATGAAAATGGATGTCGCATTTGGAATAAAGAAATAAAAAGTAAAGAAAAAACGGCGTAAGATTACGCCGTTTTTTAACCCATAAAATAGCAATTAATGAGGCATTTTGCCTTCGGTCATAACGACATGCTTGCGTAATTTTGGGTCGTATTTACGAAATTTCATTTTACCCGCAGTATTTTCAGAACGGGTGTTTTTTGTTGTTGTATAGAAATAGCCGGTTTCTTTATTTTCCAGCTTTACAACTTCTTTACTGCCTTTCTTGGATGCCATGTTATTAACCTTTTTATTTACACTGCGTCAAATTTTAGGTCAAAATTTACTGGAAATCAAGTACTTTTTATCATATTATAAGATTTACTGGCGGGTATGGCGAAATTGGTAGACGCGCTGGATTTAGGTTCCAGTGGGGCAACCCATCAGAGTTCAAGTCTCTGTACCCGCACCAAAATATATTATTTTTAATATACCGGATAATTACGCGGAAACGATGAATCTGGACGACTTAAATTAGATTTAACACCGCATGCTGCTGTGGCCAGTGTCGCAATTAATAAAAATCCTAAAAATACTTTTTTCATGCTTTTTATTATACTATTGGTATAAATGTATGCAATAAAAAACACTGGGAAATCAGTCTTGTTTATTTATATCAGCCAGTCATATTAAAATTTCCATATACTGTATATAAAACCAAGGAGGAAAAATATGTACCACAGTAATGGAAATTACGAAGCGTTTGCTAATCCGATGCCGCCAGCAGATGCCGCAAAAAAGTCTGCATATATTGTTGGTGGGGGCTTAGCAGGTCTGGCAGCCGCCGTTTTTATGATTCGCGACGGGAAAATGCGCGGTAATAAAATTCATATATTTGAAGAATTGCCTATTGCCGGCGGCAGCATGGACGGCATCAAAAACCCGCAACGGGGATTTATTATTCGTGGTGGTCGTGAAATGGAAGCACATTTTGAAACATTGTGGGATTTATTTCGGTCTATCCCGTCATTAGAAAATCCTGATGTATCTGTGTTGGATGAATTTTATTGGCTGAATAAATCAGACCCCAGTTTTTCACATTGCCGTGCGATTGAACGGCGTGGACATCGTATGCGCGATGATGGCAAATTAACCCTTAGTCCAACGGCTGTGCGTGAATTGATTGATTTGGCACTGATGCCCGAAGAAAAACTGCAAGATGTGCAAATAGACCAAGTATTCGGCAAAGAATTTTTTGAATCTAATTTCTGGTTGTATTGGGCAACTATGTTTGCATTTGAACCATGGTCCAGTGCGATGGAAATGCGTCGTTATATTTTGCGATTTATTCACCATGTCGGCAAACTGGCAGATATGTCTGCATTAAAATTTACAAAATATAACCAGTATGAATCACTGATAACACCATTGGTGCGCTGGCTGGAATCACATGGGGTAAAATTCCATTTTGATACAACAATTACAAATATTCGTGTTAATTGTAAGCAAAATAAAAAAGTCGCACAAAAAATAGAACTGATTAAAAACGGTCGCCGTCGTGAAATAAAATTAACCCCAGACGATTTAGTATTTGTTACAAATGGTTCAATAACAGAAAGCACCACATACGGCGACAATGACACACCTGCCAGCCAAGAACATGAACTGGGTGCGTCATGGCAACTGTGGAAGAACATGGCTGCACAATGTGATGAATTTGGACATCCAGAAAAATTCTGTGAAAATATACCAGATGCAAATTGGGTAATATCTGCAACCATTACTTTGACAGATGACACTGTTGTTCCGTATATAGAAAAAATATGCAAGAAAAATCCACACAGCGGTTCAATCGTCAGCAGTGGTCCGGTTACAATCAAAGATTCTAATTGGTTATACGGATTCAGCATTTCGCGTCAGCCGCATTTTCGCGCGCAAAAATCAAATGAAATCGTTGTCTGGACATACGGGTTGCTGTCAGATACTTTGGGGAACTATGTGAAAAAGAAAATAACAGAATGCACCGGGGCAGAATTATGTGCAGAATGGCTGTATCATATCGGGGTGCCAGAATCACAAATTGCAGATATTGCACATAATCGTTCCAGTACGGTTCCCAGCCACATGCCATACATAACAACATACTTTATGCCGCGTGCCATTGGGGACAGACCGCGTGTAGTGCCAAATGGTTCTGTAAATCTGGCGTTTATTGGCAATTATGCGGAAACAGAACGCGACACGGTATTCACAACAGAATATTCTGTCCGTACCGCGATGGAGGCTGTATATACTTTGTTGAACATAGCGCGTGGTGTACCCGAAGTGTTTGATTCTTGCTTTGACATACGCATGTTGTTGCAAAGTGTGTATTACCTGAACGATTGCAAAAAATTACGCGAGATAGATGTTCCATGGGTTATGAAGTTGCTGGAAAAACAAGGCATGAAGCATGTGCATGGGACATACCTGGAACAATTATTGCGTGATGCAAAATTAATATAAAAAACGGGGCACCGCCCCGTTTTTTATTATAGACGGATATAAAAAATCCCGCAGGGTTGCGGGATTGATTTATGCGTTTATTATTTCCATAACACGCCGCGGAACATCAGATATTGCAACGCGTTCTTGTACCATTGTATCGCGATGACGCAATGTAACGGTTTTATCTTCTATTGTTTGATGGTCAACCGTTATACATACCGGTGTTCCGATTTCATCATGTCGACGATAGTTTTTACCGATATTACCAGAATTTTCCAATTCTATGCGACCAATATGCAGTGCGCGTAAATCGTTTTCTATGCCTGTTGCAATATCCAATAATTCCGGTACATTTCGTGCCAATGGTATAACCGCAGCCTTGACTGGTGCCAGCGCAGGACGCAATTTCATTACTATGCGTGATTTACCATCTGGTAATTCTTCGTCCGTATATGCGTTCAACATAACTGCCAGCATTGCGCGATTTACGCCCATTGCAGTTTCAATAACATACGGAATAAAACTTTCGCCAGTTTGTGGGTCGCTGTATGCCAATTTTGTTGTGCTGTCTTTGTTTTCCAAAACATGCGCATTTATTTTGAATTCATTTTGTGCCTTGGTATGCGACCCCAAATCAAAATCTTGACGGTTATGTATACCTTCTACTTCGTCAAAACCATCGGGAAATTCGTATTCGATATCACCGGCGGCCTTGGCATAATGCGCCAATTTTTCATGCGGGGTAAAGCGTAATTTATCAGCCGGTATGCCCAGGACATTAACCCACCAAGCCATGCGAATTTCTTTCCACATTTCAAAATATTTTTCGTCTTGGTCTGGGCGGACAAAGTATTGCATTTCAGCCTGTTCAAATTCGCGCATACGAAAAACAAATCCGCGCGGAGAAATTTCATTACGAAACGCCTTGCCAATTTGGGCAATACCAAATGGTAATTTATGCGGGCACGCGTCCAGAACATTTTTGAAATTTACATAAGTTGTTGTGGCTGTTTCTGGGCGCAGATACGCATTAATTGCACCGTCTGCCGTGGCACCAATAGACAACCCCATCATCAATTGATATGCGCGTGGCGGGGTTAAATCAGTACTGCCACAATTGTCGCATTTTGTTGGGTCGCGCATTTTATCTTGGCGCATGCGCGCACCACATTTTTTGCATTCAACCAATGGGTCAGAAAAACTGGATTCATGACCAGAATATTTCCACAATAAACGATTGCTAATCAGGGCAGCGTCCAGACCTTCGATATCATTTCTGGAATATACCATGGCATTCCACCATGCGTTGCGGATATTTTTCATCAGTTCAACACCGTATGGACCGTAATCGTATGCACCGCCCAGACCACCATAAATTTCAGAACCTGTGAAAATAAAACCGCGTCGTTTGCATAGTGCGACAATATCATTAATTGTTTTTGCTGGCATATTTTATCCCTTTAATATTTACGGCTGTATTGTTATACAGAATTTATATATTTGCAACTGTTTTAACAAAAATCAGCGGGGCATACACATCCCCGCTGATATATTAAAATATGCGCAATTTATTTTGCATCTGGTGCAATAGCAGATACTGGACATATTGCCGCACATGTACCACAAGATATACATTTTGCTGGGTCAATAACACACTTGCCATCTGGACCCACAGAAATCGCACCAACTGGGCATACACCCATACATGTATGACATCCGATACATTTTGCAGAATCTATTTTATAAGCCATTTTGATAACTCCGTTTTATATGGTTAATTTAGTTTCTGTTAAACAAGTTCAACAAATATTGGAACATCGCAATAAATGATATGTACAAGTGCAATGCCCCCAGCACCGCCAGTTGATTTTTCTGGGTATCACCGCCAACCACTGCGTATGCGCGTTTCAAGTTTTGCATGTCGTATGCAGTAAACAGGGCGAATACTAATACCCCGATAAAGCATACTATTGTACCAAATGTACCGCCCAGCATCGCAGGCCATATAAATGAAGCCAATCCGACCAAGATTAATCCAATCATGCCCATGAACAAGAATATGCCCAAGAAAGATAAATCTTTGACAGTTTTATATCCAAATAATGCCATGCACGCAAACATAACGGCGGCGATTATAAATGCCGATAATATTGATAATGGATTAATTGCCAACACAGCAATTAACAGCGGGGTCATTACAACGCCTGTTAATACAGCATATAATGCCAATAACAGTGCACCAACAGACGGCTTGAAACTGAACGCGCGAACCTGGGCCCAGATTGCCAATGCCAATCCACCAAACAGCAATATATAATACAACGCGGAAAAACCTGTTGCTGTGATTAACACTGTCCACAGTGGTGTTGCCATTGTTATATATGCCGCCAATGCGGTTATTGCAACCGCGCCAAACATTAACGCAAAAATGCGTTTTAAGTATAATGACATGCCGCCATCATTGCCACTGCGCGCTGGTGCATCGGGTGATTTTGTTTTTAATGCAACATTTTTTATTGCCATGTTTTTTCTCCTTGTTATTATACAAATATATAATACAATGCGTCCGGCAATTCAAGTAAAACAAATGAAAAAAAGGAATATTATGTTTACATTATATGAACCACAAATGAATATGGAAACTAAATCATCTGCATGGCAGTCAGAAGAAACTAAACAAAAATTAGCAAAATTTTCTGCTATATGCGCCGGATTAGAAAAAAAGAAAAAATATTATGCAAAATATAATGACCAAGATGCCATTAAACGCACAGATGAAAAAATAAAATTAGTAAAAATAACAATGAATAAAATAAACAAAATAAATAATCAAAGATAAAAATGGCAATAACAATAAACCCGATTTCACCGGTTGCGTTTTCAATATTTGGATTGGATATACGGTGGTATGCGCTGGCGTATGTCGCGGCATTTGTAATTGGATATTTTATGCTGCGACATTTTACGCGTTGCCCCAACAGTCAAATTACATTGTCTAAAAAGCAACTGGATGATTTACTGACCGCAATTATTCTGGGGGTAATTATCGGTGGTCGTTTGGGATATGTGTTAATATATAATCTGCCGTTTTTCTTGGCGCACCCATTGGAAATATTTGCCGTATGGCACGGCGGAATGAGTTTTCATGGCGGTCTGGTTGGTGTCGTCGTTGCGACATTGATATTTGCATGGCACCAGTCGCGGCGGGGGGCTTTATCTGGCAAGACATACGATAACACTTTTAAGATATTGGATATATTGTCAGTAATTGCGCCAATTGGGTTGTTCTTTGGTCGTATTGCGAATTTTATTAATATGGAGGTTATGGGCCGCCCCACAGATGTTCCGTGGGCAATAGTGTTTGCTGGTCAAACCAGCATTCCGCGTCATCCCAGTCCTTTGTACGAAGCCGCAACCGAAGGCATATTGCTGTTTATAATTATGTATTGTTTGTATCGTTTTACTGGTTTGCGTCGGCGGCCGGGTGCATTGGCGGGTGTTTTAGCAATGCTGTACGCGGTTTTCAGAATATTCTGTGAACAGTTCCGCGCGCCAGATGTCCAGATTGGTTTTTTAACCAGTTGGGGATTGACCATGGGTCAGTTGTTGTCTGGGATACTGTTTTTTGTTGGTGTGGTAATTTTTGCGATTGCGTTTCGTAAAAAATAATGTAAAATAAAGCCCAGCCACGCGCGAACGAGTGGTGAGCAGCACCG
>CALXLO010000002.1 GCA_944389235.1 uncultured Alphaproteobacteria bacterium
CAAACATCCCAGTTTTACGGGATTTTCTAGCGTTTTTTTTGATAAAAATTCCCACATTCTGCTTGACAATTACGGGGGGCGTGGTTATAGTATATTAGCTTTCCGTGTAAACAAGGAAAGAAAAAACACAGAAATCTGCGCTGTTTGACAGATTTATAATCGCGATTATATCGTTGAAATAAGTCTGGGGCCGGTTTTTGTGCAGATAAAAAAGCAAGCAAAAAACAAAGAGATTTTGAATGCCAACAGTAAATCAACTGATTCGGAAGCCGCGCAAGAAAGTCGTTGTTAAATCAACGGCACCTGATATGATGGCGGCACCGCAAAAACGTGGCGTTTGCACCCGTGTGTACACGACCACGCCGAAAAAACCTAATTCTGCGCAACGCAAAGTTGCACGTGTTAAATTGGCAAATGGTCGTGAAGTTACGGCGTATATCCCAGGTGAAGGTCATAATTTACAAGAACATAGTGTTGTTATGATTCGTGGTGGCCGTGTCAAGGACTTGCCAGGTGTGAAATATCATATTATTCGTGGTGTTTTGGATACCAAGGGTGTTGACGGCAGAAAGCAGGGTCGTTCGCTGTATGGTGCCAAGGCGGCAAAATAATATGTGGTTAATTAATTACACGCAGTTTTGACTGTGTGAGTAATTCGGGTGTATCCGAATGAAGTAATAAAAAAGGAATAAAGATGTCAAGACGCAAAAGCGCAACAAAACGCGAAATTCTGCCGGATTCAAAGTATAATAACCCGGTGGTTGCAAAGTGTATCAATGTTGTTATGTGGGACGGTAAAAAAGAAGTTGCCGAAAGTATTGTATATGGTGCATTAGATTCTTTGAAAAAAATCGCAAAAGATGGCGATGAATTGGCAGCATTCTTGGAAGCAGTTGATGCATTGAAACCATCTGTGGAAGTCAAGGGTCGTCGTGTTGGTGGTGCAACATACCAGGTTCCTGTTGAAGTCAGACCAGAACGGCAGCAGACTTTGGCGTTGCGTTGGCTGGTTATGTTTGCGCGTAAACGCGGTGAACGTTCTATGAAAGACCGCTTGTTCGGCGAACTGCGCGATGCGTTGGCCGGTCAGGGCGGGGCGTTCAAAAAGAAAATTGATACGCATAAAATGGCAGAAGCAAACAAAGCGTTTGCGCACTTCCGTTGGTAAAAATGTGTTAATTTATGGGCAATCTATAACAATAAGGCGATAAATAAATGTCAGTCGGAAAAACAGCACCTTTGGATATGTATCGTAATATCGGCATTATGGCGCATATTGATGCCGGAAAAACGACAACATCAGAACGCATTTTGTTCTATACCGGTAAAACATATAAAATCGGCGAAGTTCACGATGGTGGCGCGACGATGGACTGGATGGAACAAGAACAAGAACGCGGTATTACAATTACATCCGCTGCGACAACATGTTTCTGGCGCGACCATCGTATTAATTTGATTGATACCCCGGGACACGTTGACTTTACTATGGAAGTAGAACGTTCTTTGCGTGTTCTGGACGGTGCGGTTGCGGTGTTTGAATCTGTGTCGGGCGTTCAGCCGCAAACAGAAACTGTTTGGCGGCAGGCTGACCGTTATAATGTTCCGCGTATTTGCTTTGTTAACAAGATGGATCGTATTGGTGGAAACTTTTTCCGTTGTGTTGATATGATACGCGAACGGTTGGGGGCAAATCCATTGATTGTGAATTTCCCAATTGGCGCAGAATCTGATTTCCGCGGGGTTGTTGATGTTATTGAAATGCGCGGTATTGTATGGGAAGATGATTTGGGCAAAGACCCGCACATCGTTGATATCCCAGACGATTTGAAAGAAAAAGCAGCAGAACTGCACAATAAATTGATTGAAGAAGTTGTGACACTGGATGATGACATTATGGAAGCATATATGGAAGGTAAAGAACCAGATGTCGCAACAATTAAAAAATTAATTCGCAAGGGTACAATTGCACAGAACTTTAATCCGGTGCTGTGTGGGACTGCGTTTAAGAACAAGGGTGTTCAGCCGTTGTTAGATGCAATTGTTGATTACTTACCCAGCCCATTAGATATTCCGGCAATTAAGGGTACCGCAATGGATGGCGAAACTGTTATCGAACGCCATGCAGACCCCAAAGAACCGTTCAGTGCGTTGGCGTTCAAGGTTGCAAATGACCCATTTGTTGGTAATCTGATGTTTATCCGTATTTATTCGGGTAAATTGGTTGCGGGGTCTTATATTTACAATTCTAATCGCGACAAACGCGAACGCGTAGGGCGTATGTTGTTAATGCACTCTAACCAACGCGAAGAAATCAAAGAAGCGTCTGCGGGTGATATTATAACACTGGTTGGAATGAAGGAAACAATTACAGGTGATACACTGTGCGATGAATCTAATCCGATTATTTTGGAAAACATCCATGTTCCAGAACCTGTTATGAGTATTGCGGTTGAGCCAAAAACCAAAGCCGATATTGAAAAAATGTCGTTGGGACTGCAAGCATTGGCCAAGGAAGACCCGTCTTTCCGTGTGTCTGTTGACGAAGAATCTGGTCAAACAATTTTGGCGGGTGTTGGTGAACTGCATTTGGAAATTTTGGTTGACCGTTTGTTGCGTGAATTCAAGGTTGATGTTAATGTCGGTGAACCGCGCATCGCATATCGTGAAACTTTCCGTAAACCGGTTACCGAAGAATATACACATAAAAAACAATCTGGTGGTTCTGGTCAGTATGCCCAGGTTAAAATTGAATTTGAACCGTTGGAACCAGGGTCTGGCTATGTCTTTGAAAACAAGATTGTCGGTGGTGCAATTCCGAAAGAATACATCCCGGGTGTTGAAAAAGGGTTAAAGATAGCGCAGCAGACAGGTGTTCTGATTGGCTATCCGACGGTGGATTTCAAGGCGACATTGGTTGATGGTAAGTATCATGAAGTTGACTCTAATGTATTATGCTTTGAAATTGCGGCGCGTGCATGCTTCCGCGAAGCAATGAAAAAAGCGTCGCCAAAATTGTTGGAACCGATTATGAAACTTTCGGTTAATACACCGGAAGAATATGTCGGTGACATCATTGGGGACTTGAACAGTCGCCGCGGGCAAATTAACGGGATTGAAACCCAATTCGGAAATCAGATGATTTCTGCGTTTGTACCGCTGGCAAACCTGTTCGGATATGTCAAGACACTGCGTTCTTTGTCCCAAGGTCGTGCAAATCCGTATATGGAATTGTCGCACTATGCCGAAGTGCCGCAGAATGTCGCAGACGAGGTTATAAAAAAGTTAACAAAATAAATTAATAAAAAAAGATTGTGATTTTTGATTTCTGGTTTATGATTTGATGTGAAATCCAATGAATCGGAAATCAGATTTCAGAAATCAATTAACAAGCCGAAGCCTAAGGAGAAAACTATGGCAAAAGAAAAGTATGTAAGAACCAAGCCGCATGTTAATATCGGTACAATCGGTCACGTTGACCACGGTAAAACAACATTGACGGCCGCAATCGTTCACTACTATGGTGTTGGTGCTGACCAAGCCAAGGGTGTTGACCAGATTGATAATGCGCCAGAAGAACGCGCACGCGGTATTACAATTAATACAGCACATGTTGAATATGAAACAGAAAATCGTCATTATGCGCACGTTGACTGCCCGGGACACGCGGACTATGTTAAAAACATGATTACTGGTGCGGCCCAGATGGACGGTGCGATTTTGGTCGTTGCTGCGACAGACGGTCCGATGCCACAAACACGTGAACACATCTTGTTGGCGCGTCAGGTTGGTATTCCGCGTATCGTCGTTTATTTGAATAAGTGCGATTTGGCCAATGACCCAGAATTGTTGGAATTGGTTGAAATGGAAATTCGTGAATTGCTGTCTGCGAATGATTTTGACGGTGCAAATGCCCCGATTATTCGTGGTTCCGCAGTTTCCGCACTGGAAGGTAAAAATGACGGTCTGGGCAAAGAATCTATTGATGCGTTGTTAAAGGCATGCGATGAATACATCCCGCTGCCAGAACGCCCAGTTGATAAACCGTTCTTGATGCCGATTGAAGATGTGTTCTCTATCACTGGTCGTGGTACCGTTGTAACAGGTCGTATCGAATCTGGCACGGTCAAGGTTGGTGATGAATGTGAAATTGTTGGTCTGCGTCCAACACAGAAAACAACAGTTACCGGTGTTGAAATGTTCCGCAAATTGCTGGACCAAGGCGAAGCCGGGGACAATGTTGGTCTGTTGCTGCGCGGCACCAAGAAGGAAGATGTGGAACGTGGTCAGATTATCTGCAAACCGGGTTCTATTACCCCGCACACAGATTTCGAAGCCGAAGTCTATATCTTGACCAAAGAAGAAGGTGGTCGTCACACAGCGTTCTTTAGCAACTATCGTCCGCAGTTCTATTTCAGCACAACGGATGTTACAGGCACAATTACACTGCCGGCAGATAAAGAAATGGTTTTGCCGGGCGATAATGTTCGCATCACAGTGCAACTGATTGCCCCAATTGCTATGGACGAAGGTCGTCGCTTTGCTATCCGTGAAGGCGGACGCACAGTTGGCGCAGGCGTTGTGTCAAAAATTATTAAATAATGTATAATGTCGTGGGTCGGTGTATCTGGATGAAAAACGCCAGAGATTACCGACCCCGATAACGATAAGGAAAACGAACAAATGGTACCAGCATCTAAAATTCGCATCAAATTGACGGCGTTTGACCACAGGGTCTTGATGGATTCCGTGGATGAAATTGTCAAAACTGCAAAGCGCACAGGCGCAGATGTAGTTGGACCCGTTCGCTTGCCGACATTGATTAAGAAATTTACAGTAAATCGTTCGCCACACGTGAATAAAAAATCACGCGAACAATTCGAAATTCGCAATCACAAAGCGGTTGTGGATATTGTTAATCCAACCCCTCAGACTGTTGATGCATTGATGAAGTTGGATTTGGCATCCGGTGTAGATGTAAAGATTAAGTTATAATGTGTTTGTGTTGGACGGTCCAAAATTAAGTGTGTACAGCCGACCAACCTACTAACGAATAAAGGCAAATAAAATGAAACGCAGTGGTTTAATAACAACAAAATTAGGTATGACGCGTCTGTACGATGATGCCGGCGCAGCGCATCCGGTTACGGTCTTGGCTGTGGGTGATTGCGCAGTTATCGGTAATCGTACGATGGAAAAAAATGGATATGTGGCAAATGTGCTGGGGATGCGCGAAGCCAAGGCAAAGCATGTTGCCAAACCCCAGGCTGTGGCCGCAGAAAAAGCCGGTGTAAAACCGTATCGCAAAGTTGTGGAATTCCGTGTATCTGATGATTGTGTTATCCCAGTTGGAACACCGTTGGTGGCATCTCATTTTGTTGCCGGTCAATTCGTTGATGTCCAAGCGACCAGTAAAGGTAAAGGATTCCAAGGGGCAATGAAACGCCATAACTTTGGCGGTAAAGAAGCGTCCCATGGTGTGTTAAAGGCGCATCGTTCAATCGGTGGCACAGGTATGCGTGAATGGCCAGGCCGCGTATTAAAAGGTAAAAAAATGGCCGGACAGATGGGTAATGAAACTGTTACAGTTCAAAATCTGAAAGTGTTTGGCGTTGATGATGCGGAAAATCTGATTTTTGTAGAAGGCGCAGTACCCGGTGCGAATGGAACATTCGTGTTGGTTTCTGACGCAATAAAGAAAGAACACACTGATTTGCCAATGCCGACAAAAATGCCGGTGGCACCCGTGGCGACGGAAACAGCAGAACAACCAGCGGCCGAAGCCGAAACGGAAACTGTTGCAGAATAATTTATAGACAACAGATAGAGCAAGGTGGAAAAAATGCAAATAGATGTTATAAATTTTGATGGTAAAACAGTCGGTAAAGTTGAACTGGCTGACCAGATTTTCGGTGTCGAACCGCGCGCAGACATTTTGCATCGTGTTGTCACATGGCAACGCGCAAAATCACGCGCAGGCACGCATGCAGTTAAAACAGTTTCTGATGTCGCAGGCAGCGGCAAGAAAGCATTTAAGCAAAAGAAAACTGGTAATGCGCGTCAGGGTGAAAGATATAATGTTCACATGCGTGGCGGTGGTGTTGTTCATGGACCTGTGGTTCGTGACCACAGCATTGATTTGCCAAAGAAAATTCGCAGTTTAGGTCTGAAAATGGCACTGTCATCCAAGGCTGGCGATGGTAATTTGATTGTTATTGATTCTGAAAAACTGTCGGCGGTTAAAACTGGGGCTTTGGCAAAGCAGTTAAAGAAATTAAATCTGGGGTCGGCATTGTTTGTTGGCGCTGATAAACTGGATGAAAATTTCCAGAAATCTGCGGCGAACATTCCAAATATTGATATGTTGCCGACAATCGGATTAAATGTTTTAGATATTCTGAAACATGATAAATTGGTTTTGACGGCTGATGCAGTCAAGGCGGTAGAAGCAAGATTGGCATAATACAGTGCTAAATTGCAAATGACGAAAAGGTAAAACAAAATGGCAGAAAAGAAAGTTAAGTCAGAGAAAAAAATCGTTGCGACCGCTGGTATTTATGATATACTGCGTCGCCCGATAATCTCGGAAAAGTCGGCAAAATTGTCTGAAAGCAATGGCGTTGCGTTTGAAATTGCATCTGATGCAACCAAGGCAGATGTCATTCGCGCAATCCAGGCGATTTATGATGTAAAACCGGTCAAGGTAAACATTGTTGTCGTCAAGGGCAAAGTTAAATCTTTCCGTGGTCGCGGCAGTGGCGCACAGCGCACAGTTAAAAAAGCCTATGTGTCTTTGCCAGCGGATGCGAAATTGGATTTATCTGCAAATATTAAATAAACATGCGTCTTGGCAGAGAACCCAAATAAATATGGATGTTAGTGTCAAGACATAAATAAAGGTAAGAAAAAATGGCATTAAAGCATTACAAGCCAAATACAGCAGGAACACGCGGGTTAACATTGATTGACCGCAGTGAACTGCACCGTGGTGCGCCAGAAAAGGCGTTAACTGTTGGATTAAAGTCCAAGGGCGGTCGTAATAATTTTGGTCATGTTACTGTTCCACACCAAGGTGGCGGACATAAACGCAAATATCGTTTGATTGATTTCGCACGCAAGAAAAAAGGTGTGCCAGCAACCGTTATTCGTTTAGAATATGACCCAAATCGTACAGCGTTTATTGCATTGATTGAATATACAGATGGTGCGCGTTCTTATATATTGGCACCGCGCGACTTAAAGGTTGGCGATGTGGTTATTTCTGGTGAACGCGAAGATATTAAACCAGGTAATGCAATGCCGTTGAAAAATATGCCAATCGGTACGATTATACATAATGTTGAATTAAAACCTGGGGCAGGTGGCCAATTGGCACGCAGTGCAGGTTGTTATGCTCAATTAATGGGTAAAGATGGTGCTTATGCCCAGATAAAAATGAACAGTGGTGAATTACGCAAGGTTCATTCTGATTGTGTTGCAACGGTCGGCAGTGTTTCTAACCCAGACCAACGCAATGTCAATTTGGGTAAAGCAGGACGCGCACGCTGGTTGGGCATTCGTCCGTCTGTTCGTGGTATGGCCCAGAACCCAGTTGACCATCCAATGGGTGGTGGTAACGGTCATTCCAAGGGACATGAACCTGTGTCGCGTACTGGTATTCCGGCCAAGGGATATCGTACCCGTAAAAATAAACGCACTGCTAAGATGATTATCCGCAGCAGACATTTGGCTAAAAAGAAATAAAAAATAAAAACGGAGTAATTGATGTCTCGTTCTGTATGGAAAGGTCCTTATGTTCATCCGTCTATCTTGAAAAAGGTGGCGGTGGCAAATGAAAAAAATGACCACAAGCCGATTAAAACTTGGTCCCGTGGCAGTACAATTATACCGCCAATGGTGGGCTTGACTTTTGAAGTTCACAATGGTAATAAATTTATCCCGGTGTCAATCGTAGAAGATATGATTGGTCATAAACTGGGCGAATTTGCACCAACGCGTACTTTCAAAGGGCATGCGGCAAATAAAAAAGCAGCAGCAGCCAAATAATAAAATTATCTGGTTTGCGCATAAAATCATAAATATAGGGTAATAGTTATGACAACGACAAGATATGGAATAAAAGATAATCAGGTGCGTGCATTTAACAAATTAATTCGCATCAGCCATCAGAAATTAAATCTGGTGTGCGATACTGTTCGTGGATTGCCAGTTGAACGCGCAATAGATGTCTTGAAGTTTTCTAAAAAGCGTGTGTCTGGCGAAGTTTTGAAAACTTTGTTGTCTGCAATCGCAAATGCAGAACACAATAAAAAACTGCCGGCAGACAGCCTGTATGTCAAAGAAATTTGGTGTGGTAAAGCGTTAACGATGAAGCGTATTATGCCTGCATCCCAGGGACGCGCACGCCCGATTTTGAAACCTTTTTCTAATTTGACAATCATTTTAGAATCTGGGGCGGCACCAACAAAAAAGACTGCAAAAAAAACAGTAAAAAAGGAAAAGGCGAAGTAATATAACTGGCAAATGGTATGGGGGAACCCTGAATAAAGTCAACGCCAAGACTTCAAGAACATTTGCCGATAAAAATATAAGGAAAAAATAAAATGGGACAGAAAGTATCACCGATTTCATTGCGTGAATTTATAAATAAAATTACTGATTCGCGCTGGATTGCGGGTAAAAAAGACTATGCAAATCTGTTGGCAGAAGATATAAAAATTCGCAACTTTATTGAAAAAAAGTTGAAAAAAGCAGGTTTGGCCAAGGTTGTAATTGAACGCTTTGCAAAAAAGGTTGTGGTTACAATACATACATCGCGTCCAGGTATGATTATTGGTAAAAATGGTGCAGATATTGAAACACTGCGTAATGATATTAAAAAATTAGTAAAAAATGACCAGGTCGTTGTTAATATTTATGAAGTGCGTCGCCCGGATTTGAATGCACAATTGGTCGCGCAAAATATCGCACAACAAATCGAAGGTCGTGTTTCTTTCAAACGCGCAATGAAAAAAGCTGTTCAAAACGCGGTAAAAGCGGGCGCACAGGGTATCAAGGTTATGTGTTCGGGTCGTCTGAATGGTGCAGAAATCGCGCGCAGCGAACAAATCCGCGAAGGGCGCATCCCATTGCATACTTTGCGTGCCGATATTGACTATGCGTCAATTCAGGCAAAAACAACATACGGTGTTATCGGTGTAAAAGTTTGGATTTATACTGGTGATGTCGTGAACAAGGAAAAGCTGGCATCTGAAATGGCACGTCCAGCCGAATATGCCGGCAGCAGCGAAAGAAAAAGCAAGTAATTTTTGTCGGCATCTATATGGTGTCGGGACGACAAAAATTAGGTACAGAAATTAAAAGGTTGTTATTATGTTAATGCCAAATAAAACAAAGTTTCGCAAACAGCACAAAGGCCGTATCCACGGATTGGCCAAAGGTGGCAGCGAATTGGCGTTTGGGTCGTTCGGTTTGAAAGCCATGACCCCAGAACGCGTCACCGCGCGTCAGATAGAGGCAGCGCGTCGCGCAATTACACGCCACATGAGACGCATGGGTAAATTATGGATTCGTGTTTTCCCAGATGTTCCGGTTACTAAAAAGCCTGCCGAAGTTCGTATGGGTAAAGGTAAAGGTGCCGTTGAATACTGGATTTGCCGCGTTAAACCAGGTCGCATTTTGTTTGAATTAGACGGTGTAAAACCAGAAGTTGCATATGAAGCGTTCGCATTAGCGGCGGCAAAATTGCCGGTAAAAACCAAGGTTGTTGAACGCAAGATTAATTAATACCAATCCGGTACCAAACAATTTGGCAAAAAGGTTAAAAAATGGCTGAAAAGAAAGTTGAAAAAGAATCTTTGACAACAGAAGCATTGCAAAGTAAACTGGAAAATCTGAAAAAAGAACAGATGAACCTGCGTTTCCAGCATTCTGCGGGTCAAATGACAAAAACGCACTTGTTGCGCAAAACGCGTCGTGAAATTGCGCGCGTAAAAACGCAATTAAATGCAACAAAAAAATAAAAAATTGCTGATTTTGGTTGAGATTTCTAAATTTTAAGATATCATATTCCGAAATTGGTTAAAATATGGGCGGATTAATTCGCGTAAATAGTGTTGTCTGGGTGCGCGGGTTAAGACAAAAATGTAAGGGAAAAATAGTTATGCCAAAACGTATACTGCAAGGAACAGTTATCAGTACAGCAAACGACAAAACTGTTGTTGTCGAAGTTGAACGCCGTTTCCGTCATCCGCTGTATGGAAAATTTGTTAAGCAGAATAAAAAGTACAAAGCGCACGATGAAAACAACGAATACAAAGTTGGCGATATCGTCGCAATAGAAGAACATCGTCCTATTTCCAAGACAAAAACTTGGGTTGTTACGGGACGCGTCGGCGTTTCCAAAGACGATACGGTGGATGTTGCTGAATAATATCACCCAGGGTCTTTGAGGTTGACGGTACATGATATTGATGCCGTTGGACAGTCGGAACCTGGAAAATAACAAAGCCACAGGGGATTGCCTTGTGTGCAGGATAGGGGTAAAAAATGATACAAAATGAAACAGTTATGACAGTTGCGGATAATTCAGGCGCACGCAAGGCGATGTGTATCAAAGTCTTGGGCGGTTCGCATCGTCGTTATGCCACGGTGGGCGACAAAATCGTTGTCGCAATCAAAGAAGCAATACCACGCGGCAAAGTTCAAAAAGGTACTGTGCAGCGCGCGATTATTGTTCGTACAAAATTTCCGGTAAAACGACCGGACGGTTCAATTATTCGCTTTGATGACAACGCAGTTGTGTTGATAAATAAAAATAATTTTGAACCAATTGGCACGCGTATTTTCGGTCCGATTGCACGCGAAGTTCGTCGCAAATACGATGTTCAAAAAATTGTGTCTTTGGCACCAGAAGTCATTTAATTTGCAGGCAAATGCGATTTAGATAAAGGATTGTGAAAATGAAAATCAAAAAAGGCGACGAAGTCGTAGTTATTTCGGGAAAATACAAAGGCGTAAAAGGTAAAGTACTGGAAGCGCGCCCGTCTGAATCCCGCGTCGTAGTAGAAGGCGTAAATCGTCATAAGTGGCATATAAAACCAACACAAGAACAAGCAGGTCATATCGCAGACCGCGAAGCACCGATACATGTTTCTAATGTTGCGTTGGTGGACCCGAAAACTAAAAAGGCGACACGCGTCGGATACAAAATTGACGGCGATAAAAAAATTCGCATTGCAAAAAAATCCAGTGCGGAATTATAATAATTGGTTCCCGCTGTTACGGGAATAAAAAGTTAAGGAATAAAAAATGCAAAGCAGATTGCGTGAATTTTATGAAAAACAAATTGTACCTGAATTAATCCAAGAATTTGGGTATACTAATCCATTGGCTGTGCCAAAACTGACCAAGATTGTTTTGAACATGGGGGTCGGCGAAGCTGTTGCTGATAAAAAGAAACTGGATGCCGCCGCCGCAGATTTAACAGCGATTGCTGCACAAAAATCTGTTATAACGCATGCGAAAAAGTCAATCGCAACATATCGTCTGCGCGAAGGTCAGGCCATTGGAACCAAGGTAACTTTGCGTGGTAAAAGAATGTATGATTTCTTGGATAAATTAATCACAGTCGCATTGCCGCGCGTCAAAGATTTTCGTGGGTTGTCAAAGTCTAAGTTTGATGGACGCGGAAATTATGCGTTTGGTATCAAAGAACACTTGATATTCCCAGAAATTTCTGTGGATAAAATTGACGCAATCCGTGGAATGGATATTGTTATCGCAACAACCGCGAAAACAGATGATGAAGCGCGTGCATTGCTGACAAAAATCGGCCTGCCGCTGGTGTTGAAATAATAAAAGGTAATAAAAATGGCTAAATTAGCGTTGATAAATAAACAAAAAAGACGTGAAAAACTGGTCGCAAAATACGCGAAAAAGCGTGAATCAATCAAGGCGAAAATGTCTGTAAACGCAACGCCAGATGAACGCATGGAAGCAATGAAAAAATTGGCCAAGTTGCCACGCAATGCAAATCCGACGCGTTTGCATAATCGTTGTTCTGTAACAGGTCGCGCACGCGGATATTCGCGCTTGTTCGGTCTGTGTCGCCAACAGGTTCGTACCATGGCATCCGAAGGTAAACTGCCGGGTGTACGCAAGTCCAGTTGGTAAAATTTTAACCCCCCAGTTGTGGACAATGCTGCTGGGTTTTAAGTGATGGAATAAAATCTGTCGCTTGACTTCATAAAAGGAGTATAAAGATGTCATTATCACACCCAATCGGAGATATGCTGACCCGTATTCGTAATGGGCAGAATGCCGGTAAAGAATTTGTATCTGTGCCAAACAGCAAATTGCGTGCCGCAGTTTTGGCTGTATTAAAAGATGAAGGCTTTATCACAGATTTTCGTAAAGAACAAATTGACGAACATCGTGCTAATTTAGTTATTGAACTAAAATATGTTGGCGGAAACGGTGCAATCCAAGATATAACTGTTGTTTCAAAACCAGGGCGGCGTGTATATTCTGGCAGTGCAAAAATGCCAAAGGTTTTGAATGGTTTAGGTATCGCAATTGTTTCTACGCCAAATGGGGTCATGACTGACCACAAGGCGCGCTTGATGAATGTTGGCGGCGAAGTGCTGTGCAAGGTTATCTAAGATTAAGTGAGGTTTGAATATGTCTCGTGCAGGAAAATATCCAGTTAAACTGAAAGATGGCGTGTCGGCAGTAATCGCAGACAATGTCTTGACAGTCAAAGGACCCAAAGGCGAAGTTAAATTGCCGTTGGATACCAAAAATGCTGGTCTGGTTGATGTTGTTATTGAATCTGACCAGGTCGTCGTTACACCAAAAGATGCCGAAGATAAAACTTCACGCGCAATGTGGGGTACAATGACACGCAATGTTCGTGCCGCTGTTCATGGGGTGTCTGATGGATTTGCCAAAGAAATGTATATGAAAGGTGTTGGATACAAAGCATCAGTCAGCGGAAATAAATTGGTATTGGTTGCCGGTTATTCGCATGATGTTGTAATGGAAATCCCCGCTGGTTTGTCTGTGCAGATGGGCGAAACACCAACTGAATTTATCATTCGCGGTATTGACAAGTGCTTGGTCGGGCAGTTTGCAGATAAAATCCATAAAGTTCGTAAACCTGACCCGTATAAAGGCAAGGGCATCTTTTACAAGGGTGAACGCATACGCCGCAAAGAAGGTAAAAAGAAATAATAATTAATTCCCGCTGTTACGGGAATGTGAAAAAAGGAAATAAAATGTTAAAACATTTGTCATCAGAAGAAAGACGCACATTGGCAAATCGCGGTGCGCTGAAAAGAAAAAATCCGGGCAAAATCCGTTTGTCGGTTTTTCGTTCGGGTCGTCATATTGAAATTCAAGCCATTGATGATACACGCGGTCATACAATATGCGCGGCATCGTCCAAGGAAAAAGATTTCAAGGGCAAGGGTTGGAATGTTGCCGGTGCAGAATTGGTCGGCCAAGCGTTTGCAAAACGCGTTGTGGCGGCTGGGATTGCCGACAATTGTTATTTTGACCGCGGCGGATATCGCTATCACGGTCGCATAAAAGCACTGTGCGAAGCAATCCGCGCAGGTGGTGTTAGAATTTAAGTCGTGAAATAACGGAGTTTTATAATGGCACGTTTTGATGATAAAAAATTGCAAACGGATAACTTGGTAGATAAGTTGGTTTCTATTAACCGGGTTTCCAAAACGGTTAAAGGTGGACGCAATATGTCTTTTGCGGCACTGGTTGTTGTCGGCGACAAAGCGGGTCGCGTTGGTTTCGGCAAAGGTAAAGCACTGGAAGTACAAAGCGCTGTACAAAAAGCAACCAAGGCAGCCAAGGCAAAAATGATTCGCGTTCCGTTGAAAGAAGGACGCACTTTGCATCATGATATTTCTGCAAAATATGGTGCCAGCAAGTTAGTCGTGCGCAGTGCTGTTCCAGGTACTGGAATTATTGCGGGTGGTGCATTGCGTGCCGTATTTGAATGCCTGGGCGTGCAGGATGTGGTTGTGAAATCCCAGGGGTCTAATAATCCAAATAATATGATTCGTGCTGTGTTTTCTGCGTTTTATAAAATGAATTCACCAAAAACAGTGGCGGCGCGTCGCGGAAAATCTGTGGCAGAAATTATCGCCGGTCGTGATGGCAGAAAATTAGAAAATGCAGAAGCAGTGGCTGAAAAATAAATATTATTAGATGCCAATAAAAACGGAGATTGATTATGGCAAAAATAATTGTTAAACAGGTAAAAAGTATTATCGGTCGCCCAGAATCACAACGCAAAATTGTTGCAGCACTGGGGCTGGGGCGTATAGGTAAACAAAAAGAACATGAAGATACACCATCTGTTCGCGGTATGGTGGCCAAGGTTTCACATCTGGTTGAAATTGTGGAAAAATAAATTTATGTAAACCGAGTGCGCCATGCTGGCGTGCGACATAGAACTATGATAAAATAGTTCGCAGGAATAAAAAGGATATATAAAATGAAATTAAATGCTTTGATGGATAATTTTGGTGCACGCAGTAATGCTAAACGCGTTGGCCGTGGTATTGGTTCTGGGATGGGTAAAACATCTGGCCGTGGACACAAAGGTCAAAAAGCACGCAGTGGTTCGCGTAAGCAAGCGACTTTCCAAGGTGGACAAATGCCGATTTTGCGTCGTTTTCCAAAATTTGGTTTTAACAATCCGTTTGCCAAGGAATATGCAACAATTAATTTAGGTGATATTGAAAAATTTATTGCGTCTGGCAAAATTGATGCCAAGAAACCAATCACAATTACTTCTTTGATGGATGCAAAAATTATTAACCGTGCCAAAGATGGATTAAAAATATTGGCCAAAGGTGAAATAAAAACATCGGTTAATATTATTGCTGATAAATGGTCCAAAGCAGCCGAAGAAGCCATTGTAAAAGTCGGTGGCACAATTAAAAATAAATAATAAATTAAAAGTTTATACGCATGAAATTTTTGAGAGAGTTTTTTGGCAGTATGTCCGATTTGCAAAAACGCATATTGTTTACAATTAGTGCGTTGATTGTATATCGTATCGGGTCGTTTATTCCATTACCGGGGGTAAATGCGTCGGCAGTATTACATTTGTTTAGTGGCGAAGGCAGCGGCATGATGGGTATGTTTGATATGTTTGCCGGTGGTTCTTTGTCGCGTATGTCTGTGCTGGCATTAAACATATTCCCATATATTTCTGCGTCAATCGTATTGCAGTTGTTGACAGCAACAAGCAAGACATTGGGTGAATTGCGCAAAGAAGGTGAATCTGGTCGTATCAAAATTAACCAATATACGCGCTATTTGGCGGTGTTCTTGGCGGTTGTTCAGGGATGGGCGGTTGTGCGTGGGTTGGAAGTCATGGCACCTGTTAATGGTGTCGCAGCCGTGGTGAATCCTGGTTTCGCATTTGAATTGTCTGCAATTATCGCATTGGTCGGTGGAACTGTATTTGTTATGTGGTTGGCAGAACAAATTACTGCGCGTGGTATCGGACAAGGGGCTTCTTTGTTAATCTTTGCAGGAATTATTGCAGAAGTTCCCGGTGGTATTGCGCGTTTATTCTCGTTGGGGTCTGTTGGGCAGATTTCGCCAGCAATGATTGCGCTGGTTGTTGCATTTGTTATTGGAATAATTGCGCTGATTGCGTTCTTTGAACAGGCGCAACGCCGTATACAAATTTTGTATCCGCGTCAAGTTATGGCAAACGGCGTTATGAATACAAATGCGTCTTATTTGCCGATAAAGGTTAATATGTCTGGTGTTATGGGACCGGTGTTCGCAGCCAGTATCATGATGTTGCCGGCGTTTGTTCAACGGTTCGTACAAAGTGAAAATACAGTTGTTCAGGCAATAATGGGATTCTTTACATACGGAACATGGTCTTATATTATAACATATACTGTATTAATTGCGTTCTTTGCGTATTTCCAAACGGCAGTGGTGTTTAATTCCGAAGAAACAGCAAATAATCTGAAAAATGCAGGCGGGTATATCCCTGGGGTTCGACCAGGTGAACAGACGATGCACTATTTGGATTCGGTCGTGTCGCGTACAACGGCGATTGGTGTTGCGTACTTAGTCGTGGTGTGCGTGGTACCGATTATTCTAAATTCACATGCAGGTATGCCGTTGGCAATCGGTGGAACCAGTGTGTTGATTGTTGCAGGTGTCGTGCTGGATACTATGAATCAAGTTCAATCGTATCTGGTGGCAAAGCAATATAAAAGCGTTATTAAAAAAGCGCAAAAAAAAGGTCGCTTCCGTTAATTTTATTAATGTGGGGCAAACAAAGATTTGACTTTTGTTGCATTTTTTATAAAATTATGCGGCAAAATAAAATTGAGTACGCCATTTGCGTACCGCAGTAAATAAAAAGGAAAAGAAAAAAATGGCACGTATAGCAGGTGTTAACATTCCAACGGAAAAGCGCATTGAAATCGCGCTGCAATACATTCATGGTATTGGTCCGGCCAAGTCCGCGCAAATTTGCAAAGCTTTGAAATTAAAAGATGGGTTGCGCGCCAAAGACCTGACGGACGAGGAAGTTGTTAAAATTTCAAAATATATTGAAGAAAACTTCAAGGTAGAAGGTGATGTTCGCCGTGAAGTTGCAATGAATATTAAACGGTTGCAAGATTTGAAAACTTATCGCGGTATTCGTCATCGTAATCGTTTACCAGTGCGTGGTCAACGCACACGGACCAATGCCCGTACACGCAAAGGCAAACGCGTTGTCGTCGCAGGGTCTGCGGTCAAGGGTAAATAATATTAATCAGGTAGAGATTAACACCATAGTTAATTGAAGACATCTAATTAAAAGGTAAAAAATAATGGCAGTAACAAAAGCGAAAAAGAAAGTTGTTAAAAAAGTATCACATGGTATTGCACATGTGGTCGCAACAAACAATAATACACGCATCACTATCACTGACCAGTCTGGCGCAGTTTTGACATGGGCAACAGCTGGGGCAAATAATTTCAAGGGTGCAAAAAAATCTACACCATACGCAGCAACTGTTGTCGCAGATGCAGTTGGTAAAAAAGTTGCTGAAATGGGTATGAAAACTGTTGATGTTTTAATGCGTGGTATTGGTCAAGGGCGTGAATCTGCGGTACGCGGGTTGGCAAATGCGGGCTTGATTGTTCAATCTATTACGGATACAACGCGTATTCCACACAATGGTTGTCGCCCGAAAAAAGTGCGTCGTGTTTAATATAAATAAAAAAAATCCGCCAACGGCGGATTTTTTTATTATCGGGCACAGGTGCCACAATGTGGGTTTGGCCCGTCAATATAACGACGGGTTGTATATGTCCCAGTCGGGCGGTATGTGATGACCGGTTCATATATTTGATAGTGGTCAATAACTTCTGTATATGTTTTGATGCGCACAGGTGCCAATCTTGGTTGCGTTTTTTTGCACCCGCATTTTTGTGCGACATTTAATGATGATGCCGCGCGGCATGGTTTTGCACGCATTGGTTGTTTTGTGGGAATATAACTGTCTTCGTAAAAGCGAACAGTATCAATTGTTATGCGTTCGCGAACAGTCGTTGTTTCTGTTTCTGCAAATCCATCAGCGTATGCGCCAGTTGTTAATATTGCCCCAATCAGCGCGCTAAACAATACTGTTTTTTTCATTTTATACCTTTTTGTTCAGTTGTTTTTAGACTAGGACAATATTCAGTGGTTGTCAATTTTTTTATTGTATTATGATATCGGGTTATAAAAAACAATAAAAGTTTGACTTTTGTTTATTTGTGGTATAAAATTCGCGGGCGCGCGGGCAAGAAAAACACGCGCAGCCGCATTGGCGAAAATGATAAACTAAGCCTAATGGAGGAATTTTATGATTGAAAAAAACTGGGTTACATTGATTAAGCCCAAAAAACTGAAAATCACAGTTGATGAAAATAATCCAAATCAAGCGACATTAATTGCAGAACCATTGGAAAAGGGTTTTGGTTTAACATTGGGGACGGCATTGCGTCGTGTATTGTTGTCTTCATTACAGGGATGTGCGCCGATTTATATTAAAATTGACGGTGTTCAGCACGAATTTTCCAGTATCGCTGGTGTTCGTGAAGATGTGACAGATATTATATTGAATTTGAAAGGTGTTTATTTCAAAGCATTAAACGAAGGTCAGCACAAGGCTGTATTAAAAGTCAAAGGTCCGGCCGTCGTTACCGCAGGTATGATTGAAACCACCGGCGGGGTAGAGGTTATGAACAAAGATGCAGAAATTTGCACATTGGACAGTGGCGCAAGTTTGGATATGGAAATCACACTGGGGACAGGGCGTGGTTATGTACCAGCATCTGCACATGCAGACGGTTTGCCACTGGGGGTTATTCCGGTTGATTCAATCTTTTCACCAATTTTGAATGTCGCAACAGCAGTTTCTGAAACCCGCGTAGGGCAAAGTACTGATTACGACAAATTGGAAATGACGGTCAAAACAAATGGTTCTGTTTCGCCAGAAGATGCCATTGCGTTGGCGGCGCGTATTTTGACAGACCAATTGGTTGTCTTTATTAACTTTGAAGACCCGGCGCAAATCAATGCACCAACCGAAGAAGAAAAGGCCAAAGATGCGTTGCCGTTTGACCCGAAATTATTAAAGCATGTTGATGAACTGGAATTGTCTGTTCGTGCAAACAACTGCTTGAAAAATGACAAGATTAACTGGTTGGGTGAATTAGTGCAAAAGACCGAAGCGGATATGTTAAAAACACCGAACTTTGGTCGCAAGTCTTTGAACGAAATCAAAGTCCAACTGGAAGCGATGGGTTTAAGTCTGGGAATGGAAGTTCCAGGTTGGCCGCCAGAAAATATTGCAGAATTGGCCAAGAAATACGAAGACCCGTATAAGTAAAATTTGTAAATGATTGTTGCGAATGCCGTATTATTAATGGGCATTCGCATTCAATCGTTATATGAATTTTATTTCTTTACAAAGTGCATGCGATTGATATAATCGCATTGCAATAAAAATCCGTGTTGCTGGAAAAATATTTTTTTTAGGGCGCGGCATATCAACAAATCCCCACCAGGGGCAGAAATAATGCAAGGAGTAGTCAATGAGACACATGAAATCAGGTCGCACTTTTAATCGCGATACTAATGCACGCAAGGCGATGTTTATCGGTTTGGCGAAAAATTTAATTGAAAAAGAACAAATCAAGACAACTTTACCAAAGGCAAAAGATTTGCGTGGCGTTGTGGAAAAATTGATTACCCGCGCAAAAACAGATACTGTTGCAAATCGTCGTTTGGTCGCCAGTGCACTGGGCAACAATTCGTCTGAAACAGTTAAAAAGTTATTTACTGTATTGGGACCGCGTTATGCAAAACGCCCGGGCGGTTATACCCGTGTGTTAAAGGCTGGGTTCCGTTATGGTGATGCAGCGCCAATGGCGATAATTGAATTGGTTGACCGTGATGAAAACGCTAAAAAGGTTGTAAAGCCAGCGGCGGCACCAGATGTCAGCACATCTGACAAAAATGCCGACAAAAAAGAAACGGCAACAAAAAAGACATCATCGCGTGCCAAGAAAGATGATGTGGCAACAGAATCTCAGCCGACCCAGAAAAAAACAACTAAACGCCGGGCGGCGACAAAAAAGGCCGAATAAAATCACAGGCACCTTAATCGGTGCCTGTTTTTTTGCTTTGTTTAACACATTTTCTGAAAAAAATTGTTTCAATAAAATCAAATAATGTGGTAAAATTAAACAAATTGGGAAAGGGGTTTGTTTATGAAGCATATTGTTGTGTTGGGTGTGTTATTGGCACTGGTGTCTGTTGATGCGGATGCGGCAACGCGGGGACAGGCTGGGACTGTATCGCGTGGGGCGGCGGCTACGGCATCTTCTGGGCGCACCAGCAGCGCGGCGGCGCGCAGTGCGACAACCGCCCGCGCAGCAGCACCGGCGGCACCAGCGGTATCTGCGCGTGCAGCAACAACTGGGCGCACCACGGTCAGTCGCACATCTGCATCAACCACATCAACCCCGACAGTTGCGGCCCGCGCGGCATCAACCCAGAAAGTTTTGAATATGGGTACATCGGTTGCGGTGGCAAATGAAAATATTGTGGTCAGTGATGAATGCCGCCAGAAATATTACGGGTGCATGGATTCTTTCTGTATGTTGGATAATGACAGTGGTGGCCGCTGTATTTGCAGCGACAGAAATGCCGAACTGGACGAAATATTGGATAAAATTCAATTGTTAGACCAGCAAACTTATCAAATGGCGACATACGGCGTTGAACGCATAGAAATGGGTGCAGATGCCGATGCGGCAATTGCAAATGCAAATGCTGTTGCGCAATCTATTATGAATTCTGCGGCACAAAAACAAGAAGAAGAAAAAACATCACAACGGCGCAGTTTGGATTTATCTTTATGGTCATCAACCAGTATTTTTTCTGATTCATCAGATGTGTTTGGTACAGAGATGGTTGACCCGATTGAGGGTAAAGAAGGTGATGCACTGTACACTGCGTCGCACCAGATTTGTGCGCAATCAATCCCAGAATGCAGTGGTGAATTAAATATGTTGCAATTAATGTATTCGCAGCAAATTCGTTCTGATTGCAGTGCCTATGAAAATAGTTTGAAACAGCAACAAAACGCCAGTACGCAAAAATTATATGCGGCGGAACAGGCGTTGCGGGGCGCGGCACTGGAACAGTATCGCAGTGCAAATCGTTATGATTTAGGTCAATGCACGGTTGAATTCAAAAATTGTATGATAACAACGGGCGGTTGTGGTGAAGACTTTTCTGGTTGCGCATCAGTTGTGGCATTTGATGCAACAAATACGCGTTCAGACAATAAAAATTTAGGAAAAACTTATTCAATCAAGGGCGCGGTAACCAGTATCGATATTCAAGAATCAACATACGATATATTGATGTCTAAAAAGCCATTGTGTGAATCTGTTACCCGGCAATGTACAAATGTCGCAGACCAAGTGTGGGATACTTTCCTGCGCGAAGTTGCCCCCCAGGTCAAAGCTGCGGAATTAATTGCCGAAGATAATGCGCGTCAAAATTGCATTGGTAATATATCATCATGTTTCCAACAGGCGTGTCGTGATAGCATGGATGCCAATAATCCAGAAAGTTCATACGATATGTGCCTGACGCGGCCGGAAACAATGTTGAATGTATGCAGGGTGCCATTGAATGCGTGTGGTATTGATGCCAGCAGCGCAGAAAAAGCAGAAGAGTCTCAGATTTGGGATTTTGTTATTGCGCGGTTGCAGTCTATGCGGGTAAATTCATGTACGACCCAGGTTCGTAATTGTTTGCAATCCGAAGACAGATGTGGTTCTGATTATACCCAGTGTTTAGGATTAGATACAGATACCATTATTCGTATGTGTCCCGAAGACTTGTTAATCGGATGTCAAGGCTATAACGGGGCAGAGGAAGCAGCAGGTGAAGAAGCGTTCTATGACGCATTGGAACCAATGATTCAGGGTATTATGCTGAATATTGATAATAATATGTTGGCAGAATGTCAAAAGGCGGCGGATACTGCGATGATAAGTGTGTGTGGTGATTCAGAAAATTGTAATAACTTGGCAGTTGATGAGAATGTCGGAACACATACACTGGAATACAAGCTGTGCAAGACAGGTACCAGTTCGTGTGTAACAGATGTTGAACAAATTTCAAATGCAGATTTGCTGAATAGTGCAGTAAGTTTCGAAGTTGTAATAGATGGCGAAATTAATTGGGGCAATATATCATTTGATAATAACGGCACGGTTACTTTGTCGGGCAGTAATAGTGCGGCTGTCAGTTCTGAATTACAGATATTGCAGAACAATATACAAAATGCAATCAGCACCATAGAAGCAGACCCCCAGGTTCAATTCTGTGTAACGGGTCGTTCTGTCCAGGGTGTCGTTGAACGGGGCAGCGAAGTTTCGCGTTTTGAAAACCTGACAACACAAATGCGTGAAAAAATTGCAGCCTCGGCAATCAGAAAGGCAATGGATAATTACTATGCAAAGTATGCAGAACTGGAACAACAGGGGATGAAAGATTATGTAAGAATTGCCGAACGCCGTGCCGAAGCCAAAAAGGAAAATGCACAAGCTGCGCGTTTGGTGGCGGCGCGAACATCGTGTGTCGGTGGTGGTGATACACCAACAAACACATCTGTTTCGTCAGATGCATTGGCCAGTTCAAATGTGGTCGTAGATGATTGGAATTATCGTGAAACGGTTACATCAACATTTTCCGAAGAAACACTGGTTTGCCACAGATGTACACGCACACAAAATTGTTTGGACCCCAAGGGTGGCAGAAAAATGTGTAAAGAATGGGCAGAGGCAGTTGAAACATGTGTTGATATACAGTTCTAGTTTATGAAACGGATTAGTGTTTTATTTGCAGGTTTATTTATGATTGTATCGTTGCCGCCGGTTATGGCGGCAACGCGCGGACAAAGCGTAAATGTGTCAAGGGGTGGGGCGACTGCGTCCGCGACAACGCGCGCCACCACGGCGCGCAGCGCAACAACAGCCCGCGCAGCGGCACCGACGGCACCGGCGGTATCTGCGCGTGCAGCAACAACTGGGCGTACAACGGTCAGTCGCACATCTGCATCAACCGCATCAACCCCGACGGTTGCGGCCCGTGCGGCATCAACCCAGAAAGTTTTGAATACTGGGACATCGGTTGCAGTGGCAAATGAAAATACTGCAGTTGATAATTCTTGTCGTCAGAAATATTACGGTTGCATGGATTCGTTTTGTATGTTGGATAACGAAAGTGGCGGTCGTTGTATTTGCAGTGATAAAAACGCAGAATATGATGCTATGCTGGCAGAAATAGAATTATTGGACCAGCAAAGTTATCAGATGGCAACATTGGGGGTGGAAAGTATTGAATCTGGATTTGATGTTGCGTCCGCAAAAAATTTAACGACATCTGTTGCCAACAGTATATCTGGGGGCGGGGTTGATTTATCAATGTGGAATATGAATCTGGACGATGGTGCAGAATCATCAAACTCACTGGATGGAAAAACAGGCGACGCGTTGTTTGCTGCCGCGCACCAGATTTGTGCGCAATCAATTCCAGAATGCAGCGGTGAATTAAATATGTTGCAATTAATGTATTCGCAACAAATTCGTTCTGATTGCAGTGCCTATGAAAACAGTTTGACGCAGCAACAAAATGCCAGCCAAGAAAAATTAGCAGCCGCACAAGCAGCCTTGCGTCAAGCATCGTATACCCAATTGCGTGATGCAAACAAATATGATTTAGGTCAATGCACAGTTGAATTCAAAAATTGTATGATGACAACGGGTGGTTGCGGCGATGACTTTTCCGGTTGTGCATCTGTTGCGGCATTTGATGCGACAAATTCAAATGGACGCGGTATCAGTGCGCGCCCACATTTAATTCATGGCAGTTTAACAGACATTGAAATATCAGCATCAACATACGATATATTGATGTCTAAAAAGCCGTTGTGTGAATCTGTTACCCGGCAATGTACAAATGTCGCAGACCAAGTATGGGATACTTTCCTGCGTGAAGCTGCACCGCAGATAAAAAATGCGGAATTAATTGCCGAAGATAATGCGCGTCAAAATTGCATTGGTAATATATCGTCCTGTTTTTTACAGGCATGTCGCGATACAATGGACCCAAATGACCCCGATGGTTCGTACGATATGTGTCTGACGCGTCCGGAAACAATGTTGAATGTATGCAAGGTCCCATTGAATGCGTGCGGTATTGATGACACAGACCCAGAAAAAGCAACAGGTGCACCGATTTGGGAATTTGTTGTTGCGCGATTGGCATCTATGCGGGTAAATTCGTGTACGACACAATTCAAAGAATGCTTACAGGCCGATACATTATGTGGTTCTGATTATACCCAGTGTGTTGGACTGGATACAGATACCATTGTTCGTATGTGCCCATACGATTCTTTGCCCGGATGCCAGCAGGTATATGCAGATACAGATATTCGCGGTGATGCAGTATATGATGAATTGTATAATATTGCCCAGGGTATATTCTTGGGAATTGATAATAATATGCTGGATTATTGTCAAAGTGCGTTAGATGAAGCAATTATTACCGCGTGTGGTTCAACCGAATCGTGTGATAAGTATTTGTTGGACCAAAATGTTGGTACGCGTTCGCTGAAATATGAACTGTGTGAATATCAAATCATAGATGATGGTGCAAATATCGGTTGGACAAATTGTCGTACAGATGTTTCGCAAATATCAGATGTTGAACTGGGGCGCGACCCCAATGCAGGTGCTGGAAAATTGGGACCAGTGGTGCCATTGGCGGGCGTGGTGTCTGGGACAATATATTGGGATGGTGTGGAAATTGATGAAAACGGTAATATCAGCAGTGTGGACGAATATTTCGCAAACATAGATGCCACAAATGCGTCGGATATAGAAAAACAAGCCGTATCGGCAGAATTAACCGCACTGCAAAATAATTTGAATACTATATATAGCATAATTGATTCTGACCCGACTGTTCAATTCTGTACCACGGGTCGCGAAGTGCAGGGCATAAAACCGTATAACGGTACCACTGTTCCGCGTTTTCCGGGGCTGGCAAAATCAGCCAAGTTGAAAATTGCAACAAATGCAGTTAATACCGCGCGTGATAATTATTATAAACGATATGACGAAATAAATGAAAAAATGGCGCAAGACCAAGTTGAAATGTCTGAACGCATGGCAGAAATTAAGGGCGAAAATGGCAAAGATGCCCGTCGTGAACAGGCGCGCCAGGCGTGTGTTAACCTGGCCGAAGGTACAGCATTACCAAAAGTTGAAACCCCAAAGTCAATTGCAGGAATTATATTCGCAACAGTTGCGCTGGTTGCTGCCGCAGTTTTGATTACTGTATTTACTGCGGGTGTCGGGGTGGTTGGCGCAGCAGGCGGAATTGTTGTTGCGGGGTTGAAGGCTGGAACAATGACGGTCGCGACAGCAACTGGATTAATGACGGCAACACCGATTGTAACCAGTCTAAGCGCAGCCGGTGCCGGTATGGTTATCGGTGCAACCGCTGCTGCGGATTGGCAAGGTGTTCAGTCAAAAGATGCGGCAAATTTAGAACTGTCTGGGCGGTATGAAAATGAACAGTGGAATTATCGCGAAACAATAACAACTGATTTTAATATGGATACTTTGGTGTGTCATAAGTGTATTACAACACAACAGTGTGAAGAAATCAGGTCGCCACTGTTTGGTGCAAAATCATGCAAACAATGGGCAGACGCGTCCCCCGCGCAATGTTCTGATATTCAATTCTGATTTAGTAAATTATTGTTTCAAATCATCGGGCGTTGTTATAACCCGTATGCCGTCTGATTCCCACTTGGCGCGACGGGCATCAATATCCATTATATTTGTCTGGGCCAGATATAGTATCGGGGTTAAATGCTTTTGCGCAGCGATGTTATGCAGCGCAGCAATGGGTGATGGCTTTTGTCGGCCACTGGCAAACCATGTTTCTTCATCTGCAACCCAAAAATCCGAATCGGTATGTGATGCGATTACAGCAGTGTCTGTTATAATTAAATCGTTTTCTGTTTCAAATTTTATATCGTGCGCGGTTAAATAGTCTGATATTTCAGCATTTTCGTTTGGCGCAGTGTCGGGCGCAACATCAAAATCCAGGTCGGTAAACATCGGGGTAAATGTTGGGGCGGTAAAATCTGAGGTTCCGGCATTAAAATCAAAGTCGTTTGGCATCGGTAATTCGCCCGCAGTTGTGGTATCTGGTGCGATATCAGGGGCACTGGTCGGCGGCACAGTTTGTGTGGCGGCGGCGCTTGGGTTGCTGATGCCAAAATTTGTCTGTTGTTGCATGCTGTGGTTTATGCCAGTGCGTGTGCGTATATACATCGGACGCATTTCTGGGGGTAAACCTGCGGGCAGTTCTGGGACAGCTGGTTGGTTATCTGGTGCGTTTTCTGATTTTGATGACGCGGTGTCTTTATCGGCTGATTTTTGTTTGTCTGCGGGTACGGGCTGCATAAACTTTGGTAAAGCAAGTTTTACTATTGGTGCGCCTTGGCGTATAGTTATAACAGTCGTTGCGATATACAGCGGTAATGATGCCAGTATCAATATGCCAAATACAAATCCTGGGAAACCGCGCAGTTCTGCATGCGCCAGAATTTGCCACTGGGTCCCAGAAAACATATTGAAATTAAACAGCCAATATAAAATTGCCCACATTATAAAAACATAGCATATTGTCCATATAAATGCGGGGCGTATGCGCCGGAAAAAATCAAAAACTTTGTTCATATTATAAAGTATAGACAATTTATATAATTTGTCAATATTTTATTAGTAATATACTATACGAAATAGTCTAAAAAAGACTTTCTTTTACCGGTTTTTTGGGGTATAATATACATAATAGAAACAACCAAGGGGGGATTTTCCTATGCCATATTTTTTGAAACGGTGTGGTGTTTCAGTTGTGTGCTTGGCCGCAGTTATTGGTACGGCGTGTGGCGCAGAATCCACAGGGCGCGCATCATATAATGTAATGCAACTAAACAGGGCGGGAACGACAACCGCGCCCCAGGTTCAGCGTATGCCAACTATGCCGACATTGCCGGTAACGGCGGTGGGAAATCTGTCGCCAACGCTGCCATCGGGTGGTGGCGGAAACGGCGGTGGTGGAACCCCTGTTGACCCAGTTGACCCAACACCAGAACCAGAATGCCCAGATGGCGGTGTGAAAAATTCTGAATATACGGTCGAAAACTGTATGAACGATATTTTGGCATGTATTAATAATGGTGCGCTGGGTGGCGGTTTGAATGATTTGTTTAATGAAGACCTGCGGAATGCGATTGTTAATGGAATGGGAATCTGCACTGTCCAGGTTGAACGCTGTGTCAGTGAAGTGCGCCGTGATTGTAAAAATATTTATAATTCCGCGTCTGATGTATGGATTGACTTTAATGCGCGCAAGGTTCAACCAGAATATTATAATTTTGTCTTGCGCAAGACAGGGCTGACACCAAATCAAGCGGAAAATACTTGTATGTTATTGGACAGAAATGTCTATGGTTCGTCGTTCAGTGCGGTTTCTAATGCAGGGGCGGTAACATCTGAATATAATAATCCTGTGGGTGCATATAACAGTCAAAATGGAAATGTGCTGATTAAAACAACACCCCAAGGGGTCCAGGTTAACAGCAATGATAATGCTGTTGATGGTCAGCGGGGACATTATGCGCGCTGGGACCCGACAACCGCAGAATGCTGGGTTCGTGTTGCGGCATATAACAAAGATACGCATATTAAAAACAGTTGGCTGTTTGGTGCCGCCGGTAATGACCAACCGGCCGAAGTATGGCGTTTAGCAGGTGATACTTTTACATGTAATCGCGATTTGTTCGGTTTTTCACTGATGAACCAGACTAATACTGCCGCGGTTGTTGGTATTGGTGGGGGAACATTGGTTGGTGCCGGGATTGGTGCGATTGCAGGACATGGCGCGCGCGCGTTTGATTGTGATATTAAAAATCACCGCGATATGCTGATGTCTGCGTTGAAAGAAAATAATGCAATCGGTCAACTAAACGGATTTTTAGCAGATAAAAATGTGCAATTGTCCAGTACTGATAGTACGATGTCTGAATCACAATGTGCCGCAATCATAGAATTGTATGATAACGCAATCAGCAATTCAATGCTGGTGGACACTGTATCTAATAACGAAGTTGAGCTTGGCATAAACTTTGCATGTGATGGTCAAAGTATTGCAGACTGCTTTAATGCAAATGCGCGCGTATGTGCAGAACAAGGCTTTACCACAATTGCAGAATGTAAAAACTATCTGGAAACCCAGGCATGTGTCAATATGACAACAGCAGATGATTGCATAAATTATTTAATAAATAATTTAGGTGTATCGGCTGGTGCTATTACAATGGAAACTGTGGCGACATCCAGTACGACAACAGTGGTTTCAACAGATGAAATTCGGGCAATATTTACCAGTGATATTGTTGACCTGTTGCAAAATGGCGAAGAATCTAATATGGGCAAGGCCATTGGTATTGGTGCCGGTGTTGGTGCTGGGGCCGGCGGGTTGGCAACGGCGATAACGGCCTTTGTTGAACGCAGCAATATTAATTGTCGCGTGGGTGATGGATTGGCCCAGGTCGGATATGGCAAATCGTATTCTATCGAATCGTTAAAAGATTTTTATGTGAAATGGAATTTGCGTTTGCCGGATACGATTTCGCCAACGGCAACGGTTGTTGACTGTGATTCTTGGCGAAACGCATGTGGAACAATAACAGACTTGAACCAGTGCGCAAATGCCCAGATTAATTACAGACCGGTCGGTGCGTCAACAACAACACTGATACCGGGGGCATGTGTGGCATCGGGCAGTGCGTGTATAGAAAACTATCCGGTGGCGAAATCATTTGGTGCATGTAAATAAAAAAAACGCCCCAAACGGGGCGTTTTTTATGTGCGCATTTGTTTGTACGCATTACAAAATCATTTGAAATGGTAAAAAACATCATGTAATCCATTGGTTGATTACTAATGCGGAGGCTAGAAGTCTCTCCAACTGGGTGGAGGGGCGCGGAATAACCAATACGCGACACTATTTCTGTATAGTTGTTAACCTTTAACCGCCCTTTATCACGGCGGTGTTTTTTATAAAAATAAAACAGGGGGTAAAACATGAATGTAATACTAGTTATGGGCATGTATTAAAAGGCGCAAGAAAAACTGTAAGATTGGATAAAAACGATGCTGCAAAAATGTTTGGCATCAGTGCCAAAGAATTACGCAGTTATGAACGAGTGGGCTGAATTAGTACTAGCACGATTATTTACATACGGATATATGTTAATGATTGCCCGTAAAAATATTAAAAGAAAAGAACAAGATAGTTAGCCGCTGGCGTGCTGGGATGGTTAATTGGTGCGGGTGTCGCGCAATGGCGCGTGTCCCAATACCACCCACAAAATTTATCAATTTCGCGAAACCTGGTTGTCAGAGGTGGGCGGTGTGTTTTATATCCCATCCAGTTGACGATACGACGGTGTTGGAAATTTAGTATCTATACAAATGCAAACTGTATTTGTGTGGTATGATTGCGGATGCAGTTTTACATTTACGGGGAAATATTACCCCGTAATTCAGATAGCCACAACCAATGAAATAAATATTCTGGATTTAATTATATGCTGCATGCAGTTTCAGAATATTGTATTTCAATCTTGCGACAATTTGGTTGATTGCCGTTTGCGGTGCATTCTTGGTCTGCAACCCCAATGGCGTGTATGTTTGATGCCGGAACGCCCGATTCTGTTAAAACATTTTTTACCGCATCTGCGCGTTTTTGAGACAAAGGTTGATTTATTTCTTTGGTTCCGGTTTTATCTGTATGACCAGTTATTGTTATGCAATAATTTGCATTGCCGGTATTATCGCTTAGCAGTGTTGCGGCAAAATCTGTTATTGTATTTTTTGCGTTTTGGTCCAGTTCATATTCGTTTAATGCAAACAGTTTGTTGCTGGGGATTTCAATCTTGGACATTTGTTTTTCTTCAACAACAGATTCTGTTGATTGTTTGACACATTGACCATTGGCGTTAACGGTGTATCCTTGGTCAGCGGGACATTCACAAGATTCTATGTATTCTGAATCTGTGGCGGAATATTTCGGTTGAAAACCATTTATGCAATAACATTCACAAGTGTCTGGATTTGTTGTTATATTTTGCGCAGTTAATTCACATTTATATTGGCATGTTGGTATTAATGGATAGTCCAAAACAGATGCGTTGTCGTTGTCTGGTTGTTTATCTATGCACTGTGTTTTGTCTTTATTAGGAACCTGGTCTTTGCATTCTATACATTCATTATTATTAGAATCGAATACAGAATTTTCATCGGTACAAACGCAATTTGGATAATTACCCGCAGACCCATCTGGACATGTTGCGCCGTTATCCAGGTCTGGTAATAGCGCAATTGCATTTTCCAGTTTTTTTAACGGTTCATATTTTGCCAATATTTCATCAGACCGTTCTTGTGCAGCGTTTTTATTATGATTTATCGCCAGGTTTCCGATAATGCCCGCCAATGTACCAGCACCCGCAGTTATTAAACCTGTTTTTAGTTGTTGCGATGTTGCGTTTTGTTGTTCTGCCCATGCGGCGGCGGCATCGCTGGTTGGGTCTGATAACGCCGCGGCAAGTGATATAAACGCGCCATCTACACGCCCAGATGAAACATTGTCGTACAGACCGCTTGTGGCGCTGTCCAGTATAACTTCTGATTCAATGCCGGGTGTCATGCCCAACGCGTCTTTGCGAACCTGTAAATCGGCCGCCAATGTTATGTATTCTGTATATAACGGTAATAATTGATTACCGCCCGGCAACGATATATCGCGTTCGCCACCGTTTATATTACGGCCGGCACCATAATCACAGCGGAATGTTGCCAGATATGCCGTCATATCACGCGTTGCAGCATTCGCCGCATTTTGTTCCGCCAGTGCGGACGCGGTTTGCATTAATCCGATGCCTGTTGCGCCAATACCAGCCGCCCCCAGCAGTTTGTTTTCTGTTGATTGTTCTTTTTCGCGCATTGCGTCGGCGTTTGCCCGTAATTCAGCAATTTGTTTTTCAGAATCTTCTTTGGATAAAATTGCCTTGATACAAGATTTTTTATCTGGGCTGGTGTTGTATCCGTCGGCGCATGAGTCAATGATACAAACCTCTGTATTAGTGGTGGTGTCCCATTCGCGATGTGCGGATGTGGCGTTTTCAGGCATGGGGTTACAGTCGCCAGAAATTTTTACGCATTTACCATCAACTACATCAAACCCAGGATTACAATCTGTTGCATAACATTGACCCTTTTTTAATTCGCCAGCGGTCGCATTTTCAATAGCGGCAATTTGTGCATCGGTACAGGGACCGTCGCTTCTTTCGCATGCGGTGTCGTCATTGATTGGCAGATATTTGGCATTACATTTTATTTTACAAACTAATTCGCCATTAACCAATTCATATTTGCCAGATTTTGCATTTGCCGGCAGTTGTAAGCACTTATCACCAGCACCTAAACAATCATTGTTTGCGGTATCCAGGATATGAGTGTTATCGCATGCGGTTATAAAACAAGATAAACCACCCTTGCTGTTTGTTCTATATTCGCCGGCGGTGGCATGTTCGTCTATCTTTTTGTAGTCGCATGGGTCGCCTGCACTGACACTGACAAGCGTTTCATCAATTGTCAAGACCTCTGGTGTTAATGTAATGGCACCCATGCTTTTCGATACCGGCACAGTTTTTGATTCATAGCCCTGGCTTTCGATTAACAAATCGGTTGTTATGTTGGTTATTTCCAGACTGAAATTACCATCGGCATCTGTTTGTGTATAAATAGTTGGCGTGTCTGGTACCATAACCATTACCCCAGGTATTCCGCCTTGGTCATCAATGATTTGACCAGATACAATCATTGTTGTTGCAGTTGACGGTGCAGATGCCACAGGTTCACTGGGTTCAGATGCGGTTGGTGTTGTTGGATTGCAATATTCTGTTAAGGCTTCTTTAACCATTGCGTCTGTTATGCCGGTTTTATAACCCCCTGTACAATCTATTGTCAGATTTGCGCAAGAAATTTCGCCTTGATTTTGAAATCTGCATAATTTATTAACAATATCAATTGATGCGTCTATTGAAAGACTTGCTGCCGTGGCGGGCAGGGTAAATAAAACAGTAAAGATTCCAATTAATAATTTTTTCATTTTGTTTTATCTGGTTGACACATTGCGGCGTTGTATTACCGGTGTCGTGTTTTCAAGTTGATTTTCAACACTATGTATGCCGTTTTCCATTTGGTCTTCTTCCCATATTTTGTCAATGATATCAGATGTTGTCTGGGACAGGGTGTCAGAAATTTCTGATTCAATATCTTTAATATCAGATTCCATTGTTGCGTCAACAAGTGCATTGGATTCGGCAAGATTTTTAGATATTTCTTCATTCAATTTAGCATTTTCTTTGTTCATTTGATTTGTTGTTTTGGATTTTATATCAATTAATCCATCGCCGTCTTTGTCTTGCGATTTTTTTAATGCGTTTGAATCAGAACCAGATACCTGTGTGCCATAGTTTTCTTCGTATTCTTCTTGGGCATTTTTCAGTGCTTTATCTGCCTTGGACCGGTCAACTGCGCGTTCAATTGCGCCAGATGTTATTGCACCAACACCAACACCCAACCCAGAACCCAATAATGCCGCCGATGCAGATGTTTGTGCACTGGTTAACCGATACGCGTTTTCCATAAATGTTGTTATGTCAATGCCGAACCAATCGGGTGTGCAGTCAAATGAACTGCCGGCATAGGATTTCTTGGACGCATACAGTGTGCCGTCTTCGCCGGCATAAAATTCCACAGTGTATACGCAGTCCATTGTGCGTTCGTCAAACATCGCACCCAGGGTTGCACATGTTTCACGCATTTCGTCGCGTAATTCATACAGGCGTTGTTCGTCGCGTTGAACCTGAACCTCTGCATCCTGGCGCAAGATAGCAAATACCTGCATTGCGCGACTGGCCAGACCGCTGTCTTGTTCTAAACAATCGCCGGCGATTGTTTTGCATGCCGCAATTGCAGAATCCCCCGCAGATTTGCCCAGACACTTGCTGAATGTTGTGCCACATTGCGTAATAATGCAATCGTTATATAAATTTCCACAGTTTATAATTGAATTATATGATGCCAAACGCGCATTCATATCACGGTCAGCCTTGATTTCCGCAGAAAACAGTCTGTATTCTTCGCCGGTGCATTCAATATTCATGCGGCATAAATCCATTTTATTGCCCCATGCGGTATCAGTGTCGCCGCGACATTGTGAAAAATCAGTGCCACATTTTTCCTGCATACATTGGCGCAGACCAATATCACATGCGTTTTGACCACGTGCCAATGCGGTTTGCATAGATTGATTTGCCGTTGATACCGCGTCTGCTGCGTCCAGTGCCGCGCGTTGTTGCCGTATCATTTCAGCACGCGCTGCGTCCGATGCGTCGGTTGTTGCGGCGGTGCTGGATGTGCTTAATACCGAATCAAACTGTGATGTTTTGTTTTCTATGACTGGTTCTGGTTCCGCTGGTTCGGAATCTGTATCTTCTGTGGTTGCGGTGGTTGTTGTCGATTGCGTCGTCGTTGTTGTTGATGTTGATGCGCGCGCAGCAACATTTGTGCGCGATGAAACCGACGGGCGTGCCGCAGTTGTCCGCTGTGCCACCGCAGCATACGAATCGCCTGCAAAACATGCCACCGCAAATACCATTACCGTAAATGCGATTTTTTTGTTATGGCAAAGATTTTCAAACAACTTGTTCATATATTTCTGTTTTGCCTTTAATTTAATGTGTCGCATGCAACACGATAAAACTGACATAACTGATTCGCCGCAGTGCGTTCTGAATCAAAGCCATCGCCGCATTTGTTCGGCATGTTGCGTGCACATACCGTTTCAACACATTCATTATATGATGCGTTATTGTCGCACCCAGATTGCGCGGTTATTAACATTTGTTCGCGTGCGTTCTGATACGACGCAACGATGTTTGCCAATAATGTATCTGCGTTTTTAATGGCATTGTCGCGGTCAGATGTTAATGTTGTGCGAATGTCCGCCAAGTATTCGTCGCACCCAGTGGCAGAAATACTGCATTCAGAAAAATATCTGTTAAAATTGTCGTCGGTTTCACATGCACGCCAATCTGGTCCGCAGCGCGCGGCATCAACAATACATGCACGAATATCTGTCTGGCATGATGTCGCACTGGCTGTTTTTGTATTAGACGCTAATGATGCAGCGTATTGGGCGCTGACCCCGGCCGCACGGCATGATTGTTCAATTAAACTGTCGTATGTGTCTGATACATCATCTGCGGTGCAACCGTCAACCTTGGCAATACATTGTTCAGTTGCCCATACATAGCGTTGACCTGGGTCGGTTGGCGCATCTTCCAGTTCGTCTTCGGTAAGTGTATATCGTGCCGATTGACCCAACGATAAACTGCGCATGCCGGTTTGTCCGGTTGGTGGTGTCCCAGCACTGGATGTGCCGCAATATTGACAACGCGCCGCCGGATTTGACGATACATTAATTGCGCACACAGAATCTAAACACCGGGTCAAATTCATCTGGGAACATGTCGCAGCCAATGTAATTGACGGCAACATAAAAACACTGCACGCAAAAAATATCGTGATTGGTTTCATTTCTCTCTTTATAAAAAGAGTATATCAAAAAACATGATGTCTTGAAAGTAAAAAAGCGGTACAAAATGTATAAAAATATTTTTTGATAATCTGTCTTGACAAAATGTATATTTTTGTCTATGTTGTGTATGTAATAACCAAAAGGGGATTAAAATGGCAACTACAACGGGTGCAAAAACACCACGCAAGTTTAAGTTTGACAAGAAAATTTTGGCGCATACATCTGCGGCGATTGTTGGTGCGGCGTTGATTATATTCGGTATTAATCAGTGCAGCAATAAACGCGACGAACGCGCATTAAAAGAAGCGGCACAACGCAACTTGACCGAAAAACAAGAACAGTATATCAGTGCGGCTGAAATAATAAAAAAAGCAGCTGTCGCAATTGATAGTTTATCGGGTGATAATCAAATCAAGGCTGATTCAATTATCGTTCTGAATGATTCTATCAAAGTATTGAACGATTCGTTAGATTTGACTCAACGCCAATTGACAGATTGCAGAAAATCTAAAAAACGCCCGGCGCGTCCGTCTGTACCGGCAGAAAAACCACAACAGGCAAAACCACGCGTGATTGATGCGGTTGCAGCCGCGCCAGTTAATAATGAAACAATTATTAAACTGCAAGACAGTGTTAAGAATACTGGTGATGTTATTGTCGCAAATGGTGATGTGCGCGGAAATAACAAAACAGAAATTACACTGGGCAAAGGCGCAGAAAACAGCGGCACAATTGTTGTGAATAACGGCGGTAATGTAACAGTATATGGCAACAGTGCAGATTCTGTGAAAAATGATACTGCTGCTGATAAAGCACAACCGCAAAAGCAAGTTGATACACTGCGTGCAAAAGTTATCTGTGTTTGGACAGAAAAAACACGGACTTGGGTTCGCTAAAAGTTCAGCGTATTGGTTGCTGAAATATAAAATCAGGCACCGGCAATTTGGTGCCTGATTGTTTTTATATATTTATATGCAATAGTGGATTAAATTTTTCTAGACATATATTTCATAAGTGTGTTAAGATATTTTTTGTACAGAGAGAATATTTAATGAAATACATCAGAATTTTTCTGTTTGCACTGTTTTTTGCACCGGTTGCGGCATTTGCGGCAACACCCAGCAATGAATTTATGATTGCGGCCCAGTTGTTATCTGCGGCAAAAAATGCCGATATTCAACAGGTTCAGCTGCTGATTAATAATGGCGCAGATGTTAATTATGTGGACAGCACAGGGTTATCACTGGTGTGTACTGCGTTGATGAATAATGATATTCGCGCGGCACAAATATTGCAAATGTATGGCGCAGATGCGTCAAAGTGCGACCGACAAATAAAACAATACGAATCGCGAAATACCCCTGAAAGCAGCGGGGGGCTGTTCAGCGGACTATCTTCCGCCCAGAGTATATCATTAGCGGCGGCGGGGGCCGCCGTTGTCGTAGGTGGGTTGTTTTTATTGACTGACTGGCTGGACCCGGGGAATGAAAATAATAATGGTGGAACCGGCACCGGTGGCAATCGACCAGGCCAGGGTGAAAATACAGGTGGTAATTCTGGCAGTGGTACCGAGGCTTTTATTACTGGTGTTGGACCGGCGTATGTCGCATCAGATAATACTGTGTCTTATAGCAAACAAAAATATCAAGAAAACTTAAAATTGTGGAACCCCAGTACCGGCGGTACAAATGAACTGGACTTTAATTATTTCAGACCAACTGTACAAACAACTAATAATTATTTATTAGATGGTTTGCCAGCTGGGATGCAGAATTATCTGTTGATTATGCACGGTTATTCGGCGTTTGCAAATGGATATATGGGGCAAACAACATTTCGTAATACGGATTCTTCACATTCACCGGTATACTTGAATAATGATACTGGTGGTGGTAAACCGATACTGACATCTGTAATAACAACAAATGGTATTAATCCGGCGGGTTCGGCTTCGCGCGGGGATGGTATTTTGTATGCTGCCGGTGCTGGTGTTGGTGCAGCAACAACCAGGGTGGATAAATATGCAAATTATTTGTCGGCATGTACCAGTGATGGATGTGGCGCAGAAGTGGAAAAAGGTTTTGATTTATCAGGCAGTGGAACGGCAATGAACCCGTTTGCCAGTGCAACAGACAGTGCGCCCGCCAAGATAATTGGGGGATGGGCGGCTGGTGAACGCGCATACGGTGATTTATTCGGGTTTGTTCCAAATGGTCAATTGGCGATATACAGAACCGGTGGTGGCTATGAATGGGTTGATGTAAAAAATCCAACCAGTGGCGCGTCTGTGGGAACAGTTAGCAAGGCTGGTACTGGTGATTCTGGTAATAATGTAATTGCCGTTGGCGATACAATAACCTTGGGTGGAAAAACTTATACTATTTCGTTGGCAAATTCGGGGGGAACAAATCCGACAATTACAGTTAATGGCACAGTGTACAAGGTTGGTGATAATTCAACTTTATTAAAAGGTGTTTGTACCAGCAGTACCCCCGCGGACTGCGAAGGTGTGTCTGATATTGCAATTTATCAGGGAACAGACGGTTTCTATTATGTGAATACAACCGGAAAAAATACTTTTGATGCTGTATATGTTGTTGATAACAATAATATTTATACCCAAAAAACCCAGCAAGAAACAGATATCAAAACTTTTGAAGCAATATTTAATGCGCGTACAAATGGTGCAACTGTTGTTGCAAATGCAACATTGAATCCGGAATCACGCAGTGCATCGTATGCTAAAATGAATGATTTGCCGTCTTTGTTCGCAACTGCGGGCAGTGCAGATAAAAAAATAGTATTTGCTGAACTGATTGATAAATATTATGAAAAAGACAGCAGTGGTTCAACCACCCAGGGTGGATTTGCAAATCGTATGTTTAATGGATACAGCAGTGGTCAGCCAATAATTGTTATGCCGGCTGGTGAATTTGAATTTGGTTTGGGTGATGGTAAATCAGTCGAAGTGTTAGATGCAACATTTGAAAATTATGCACCGGCATTATATGACCAAAATCTGGAACGGATGTTTATGACAGTTGTTGCTGTTCAAAACGCAACAGGTACTGCCGCAGCAGATTCAATTGAAGGATACGGTAATGGTACCGGGTCTGCGTATGGACCGTTGTATTTATCAGCATGGGTTGATAATAACGGTACAACAGATACCACAGATGATGACAAGACATATATGTCGCGTAAATGTGGTATTGCAGGATTGGGATTAAATGGCATTGACCCGTGGTGTTTTTCGGCGGCGGGTCCGACTGCTGAAATGGCGACCGCATCTGCGGCGGGGGCGGTTGCGGCGATAAAAGGGGCATTTAGTTATTTATCTAACCCAAAAATATTTGTGTTGTTGGCGTTAACAGCAGACGGTCCATATTTGGCAACAAATCCAAGTTCTGAAAATGGTACTGCATGGACAAGCGTTAATGAATTAGTTGCTTATTTGCAAAAAATGTATTCTTTGCCGCCAGAATATGCACAGTTAAATTTAACAGGTCAAGAATATTTGGACAAATTTGCCGAAGTTTATGGTTATGGCATGATTAATCTGGAACGGGCAACAACCCCAGGCAAAAGGGTTTATTTCTATGATGGAAATAATATTGTGTCTGACAGTGGCAATGCGTATTGGCGTGCGGCGCAAAATACAACTTTTCGTGCATCGTCAGTATTTAGTTTGGCAAACGAAACAATCAGTGCACCGTTCTTTGATGTGCTGGAAAGTTTTGATGGGTCAATGACTTTGCCACGCGTGTGGAAAAATGAATTTGCGCTGGGGACAACATCAAAACGCGGATTGTATATGGGTGATGTTTTGGGCGAATTTAGAACGCGCACAGCACAGTCTAATCGTATACAATTTGGTAATTTTGGTTTTTCAATGTCTATGTCTGAAAAGCCGTATGCAGATAATATGAATGGTTTGGATGATATGCGGTTGGATTATACATCGGGTAATTGGAATTTTGCCGCCGGTTATCAACGGCATTTTACAGATGGTAATTCGCGCTTTGATGGGATGTCTAATCCAATATTGGCGATGACATCGAATGCTGTTTTGTCGGATGTTGAATATCGGGCAGGGCGTTGGTCTTTTGGTGCGCGCGCGTTTTCTGGTAATATCACAGATGAAACAACATTAGACAATGACCCAACTATTTCATCGCAATATATGCCGGCGCGTCTGGGGTTAATGCAGGGCGCACAGTCTAATGTTGCATGGAATGGGGAACAGTTCGGATTTTCTGCGTCGTTTGGTGCCGCACATGAAACAAATACTTTACTGGGGGCGGTGTCTGGCGGACTGTTGAATATGGGTAATGGTGATACTGTATACGCGGATACAGAAATGTATTGGTCGCCAATGGAAAATATGCGCTTTACGGTGCGTTCAACTTTTGCGCGAACAAACACAAATGCGACCGGTGATTTTGTTTTGGGCATGTCTGATATCGATTCGCGCGCATTTGCGTTTGGTATGGATATTGGCGGGTTTAGTTTCAGTGTCGCGCAGCCATTAACTATCAGTCGTGGCAGTTTGTTATATCCGTATGCTGAATATGAAATCGTTAATGTTGGCGATAATAAATATGATATAACAATTCAAAATGCACACATAGAAAGTTTGGATTTAAGCCCGACACAACGCGAAGTTCGGTTTACTGGTGCATATCGTCATAATTTGGGTGAATTTACAGATGGCGCAATTGGGTTTATATATCGTGTTAATCCAAATAATACATCTGAATTTGGAAATGAATCTATATTCATGATGAAGCTAACACATCGTTTGGGAATATAACAAAATTCGTCCGGCACAAAAAACGCCCCACAGGGCGTTTTTTGCGTTAATTTTGTGTTAATTGGACGCTTGATAAAATCTGTTTTTGTTTTATACTGGTTATTGTTATACAAAGGTTGTCATAATGAACATTTATAAAAATATAGTATATATAAAAAAGTTTTTTGCGCCAAACAAGAACTTTGTTGCACCGTTCGCAGAAGGTGATGCAGAAACATTATCGGTCATGGGTACAGACGCGCGATTTTTGCGTGCCAGAAATGGACGCGTATACTTTTATTATTACCCGCTGGATAATGCAAATTTAGATGTGGCGAAATATTTATTTGCCAGAAATGGATTAAAGGCAAAAATTCATAACAGTCATTATTATTTTTATAAAAGACCGGTGTTGCGTGTACCGCTGAAATGTATTAATGAAAAACCAGAATATATGAAATTTGTTAAATCAATTGATGTTGCTAAAACTATGCCAGATTTTGATATGACTATTAAGAAAATAAAAACCAGATAAAACAAAAATATGAATTAAAAATCGCCCATTCGGGCGATTTTTTAATTTGCAAAGAATCTGTTAAACACCCGTTCGTTTATTTCCACTGGATATTTACGAATCAGATATTCGTTGTAATCGTCAACAACCTGGCGATTTATCATATTTTGCAATTCTGTACGCAAATCTTTGGCGCGTTTTTCGTTATGCTGGGGTAAAATTTCTTGTTCTATGTGCAGTACATAAAATTCATCGTCGCCAGATACAATAGAATTAGAACCGATTTCAGAATTAAATGTCGCGGTCAGAACATCCAGCGGGGCACCAGATGCGCGTGAAACAGTTTTGTTTCTGGCATTTGCTAGATTCCCGGTCTGATTCAAATCAACCAACAATTCATTTGCACGCACATACGCCTGTTTGCGCTGTTCGTTGCGTTTCCAATCCGATACTAAATTTTTCCGTACTGATTCAAATTCTGCGTTGTGCGATGGTATAATATTGTCAACGCGAACGATAACAAAGCCATCATCTGTTTCAATTATTTCGCTTTCCAGACCAGATTCCATATCAAAAATGCGCGTCATCATACGGTCGGTCAGCAATTTGTCCACAGGACGATTGCCAGCATCAAATGTGCCCAGCGCAACATATTTTGCATCATGACGCGCCGCCGCAGAATCCATTGTGTCGCCAGCAATGATATCGTCTTCAACCGCGATTGCGCGTTCGTATGCGGCATCATAACTGTCAGGTTTGTCCATGTCAGCAGGAATTAAAACATACGATACGGTGCGTTGTTCCGGAATGGTATGTGGATTTTGTTCATAAAATGCGCGCAATTCTTCGTCGGTTGGATTGCCGGCACTGAAATCAGAAAATTTTACTGTGGTGTAATCGATTTCGCGTTCGGCATATCGTGCGTTATAGGTTGCGTCAACAGCAAATTCAGGAATTGTAATAGGCACTGACAACGCCCCCAGTGTATATTCGCGCATAATTTGATTGCGCAGAACATTTGCAAAGGCAGCCTCGCTATAACCGGTATTCATTAAAACTGCATCAAATAAAAACGGTGAAAATTGTCCATTGTCTTGAAATTCCGGAAATTCACGAATTTCACGCGCCACTTCGGCATCAGAAACAACAAAACCTAAATCACGCGCATGGGTTTCAGTCATTGCCTGGGTTGTTAATTTAGACAATACTGTTTGATTTAGTGCATTTGCCAATGTTTTATCAGAATATATTTCGCGTTGCTGGTCGCGCGACATCGCAGATAACTGTGCCGTGCGTTCCAGATTAAACTGTTGTATTGTGATTTCTGTATCGCCCACGCGTACCAGTGTTGTGTCGCCGCTGCTGCCACCAAAAATCCATTCAGCAACACCCCAGCCGATAAATGAAAAAGCCAATATTCCAATTAAAATCTTTGCAACAGGTTTATCTGCCGCGTTTCTTAAATATTCTAGCATTTAATCCCCTTTTGCGATACCATAGCAAAACGATATCAGAAAAATCAACGAAAAAAAGGGAAATATGGATGAAAATAATCGCAGGAAATTGGAAAATGAACGGTTCGCGTGATGCGCTGGTTAATATGGTGGCGGCATTACAAAATTTGGATAGTAAAAATACTGTTGTTCTATGTGTGCCGTATACTATGTTATGTGTTGATGGTGGACGGGTAAATATTGGTGCCCAAGATGTCAGTGCGCATGAACATGGGGCATATACAGGTGAAGTTTCAGCCGCAATGATTGCAGATGCAGGGGCGAAGTATGTTATTGTTGGCCACAGTGAACGACGCGCATATCATAATGAAACAAATGATATTGTTCGCCAAAAGGCATCAATGGCAATTGGGGCAGGATTGGCCCCGATAATATGTGTCGGTGAAACAATGGATGAAAAACAAGCCGGAAAAACAATGACAATTATTGAATCTGGGGTGCGCGAATCTGTACCGTCTGATGCGCATGGAAATATTGTTATTGCATACGAACCGCGCTGGGCAATCGGGGCAGGATTGACCCCAACAAACGCAGAAATTGCAAATGCCCATAAATTAATTACAGATACATTGGAATCAATGGGACTGGGCGGAACACCAATTTTATATGGTGCCAGTGTCAAGGCAGCAAACGCAGCAGAAATTATGTCAATTCCAAATGTTGACGGTGTGCTGGTGGGGGGCGCGTCCTTGAAACCGGATGACTTCATACCTATAATAACCAGTGCTGAATAAATATATAGTTATTAAATGTAAATAATAGGGAAATTGGCATGAACGAAGATAAAAATGTAAAAATAGATGAAGTTTCTGTTAGTGATGCTGGGGCGGGGGCATCATCTGATGATGCGATTGTGCCCGCAGAATCAGGCGCTGACCGTGATGAAGTTATTGAACAATTAAATGCACAAATTACGGAATTAACAGATAAATATTTGCGTACTGCGGCAGAATTGGAAAATACGCGTCGTCGTGCTGCATTAGATATTGAATCCAGTGCGCGAAATCGTGCAATGGCAATCGCCAAGAAATTTTTACCTGTTATGGATGCAATTGAATCTGCAAAAAAACTTAACCCAGATGATGACGGTATAAAGTCTATGGCATTGGCAATGGACAGCGCGTTTACACAAATTGGTATTGTAAAAATAGAATCATTGGGGCAAGTTATGAATCCGCAATTTCATAATGCTGTCCAGGTTGCAGATGCGCCATCTGATGCAAATCCGAAACCACAATCAAACACTGTTATCGAAGAATTGCAATCGGGATATATGTTTGGTGATACTGTATTACGACCAGCAATGGTTGTTGTTGCTAAATAAAAAAAATCCCGCAATTTGCGGGATTTTTTATTACGACAGTTTATGTATTACTAAACCACTGCGCAGTTTTGGTTCAAACCATGTCGTTTTTGGCGGCATAATGTTGCCTGTATCGGCAATGTCAATAATTTGACGCATTGTAACCGGATACAATGCAAATGCCACTGCCATTTCACCAGAATCAACACGTTGCTGTAATTCGCCTAAACCACGGATGCCACCAACAAAGTCAATGCGCTTGCTGGTGCGCAAATCGCCCAGATTCAGTATCTTGTCAAATACCAAGTTGGACAGCACGGTTACATCTAGTACACCAATTGGGTCATTATCATTGTATGTGCCGGGTTTTGCGGTCAAAGAATACCATTTACCGTTCAGGTACATACCAAAATTGTGCAGTTTTGTTGGCTTGTATATTTCTGTGCCTTTATCTTCTATATCAAACGATTCGCCCAGTTTCGATAAAAATTCATCTGGGGTCAGACCGTTCAAATCGCGAACAACACGATTATAGTCTATGACCTTTAATTGACTTTCTGGGAATATAACAGCCAAGAAATAGTTATATTCTTCATTGCCTGTGTGATTCGGATTTGCGTTGCGTTTTTCTGCACCAACCAGTGCCGCCGCCGCAGTTCTGTGATGACCGTCGGCAACATACAGCGCAGGAATATCACGGAATATTTCTGTTATGCGCGCATTGATTGCGTCATCATCAATCTTCCAGAATTTATGACCAAAACCATCAGGGGCAACAAAATCATATTCTGGTTCGTGTGATGCGACATAGTCCGCAACAATTTGATTCATTTCTGCAACATCTGGGTATGCAAAAAACACCGGTTCAATATTTGCATTTTGAATGCGAACATGAATCATACGGTCTTCTTCTTTATCTTTGCGGGTTAATTCGTGCTTTTTTATTTTTCCAGTCATATAGTCTTCTACGCTGGCAGCTGCAACCAAGCCGTATTGCGTACGACCATCCATTGTTTGTGCATAGATGTAATACATTTCTTTGGGGTCTTGGACCAACCATCCGCGTTCTTGCCACAGTTTGAAATTTTCAACTGCTTTGTCATATACCTGCTGGCTGTGTTCATCAGCAATTGGGTCAAAGTCAATTTCTGGTTTAATTATGTGCAATAATGATTTTTCGCCAGCTTCTGCTTTTGCTTCGGCCGAGTTCAAGACATCGTATGGACGCGATGCAACATCTGCTGCGATTTCTTTTGGTGGGCGAACGCCTGCGAATGGTTTGATTTTCATGTTATGTTCTCCTTGGGTTTCATAAATTTTATAATATACCCCAGTTATTATATATCTATAAAACCAAAAGGCAAACAATAGCCAAAAATTTTATTTTGTTGTTGGCATACTGCGTGTTATTTGAACAGGAATAATTGTTTCAGATTTTGTTTCATCCAATGGATGTGATTGAAATGATACTGTCGCAAAATCAATTTTATCCAAATCAATAGCACGCAATGTGCGATTATACATTGTATGGTAATATATAACGCGGTCGTGCATGTCTGTGGCAACTGTCCACTGGGTTGCAGACGGCATATCAACCGGCGCACGCCCCACAGGAAATTCTGTTCCTAATGGTACATCAAAATTATTCAAAATATGAAATGCCTGCATCGCTGCGTCAAAAGAAGTGTCTTGCTGGATAGAATATGTTTGTAAAAAAGATGCCCGAACGAATCGTGATGGCGGGGTAAAATCACCCGGTAACCCTAAAAAACCAGAACCGGCCCCAAATGCACGCAATGTTAATGCGCCCATATTGACTGGACCAGCGGTACCAGGAATTAAATTAACATAATTATTCAGATTCTTTAATTGCCATGGATAATCTGGTGAATTAGTCAGTACCCCTAATTGACTGTCATATACCTGGGCGCGTCCATCAACAAATTCTATTATTATTTGTTTGCCAGATGGTTCCGTAACACGCCAGTGCGCAGTTGATGCACGCGGGTCAATGCTGGCAACACGAATATCTTTGATTGCGTTTTTTACTTGGTCAACAGTTGAAAAACGCGATAAAATCCATGATACTAATTGAAAGTCAGAAATAGTATTTGCCTTGTCATCTGGGTCATATTGTGGATATTCGCCGTATCCAGGAAAATAAAACAGACCAGCTGATAAACCGGCTTCGTTCATGCCGTCAACAACCCAGCCCGGTTCCACCACCGCCAGACCAACATAGCCGTATAATGCAGAAAAAGTCATGCCGCCTGTATCACCACCTGGCAACATTGATTGCTGGATATAGCCGCGCGGGACAATCGTATACATGTTATCCATTTCCGATTCGCCCCATTCAATAGTGCGCGCAGCGACAACGCCTTTGTCTTTGGATACCAGGGTAATACCAGTACAGGCATCGGCCCCGTTTGCACTGATTAAGCCAATAATGGCGGTCAATGCGAAAAATAATTCTCTCTTTGCCATGATTTGATTATGGTATGTTTATTCGTTGTTTTCCACAGGAAAGATATCAAAAGTTTGTTGTTGTGTGTGCGCCAGGGGGCTTGTTTTCGTTTACTCATTGTCGAACCCGGCGACATTCGTCGCATAGCGTGAACTGCGCTTATTTCCAAAAATGTTTATTTGCAAATGCTTGGCCAGACCCAGTTTTTAAATATTGCTCAAATTCAGCGGCAGCGTGACGATTAGAAAACGCAAAATAATTTACCAGTTTCCATGGTTTGTATTTTGCAGTGTGAAAGGAGTACCCCGCGTTGTGTTGTTTTAATCTGTTTGGTAAATCATCTGTCATGCCAATATATTTTTGACTAGGAACAGAAATGCTTGCTATCAAATAAACGTAAAACATAGTTGTATGTTATACTAACGATGTAATTTCGTCAAGAATCCTGTAAAAAAAAACCGCCAAATGGCGGGATAGTATATATTAAGTGCGTCTGCCGCACTTCGTTAAAACTTCGTGTGGCACTCCTTCGCGTGAACTGTTCCGCTTCGGCTTGCCACCCGAAGCGTCGCAGACGCGAAGGGTGGTTGGGGCAGCTGGATTCGAACCAACACTGACGGAGTCAGAGTCCGGAGTTCTACCGTTAAACTATGCCCCAATGCGCGGCACATTATATATTGCTTTATCTGATTTTGCAATCTATTTTTTGATGTTGAAACTTTTGCTAACTGTGCTACGCTGTGTGTTGTAAAGGGAATTTTTCTTGCTGGATAAAAAGGAGAAAGTATGTCGGTTGCCAATAAATATTTCTTGGATTTATTAAAGGTTTGCTCTGTGTTGCCTGCGCTGGTGATTATACCGGCTTATGCCACAGATACAGAAAATAACAATCATCAACCGGCAACAAGTCTTGATGATGTTGTCAGTTGGAGCAATTTGAATTATACCGCGCCGGCAAATACTGATGTTTATGGTGGTATATTGAAAATTTCTGGCAATACTTATGCAGATACTGATATTGACATGGGTATCGCAGAAAATAATCACATATTTTTATCCAGAACAGAAGATGCGCAACTAAACAGTGCAGGCGACGATAAAGATGTCCCAGGACAGGGCAGTGTTTTATATAATAATGGTGCGATAAAGTCTATATCGGGGACTTTCAGAAATAATACTATAACAAATATATCAAATTTCGCGGCCAAGGCATCTGTTAATGGCGGTGTGTTTGCGCTGTACAGGGGTACAAATATTGGTACCATTAATGGTGATTTTACTAATAATGTTATTACATCAAAATATAATGGTTCTGGTGAAACAGAATATAAATCTGGGGGACAGATTTCCGCCGGTGGTGGTGCAATTCATATAGAGGGGCAATATGGTTCCGGTAATGCGACCGAGGCGCATATTGGTACCATAAACGGAAACTTTGCAAATAATGCGGCTGTTGCAAATGGTTATGCAAATGGTGGCGCAATTTATATCAAAGGTGGCGCAGACCGCGATGGTCAGACAGGGGCAGATACCAGCATCGGTTTGATAAACGGTAATTTTACTGGCAACTATGTTCAGGCAACTACTAATACGACAAATTATAAAAAGGCATCAACCGGTGGCGCAATATCTGTCAAGCGTTCATCTGGTGCGCCGAATGGTGCGTCTGTTAATGTCGTTGGTAATTTTGATGGAAATTATGTAAAGACCAATGGTACGGATGCGTTTGGTGGCGCAATCTATAACGAAGGCACAACACAAGTTACCGGTAATTTTGACAATAATTTTGTGCAATCGGAATCTGGTGCAGGGTGGGGTGGTGCTGTATATAATGCCGCTGATGCAACTTTTACAATAAATGGTGCGTCGTATATTCGTAATAATAGCGCGGCATTTGGTGGTGCTATTTGGAACGATGGTACATTGGTGCTGAATAACGCAGACCGGCAGATTTCGTTTTATCGCAATATTACAACTGGTGGCGGTGGGGCGATTTATAATTCTGCAACTGGATATATAGAAAAAATTAACTTGGCATTATTTCAATCTAATCGCGGCAATTTTGGGGGTGCAATAAATAATAGCGGAGATGCGTCTTCTGGTGCCAAGGGTAAAATAGATTCTATTACTGGTTCTTCGTTTATTGCAAACAATGGTAAAAATGGTGGTGCGATTCGCAACCAGGGCAGTATTGGCGCGATTAACGGTGTCTTGTTTATGGACAACAAATCGGAAAATGGCGGTGCGTTGTGGAACGGGACATTGGGTGATATTGATGAAATAGATAGTCTGGAAAATTTGGGCAAAATAACAAATACACAGTTCAAAAATAATAGTGCGATAAATGGACTGGCCCAAGGCGGCGCAATTACAAATGCTGGGGTCATAAGTGATATTTCTGATGTTTCATTCAGTGGCAATTATGCTGATAAATTAGGTGGCGCAATTGCAAATGTAAATCCTGGTGGCAGTGGCAATCAGTTAATAAATATAAATGGCGCATTGTTCAGTGGTAATTCGGCCGGTGAAAATGGTGGTGCGATTTATAATGCAGACCGCGGAATAATATCGTTTACAGGCGATAATGTTTTTGCATCAAATATTGCTGCTGGGGTTGCGAATGATATTTATAACCTGGGGACAATTAATATCAAGAACGGTACAACCAAACTAAGTGGTGGTATTAATGGTACCGGTTCATTAAATGTCCAGGCAGATGCAGTATTAAATATTGGTACCACGATTATAGAACAAGAACATATTAAAATGGATGGAACGCTAAACGCGACAATTATTAATGCCGATGCATACGGTCGCTTGGTATCTGATGATGTTCAGTTTGGCGCAACTGGGCGATTGAATTTAACTGTTGGTGCCGCAGGGCGTTATAATGTACTAGGAAACGCGGTAATCGATATAGATAATATAGATTATAACAAGACAATGTATAATATATCTGTGGATGGTCAGGATATTATTGTTAAAACAAATTCTGTTACAGATATTGCAACCGATTCGAATATTTCAAATACAGCAGCAGCGGTGCTGGTCGGTTTGGCCAACAGCAACGACTATGCAATGAATTTTGCGTCTTTGAATGCACAAACCGCAATGGCAAATAATGATGTTGAATATATCGAATCTGAAACATCTAAATTAAGTGCGGATGAAAAGCCTGTGGTCCAGGCTGCATCTGCGTCTGTTCAGAACCAGATTGCAACCTTGGCGGCGAATCGTATGTCTGGCGGTATTGGGCGCAGTGGTGGTGATATAACAAATGTTGGATATGGCGTATGGGCCCAAGGCATGATTAATCAGTCAAAGTTTGCTGACAAATTCCGCGGCAATACATTTGGGGTGTCTGTGGGTGCAGATTCATTGATTAATAAACAATATATTGTTGGTGTTGGGTATGCGTATAATAATTCAGATGTTGATTCTGGTTCGCGTAATATAAATATTGCCAGCAACAGTATATTTGCATACGCACAATATCAGCCATCGCAGTGGTATTTTAATGCGACATTGAACTATACCATGTCAGATTATACCGAAAATATAACTGTGTTTGGTGCACCTTTTGAAAGCAGTTATGATGTTTCATCATTCGGTGCTCAAACAATGACAGGGTATGATTTTGCAACTGGTATAACACCATCGGTCGGGTTAAGATATCTGTATGTATCGCAAGATGCGTATAATAATGGTATGGCAGATATCAGTGCCACAGATACTGATTACTTAACCGGGGTCGCTGGGTTAGAATACGCTTTTGAAATTCAATCTGATTATGATTTGAAGTTCAGTCCAAATATCCGTGCAGCTGCGACATACGACTTTTTATCCGATGCAGTGGTGGCAAATGTAGCAATGCCGGGTATGGCAGCGTATGTGGTTAATGGCGAATCTTTGTCGCGCTTTGGCAGCGAATTTGGTATCGGGTTAACAATGACATATCGGGGTGTCCAAGTGTCTGCAAATTATGACTTGGATTTACACAAAAATTATACATCTCATACAGGTATGTTAAAAATCAGGTATAATTTCTGATAAAAATACCCCCAATAGTTTGGGGGATTTTTTTTATCAGAAACTTTAATTTATTTTGTAAAATACTTTGCGCGTTGGCGTTCAGATACAGATTCCATATTATCAAATATACTGTTCGCAGCATTTTTATCAATCGGTGCGCTGGTTGTGCCTGTTATATATTCTGCGCCGTTTAGAATGATTATGCGACTGGGGGTAAATGAATCAGAATTTTCATCGCATTCAATGTAATATTTTGTATAATCATACGGTCGACCATAGCAGCCGTTTTCTTGCAATCCGATATAACCAATATCTGCCAATTGCCGACATGTTGGTTGTTTTTGGTCGGTTATTTCGCCGTTGGTGGTATAATCATATACGCTGCTGACAATGCCGTTGCACCATACGGGAACCATCGTTCCATTAATTGATGCCATTGAACCATCGGCGGATGTCTTGCGTTTACCGAAACAGTCGCCATTTAATATATTGGTGTCAAAATCAGAACTGATGCCAGTGCCTTTTTTAATCGCATCTTTTGTCATTGCGACCGGCATAGAACCGCCGGATGTTAATGCTTCGGGGCATATTAATTTTTGTCCCCAGCATTGACCAGTGGCATCCCATTTTTCCCGTTCATATCCGGCACCCATTTTTGAATAGCATTCGGATGTATCCAGCTTGCACACGGTTGGTGTCATCATTAACCAATAGTCTGCACCAAACGCAGCATATGCCGCCATTGTACATAACAAAGATACTGCGAATGTTTTTTTCATCTTATTCTCTCTATCTATTTTATTCTATAATGACATTTTATGCAAGCCAATGTTGCATATATGATATTTATCCACTGATTGTTGACGCAACACTTTCTTTGGTTGCGCAGTATCCCCACTTGGTATTGGCACCAGTTTCATCATAGAAATATGTAAATAGTTCACCATTATTTTTTGCATTTTCATCTGTGTTATATGGGGTGTTTATCCATGTTCCGCCCAATCGTTCGCATTCTGCCGCTAATACGGTTGCCATATTTGCACGAACAGTATCCATTACCATATTTACATCCTGCATGATATATTGCGGGATTTTGTCATCTTCGTCTTGCATTATTTGTAAATCAGATGGTCGTGCACATACTTGGATGGCATAACGTACCATTTGTTGGTATAAACTGCCGGCATAGTCAGTACCACATACGCTAGGATCTGAATTGGAAGAAGATGACGAAGGTGCTTTTGTGCCGCCATCGCATTTATACCCGTCCGGACATGGAATACATTTTGGGGCGGTGTTTGGGGCGGTGCAAGAGTTGGGGGTCGCTACCCATTCTTCTTCTATTAGACATGCTAAATAATAATCTTTATTACAAGATGTATATACTTTGATTCCCGCCGCATTTGTACACTCGTAATCAGGGTGGTTTGTATCTTCATAATCTGACCATTGGAATCCCATTTCATCGCCAGAAACATAATTTATATCTAGTTTATTACATGCGGCAATTGATGCATAGCGTTGTTCGCCAGGTGTATATACGCGACATCCGTACGGATATGTGTGTAATGTATCATTACTGGGGACTGCACATAAATCTGCGGCAAAATCGGTTAACAGTTTATTACAATTTTGTGCAATCTTTTGGTCGGTTATATCTTGCATTGCCTCTACTAATAAATTTATACCGTCGCCTTCGGGGTCGCCGTATAGATTACTGCATGCGTATAGTTTATCACGACAAAACTCTTCGGACAATTCTAAACGCGAACCCAATAACAATTCTTCTTGGATATTACTAAAATCTTTTAATGATTGGGTTTGTGTGTCATAGCACGCGTTTACGACATCCAAGCATTCATTTTTAACATCACGCACGCGGCTTTGTTGACCCTGATATATTTCTGTTATTGCTTGGCGCATAAATTCGTCCCACACTTGGTCGGCGATATCCCTGCATGTATCCAGACTGCCTTGGGCATACATTTTTTTGCTGTTTAATTCAGCAACAATTAAACGATTTGTAGAATTTTTTAATACATCGCCAGATAAAGATATCTGTTTTTCTAGTTGATAAAATTCAGGTGAATATATTGGTTCGCCAGTATCGCGATTTAAGTATCGACCCGTAATATCCAAACAATGCACATAGCCGGCACCACACGCTGTATCTGCGGTTATATCGGCACGAACATTTGCGATACAATCATTAATAGATGTTGAATTATGCACATTATAATTATCCAAGCGTGCGGTTTGCATTTCGCGTTCTGTGTTGCGAATAGTGCTGTTTGCCTGAACCAATTGTGAATCCAGTGCATTTGCCAATGCGGTACAATCATTTTCAATGTACATACCGTACGCAGAAACAACCATGTTTAATGTTGCTTGGGTTGAACAACTGCTGGCGACCAGTTCCAGACATTGGGCATGAACGGCGTTATATAATGCTTCGCCGGTTAAGTTTGCTATGTTTTGACCAGATGTTAAATCTGTTGTTGCCCATATTTGATTTATATCGCCTGCGATGTCCAATGTACCAGATGTTGACAGGGCGTTTGTTTTTGTTGCGCCAAGAACTTCGCTGATGCCGTTCAACATTTGCGCCGATGCAGATGTGTCTGTTTTTAATGCCGTTTCACCTTCGCTGGCAGATATCATTGCATTAACTTCACCGGCTGTTTTATCAATAACCGACATGTTCAAGCTGTGGAAATCTTGCAATTGACTGGATGCCTGGGCCAAGGCGCGTTCGCGTTCTTGGATATCTGTTAGTCTGGATGAACATATACAACGACGATAGGAATCGTTTGCCGTTGCACAAAATTGGTCCATGCAAGTAAAGTACGCATTACGACATTGATTGTATCCTGTGCCAAATGTGTTTGTTGCACTTGATGCTGTCAGTGTTGTTGCGCGCGCAGTAGCAGCGCGTGATACACCGGTCGCAGATGTGGTGTTATTGATTGTTCGGGCATTTGTCGCACTGCGTGCAACAGCGTTTGTTGTTGCTGCGCGCGATGTTCGTGCAGATGTCGCAGCAACAGTGCGTGATGTTGGGGTTGCATTGCGTGTTACAGTTTGTGATGCGGCTGCGCGCGATGTAGTGGTTGGTGATGCGGTGCGTGAAACAGTATTTTGCGAATTGCGTGAAATACTGTTGCTGCGTTGCGAAACAGATTGTGATTGTGTGTTTTGCATTCGTGGGTTTGTCGTCGCGCGTGCAACAACCGTTGTGCCACCGGTATTACCCCCCGAATCATTACGACTGATAGAGTTTGTTCCACGAACAGCAGCATCCGCGTGCATAACGCAGACACAGCACATCATGATAATCAGCCAAACCTTCCTCATCCCGTTGGTCATACATATATTATATTAATGATAACAAAAATATTTTTTTATGAAAAGCGATTTGTTAATATAATTTAATGTGATTGTTTTCAAAAAAATAACCGCCGTTGGCGGCGATTTTTATATATTTTGTGGTTGGTCATTGCTGGTACGATTGCGTTCAACAAATGTTATGCGCCCTTTGTCCAGGTCATATGGTGTCATTTCAACGCGTACGCTTTCACCGACATTGACCCAGATGCGCAGTTTGCGCATTTTGCCGCATACAGTTGCCAATATTTCATGACCATTTTCCAATTTAACGCGAAACATAGTGTTCGGCAGTTTATCAATAACTGTGCCGTTGAAAACAATAACATCGTCTTTTGCCATATATTATTCCTGCTTTTATTTAGAAAAATCACGACATTATGATATAGTTTTGATAAAATAATTTCAAGATATTTTTATATGCTTGCACGATAGTTTATGTTTTGATAAAATTATAAATAATTTATATGTAGGACGGTTTTTATGAAACTAGGATATTTTTTAGCATTATTATTGGTTTTCCCATGTGTTGCAGACGCTGCCACCCGTGCAGATAGTACTGCGCGTGTTGGTACAGGACGCGCGTCCCAGGTTGGCGCACGAATGCCAACAATGACTGCAAATACGGCGCAGGTCGCTGGGACTGCGTCAACATCTGGAACCACATTAACGACACCAACATTAACCGCGACAGTCAGTGGTAATACAACAACAGATACCACAACCACTGCGACAACAGAACCTGCGGCGACAACACCGGCTGTCGTGCAAAACAGTCAATCTTGCCGTGAAGCGTATCGTGCATGTATGGATGAGTTTTGTTTGCTAGATGAATCTGAGGGGAACCGTTGCGCATGTTCGTCTAATATAAATCAGTCAAAATCTTTAATCCAAGAAATTCAAAAAATCCAAGAAGAAGCAGATTTGTTATATACCGAAGGGGTTGAACGCGAACAATTGGGTGCCCAAGCGCGCCTGGTCTTTGGCGAGAGTGAGGCTGCGCAAAAAAGTTCCCGCGCGTCTGGTATCAGTTTTTCTGATTGGATTAATATGGGAACCGAAGAAGAAGCCAGTCTGGGCGCAGACAGCGATATTGGTGATGGGCTGTATATGATGGCGGCAGAATTTTGTGCAGACCGTCTGGATGCGTGTGGCGACGATGCAGACATGGAAGAAATTTTGTATTCGCGCTTGATTGTTCAAGATTGTAAAAACTTTGAATCTTATTTGAATGACCAAAAATCTATTGCAGAGGCAAATAAGCGCACTGCTGAATCTGCTGTTCGCCAGGCGCGATTGGCTATGTTGGATACAACAAACAAATATAATCGTGGCGAATGTTTGCTGGCGTATCGGTCTTGTATCGCAGACAAGGGCGGATGTGGCGTAAACTTTGAAAATTGTTTGGATGCAGATTTGCTGCAACGCCGTGCTAATGCGTGCGAAAATGTGCTGGATCAATGTATGGCGGTGCGTGATTATGTCTTGCAAGATTGGGAAGCCGAAGCAGAATCTATCTTGGCGGATGCGGCAAAATACGCCGACAGATACGCGCGGCAAACTTGCTTGTCCAGAATACAGTTATGTTTGGAAGATGGATGTTCAACCAGTACAAATTCTGCATGCTTGACTGATGTTAATGTTGCGGCTGGTGTTTGTCCGGTTATTGACGAATGTGAAGAAATGATACCGGGAATCAAGGCCGTTGTGAACGACAAACTGGGGTATCTGCGTACACAGTTCTGTCAAAATGATATTGACCAATGCTTGCGCGACAGATGTGGTGAAAACTTTACCGCCCCAGAATGTGTCGGCAAAAGTGCAATGGAAATCGCAGATTTATGCCCGCAAGACATGTTCCCGTCATGCAGTAATGAAACACAATTTGATATTATTGTCCAGGCGGCAATGTTGCAAATGGATTATCAGATGTTGCAAGGATGCTTAAATTATTTCAGTGAACAACTGGGGGCTGTATGTGGTACAGATATGTCTTGCTTGCCGACGGATACGACAATTGCGTCATTGGTTTCTATCCCCGAAGATTCAGCCGGGTTGGCGGAATTGCGTGAAACAGTGCGTGCAAATACTGAAACCGCGGTTGACGAATTTTTTGAACAGTTCGAAAAAGACAAAACTGTTGCGGCGTGTCAAGACAGCCAAAAACCAGCAGACCGTCAAAGCCTGGGCGACAGCGTGTTTAACAGTGCAAAAATGATTGCACAAATTGGTGCGGAAAATCGTGCAATGCGTGAACTGGAATCCAAGATTGCAGAATTATCGCGTGAACAAGATTTGGCCGCTGCGGAAGAAAATTGTTATAACACATACCAGGTTGAAACCCCGGATAAATCCAGTAAAAATTACAGTTATATCCGCAGTGTGTCATTTGAACCAGCGTTGCGTAATTGCCATGTTTGCCGCATGCAACAGGTTTGTGAAACAGGTGGTCAGTCCAAGGCAACGGCCGGTGTCCAAGGTTTAGCGGGCGGATTGTCGGCTGGTGCGGCGGCGGGTACAATGGTATCGCCAGGTTGGGGTACGGCAATTGGTGGCGTTGTTGGTGCCGTCGGCGGATTCTTTGCTGGACGCAGTGCAGGCGGCGAAGAAGAATTCTGTCAAGAAATTGAAACTTGCGAAGATATAAATATGTAATGCAAATTGGGGTGTTTGCCCCATTGCATCTTGTTATACGGAGAGAGGAAAAATAAATGTGGCATAAAAAAATTGTTTTGTTTTCTGTTTGCGCAATGGCGGTTGTGTTTGGGGCATATAATTCGTATGCGGTCAGTCGCACGACCAAGCAATCTGCTATTCAACAGGGAACAACTGTTCGTACAAAAATAGAAGCGACCGGATTGTATGACCAGGCATGTTATGATGCATATTTTGGATGTATGGACCAATTTTGTATAACAGATAACGCCAGTGGCGGCGCGTGTATGTGCAGCGATGACAGCATTGAATATGAAAAAGAATTTGCCGCAATTCAAGAAATTCTGGACGAAGCGAATCGCTTGCGTACCGAAGAGGTTGAACGCGTCCAAGCCGGTGCAAATGCAGATATTATATTTACCGGCGAACGCCATTATGATGCAGACGGTAATATTCTGGATGATGGCGAATTAACCGCAGCAGAACAAAAGGCCAAAGAACAAGAGAGCCTGTTGTCTATGTGGAATACCAGTATTTTTGATGACCCCGCCGAAGAAGAAACAGTTAATATTGCTGATATGGTGGGTGATGAATTATATCAGGCCGCAGATGATTTGTGCGTTGCCCAGGTGCCAGATTCTTGTTCTGGTGATATAACTTTTCTGCGTCAATTATATTCACGGCAAATTACATCTGATTGCTTGGGGTATAAAAATTCTTTGGCGGAACAACGGTCCAAGGCTGAAAATGAATTAGCGGCGGCAGAATCCGAAGTGCGCGCTGCATTACAAGAAAGTTTTGAAAGTGCCAATAAATATGACCTGGGGCAGTGCATGGTAGAGTTCCGCAAGTGCATGCAAACCGCAGACGCGTGTGGCGATAATTGGGAAAATTGTGTCGCAGCAATTGCGTCTGAAAATATGCAAAATAATGCCGCAACCAGTACCGCTGGTACAACAGTTGAATCTGCCGAGACATACGATATAACCGCGTCCACGATGGATGTATTAAATTCCAAGCGGCCCATTTGTGAAAATGTGTTATCACAATGTGTTGCGGTGCGCGATATGGTGTGGCCGAATTTCTTGCGCGAAGTTGCGCCATCACTGCGGGTTGCGGAATTACAGGCTGAATCTAAATTCCGTCAATCTTGTTTGACGAATATTTCTGAATGTATAACAACGGCATGTCGTGATGATATTGCCGGCAAAGGCGTTGCAACAATGGATGCGTGTCTGTCGCGACCGGAAATGGCGCGCAGTTTTTGCAAGGTTGAAATTGACCCGTGCGAACGCATGGAACCGCTGATTTGGGGATATGTAGAAGACAAATTGGCGGCAATGCGTGTCGACGCATGCACCCAAGAAGTCAAAGATTGCTTTACCGCAGATACGCGGTGTGGACCGAACTTTGAAAACTGTATTGGTATGGATTATGACTATATCCATGACATTTGTCCAATTGACAGTTTGGTCGTATGCAAGGCAAATAATCCAAACTTTTCTATGGATGATTTAGATTCTATGTTAATGGGGTTGTATTTGAATATAGACAATTCTTTGATGGAACAATGCCAAAACTTGGTTGACCAAAAAATGGCAGAAATTTGCGGCAGCACCACTGATTGCAATCGTTTTGCCGCCGACGATACAATCGGCACTGGTTCGCTGCGTTCACAAAAAGATGGTGATGTATATCGTGTGACGGGTATGATATCGTTCGGCAGTATCAAGATGGGTGATGCCAGTGGTCGCACGACGACAACAGATTCCCAAGGCAACAGTGTTAAATTGGGACCTGGGGAAATAGGGGTTTCTGAATATATTGCCAAGATACGCGAACAAAACGACGATGTTCCAAATGCAGATGCGATAATCGATACCATAGAAGAAGAATTAAACAACATCGCTGGGACAATCAATCGTACGATAGAATTGATATCCCAGGACCCTGAAATTCAATATTGTGTAAGTGGTCGTGATTTATCACAAATAACTGGCGAAGATGGCGCAGCAACCCAGGCGCGTTTTCCGAACTTGCTGAACCAAATAAAGATGCAAATAGCAGTATCAGCATTGCGTCAAGCACAAGACAATTATAATAACAAATTGAATACTGCAATTGCAGATGCCACCAAAAACGCATCTGCTGACATCGCACAATACATGTGCCAGAAAATTGCAGAAAATGGTGGCAATGCGTCGGGCAGCCAGATTGCACAGTCTACGCCACTGACAACGCCATATTCTATCAGTTATGATGTTGGTACTGGTTTAACAGCCGAAGATTTGACCCGTGGTGGTGCGGGTGTTATCCAAGCAGGTGGAATTACATTCAAAAATGAAGCCTATTTGGGTGGCGGGTCTGGTCTGGAAGGTGGTGGTATGACCAAAGAAGTTACGGCTATATTTAACCGTGATACGCGTGTATGTCATATTTGTACAACGACAACAACGCAAAATTGTGAAACAACCGGCAGTGTCAGTTGGTTCCACAATAACCGTAATGTTAATTGCACCACAGAAACATCAGAACCATTCTGTGAAGATATTGTTATGTAAAGTTTGATATAATTTATTGTAAAAAACAGTCCCGATTGATATCAATCGGGACTGTTTTATATTGTTGTGTATTGTGTTTTACATGACAATATCTTCACATTTTTCCACAGGTTCTGATTCGGTACACTTTAATTCATCTGTTGCGCCAATACCCAAAAAGCCCTTTTTACTAACCGATTCACAGCTTTTTGTAATCGTTGATGTGCAATAATGACAGGTACGCGTATCACGATTAAACACGGACCACATTTCGCGTGTACCACTTGGTAAATCAACCTTTACACGATTCGTTCCCAGTCCGGTAAATGAATTGACCACTTCAGAAAATTTGCTTGCACCGGCTGTTTTGTCTAATGTTGCAGTGCCACCGGTCGCACTGGACGAATGTCCCGCACCCATAGTTAACAAACTATTATCCAGACCAGTACCAACATCATAACTGATAGAATATGGCGTTGTCAGTGGCGTAGACTGTGCAATCTGGCTGCCCGACGCATTGCCACCATTTTCTGCAATTTTCTGGCACATGTATTGTGCGATGTCAGCAGATGCGTTTTTGGTGGCATCTGCAATTGCAGTATTCAATTTGTTATTATAATTGTCTTGTGCTTGACGCAATGCTGATACTGCTATTTGCATCTTTATTTGGTTCAGCAAGTTCGGAAAACGCGCCTGGGTTGCTGCGCCATCTTCGCCAGTTATTTGTGATAAATCACGACCACTTACACAATATTGAATTTCAGGGTCCTGGGATATCAATTCTATCGTACGATTGATTGTCCCAGTAATTTTGCATTTGGAACATTAGTGGGGCGGCATTATATCCCTGGGGGGCGGGGTAATAAAATTCCTAGACATTTTTGAAAATAAATGTGATATTATATATGCAGGTAAACGAACAAAAGGGGTTATTTATGAAAAAAATTTCTGCTGTTGCGGCATTATGCACAATTGTCAGCGGTGCGGCGTTCGCCGGATTCCAGCCGAACAATCCATCACCAATGGGTGGCTTTGTTGGTGGCACTGAAAATATTGTAACGGTCAGCCAAGCCAAAGAAATGCGCGATGATACACCGGTTATTGTCCAAGGACATATTGTTCAGCGCATGGGTGATGAAAAATATTTATTTGAAGATTCAACCGGCTCAATTACTGTTGAAATAGACCGCAAAGATTGGCGTGGTCAAACAGTTACGCCATCTGATATGGTGAAACTGTACGGCGAAGTTGATGCCGGCCTGTTCAAAACAGAAATTGATGTCGATTATGTAACAAAGATGTAATTGAAAAAATCGCCCATTCGGGCGATTTTTTATTCTGCGTCTGCTGATGTTGTTGTTTCAGATTCCGCCGGTTGTTCTGCGACATCTGTTTCAGATTTGTCTGATACAGGTACAGATTCCGTTTCTGTTGCTGGGGCTTCTTCTTCGGATTTCTTGGTACCGAATGTCAAAACCTTGCCGGCAACCAGTGCATCAATTTCATCTTGTGATTGTGCGACATATACTTTGACCGGAACAATAACATCCGGATGCAGCGCAATTTGCGTATCAAACGCACCCACAGATTTAATTGGCGCACCTAGCATAACCTGGGCAGATTCAACATTAATGCCAGTCAATTCTTTTAACATGCGTGCAATATCGCGTGTTGATACAGAACCATACAGTTGACCAGTATCACCCGCCTGGCGAATCATGTGCAGTTTGGCATTTTTAATTGCATCAACATTACCTTCGGCGGTTTTGCGTGCTGCATCTTGACGCGCCTGTAATTCAGCCTTTTTCGCTTCGAACAGGGCGACATTTTCGCGCGACCAGCGCATTGCTTTGCCCATTGGTAATAAATAGTTGCGTGCGAAACCTGTTTTAACCTCTACGGTATCGCCGATATTACCCAGTTTTGTAATTTTTTCTGTTAAAATAACTTTCATTTTATCTGTCCTTTGTTTCAAGTTAGGGAAAAATCCCAAATATCCAATTTATAATTATCCCAAGTTATTGCGAACAAACGGCATCAAGCCCAAATGACGCGCGCGTTTAATAGCAGTTGCCAATTCGCGTTGGTCTTTTTGTGAAACACCACTGATGCGCGACGGAACAATCTTGCCGCGTTCAGTAATATAATGTGATAAAGTCTTGATGTCTTTATAGTCAATAACCTTGCCCTTTAACGGGTTAGATTTTTTACGATAAATTGCTGCACGAACGGCCATTATTCCACCTCTTCATTATTTTTTTTCATCATGATTGACGGCGCAGTTGCCAATTCTTTGACGCGCACATTCAAGAAACGAATAATATCTTCGTCAATACGCATGCGGCGTTCGTATTCAGCCACCTTGTCGCCCGGCAATTCAATATTCAGCATGACATAATGCGCCTTGCGATTTTTACGAATTACATAGGCCAAGTTTTTTAATCCCCAAAATTCGCTGGATTTTACATCACCGCCCAGTTCTTTGACTATGTCGGTGTATTTTGCCGCTTTTTCTTTGACCTGCGGCTCTGTCAAGTCCTGGCGAAAAACCAAGACACTTTCATAAAAAGCCATTTTATTTCCTTTGGTCTATACAGCCAATGACCCCATGTCATCAGCAGGAACATCGCACATTATGACGAAAAAACAAATAAAATCAAGTAAAATCTGACGGTAAAAAATGTTGTAATCCCTATTGACTTGGTTTAATTAAATTTATTATCATATAAATATAAAAAGAGAGATTGCATGACAAATCAGTTCCATCGCGCACTAAACAGAATGGCATTTTTTACCGCACTGTTGGCGGCGGCATTATTACTGTTTTACCAGCCATTTTTGCGTGTGGCATCTGCAAATATAATATTAAATGGTATAATAATCGGAACAACATTGTTCGGTATCGGACTGTGTTTTATTGAAATGTTCCGGTTAATGCCCGAATATCGCTGGGCACACGCATATTTTTCGGGTCGGCGGAATATTCCACTGCCGCCGCGGCTGCTGCGCCCTGTGGCAATATTATTGCGTTCGCGCCCGCGTCGGATTATGGCATCTGCATTAAATGGGATGCTGGATATGATTCAGCTGCGCTTTGATGACGCGCGCGAATCTGTGCGATATATAACCAATACCTTGATATTCTTGGGGTTGTTGGGGACATTTTGGGGGTTGATTATAACTGTTGGCGGCTTTGCAGACTTAATCAGCAATTTGAATTTTAATGATGAATCTGTTTTACAGGCGATGCAGGCTGGATTGGCAGGACCATTATCTGGGATGGCGACCGCATTTACCAGTTCACTGATGGGACTGGCCGGCAGTTTGATTATCGGATTTTTGGGTTTACAGGTACAATCGGCACAAAACGCAATTTTCCGCGAACTGGAAGATTACTTGGCATCGCATACCAGTGTTGCAAATAATGATGATATGAATGAATTATTGCCAAAAATCAGCGATACTGCCACAGAATTAAACAACAGTGTACGCGCATTAAATCGTACATTTAATGAAATGACATAATGTGATATTATGTCATTAAAAGCGAGAGAGGAGAAAACATCATGATGAAATTTCGTTTTCGTAATCAGACAAATACATGGCCGGCTTTTGTCGATTTGTTTTCTAATTTAGCAATTATATTAATATTTTTATTGATAGTGTTTGTGTTCTTGTGGACGACGACCAGTGTTTTTAACAAAGACACTGGGGCCAAGGCTGTTGCTGATTTGCGCAAGGCAAATGAAGAACAGGCACAAAAAATCGTTCAAATGACGGCTGATGAAGAAGAGGCTAAACAATTATTAATCTTGGCGCGTAATGAACTGGAAAATTTAACTGCTGATAATACAGAAATGTCGGCGCAACTGGAACAAATTGATATCAGTATGAACGAATTGGTTGCCGAGTATGAGGCCAAGGTCGCCGAACTGCAATCCCAAGGTGTTGATTTACAATCCCAGGTTGCTGAATTGACAACACAATTAAATCAGGCAAATCTGAATCAGCAACGCACGGCGGAACTGGAACAAGAACGGCGTGAACTGCAAGACCAAATGAATCAGCAACGCGCATCGTTGGCACAACAATTGCAAAAATTGCAAGATGCATTGGCGGCGGCGGAACAAGAATCACAAGAAAAAGATATTCAATATGTTGAAATGTCAAACCGCCTGAACAAAGCGTTGGCTGATAAGGTCGCAGAATTAAATAATGTTGCACAATATCAGTCTGAATTTTACAAGGCCATAAAAGACGCATTGGGGGACGGTAATTATATACAACCATCTGGCGACCGCTTTATTGTATCCAGCGATATTTTATTCAGCAGCGGTTCGTATACTCTGTCGCCCGAAGGAAAAAATCAACTGCGCTTGATTGCAAATGTAATCAAAGATTTAGAAAATATCATTCCAACAGATATTGATTGGATTATTCGCGTTGATGGTCATACAGACCGCCAGCCTGTTATGTCTGGCACACGCGCATTCAAAAACAATATGGAATTATCGCTGTTGCGTGCAAATGCGGTTGTCGATGAATTGACCAAAGCAGGTGTTTCGCCCCGTCGTTTGGTCCCCAGCGGGTTTGGCGACTTGCACCCCGTAGCGTTGGGTACCGATGCCGCCAGTATGCAGCAAAATCGCCGCATAGAATTACAATTAACAAACAGATAAAATCGCCCGAATGGGCGGTTTTTATTTGCCAGCGCGGTGCCCCAGGTGGTGATGTTATGCGGGAAACATATCACCGTAATATATAACATCGCCTATTTTCACATGTAATGCCGGACTGGTTAATTTTGCAGTGCGCAGATATAAAACATATTCACCAATATGTAATATACGACCGCAATCATCTGCACTATCCGACCCCGGCGGCGAATATAATCCGTCTGGACATTGTGTTATCCCAGAATCTGTGTTTGTTGGGTTAAATGTTCCCCCAGGGCAATATGAATTTTTCGGACATTGTGTGCAAGAAGTGCTATCTGCCGGTAAATAATATCCTGGATTACAAGATATTTCTTCTATTTCCATCGGAATACAGTCATCAATACTGTCATGGTCCGCAGCGGTATCACCAATCGTGCCCGTCCCCGCAGGACACGGGGTACACTCTTCTACTGAATAAAGACAGTCTTCTTGATATGTGTTAACTGGGCAAACATAACACTTGCCCGAACTGTCTGGAAAGCTACCGGGGGCACATACAAAGCCGGTATCGGTACCGACTGGTTCACAAAATATTACCCCCCAACCGACATTGCATATCATGCACGCGACAATGGCGACAAATATCTTTTTCATCTTTAACCCCCATTTTGCAACAAAAAACCACCGGAAATAAATTCAAGTGGTTGGAGGTTAGCAACTATCAAATACAATAGTGTCGTTTATTCAATATATTCACGAACCCTCCAACCCGGATTGGTTGGAGTATGCGTATTTGCGAGGTTGCTACACCCCATATCAGAAACTTTCTGATACATCTGTATTATAAAATAAGGCGGATTTTTTTTCCATAACAAAGTTTGTAAACTTTATTTTTCAATATTATATGTTATATAATTTTGTATTATGAATTTGGAATCATCTGGAATTTTAATATCTTTGCGCCCTTTGGGTGAAACAGATTCGGTTGCGCGTGTGTTTACATCTGAATACGGTGTTTTGTGTGGCATGATGCGCGGCGCGCAACGCGCGCGCAAAAATCGCCCATTGGTGGGGCAGGTGGGTACAGCATCATGGAATGCGCGTCTGGATTCGCAACTGGGGGTATTTCATTGGGATGCAGAAAAAAATTTGGCGGCGACACTTATCTTGTCGCGTGATGCACTGATGTTTATGAACAGTGCTTTTGCGTTAATTTCAACATTATTGCCAGAACGAGAACAATATAAAAATTTATATCAGAAAACGGTTGTGTTATTACAAGAATTGTCTGGAAATAATGCGCATGACGCGTATTTAGATTGGGAAATTATGTTGTTGCGTGAACTGGGGTATGCACTAAATTTGGGGACTTGTTCTGGGTGTGGTACGCATGATGATTTGGAATTTTTGTCGCCGCGAACAGGGCGGGCAGTGTGTAAAAACTGTGGTGCGCCGTATGCGACAAAATTGTATCGTTTGCCGTTAACGCTGGATGTAACAGGTCGTTTTATTGCGCGCGCGTGTGTCAGCCAGGGCATAGAACTGCCGTTGGGGCGTAAAGTGCTGAATCAGTTATAATTTTATTTTAGAAATATTGATTTATTCCTTGCACAGAATTAAAAAATTCAGTATCTTTTATTTTGTTCAACAGACCAAAAGGAGAAAAGTATGACTTGGACAATACTGATTCTGGTGATTGGTATCTTGTTGTTCTTGTTTGGTGGCATGCTGTTGCCAAAGAACGCGGACAAGAAGCCATCTGCTGGAAATATAGTTGTAAAAAAATCAATTACTTTGATTGCAATCATCTTGATTGCGGGCAGTGTTTGCCGTTTGTATATGCCGTATTATCTGGTACGGGTAAACCCGATTATCGTCCAGGAAATGATTAACGGTATGCAAGAACAGCAACAGGCCGAAAAGAACAAGCAAATCCGTAAATATGTTCGCAGCGAAGGCGATAAAATGATGCGTGATGCGCCGGTTCTGGGTAATCGTGATGCGAAAAAGACGATTTATGTGTGGACAGACTTCTCTTGTCCGTTCTGCCGTCGTGTGCATGGTGAATTGGACCGTGTAATGGCAAATCGTGATGACTTCCGCATTGTTATTAAAAACTTCTCTATCCATGGGGCATTGTCGGATGCACCTGCCAAGGCAGTTATTGCAGCAAATCTGCAAGACCCAGCCAAAGCAGCAAAATTAACAGACATGTTGATGACACGCGAATACTATACCCAAGAAGACTTGCAAGACCAGTCTAAATTGGCTGAAAATGTAGAAGCAAATGTCATGAAGTTTGCAAAAGAAGTAGGCTTGGATACAGAAAAATTGAAAGAAGATATGAACGGCGAAGTCGTTGCACGTGAATTAAGAAATGTTCGCGACTTGGCACAGCGCTTTGAAATCAATGGAACACCGTTCTTGATTATCGGTGAACAGGCTTTCCCAGGCGCAATACCAGCCGATCAAATTGAAAGCGCGTTGGATGCAGAATAATATTCTTGAACTAACGCAATAAAAATCCCGCAGTAATGCGGGATTTTTATTTGCCGGTTGGTAAATACTGCGTGTCATAGTTTGCGTGCAGTTTATTTATGTCGTCGCCAGATGTAAAAAAAAACAGCCGGGCATTTTCGCACTTGTGCAGAAAAATAACAGATTATGCCGCATATTTTGGTCAACAAAATGATGCCAATTTAATAATATATCAATCTTATATTTTTAGATTAAAAATTCTATCCGTGTTGCATTACCTGATTTTTACGGGGAAATATCGTCGTGAAACATCAAGAATAGATACAAAAAATAAAAAAAATCCGCGCGGTGTGCGCGGATATGATTTTACGAATCGCTTAATATCGCAATTCCGGGCAGGGTGCGACCTTCGATAAATTCCAGAAATGCGCCACCACCGGTGGATACATAGGTTATATCGTCTTTGACACCACATGCAGTTAATGCAGCAACAGTATCGCCACCGCCGACGATACTTTCTAATTTGCCGGCGCGTGTTTGTTCGGCAATTGCATGTGCGATGGCAAAACTGCCGTATGACCAGGTGGGCTGCCATTCAGCCATGCCGACTGTTCCATTCCAGATTACTGTTGCGGCGGCGCGAATTTCTGCAACATCGCGTTCTGTTGTTGCAATGCCGGAATCGATTATAATGTCATCGTCGGCGATTTCAGAAAAATTTTTGTTTGTGCGTGGTGAATCTGGGGTAAATGTTTTTGATACGCCTTTATCCAGTGGTAATAAAACTGTGCAATTATTTTGTTTCGCATATTCCAAGATTTCTAATGCGGTATCTTTCTGGTCGGCTTCGTACAAAGAATTTCCAACTTTGCCACCGGTCGCAAAATTAAATGTTGTGCCCAATGCGCCACCGATAATTAGTTTATCGGATAATTTTGCCAATGCTTTCAGTACACCGATTTTTGTTGAAACTTTGCTGCCGGCGACAATGGATAACAGTGGACGGCGCGGATTTTCCATAACCGCAGACAGATGTTCTATTTCCGATGCTAATAATTTTCCGGCATACGATGGTAATATTTCTGCGACACCAACAGTACTGGCATGCGCGCGATGCGATACAGCAAATGCGTCGTTAATAAATATATCGTACGATTCGGCCAACTGTTGTGCAAATGTGGGGTCATTTGATTCTTCCCCTGGATAAAAACGCACATTTTCCAGCAAGACTACATCGCCATCTTGCATGTTTTTCATAAAATCTTTGTCCAAGCAATCGGAAATTAGCGGAATTTTCATATATTCGGCAACTGGTGCCAAACTGTATTCCATATTGCGCGTACCCTTGGGACGACCCAAATGCGCGCAAATCGCGATTCGTGCGCCACCGTTACGCAGTGCGTTTATGGTTGGCATGCTTTGTTCAATGCGAAATGCGTCGGTTATTTTTCCGTCAACAATCTGGACATTGAAATCATCGCGCAGCAATACATATTTGCCACGAACATCCAGTTTATCAATCGTGCGAAGTTTCATTTTTTATCCTTTCCTTAATCGGTCCAAAAGATTTTCTGTAATGTTGGTTTATACCATATTTATCAATTGCGTGCAAATGTTCTGGGGTGGGATAACCGGCATTTTTATCCCATCCGTACATCGGATATTGTATTGATAAATCGTGCATGATTTTATCGCGTGTTTCTTTGGCAATGATTGATGCAGCGGCAATTGATAATGATTTTGCATCCCCATGAACAACAGCAAAACCGTTAATATTTGGCGGCAACTTGTTCCCGTCAATTAAGCAAAACTGTGGTGTGCAGGTCAATTTTTGCACAGCGCGCGTCATTGCCAGTAATGACGCGTGTAATATATTTAATTCATCAATTTCCAAAGGGCTGCATTCAGCCGCCGCCCATATTGTATTTTGTGTAATCCAATCATATGCCATCGCGCGCATGCGTGGTGTCATTTGTTTAGAATCACGAATTATAACCGGAATTTCAATATCGCGGTATGGAAATATAACCGCTGCGGCAACAACTGGGCCACACAGGGGGCCGCGGCCGGCTTCGTCCACGCCGGCAACAATGTCATAATTACAACGGTTTTCAATTTCAAATGTGGGTGTTTCTGTCATGATTGATAACATATCATAAATTTATAGAATTTGGGAATTTTTTTATATATAATGCGCAATGTATTGGTGTATTGCCAATATGAGAAGTCAAGACCTCTTTCAGAACGCGTTTCAGTTGATTGAAACGAAAAGTCTCCAACTGCAAGTGGTTGGAGGGTGTTGAATATAAAATAAAACACGCTATTCGTTCTGATAGTTCTTGAACCTCCAACCACCTAAAAATTGGTGGTTTTTTATTTAGGGGGTAAAATTATGTAGGGCAGGGCGATAATAGTTTCTGAATTTGATGTGCGGTTGGGGCATATTATTGCAATGGTGCGTGCGCGCCACGGCATGTCGCAAAAAGATTTAGCAGAAAAACTGGGGATTTCTTTTCAACAAGTTCAAAAATATGAATGTGCAGCAAACAGAATATCTGCGGCGCGACTGTATGAAATCAGTCGTATTTTTGAAATTCCGATGTGTCGCATGATTAATGCCACAGGTGATGCGTATGTTCATGATAAATTTATGACAGATTTAATTTGTGCTATTTATAAATTAAGTACAAACAATCGCAAAATGATTGCAAAAATTGTGTTGGCATTAACCAACAGCGATTCGCACAAATAGCAATATTATATCGACATGCGGTTGGCGATTTGCTGTTGGACATATTCGTCTTCGCTGTTATACAGTGGCCATTGCGTATCGGCCAGTTCGCGCATGGTTGTTAATGGTTGGTCCAGACGGGCGCGATACAGCCACATATTTGACATAACGCGTTTTATATAACTGCGGGTTTCGTATACTGGGAAACTTTCTATGTACAGCAGGGGGTCATGTGTTGCGAACATTTTTTCGAAATTGACCATTGTCCCCATGCCAGCGTTATATGCCGCCAACATTTTTATAATATTGTTGTTAATATTCGGATGTGCCAACAGGTCAACAATATATTGTTGACCCAAGAACATATTATGTTCTGGGTTCAACATATCTATATCCGACATATTAACTTTGTTTTCGCGGGCAACGCGTTTGGCGGTGCTGGGCATAATTTGCATCAGACCATTTGCGCCCGCGCCAGATTTTGCATTTGCTTTGAATCCGCTTTCTTGTTTGGTAATTGCCAGCAATAATGCACGGTCAATAGACCAACCGCCCATGGGTTCCCAATCTGGCAACGGATATTGTGCGGAATAAATAATATTATCATCAATTTCCAAAATACCACGGTCTTGGACAATGCTGGATGCCTGGATTGATACACGCGGCAGACCGTATGCCGTTGCCACGGAATTTATCGCGTGCAGGGTGCGGTCGCTGACCTTTGGGGTAATCATATATTTCAGGTATAGTTCAGCACGGTCTTTTTGACCAGTTTGCAACAGCGCCAACGCGCGTTTGCCATATTTAGATTCACGCAAGACATTAATATCGTCATCAGTGCAATCTTGTTCAAAAAATTCGTATCGTGGGGTACGCCCCAGCATAGTTGATGACAGTGCACCATAGAAAGACATTGGGTGTGTGGCGGCAATTTTCCAATATTTCTTGGCTGCTGCGCGGTCGTCATTTGCATCGGCGGCGCGACCGGCCCAGAATGCAGCCTCGGTCTTGCGGGCATCGTTTATTTGTTCCAGTTGTAAAATTTGGCTGAAATATTTTTCACTTTCTGCAAAATTTTCTTCTTTGAAATATAACAATCCCATTGCCCACAGACCGTATTCTGATTTTGCATCAGATGCAACAAAACCCCATTTTTTTGCCAGTTCTGTTTCGCCATTTGTATAATATAAGAATGATAAACGACCCGCCAAACGACCATAGTCCGATTCGGTTAATTTGCGTTTGAATGTGTTATCTTCCAGAATTAATCGCGCGCGTTTGGTTTGACCAGTGCGAATTGCGCGCTTGAACTGCGTGATTTTTGTGTTTGTATCGCCAGTGTATTTTTTCGCGGTCCATGTTTCTGATTGTGGTGTTTCAATAGATGCACCACCAGTTATCGTGCGTGGAATATATGCCTTGCGTACATTTGCTTGTTTTATTTTGGCCAATTTTACCATGCGGTCGGCACCGGGCATGTCATAATAATTATTCATCCAAGAAACCAGTTCTTTGCCACGGGTGCGATATGTCTTGGATATAAAGCGTTGATATAATACTTCGTTTAATAGCAGTGGGTCTGTTAATTGTTTTTCTAATTTTTGTGCCGCACTGATTTCTTCGGCATTTTGCAACATAAATATTTGTTCGTATAATACAGCATCTTCGTCAGATAAAATATTTATATCTGGCAAATCGCCAGCCAATGCTGCGACTGGCAAAAAAATTGCTATCAAAAATGTGAATATTTTTTTCATGGTTAAAATAGTGATGTTTTTGGTAATGGGCATACGGATGCGCCATCATCAGCCTCTGGTATTTGGTCGATTATTTTTTTGAAATCCGAAATACGCGAAAATTTACGATATACAGACACAAATCGCACAAATGCGATTGGGTCCAGATTTAACAGCGAATCTGATACCATTTGACCAACCATTGCGCTGCTGACAGTATCATCAGCCGTTTCTGTTTCCAGTCTGCGATGTATTGATGTAACCAATTTTTCAATCTGTTCGTCGCCGACATCGCGATTGCGACACGCCAGTTTTATACTGCGTGTCAATTTTTCACGGTCAAAAGGTTCCAGTTTGCCACTGTTTTTACGAACCATTAAATCGCGCATCTGGACGCGTTCAACCGTTGTAAACTTGGCACCGCATTGATTACAAACGCGCCGCCGCCGAATTATTGCGTCTTCGGTGTCTGGTCGGGAATCTGTGACCCGACTGTCGGTTGAATTACAATATGGACATCTCATATTCGTATAAGGTAGCAATGAATTTATGCACTGTAAAGCAGAATTTGCATTTTAGTGTTTCAGGGTAAAAAGTGCAATTTTTATAAAAATCAAGCATTTTATTTGTCTTGGAATCAGGCAGGACGGCTTTTTAATATGGGTATTTTATGATAAAATATGTCTTGTATAGGGCCAGTCGGAGAGATGGAAAAATACCTGAACAAGATTTTAACAGGCGATTGTATCGATGTAATGCGGGGGATTCCGGACGCATCTGTTGATGCAGTTTTTGCAGATGCACCATATAATCTGCAACTGGGGGCAAAAACCCTGTATCGACCCGAAGACCAAACCGCCGCCCGCGCAGTACGCGATGCGTGGGATTCTTTTGATAGTCCGGCGGCATACGATGAATTTACGCGCGCATGGATGGCAGAATGTCGGCGCGTGCTGAAACCAGACGGGGCAATGTGGGTTATTGGCAGTTATCATAATATTTTCCGTGTCGGGACGATATTGCAAGATTTGGGATTCTGGATATTAAATGATATAGTTTGGGTGAAAACTAATCCGATGCCTAATTTCCGTGGAACGCGTTTTACAAATGCGCATGAAACACTGATTTGGGCCACACCGCGCAAGACCGGTAAATATACATTTAATTATGAAACAATGAAAAAATTAAATGGTGGCAAGCAAATGCGTTCAGATTGGGATATAAATATATGCCTGGGCGAAGAACGGGTCAAAGATGCTGCGGGTAAAAGCCTGCATAATACCCAAAAGCCAATGGATTTATTGCGACGGGTCGTTTTGGCATCTACCAAGGCGGGCGATATAATCTTGGACCCATTTTTAGGCAGCGGAACAACCGCAGCGGTTGCCAAAGAACTGGGACGCAATTTTATCGGAATTGAACGCGAAGAATCTTATGTATCAGCGGCGCGCGCACGCGTTGACGCAGTACAGCCGGTGGATTTGACTGAAATAGAGGTCGCAACACCAAAACGGGATGAAATTCGCGTCGCATTCAAAGAATTGATAGAGGCTGGATTGCTGTATGTCGGTCAGACATTGGTCAGTCCGCGTGGTGAACGCGTTATGATTACTCGTGATGGTCAGTTGGTGCATTCGCTGCATGGCAAGGCATCAATTCATGTTATGGCGGCGCGTTTGCAACATTGTGTCAGTTTTAATGGCTGGGATTATTGGTCCGCAGAAAAACGCGATGGGTCTTTGGTGCCGATTGATGAACTGCGCAAATATGTGCGCGGAATTAAACACGATTTGAAAAAAGTTGCATAATTTTGTTTTCTTTGGTTCGTGGCTTGCAAATTTCCATATAATCATTATATATATCATAAATTCGCGAATCGGGTTTTTGTGTGATATAGTTTTATTTGTAAGAAAAAAAGGTTTTTGTAATGGCTTTGATTCCTGTTGTAATAGAAGAATCGCCGCGTGGTGAACGGTCTTTTGACATTTATTCCAGGTTGTTGCGCGACCGTATTGTTATGATTAGCGGGCAAATTGAACCGCAAATGGCAAATATTGTTGTTGCGCAGTTGCTGTTTTTGGAATCTGAAAATCCAAATGCTGATATTTCTGTGTATATCAATTCGCCGGGCGGTGATGTTTCGGCTGGATGGGCAATAATGGATACTATGCAGTATATAAAATCGCCTGTTTCAACAATTGGTATGGGGTTGGTGGCATCAATGGGTTCTGTGTTGCTGGCGGCTGGGGCCAAGGGTAAACGATTTGTTTTGCCAAATACACAAATTATGATACATCAGCCACTGGCCAGCGCCGAAGGGCAAATTACTGATATGGAAATTCGCATGGCGCAATATCAGAAAAATAAAAAAACGCTTATCAAACAGATGACGGAATTTACAGGGCGTAAAGAAAAAGAACTGTTTGAAGCAATGGAACGCGATAACTGGATGACCCCAGACGAAGCCAAAGATTTTGGGCTGATTGATGGCGTTTTATCCAGAAAATAATTTTTATATCGGGGATGAGAAATAATGGGCGACGATAAAATAAAAAAATCTGACGAAAAACAAACAAATGCACCACAATTTTGCAGTTTTTGTGGCAAAGCTGTCTATGAAGTAAAAAAATTGGTCAGCGGGCGCAATGTGTGTATTTGTGATGAATGTATAAACCTGTGTAATGATATTATGGCGGACGATATGCGTCAAAATATTGGTCGTGAAACGGCCAAGTTGCCAACGCCGCGTCAAATATATAATTTTCTGAATGAATATATCGTCGGTCAAGATGATGCAAAGCGAACTTTGTCTGTCGCAGTGTATAATCATTATAAACGGCATAGCGTTGCGGTTAATACCAGCGTGGAAATTCAAAAATCTAATGTTTTATTAATTGGTCCAACCGGTACGGGAAAAACTTTGTTTGCCCAGACATTGGCGCGGATTTTAGATGTTCCGTTTGCAATTGCAGATGCCACCACTTTGACCGAGGCTGGCTATGTCGGCGATGATGTGGAAAGTGTCTTGACGCGACTGTTGCAGAATGCAAATTTTGATGTAGAACGCGCCGGACGCGGTATAATATATATTGATGAAATTGACAAGATTGCACGCAAATCTGAAAATCCATCTTTGACCCGTGATGTGTCTGGTGAAGGTGTACAGCAAGCATTATTGAAATTAATAGAAGGCACTGTTGCAAATGTTCCGGCTGGCGGGGCAGGGCGCAAACATCCGGGTGAAGCCACAGTTCAACTGGATACCAGCAAGATATTATTTATATGTGGTGGGGCGTTTGATGGATTGAACAAGATTATCGGCGCGCGTACCAATGAACGCGCAGGTATCGGATTTGGTGCAGATGTGAAATCCAAGAAAGAACGCGATGATAAAAATTATTTATCAGATGTTCAACCGGCAGATTTGGTAAAGTTTGGTATAATTCCTGAATTAGTTGGTCGTCTGCCAATTGTTACAACATTGCAAGATTTGGACGAAGATGCGTTGGTGAAAATCTTGACCGAACCCAAAAATGCAATTGTAAAGCAATATGCCGCCATGTTAGAAATGGATGGGGTAAAATTAACTATCACAGATGATGGTTTGCGTGAAATTGCAAACAAGGCGGTCGCCCGCAAGACTGGCGCGCGTGGTTTACGCAGTATTTTGGAAAAAATATTGCTGGAACCAATGTTCGAAGCCCCAGAAAAAGAAGATTTGGCAGAAATTGTTATTGATAAAGATGTCGTTGCCGGTAAAAAGCCACCGGTGGAAATTCTGCGTGATGCAAAAAAAGTTGCATAAAAAAAAACGGGGCAACGCCCCGTTTTTTATTTTACAACCAAATCTTTGCCTTGGACATCAACGAAAACGGTACCGCCTTCGCCAATTTGTCCAGATAAAATCAAATCTGCGATTTTATCTTCGACCGCCGATGTGATTAACCGCTTTAACGGTCGTGCACCAAATACAGGGTCGTATCCATTATCGCCCAACCACTTAATGGCTTTGTCTGATACTTCTATACTTATGCGCCGTTCTGCCAAGCGTTTTTCCAGATTATGTAATTGAATCTTGACAATACCGGCCATAACATCTTTGCCCAATGGGTTAAAGAACACGATTTCGTCAATACGGTTTATAAATTCTGGACGAAAACTTTTCTTTACCGCATCCATATCTGGCAAATTGCTGGTCATTATTATAATTGTGTTTGTAAAGTTCACAATATGACCTTGACCATCGGTTAGTCTGCCGTCGTCCAAAATTTGCAAGAACACATTAAATACATCTGGGTTTGCTTTTTCAATTTCATCAAACAGCAAAACTTGATACGGGCGGCGACGCACACTTTCGGTCAGCACACCGCCTTGTTCATAGCCGACATATCCGGGGGGGCTGCCGATTAAGCGCGAAACAGAATGTGGTTCCATATATTCACTCATATCAATACGGGTCATTGCTGTATCGTCATTGAATAAATATTCTGCTAATGCCTTGGCGACTTCGGTCTTGCCGACACCAGTTGGTCCCAAGAACATGAAACTGCCGGCTGGACGATGCGGGTCGGATAATCCTGCACGACTGCGCCGAATCGCGCGCGCCACCACGGTTAAGGCATGGTCTTGACCGACAACCCGTTTACGCAATTCGTCTTCTATATTTAACAGTTTTGATTGTTCTTCTATGCTTAATTTATCAGCCGGGACACCGGTCCATTTGCTGACAACGGCGGCAATATGTTCTGGCAAAACTGTTTTATATTCTTTTGATTCCGCGTTCATCTGGCGTATTTGTTCTTCTAATTCAGGAATCTTGCCATATTGTAATGCGGATGCTTTTTCGTAATCGCCATTACGCATGGCACTGGCGACTTCGGCCTTGGCAGCATCCAGTGCCGCCATTGCATCAGACAGTGCGCGCATTTTTGATTGTTCTTCACGCCACAGGGCAGTCAGTTTTTCTGATTCTGCGGATGTTTCTTTGATTACAGCATCCAGTTCTTTTAGGCGTTTCTTTGAATCTTCGTCTTTTTCTTTTTTTAACGCCTGTTGTTCTATTTTTAATTGCATCAAGTGTCGGTCTATCTCGTCCAACTTTTCTGGTTTAGATGCAACCTCAATACGAACGCGGGCGGCGGCTTCATCAATCAAGTCAATTGCTTTGTCTGGTAAAAATCTGTCTGTAATATAACGGTTAGACAATTTTACCGCTGATACCAACGCCGCATCAGAAATACGCACACCATGGTGGCCTTCGTATTTTTCTTTTAGACCACGCAATATGGATATAGTATCGTCAACAGATGGTTCGTCGACATAGACTGGTTGAAAACGACGCGCCAATGCTGGGTCTTTTTCAATATATTGGCGATATTCATCCAATGTTGTTGCGCCCAAACAGTGCAGTTCACCGCGTGCCAACATAGGCTTGATTAAATTACCGGCATCCATAGAGCCTTCGCCTTTGCCGGCACCAACCAATGTATGCAGTTCATCAATGAACAATATTATCTGACCATCAGAATCTTTGACGGCTTTTAATATTGCTTTGAAACGACCTTCGAATTGACCGCGGAACATTGCGCCCGCCATCAGTGCGCCCATATCCAGCGATAATAATTTTTTCTTTAATAAATTTTCTGGTACATCGCCAGACACGATTCGTTCTGCCAAACCTTCGACTATTGCGGTTTTACCAACACCCGGATTGCCAATCAGCACCGGATTATTTTTTGTTCGCCGTGATAATACCTGGATTGTGCGCCGTATTTCTTCATCGCGCCCGATAACCGGGTCCAACTTGCCATCGGCGGCCAATTTAGTAAAATCAGTCGTATATTTTGCGATTGCCTGTTCTGGCGTTTCCTGCATTTCTTCTGGATTCATGTTAAAGTTTCCTCTTTATTTTTACTTTTTCTATATATAGTATCATATTTCGCTTTTTCAAGGTACAGGAAACAAAACATTGATTTATCATAAATTGGGTGCAAATATAAAACAATCCTTGACTTTTATTGATTTTTATTATAAATTATGCCCCAGTTATCAAAGGATTATAATATGCCACGCGTATGTAAAGTAACAGGCAAGAAAACACAAGTTGGGATGAATGTATCCCATTCTGAACGCCATACCAAGCGGACATTCTTGCCGAATTTGCAAAAATTAAAATTTCACAGCGATATTTTGAATCGCGATTTTTCACTGCGTATTTCAACGGCTGGTTTGCGTACATTGACCAAACACGGCGGGCTGGATGCGTATGTTATGTCAAAATCGCCGTCGCGCTTGACCCCAGAAATGGCGGCAATTAAAAAGGCGATTAATAAAAAAATTGGTCCGGCAGAAAAACCGACAAAAAAACCAGCACACAAAGCAAATCGCAGTGCGCGTTTGGTTAAAAAGGTTGAAACACGCCAGGCAGCAACAAAATAATCTTGTTGCATTTGGTTTTGGCCCCGTGGCGGAATTGGTAGACGCGCTTGACTCAAAATCAAGTTCCGCAAGGAGTGTCGGTTCAAGTCCGACCAGGGCCACCAGAAATAAAACATCTGTCATTTGACAGATGTTTTTTATATTTGAATATAAACCTGTATACCGCACAAAATTGTAAATATCTGACTGTGTCTATTCCGCGAAAAGTATTTGATGAATATTGAATCTAAACCACCCTTTAGATTCGGCACCTTTTGAGATTAAAACAGTCCAAAAATCCAGGTTTTTTTATTTTAATTTATGCCGAATCTAAAGGGTGGTTTAGATTCGGCATGTTTTTTTGCGTTGCATGGTGCAGAAATCTGATAAAAATCATGATTTTTGCTATTATATAATATTACTTTATTCAATATATACAATATAAAAATTTAGCGGCGTGTGCCAGATGCAAAAATGGCGACAAAATTTTATACATAAAACCGATAGATTTTGAAAAGTAAAATATATATAATAATAATTGCAGTGGTGTGTTGCCACTGTGGGGGTCATAGCTCGATACCAAGCATCATGCGGATGTAAAACGAAACTCCAACCAATGTGGGTTGGAGGTGGCTTTGAATATATTGAATAAAAGCCACAATTCTTGGTAATTGCTATGAACCTCCAACCACCTGAATGTTTCCGGTGGTTTTTTGTTGTAAAACGGGGGGTAAAGATGAAAACGCAAAGCATAGCAACAAGCATGCTGATGTCAATCGGTGTTGTACTGCTATTGCTGTGGAATGTTCACCTGGGTATTATGTTTCCGGCAACAGTTGCATGGATTGTGGCAATGGCTATTATTGTCCTGATGGTATTAACAGAATATCATGTAAAGATACTGTAAAGCCGGGCTCGCCAGAACCAAATGCGATTCAATCAATTTCAAATGGCAGTTGGGCTGACAATAATCATGCAGTCAGCGAATGGGATTGTGTATGTGATTGGGAATTTGAAGATGAAACCAGAATAAAATATTTGAATGAAGGCGCGTGTCCAACTGGACCTTGGGAACCTGATTATACCTATTATTACTGGTGTCGCACCGGATATTATGCCAACGACCCTTTGCATAGAGGTGATTGGTATTCCAGTTGTTCGCCATGTACCAATGGACCCGAAAATTCAATATATACAGGTTATTCAACCCCATCGGTTATGTATGCTGTGGAAAGTAATTGTCCGTGGCAATGTAATGCAGGATATTATCGTGATGGTAATATTTGTATGGGTTGCCCTGAAACGCATCCAAATTCTGCCACCGGCAGTGATAATATAAATCACTGCTATGCAATATGTAATAATAATAAAATAGCATATTATGATAACAATTGTACCTATCCGATTGAATGTACGCAGGGGTATTATTTACCTGCAAACAGCCAGCAGTGTACACAGTGTCCGAAAAATTCATATTGCCCTGGGGGAACATTTAACCCAACAAACACAGATTCTGGGATAACACAATGCCCAGATAATATGTATTCGCCGCTGGGTTCTGATAGCGCAGATGATTGGTATATTACATATTGGCGAATATGTTTTATATCTGCGCACTGCAAAATTAACCAGTCCGGCATTACATGTGAAAATAGGCGATGTTATATATTACGGTGATATGTTTCCTGCATAACATCACCACCTGGGGGGGCACCGCGCTGGTAAATAAAAATCGCCCATTTGGGCGATTGATTAATTTTCTTGTTTTTTCTTTGGTTTGAATTGAATATCGCGCAGTTTTTTATATTCGCCATTTAATGCAACCAATTCTGCGTCTGTACCGCGTTCAATTATTTGACCGTCTTTGACAACACATATTATGTCTGCGTCTAAAATAGTTGACAAGCGGTGTGCAATAACAAATGTTGTACGACCCTTCATCAAATCTTTTAATGCAGATTGGATTAATTTTTCACTTTGTGTATCCAATGCAGATGTTGCTTCGTCCAGCAGTAAAATTGGCGAATTTTTTAATATCGCACGCGCTATGGCAATGCGTTGTTTTTGCCCACCAGACAGCAATGCACCACCTTCGCCGACCTTGGATTTATATTTACGCGGAAAAGACATAATAAAATCATGTGCATTTGCAGCGCGCGCGGCGGCTTCGACATCAGCGTCTGTTGCGTTAGGTGAACCGTATCTGATGTTTTCTTCTATGGTGCCGTTAAACAAGAATACATCTTGGGAAACTTCTGCTATATTACGACGCAGGGAACGCAATGTATAATTCTTTATGTCTGTGTTATTGATTTCAACATGACCAGTTTTGGGGTCATAAAAGCGTTCTATTAAATTAAACATTGTTGTTTTTCCACCACCAGATGGTCCAACCAATGCGCAAACTTGTCCCGCTGGGACATACAAATCTATGTCTGTTAATACAGGCTCGTTCTCATTGTATTCAAATGATACATGATTAAATTTCACAGACATTGGACCAGTTTGCAGTTCGCGTGCCTTGGGCGAATCAACAATATCGGGTTTGCTGTCCAAGAAATCAAATAATACTTCGGCGGCCAACAAGCCATGTTGAATTGTATTGCTGGTTCCGGTAATATTGCGGGCTGGCTTATATGCTGCCGTCAATGCCAACAAGAACGCTGTAAAATCACCCGTTGTAATAGACCCAGAAACAATCAAATGTCCGCCAATTATTAATGCCAAGCATAAACCAATTGAAATCATTAATTCCAATAATGGTGATTGCAATGAAAATGCCTGGGTTCCTTTGTATGAATTAATCATAGAATTGTTCAATACATGACGAAAACGGTTTGTTTCAACTTCTTCGGTGGCAAAAGACTGAATCGTTTTTATGCCGCGTAATGTTTGATTCAGGTGTTGTGATACATCGTTTGCGATACCAAATGACTGGCGTGATAATTTGCGCCCACGACGCATAATCAGCACCATCGGTACCAATATCGCCGGTACCAAGAATAATAATACAGCACACATTTGCGGGGCATAATAGAACATTAATCCGACGGTCATTGATAATGTAGCAATTTGTTGTACCGTGCTGATAAGTGTACCAGTTATCAAGTTCAATACCGCGCCGGCCTGGACACCAAAATAATTCAAATGTTTGCCGATTCCGTCGCCATAGAATCTGGATATGTTCATTTTAACCATGTGGTTATAAATTCGCTGCTGTAAATCGGCACTGGCACGCAATCCGGCTTTGGCCATAATTAATGAACGGGCGTAATTGAATGCACCCTTGAACCCGAACGCAGCAATAACCTGTAACCCAAAGAAATATATGTTTTGCAGGCTTTTTTCAATAAAAGCCTTGTCAACGACCTGTTGCACCAGGGTGATTGTGTACGCTTCGGCGGCAGATGCACCAATTGTTGCGATAACACCCGCCAGCAACCATTTCCATTGTGGTTTACCGATTTCGCGCCAAACGCGCGCATACAGCGACCATTTTATGCGAACATTGGTTTCGTCGCCCTTGATAAGTTTTTTTATTTGTTTTTTTAATTTTTTCCACATAACGATGTATTATATATGGTATAAAAAGACCTGTCCAGAAAAAGATATAAATCATAAATTTTTATTTTTAATTTGACAATATGATGAAAAGTGTATAAAATTCGCTGGCTTGATACAAAAGCAAGGTAAAGTTTTGGGGTTGTAGCTCAGTTGGTAGAGCACCTGCTTTGCAAGCAGGGGGTCGTCAGTTCGAGTCTGATCAGCTCCACCAAAAATATAAAATGCGTAAAGGGGGTGAATATCGATGGTAAAAGTTCTGGTTCGCGATAATAATGTTGAACAGGCACTGCGTGTCGCAAAACGCAAATCGCAAAAAGAAGGTCTGTACCGCGAAATGAAAGAACGCCAGCGTTATGAAAAACCAACCACTAAACGCAAGCGTTTGAAAGAAGAAGCCATACGCAATGAAAAAAAGCGTCAATCTAAACAAAGAATGGTTTTCGGATTCTAAAAAAATGGTATGAAAAAAATCCCGCAGGTTGCGGGATTTTTTTATTATTATATTTATGTAAAAAAGTGATATAATTCATATGTGTTTATATAAAAAGGATGATATGATGCCTAAAACAAAAAAAATCCAAACAAAAAAATCTGTTAAACCAAAAGTTGCGCGTAAACCCCAGGTGCCGCAAGATAGTGTCAAATATACAAATATGTTTTATGCCTATGCTGCATTTTGGCGGCGCGGTTTTTCTGAATGGGCGGGTACATCGTCGCGGTCGGAATATTGGTGGTCTTGTTTCGTAAATAGTATATTGGGCTGTTTATGGTTTTTGGCGTTTACCGTCGCCGGCGTGACATACACCCCGTATGGATATGATTTTGTATTTAATGGCGGAATAATGTTGTTAATTTTTGTGCTGTTTATATATGGTATAGCGGCGATAATTCCGTCTTTATCAATGAATGTGCGGCGTTTGCATGACGCAGGATTAAGTGCGTGGTGGATGTTATTGTTAATACCAATGGCAATGCCAGGAATCAGTTTTGTTGCCAGTATTATAATGTTAGTATTTTGTTTATTACCCACCAAGACAGATGGAAATCCGTATCATAAATTTAATAAGCAGCAATAAAAAATCCGGCATAGCCGGATTTTTTATTTACCCCAGTATTTTCCAATAACATAATCTGCCGCCAAAGGAACAGATAGTTTTGCAACATTTTCCATTTCTGTTTCAATTTGTTTTGCAAATTGTTCTGCCAGATTTTCATCGCATTCAAATATTATTTCATCGTGTACCTGCATAATCATGCGAATTTTGTCTGAATCAGGACGCACTATTTTATTTTCAATATTTACCATTGCGCGTCGCATCAGGTCTGCTTCGAATCCCTGGATTGGCGCATTAACAGCGGCACGCAGGGCATACGCGCGCATACGCGGATTTTTAACCTCTGGCAATTCTATGCGACGACCCCACGGCGTATAAACGCATGCGTTCTTTAATGCAAAATCTTTTATTTTTTCAATATATTCGCGAATTTCTGGTAATCCGGCCATATAAGAATTTATTATTTCTTGGGCGGCGGCGCGCGATATCCCCAATTGCCCGGACAGACCAAATGATGATATGCCGTAAATAATTGAAAAGTTTACTGTTTTCGCGGCACGCCGTAATTCGCGCGGCACCGGTGCGTCGGCGGCAATGCCAAATATTTGACGCGCTGTTTGTTCGTGTATATCGGCACCTGCGTTAAATGTTTCTTTGAATGTGTGCACATTTGCAACATCTGCCAACAGACGCAGTTGTATTTGTGAATAATCCGCAGATATTAATACACGACCATCTGGGGCGATAAAGCATTTTCTGATTTCTTCGCCCAGTTCTGTTTTAATCGGGATGTTTTGCAAGTTTGGGTCGCGACTGGACAAGCGACCAGTATTGGTGCTGGTTTGTAAATATGTTGTGTGAATACGCCCGTCAGATGCAATTTGTCGCGGCAACGCGTCCGCGTATGTGCCCGCCAGCTTTGCGATTGAACGCCATTCGGCGATTTTTTCTATGATTGGATGTTCGTCAGCCAAATCGTTCAGTGTATCTGCGTCGGTGGACCGCTTTTTGTTTGCGGGCAAGTGCAGTTCATCAAATAACACGGTTCCCAGTTGTTTGGGGCTGGCGATATTAAATTCATGTCCGGCCATCTGCCATATTTCTGATTCCAATTTTTCCATCTGGTTATGAAATACATTTGATAATTGTACCAGACCACTTTTATTTACCAGAACCCCCGTGCGTTCCATTTGAACTAAAATCGGCATTAATGGCAAATCGCAATTTTCATACAAGTGGCGCAATTTTTCATTTTTGTTTAATTCTGGGCGCATAATGTCATACAGTGCCATACACACAGATGCGTCTTCGGCAGCGTATGGGGCGGCAACTGATATATCCAAGTCATCAAAGCGCATGTCTGCATTGCGGGTTTTGGGTGGAAATAATGACGCAAACGATATGTTTTCGTGTCCCAGATATTTTTGCGCTAATTCGTCCAAACCATGCCCGTGCAATGTGCCATGTAATATATATGACAACAACATTGTGTCATCTATTGGGGCGATTTTATTGATATCCCAGCCTTCGTTCGCTAATATGTGCAAGTCATATTTCAGATTATGACCAATCTTTATGATATTTGGGTTTGTAAATATTGGCATCAGATGTTTATATACATCATTAATATCCATTTGATTTGGTGCCAATGTTTTTTCTGCGAATAAATCGTCATTTCCAATACGATGCCGAATCGGTATGTATGCGCCAGTATGTGAATCAATCGCGATGGACAGGCCAACTATGCGTGCATCAAGATAATTTAGACCGGTGGTTTCTGTATCAAATGCAATAATGTTTTTTACACGACCCAAAAATTTATCCAGTGCGTCGGTGGTTGTAATTATTTCATATTCATATTTATATGCAGAACGCGATTCGCTGTTGGGTGCGGGATTGCCTGGTATCGCACAATCAGAACCTGGATATGAAAATGGTGCAGGGCGCGATTTTTCATCAAACTTTTCCATTGGGAACAGTTTTTCTATTTTTGTGGCCAAAGAATTGCTTTCCAATTGTTCGCGCACAAATTTTAATGCCGCCGGCGTGTCAAAGAACAAAGGACGAATTTCTAAACCAGTCAGATTAACATCTGTTTTTAATGTAACCAGTTGTTTGGAAATATATGCCTTGTCGCGATTGTCGCGCAACAGGTTGCGTATTCGTTCATTTGATACTGCGTCCAAATGTTCGTATAACGCGTCCAGTGAACCAAACTGATTGATTAATTCAGATGCTTTTTTAGGGCCAATACCTGGTACGCCGGGTACATTGTCAGACGAATCGCCCATTAAACTTTGTACATCAATTACTTGGTCTGGACGGACACCGAATTTTTCCATAACTTGTGGGGCGCGTATTTCGCGTTCTTTCATGCCGTCGTACAAGAATACACAATCTGATACCAGTTGCATTAAGTCTTTGTCGCTGGTAATTATTCGCGTCGCGTCGGTGGTGGTGCAATTTTCATGCGCAATTGTTGCGATTACATCATCAGCCTCGACCCCTGGGATACATAAAACAGGAATGCCCATTGCCGCAACACCAGCGCGCACCATATATGATTGCGTTATTAAATCAGCTGGGGTTTCGTGGCGATTCGCTTTGTATTGTGGATAAATGTCTTGGCGGAAAGATTGCCGCGACGCATCAAACACGCATACAAAGGCATCGTTTGGGGCGGCGTGCGCCAGATGTGGCAAAATCATGTTAAAAAATCCGTATACTGCACCGGTTGGGGTACCATCTGCGCGTGTCAAGCGATTGTGCACGCCATAATATGCACGAAATAACAATGAATTACCATCAATCAGTGTCAGCATAGATTTTTTTTGCCCCCCCGTTAGAATATATACCGCAGTTTTACGCGCAACTCATATTGTAACAAGTCCGGATTCGTATCGGCAATTGTATAAAAATTTGGAACATAAATTGCACGACCTTCGGTATCTACTTTGAATGGTAATACTGGTAAATCAAATGTCAAACCAATCATTGCCTGGTATGCAGTACCGGAATTTGTTTTAACTGTTGCGTCTGGTGTGATATTTACTGCACCATCAAACGCAGTGCCAACACCAACGCCCAGATATGGATGCACAACGGTTGTCGGTAATTTTCCGTATAAGTTTATCATCCCCAGGTGCATGTCATATTCTTTGTTGTTCAAATAATCGTATTCCAGTTCAATGCGAACCAGCGGAACATCCATCCCCAGCACAGCACCGTATGAATGTGCAGTATCAGTTGAATTATGCTTGTTTTCAAAAATAGTTGCTGCACCGACACCAATTGTCGCACCAGCGTATACATCAATCAATGCGTCCGCATTTGCCGCCCCAGAAATTAATGAACCGGCGACCGTTAATACAGTTGCATATTTTAATTTCATAATTTGCTCCTTTATATGATATCATATTAGAAAAAAGAGTGTTAAAAATGCAAGAAAATAAACCTATTTTAATTGTCGGATTGGGTAATCCTGGGGCGCAATATGATTTTACGCGTCATAATGTCGGTTTTATGGCTGTGCGGCATTTGGTGCAATCAGATGCAGTGTGGCGCAGTGAACATTCTGCAAAAACCACAACAGAAAATATTGATGGTCGCCGTGTTATATTTGCTTTGCCGCAAACTTTTATGAATAACAGTGGCGATGCGGTGCGCGCATTGGTGGCATATTATAAAATACCGCTGGAAAATATCACGGTAATTCATGATGATATGGATTTGAAAACCGGTACACTTCGTGAAAAAGTCGGCGGCAGCAGTGCAGGGCATAATGGTATAAAATCTATTGATGCCGCCATCGGACCAGATTATCGCCGTATCAGAATCGGTATCAGTCATCCGCGTGATTACAATATACCGATGAATCCGGCAGATTGGGTTTTAGGACGATTTTCCGATTCAGAACTGATTGAAATTAATCGTGCCATATCTGATATAAAATTGTTTTAATAATTAATGTGAAACTATCCACGATTGAATTTTAGTCCCTTCTGGAACGGTACATCCGTCTGTGCCAGAAGAAGACCAATGATTATCTGAAAATGTGGTGGCCTCACATGTTATGATTGCCGCATTTGGATCACCAGATGGATTACGATTGTAATACATGCTAATACTTTTGATTTTTTGACCATCTGGTCGTTTGTATATATTATTTGTTTTATCTACTATCACATATTCACCGTCGCATTTGACTGTTTTTCCGCTTGGGAATGCATCATCTTTGTCTGTTTCTTTGTCGTATGTTATGCTGCCAATACATAACAGAAATTCACTTGTAGAAAGGGCAGCAACGAATGTTGAACTCGGCAGGCAAAGTCCCCCATTCGGTTTTGGTGTACCAGCAGATGCAGAATTTTGTCTAGTTGCAGTGATGTCAGTGGTTATGGCATTAATTTTGTCAGCGTTTGCTTCTATGAAATACGCTTTGTCTGTGTTATAATGCAAATTTTTTATTTCTGGAACTGGAGTTTTCATACAGCAATTACCCAGTGCATCACGGGCACCCATTGTATCGTCTGGTGTTTTACAACAATTGTTAAATCCATTATACACATAAAACTGCCAATATTTAGGTACTGGGCAGTATTGAGTGTCACCGCCAGTAAAGGAATTTGCTGGAATACATTGCCCATTATATAATATATAACCTGGTCCGCATGATGTGTCGCGGCAGCTGTCGCGTACATCCTCGGTTTTTGTGTTTTTAGCGAACCAAGACAACAATGTTTCATTTGTTGTGTCATCAACAATTTTAATTTTATTATGTGCCGCCTTATTAGAATCTATTTGACCCAATTCATTACGACCATCCATTAATAGTGCGTCTGGTTTTGCCTCGCAATTACCCCATAATTTTTCTGTTATTCTGCATGTATAACATTTTGCAGAATCTGCATTTCCGCATTCGCTGGCACACCAATCGTATACATAATTTTTGTCGTCTGTTGGTGCCTGGGTCATAGAATTGCTGTTTGTTATGTCGTCGCCATACAGCATTTTATAAAAATTGCCGTCTGTTATGTCGCCAGATTCTTTTAATTTGGCAGTTATTTGACTGATTGTGTCATCCCCCGCATCTGCCACGCATTTATATACTTCGTCCCAACACGCATCACGGTTGATAATAGATTTTCTGTTAACTGATGTATTTATGTCTTCACACAGACCAAAATTACCAGATATTGACTTGCATGATTGTATAATACAGTTGCGGCCGATTTCGCGGCATGTTGTTAAAATTGTTTCGTATGTTTTATCCAGTGCAATATCTGTCATGCCAGACCCCCAATCGCCTGTGTCGGTATCACCGGTGCCGGTGTCGCCAACTGGGGTTAATAGTGCAGTGCATGCATTTTGCACTTCGGCACACATTTGTTTAACGGTCTTGTCTGCTTGCACACCAAATATTGACAGGGCGCGTGCATCAAAATCTTCCAGTGATTTTGCGGTATCTGTTAAGCATTGGGTTGTTAAAGTGGTACAACTTTGACGCACTTCTTCCAGTTTGCTTTCTTGGGCCAGTTTGATTTGCGCCAATGCGTCTTCCATAAAACTGTCCCATACATAATCAGAAATATCTTGGCAATTTTCTGTCGCGCTTTCTAAATATTGCTTTTTAGAATTTAAGAATGAAACAAAACGCTGATTACCCGGTGCATCAGTCCATTTTTCATCACCTGTTGGGCGGACGATTAAAGACCCTAAGTTAACTAAATTAGCAGTTAATATCGCTTCGCCAGTTGAAGGGTCTATGTAATGACCGCTGATGTCCAAGCATTTTTGTAAATCGGTACCACATACAGTTGTGCTGGCCAACATATCCAGCATTTTCTTTTTGCATGTCAGTATATCATCAGAATTGCGCTGTTGATAAATGTCCAGTCTTGACATATCCAGCAGTGCGCTGCCTTCGCGAATTTTATTGCGTGCCTGGTCTTGTTGTGTTTGATATGCCTTGGCAACGGTATTGCAATCTTGTTCGATTGCCATTTGATATCCGCTTTCCACGATATCCAGTTCATCTTGGGTGCATACTTCCAGTGCCATTTCACGACAGACAGGTAATGCCGCACTGTATAATTCGGTCCCGCTTAGTGCGGTTGTTGATGCGCCCATCATTGAATCAACCGTGTCAAATGCAGCATCAATGTTTAATGACAAAGATACAGGTGCCAAATTTTCACCAAATGTCGTATCATCAAATGTCGTGTTTAATTTTTCAGAAATTTCGTCCAGTAATTTTTTTGAATCAGATTTATCATCCTGCTGAAATGCCAATTCACCTTCGGTTGCAGTAAATAATGCTTCGGCATCTTCTTTGTCCATATTGACGGTCAGCAATCGTTGATTAAAGTCCAACAGTTTATCTTCGATTTCAGCCAGTTGTTGTTTCATTTCATCAAATTCTGCAATACGCGATGAACAGGCACATCGTTTTAATTGGCTGTCTTTATTGGCACAAAATTCGTCCATACAACTGTAATATACTTCGCGACATTGTGTATAGTCGCGGTTCATTATTTCTTCGGCGGTAATGCCGGCGCGTGCAACCCGACCAGATGTTGTCAGCGTGCTGCGTGATGTTGCGGCGCGTGAAGCATTTGAAATATGCCCAGCAGTTCCACGACCGGTTGTTGCCGTGCGTGATACAGTTGCGCCCGCGCGTGATACCGTTGCCGGTAATGTGGTGCGCGCAGATGTTGCGGCGCGTGATACCGTCGCCGCCGAACGGGCAGCAGTACGGTCAGGTGATGCAACCACAGAATGTTGTGATACGGCGGCGCGCGATGTAACATTTGTTGCACTGCGCGGTGATACCGTTTGGGATGATGATGTTGTGCTGCGTGCGGAAACATCGCGTGCAACAACATTGCCACTGCGTGCAGTGGTACCAGAACGGGTTGCGGTGGTGGTATCGTTTGTCGTTGGTTGAATATTTGTTGCGCGCGAAACAGTGCCAGATGCGCCGGTGCGCGTCGTAGTTGTCTGGGGCTGTTGTGCGGATTGTTGACGGTTTGATGCAACTGTTGTTGACGCAGTGCGTCGCGTCGCCGCACGGGCGATGTCATCAGCATCGTCTGCAAACGCGCCCTGAAATACCAGAAATCCAAGGCATGCAGTAAAAAATAGTCTTAATCCTTTCATCCTGTATATGTCAATGTTAGCAAATTTTTGAAAATCTGGGCAAGTGGAATTTGATATTTTGACATGTAATATTTTGGTGCGGATAGGGGGACTTGAACCCCCACGGATTTTATCCACAGCATCCTTAGTGCTGCGCGTCTGCCGATTCCGCCATATCCGCCAGGTTTATAAGATTTTTTTAGGAACTTTTGGATATTTTATAACAAGCGGTTTTGTTTTCAACTTTTTTATGGTATAATAATTCTTGATATTAATATAAATGTAGCAGGGAGATAAAAAAATGAGATTTGTGCGTTTCTTGGCGTGTGGAACCTTTGTCGCAATGATGCCGCTGGTCGCAGGTGCCGCTGGAACATATTATACAGGGTCATATCAGTCGCCCCAGACATCTTATGCGTCCCAGGCGTATGCAAATAGATACAGCAATCAATATTCTGGCAGTTATTATACCCCGTCGTACGCCAGTACGCGATATAATAATACATACGCCAATACAACCGGCACAGGTCGCGTCGCGCAACAGCAAACATCAGATACAGCAAATGCTGTGGCATCATCGTCAAAAAAGACAGGGTTTTGGATGGATGCCGGGGTTTCTTATGAAAATGCGATGTGGCAATTTGATATGAAATCAGCGGGCAGTCGTTTGCACTATGATAATATCGGATGGTATGTGTTTGATGCGGCTGCTGGCTATGCGTTTGATATCGGCAGTATGACAATGCAAATTGATGCAGGCGTTCAATATGGAATCCAGGCCGGTGAATCAACTATGACAGACGACGACATCAGTAATGGTGGGTACTTGGTAACATCGTTGTGTAATGATACAAACAGTAATGGTCAATGTGATTCTGATGAACCAGTGCTGGGGGACCAAATTGGGCATGCGGTATCTGTCGGTACCAGCCAGGGTGGCAGTATGCTGGGCTTTAATGCAGGAATTGGGTTAACAGATATTTTCAAAATTGGAAATATAACATTTACCCCATCGATTGGTTATCGCTATTTACAATATAAATTAACCACAGAAAATAATAATGGTTTGGCGGTTGATACTGTGTATTGTTTTGAAGAAAACGGTGAAACGCGTTGCGCGCCAATGGTTATTGTCAGTAATGGCAACACTGATACATTGTTAAAACCATCAGATATAAATATGGGAATGCCGTCTGATACAACAGGGACAATAACAACACCAAATACGATGTATTTCCACCAAAACGGTATCAGTCATTCGTATGAAGTCGCATGGTCTGGACCGTATGTTGCGTTGGATATGGGGTATGCAATAAATCAAAATAATTCAGTTAATGGTCGTATAGAATTAGGATTCCCGGGATATTCTGCAATTGGGGACCAGCCATATCGCTATGATTGGCAACACCCAAAAAGCGTAGAAGATTCAGCCGGTATGTTCAGTGGGTTGCATTTTGGTGCCGCGGCAAACTGGTCAACTGCATTGACAAATTCTATTGCGTTGACAATCGGGCTGACTTATGATTATTATACTGTCAGTGGTGCGGATGCCAATACTTACTGGAATCGGGCATGGTATGTTGAACAGTTAAATGCTGCGACAGAACAGGATAAGACAGCTATTCAAAACACAATTAATAAATTGGATACAGAATGTCCGGGTGGTGTGTGTTTTGCCGGTGGGGAAATAGATGCGTTCTATAAATCTATGGGCTTTCGCATCGGTATTAATGCACGGTTTTAAGATTAAACAATGAAAAAAAACATATTACGCAGTTTATTTATTGTGATGGGGGCGATTACGGTTGTTGGTGCCCATGCGGCAGAATTGTCGGGCGCGGCATCTGTTAATATTACCAGTGATACTGCCGCCGCTGCCAAAGATATTGCTTTTGATGAAGCCAGACGGCAAATAATATCGGATGCGCTGGGGCAATATGCCAACCCAGAACAGTTGGCAGATATTGTCAGCAAGGCACCAGTTAATGATTTAACTGAATTAATCGCGTCATCCAGTGTTGATGGGGAACAGCAATCTGATACTACATATTCTGCGACAATAACAATGACAATTAACCGTGATGCTGCGCGTCAATGGATGAATGATAATTATATTCAAAATTGGCTGACAGACGGTCGGACAGGGGATGTTTTTGTCGCGCATATTGTTATGTCAGATAAATTGGCACGCTGGATTGAATTAAATGACATTGTGCGTGAAAATGATATTGATATGAATACCCAGTTTATTAATGGAAATCAAATTACAGTTGAAATTCCTGCGTCGCAGCGTGCGATATTTACAATTGCTGTACGCGATGCAGGGTGGCGACATGCAGACCAAGACGGTGTTTTGCATATATCAAAATAATTTCATCAAAAAAATGGGACTGATGTGAAAAAGCTTGGATTTTTATTTTTGCTTTTCTTGTTGCCATCTGTTGTGTTTGCGGCACCTGATGATACCGGGGGTAATAATGCAGATACGACAGAAAATGCAGATGCCAGTAAATTATTATTATCTGTGCGACGAATAGGTTTGGATTTGTCGCAAACCCAGGTACGCAATGCCGCTGAATATCAGGATTCGCCAGTATCTGCGTTGAACGCGACCAGTCAAGATTATATCAAGGGCGTTTTTGATACAATATTGGAATTTACCAAAAACAAATTCAAATGGGATAACAGTTTATTTATGGAATATGGTCGCACAACATTAAAACCGTATGATGCGCCACCAACAACGGATGAAAACGCCGACAAGATATTATTTTCCAGTGATTTGTCGTATGCGTGTTGGGACTGGTCAGGATTGAAATTTGGTCCAACTGTGCGCGCGGCATACGAAACACAATTTGTCGACAGTGATGATAGTCCGCGGCAAAACATATTGCGTGCCAGTGGTGGTATTTCCTTGTTTGACCACGATATTCTAAAAAGTTTGTATTTAACTGGAATACACGAATATGATTTTACATACGCCGGCAGCCAAAATAGTAAACTGGGTGCAGAATTTGGATGGCGTATGGAATATGAAATACGCCCAGGCGTTAAAGTTTCATCTGATGGTTATTACCGTGAATATTTTTCATATTCTGAATATGTTTCAACAGATTTAGAACGCGATTTAAGCGCGGTATTGCGTTTAGATACTAATTTATGGGGCAGTTTTACAATGGGGCCGTATGTTCAGTATCGTTTGGCCAAGGCGCGCGGGGCAATTGATTATGGCAGTAATCTAATATTCGGAATATCGTTTAATTATATAACTAAATTCTTGTTATAATTAATTATATGTGCGGCATTTTGTTCCGGTATTTGCAAATAATATATTGATTTTTCGTTTTTTATTTTATAACAGTAAATTTTATGTTTGTGCCGGCACCCATTTCATCAATTATGCGAACTGTATGTGTGCCCATGCGCACATTATATTGCAAGGTTTGACCAGATGTTGTCGTGCCAATCATTTCATTATCCAAGAACCAAAATATTTTTGCATCTGGCATATCTGATATTGCCTGAAAAGAGATTTCTTCAAAATCTTGTCCAGATAAAATAACTGTTCGTGTGCCGTCAATTGGCGATAAGATGACCGGTTGTTTACGGGTTTGTGTTATTTCATCCAGTTTGCAACCAGGCATAAATGGGGGTGGGGTATTACGACGAATGCCGGCCCGACGAAACATGTCCAGATATTCTGCGTCCCAAAATTCAAATACTGCCATTTTAGTTGTATCAGGGTTATGTGTACATGCACGCAGACCTGTTTCTTTGTCAATTGCCACGGCGCGATATACAGATGATGTTTCTATGGGGGATTTACCGGGTATAAAATATGTCAGTACTGTTTTTGGACAATATTTACCCGCCAGTCCACCAACAACATCGCACATTTCTATTTGTGATATATTCATATCGTCGCGTAAAAAATTATTGTTATGTAGTGGCTGTCCAATATCTGCGTAATATTTGGCAACTGTTCGCGCCAGTGAAAAATATATTGGTGCCGCAGTTTTTGCACCACTGAATATATTATTGGGTGTGCCATCAAAATTACCGACCCATACGATTAATACAAAATCGCCGAATATGCCGGCTGTCCACGCATCGCGAAATGATGACGATGTGCCTGTTTTCCAGTAATGACGCAGATTATCAGACTGATTGCGTGCGAACGGAATTTTATATCTGGGCGTTTGTTGATGTGCCAACATATCCAAGACAAGAAAAAATGATTCTGGTGATAATATTTGATGACCGGCATCAATTTCATCTGTTGTGATTGTTCGTAATTTGTGCCACATACCTAAATTTGCCATACTGGCATATATTTGCGCCAGTTCATACATTGAAACTTCGGCACCACCCAGCGCAATAGATATTCCATAATAATCTGGGGATTTCAGGTTTGATACACCTGCGTCAGATAATATTTTATAAAAGTTCTTGGTTCCGATTTGTTTTAATAAGTTAATTGCAGGTATATTACGCGAATGCGTCAGTGCATCACGCGCCAATACCGGTCCATAAAATTCATTATCTGCATTTTCGGGCGCATATACACCAAAGTTGATTTTTGCGTCTTTTAACAATGTCATGGAATGGATGTATCCTGAATCCGCCGCAGCTGCATATATAAGTGGTTTCAGCGTAGAACCAGGACTGCGCCGTGCGCGAACACCATCGTTTTCGCCGTATATTGATTTATCAAAATAATCAGCAGAACCAATATAAGATAATACATCCATTGTTTTATAATTAACTAATATTGCGGCAAGATTTTTAACACCATGTGATTTGCGGCGATTAATTTCTGTATTGATTGTGTGTTCCAATGCGCGCTGTAAATTCATATCCAGTGTTGTTGTAATCGTTGATTCAAATGATGCTGGTTTTTGTCGATGTTTGTTTTGCTTTTGGATTTCTTGATTTATAAAATGTGGCGCGCTGAATGGTAAATCGCGCGGCTGTCTGGCGCGCAGTGGCATTTGTGACAACGCAATTAAGTTTTCATCATTCGGATTTATTTCAACCCATCGACGCACTAAATCACCGCGTATATTTTGAATATTTGCTAAACCAGTATCTGTATTTAATCCCCGTTTTACCGGATTCTGTGGAACTGTTGCCAAGGTAATTGATTCAATCTTGCTTAAATTAGATGCGGATTTATTAAAATATATTAATGATGCGGCGGCAATACCTTCGATGTTTCCACCGTATGGTGCCAGGTTCAGATATGCTTCTAGAATATCATTTTTTGAATAAAATGCGTCTAAATAAAGCGCAACAAAAATTTGCTTTATTTTACCCGGAATGGTTCGGGTATCCATATTATACTTTATTCGTGCAACCTGCATTGTTATTGTTGATGCACCAATCGGACGCGTCGCACCGTGGGTAAAATATGATATTGCTGCCTTGGTCAAAGATATAGGATTAATACCAGGGTGATAATAAAAATATTTGTCTTCGTATAATACTGTTGCGTTGCGCAAATATGGACTGATTTTTTCCAGTGGAATATACAGACGATAATAATCATCTGGGGTCAAAGTTATACGCATTAATTCATCATGGCGGTCAAAGTACGCACGACCAAAATATGTATTTGATAACAACGGTGGTGTCAAAAATAGTTTTATAAACGCATACACCAAGACAATAATGGCAACAACTATCAACGGTCGGCGATAATTTGATTTAGTCTTCATTTGATACTGTAAATGTTCCGGTTTTGCCAGTTGCGTTTATTTCAGGGTTATACATTGATTCTGCATGTATTGCCGGAATTGTAAATTTGCCGACGGTTCCCAATTGTGCAGTATATGTAAATACGCGTTCTGTGCGGGTAATGTCAGTGTAAATCAGAACGCGGTCATCGCGCATTTCTATAAATTCCATTTCGCCGGTTGCAGATTCTGGGTCTGGGATAAATCCCCCAGGCATTAAATCTGTTATTACAATATTTGCATTATCTGTATCACCGCGTGTGCGGACAGATATCTTTACAAATACACTATCACCCAATTCGCCAGATGTAATGCGCGTGCCGTTCGCATCATAGTATTCGCGTATAATCTCGATACCGTTTGAGTGCGCGTCTGATTCGGTCGGATAGCCTTGCTGTACAATGGTATAGAATAATTGTGCGCCGTTGTTTTTGCATTCTGGACATTGAATTTCCAGTGTCTTTGCGCCGGCAGGTATTGATGCAGCAATACTGGTGCCGTATTGTGTTGTCTGGATGTCATGACCATCAATATTAATTTTTATTGAATCAATGGATGCGTTTGATTTGCCGCCGGCCAGTGCCATAATTGCAGTGGCGGATGTATATGCGCTGTATGTGCCAGATGATATATATTCGCGAATTATATCGGAATTAATGGCACTGGCACCACCAAAGTGCGCGTTCATTAAATAGTAATACATTGCATCGTCAGATACATGATTGTTGAAAATTGTTGCGCCAATGTTTTTATCAGACGGGCGATATTTATTAATTAAATCTTCGGCTAAATCGTCTTGGTGCATCAGTTTATATGATGCGGCAATATAAGAGCCCAGTATCCCAGATTTCCAATTTTTTATGTTTTTATCTGCGTATTCTGTGAATAAATCTATATAACTGGTTGATACATAATCATTTGCGGTAATTACATAAATCGCATACGCCACAGATGTTGCATCAGCAGGATTGGATATACTTTCACCAGCGTATGTTCGCAGATAGTCAATCCCGCGTGATAGCATTTGCGTTGGAACATTAAATCCAGCATCGTGTGCAATCTTCAAAAATTGAACAGCATACGCGGTCAGATACGCATCATTTGCAGTGTTGTTATTGTTTGGGTTAAACGAATTTGTTGTCGCCCACAGTGCAAAAGAACCGTCTGGATTTTGCCGGTTTTTTAATATATTTATTGCGTTTGCAACTTGTGTTGCTGATTCATCAAATGTTGTCCCCAGTAATTTATTATCGGGCATTAACACATACGGCATCGCGCGTGATATGGTTTGTTCTGTACATGGATATTCGTATTTTTCCAGATATGCAAACAGTGGCATGATTAATGCAGACGCATCAGTGGATATATATATGTTGCGTGTACTGTATTCAGGATACATATCAATATTGAAATTTTTTATCTTTTTTGATTTTGAATCCAGTGCGTCTGATATAACATGGGTTTCAAATGTTGTTGCCGGTCGGACAGATATATTTGTTGTGGCTGTACGCGTTGCCAATATATTGTTGTCTGAACCAGTCATTTTGGCGTTTATACTTATTTCCGAATTGCCGATATTATCTGTTGCGTGTGCGCTAAATGTAAATAATTCTTCTGCGTTTTCTGGGATATCAGAATCGGTGTTTGTTGTACCGGAAATTTCCAGTCCGCCGACGGTTGATACATTAACATACGCATTTGCAGATTTACCAGATTTGGTCATGTTGGTTATGACTGCATTAATATCAAATTCGTCATCTGGTGCGACCGCATTCGGCGCAGAAACAGAAATTATTACTGGCGATTGCACCAGTGTTTCTGTGTCAGCAGAACCAACAGACGAATCGTTTGCCGCAACAGCAAATACTTGGATTGCGCCATCAAAATGTTGTGGAATTTCAAATTCGACTGTGCCGGGTACATTGGCAGTTGCGTTTATTATACCAGAATAAAATGCGACAGATTTCACATCACGACGACCAAATGGATTTGTTAAAATTTGGTTTAATCCGTCGTTGCCAGCGCCATAATCACCACCACCAGTTTTTGCCATTTCACGCCATATATTGTATTCTGGCAATAGTAATGATAATGTCTGGAAAGTATTTACTTGTAATGCAGCCTTTTGGAAAAAGTGCCGTATAGGATTGGGAATTTGATATTTTGCAACCTGTAATATCCCGCTGTTTACTGCAAATATCATTATTTTGGACGATTTGTTGGTTGTGTATTTTATATCCAGTTTATTATCACGAATTACATCTGGTACATCTAGCTGGATATCAATTTCATGTGCTGCGTTATCTGTTTCAAATGGTGCAACCGCGTATGCGTATGGTGTTGTGAAAATATCACGACTGTTTATATTGCGTACAAAAGATACATTTACATATCCGTTCCCACTGAACCCATCGGGCAGGGTAATGTGCTGAACCGTAGATGTTGAATCTGTATTAAACCATTTATATGCGTATACTTTGTCGCGTTCCAAGGTAATTAATCCGGTGCCGGTATACGGTGCAGTTATACCGATTTCAATTTCTGCACCAGGTTTGTATTTTGTGGCATTTAGTTTTATTTGTAATTCAGCGGTTGCATCGGTATCTGTTATTTTATTTTTACCGCCAACAACAAAGTATTCAATATTTGCCAAAATATTATTGTTTGAATCAATAATTTGCAGGATATAATTCCCGCCACTGGATGTATCCAGATTTATATCAGTGCCATCAACAGGGATACTGATGTCAGACTGTGATATTAATTTATCGCGCGTGGTCGTTTGATATTTGTAGTAATTATTATAATCTTTGACCAAGGTAGTTGTGTTTTCGCGGCGCATTAATTGCATAGTTAAATTTTTTACATCAATTTGCGTCGCATCTGACCCCAGTGCAATCAGGTGAATCTTTTGCGGGGTGTTTGTTTTTATATACGATAAATCACCACCGGTTGCGCGCCATCCAACAACATAGGGAACATTTGATACACGGGTTGCGATGTTTGTTTGAACGCTTTTCCCGGAACCAGATTCAAAACCATTGATGTTCAGTGTCAATGTATATGTGCCGTATGGAATATCGCGATTAAAGTCTATATTTATATTTGCGTTGCCATTTTCATTTGTTATCGCATCTGGCATATCCGCAGCAAAGGTTTGTGTGCGTCGGATTGTGTTATCAGATAAACCAGTGCCGTGTATAAAATTTGTTGTGAATTTATATCCAGCAAAATCATCAAAAGAATATTCTGATGGCGTTAATGTCGCGTGGGTGGTTATGCGGCGTTCTGTGGCAGGGGTGCCAAACAAGTTTCGCAATGACACTGCGGCGGTAATATTATCTGTTGAAATCCAGCCGCCGTTTGATTGTGCGTCTGTGATTTTTGCGGTTATTTTCATTGTGTCGGGGGTAAATTCTTGGACATCAAAAGATGTCATGCCCAGCATATTATCCATATCGTTATTTGCGTTTAATGAATATAAGTATGCAAACCATGTCCCCAATGCAGCACCATCTGATACTTTTTCGCGTATATCAAACATGCCATCAGATGTTAATGAAAATGCGTGTTCCATCACAGTGCGACCGCGTGCATCATTTACGATTAGTTTGACCGGAATACCAGATAATGAACTAAAAGAGTTATTCTTTACAATGCCGCCAAAAATAATTTCTTCGCCAGGACGATAAATTCCGCGGTCAGAAAACATAAATGCGTTTAATGGATTTGTCGCGGCGGAATATACACCATCTATATCATATTTTGAATATTCTACGCGTTGCGCGTATGCGTTATATGGAATAAAAGATACATCATTTCCGCGTCGGGCAACAATGGCAACAGGTTCGCGCGTGTTTCTGTATTCGGACCAATCCAGTTGTGGGATGTCGACGCGACCGTCGGCATTTGTGCGACCTGACCATACAGGGTTGCCATTGCGACCTAAAACATATACATCTATGTCGGCGGCCGGTTTGCCAGTGGACAGATTTGATACAAATACAGACGAAGATTCATCCATGTTTTGTTTGCGTATTATGCCCATGTCAGTCAGCAAAATTAAACGCTGGTCATTAAATTCGGCGGCGTTGGCAGTTGTGCCAGTTTGGATTATAAATATGCCGGTTTTGTCGTTCCCTGTACGGTCCAAGTATTCGCCTAAATTTATAGATGAATAGTTAGTACGCATAACGGACGAATTTGCAAATGCGATTCGCTTTTGAAACACAACTGACATATCGTATGTTCCAAATGCCCAAGATTTGAACGCTATGTTTGGTGCGAAAATATCGTATGTTTGTGATATTAAATGATTTATTTCATCTGATTTTACTTTATATAAATTTACATAGGCTGTATTAACCCCACCGCGTGCAGCAATGCCGATTTGTTGGTCGCCAGATAAAGATAATAATGCACCTGTGCCGATTATTTTCACAGACTGGTTTGGATATGGAACACGCATAACATAAGATGCGCCGTTTTTCATTATGAAACCATTTGCAGATTTTGCACCATTATCCACAGATACATATATGTATCGTGTTTGTCCGTCTGGGACAATATACTTGAACGCATATTGATAAACCCCACCGGGATTTATAAAGTCCATTTGTGATATGTCCAGACGCTGGGACTGGGATAATACAGAATCAGATATTTCGTCGTTGGACCAGATGTGTATGTGCCCAGATTTTTGTTCGTCTGCATCGCGATATTGTGGTAATAAATACGCATGCACATAATCAGTCCATTTTGTGTTGTTGTCCGCGGCAACAGAGGTGTTTAATAGTATTAACTGTTGTGCGTTGCCGTCGTTGTCATCAGCAACTATTGTGTCCAGTGATGAAATTTTGAATATATTATCGGCTGATTCAATTGTTATTTTTGCGTCTGTCGATTTTGTTTTTGATTTACCATCTGCGGCATGTATGCGCCCGATATTAATTTGCATTATTTGTGGTTCGTCGGTTATTTTCACAGGTTCTGATATTATCAATGCAGTGCGATAGAAACTGTCAAATTTTACTGAAAAATCTAAATCATCATTATCCAATTCCATTGATATGTTATTATTAAAGTCATCAACATCAATTGCATAATTAAACGATATAACCGCAACACCGACAACAGACTGGGGCGCGTTTGGGGCATCGTATAAATTAAAGTTATCAATTTGTGTGGTAATGTCAGGCGTTTCAAATGTTATGCGTCGTGTGTTTGGGCGAATGTCTGGATTAAAAATGTCTTGATTTATTTTTATTGTGAATTTTTCACCGGCTGGCCAATTGGCATCAGGGGTAAATGTGATGGCAGAATCCCCATTTGTACGCCATGTGCCGCGTATAAATGGTGAAATAGTTATATTTTTAGCCAATGCGTCATCAGACAAATTCATAATAAATGCAGGTGAATATTCATCAGATTCAGAATTATATGAAATTGTTATATCCGCGGGCGCGGTTAGTTTCCTGTCATTATTAACATCAGGGATTGAACGGGCTGTGGCAAAGAACATATTTGCATTATCTGTAAATTCAGCGGTTGTTGGTTCTGTTATGTTTGCGCGCAACAGGGGGCGTGAATTTGTACTGGCAATATGCCACCATGCAACAGCGGCCGCAGCAATTAAAGCCACTGTTGTGATTATCCATTGGAATAAATTACGATGTGTATGTTGCATATTGATAACTCCCTGTCCTTTGGTACAGATTTAATCATAGAAATTAAAGTGTAAAAATACAAGACTTTTAATTATTGAGGTGTATGTTTTTGGTGGGAATTTTTGCCATGTAATTAATGCTGGGAAAAATGGGGTGGGAATGGTTTTTGTTTTTCTATTTTTAATTACAGGAGACTTACAGTGGTATACGGATATATACGCGTATCAACAGACCATCAAACAACAGAAAACCAGCGTTTTGAAATAAAAAAATTTTGTGCCAAGCAAGAATTGATAATTGATTGCTGGATAGAAGAAACGATTTCATCAACAATGGATTTGAATAAACGAAAGCTGGGGCGGTTATTAAAAAGGATAAAAAAAGACGATATGATAATCGCATCAGAATTATCGCGCCTGGGGCGCAATTTGTTGCAAATAATGAGTATTCTGCATCATTGTATGGATGTTGGGGCAAAAATATGGACAATAAAAGATAATTATCGCTTGGGGTCTGATATTACCAGCAAGGTTTTAGCATTTGCGTTCGGATTGTCTGCGGAAATAGAACGGAATTTGATTTCACAACGCACCAAAGAAGCATTGGCACGAATAAAATCCGAAGGTAAACATATTGGTCGCCCATACGGCAGTCGTAATATGTGCAAACTGCAAGGGTGTGAAAAATATATATCAGACAAATTGGCAAATGGAAATACACGACATGAAATTGCGCGGCGGCTGCGGGTGCACCGTGATACATTAAGCAAATTTATCGTTTGCAATGGTATCAAGACCGAAGCAGATAATGTCGAACATTTCAGAATTTGATACGCCCGCGCGCCATTATGAAAAATTCATCTTGACCAAATGGGTTGTCAATAAAACTGGCTGTTAATGCGCGATATGATATTGAATATTCTATGGCTGGTTGCGTGCGTAAATCCAGTTCATAGTTGTTGTATATAATGCTGCCGTTTGGGGCACGACCAGTGGGCAGACGCAGTCCCATTGTCCCAGAAACAATCGCGTCTGGGACAGATACTGATATTGTCCAATCTTGGAATTGTGCCCCCAGTTTTATGGATGCGGTATATATATTTGAAAAATGCGATATCATTGAATCAGATGATGCGCGTGGCGCACCAAAGCCTATGCGTGCCTGGTGAAATAAAGATATGTTGCCAATATCAAATTTATGACCAGTGCCGATAAAGCCGAATTTTTGATTATCATTTGTTTTCATAAAACCATCACCAAAGATGAAATCTGTATCCATTAAACCCATTTTAAGTCTGCCCATATCAAATACAGTGATTTCATCGTTTGCACGCAGTCGGTAAAACCCGCGTCCAGGATTTTGAATACTTATATTGTCGCCCAGTGTGGTATTAAATGCGCGTCCGTATTTATCAAAATATGCAAATTGCAATCCTGCGGTGCGAATTTGGTGTGCAATGTTTCCAGATACGCGTGCAGTTTGCAGTGGGCGCATTATGCCGTCTGCCACTGGGACCAGCGGTGCACCAACAGGTCGGGTTGCACGTTCCATATCCAGCATGCCATGACCGTATATTGCGTCTGTGCCTGGTTCGCCTAAATCGCGCGCGGTTTCAAACAGCAGGTCGGTTATTTGTGATGCGGTCATGTATGGGAACGCTTCGCGGATAACAGCAATGGCGGCTGATACAATTGGTGCAGCAAAACTGGTTCCATCTGCCACGGATGTGCCGGTGTTTATATTACTGCCGGGGGCAGTTATGCACCATTCTTGTGTAATTCCGCATGCATTGCTGTAATCTGCCAATGCGCCAGTGTCGCTGTCCCAGGCGACGACATTTATAAAATGTCCGTGTAATTCAGGCATAACATTTGGCATCGCAGACAATGCACTGCTTTGACTTTTATCATAATCATTGCCGGCGGCAAATACGAATATTGCGTCTTGGTTGATGGCGGCATCAGATATACTGGAAACAAATTTAGTATCTGTCAGTTGTTCCAGTTGTGTACGCGAATGCAAATCTGGTGCCCGCATGTCCACAGACCAACTGGCATTAAAAACATTTGCGTTATTGGCAGATGCGATAATATCGCCAATTTCACGATATGATACAAATTCCATATCGTATGCGATTTTATATGATTCTATGGTCGCATTGGGTGCAATAATCCCAGATGCCATTGCTGCGACATTACGGCCGTGCCAACTGTCCAGGCCTGTGTCCAAGACAGCAATTGTTGTATTGCGTCCGGTAAATCCACGCGCAATAGAATATGCTAATCTGATATCATTATATTGATTGAAGTTTGCGCGATATTGTGCGCTGTCCATTATTGCAGATATTTTTATTGATTCAACATCGCCGCCAACGGTGTCGTATTTTGGTAATGCAGACATCGGCTGGGCTGCTGGTTGATTTGCATTTGAAACAGATGCAGATGCCGCAGACATTCCAATCAGGGCAAGTGCACCACCTAAAACGCCAACGCCACCAAGTATTGGTGCAATTGTTGTTGCGCCTGAAAAAGACGCGCATTTTTCTGGGTGTGCGTTGCGGTATTCTGGGCTTGCACAGCGCAGTGCATCATTGCCGTGCGCCGCGGTGTTTATAAACACAACGCATGTCAGCCAAGCAAAAAATTTGACAAACAGTTTCATTTGTAAATATATTAATACATAAAAACATTTTGTCAATTTTTTAATACATGGTTGCTTTTATCAAAAAATACTAGTTTTTGCTTGATTTTTATATGCTGGCGGGGTATTATGCACCTACACGCAGATGCGTGAAGAACACAGTCATTTGGTCTGAATTTCTGTCCGAATGCAAATTCGGCTTTTTACCAATGGCGAGGATAACAACAGAAAACAAAGGATATTATCATGGCATTGCCAACATTTACAATGAAACAATTGATGGAAGCCGGTGTGCACTTTGGTCATCATACGCGCCGCTGGAATCCGCTGATGACACCGTATGTTTATGGGGTCAAAGATAAAATTCATATTATTAATTTGAACAAAACAGCACCGCTGTTATATCGTGCATTGGTCGCACTAGAAGCAATTGCGGCGGCTGGGGGCAAGATTTTGTTTGTTGCGACAAAACACCAGGCCAAAGATATTGTCAAAGACGCAGCAGAACGTTGCGGTCAATTTTATGTTAACAATCGTTGGTTGGGCGGTATGTTAACAAACTGGACAACTGTTTCGCAATCAATTCGCCGTTTGAAAAAAATGGAATCTGATATTGAAAATGCAGACAAATTGGGATTGACCAAGAAAGAAGTCGGCATCATGACCAAAGAAGTTGCCAAACTGCGTGATATATTTGGTGGTATTTTGGAAATGCATGGCACGCCCCAGGCAATGATTGTTATTGATGTTCCGCGTGAAATGAACGCTGTTCGTGAAGCAAAAATCTTGGATATTCCGACAATTGCAATTTGTGATACAAACGCGAACCCGGAATTAGTTGATTATCCTGTGCCGGGTAATGATGACGCAGCGCGTGCAACCCAGTTGTATTGCGACTTGTTCGTTGATGCGATTTTGTCTGGTATCGAAAAGCGTTTGGGTGGGGCCGCTGGGAAAAAGGTCGAATCTGATATGACGGATGCAGTGGCCGAAGATTTTGAAGCGGATATCAAAGACAAAGAAGCAAAGCAAAAGTCTAAAATGTCCGAAGCGCGCGCAGAACGCCGTGGCAAGTTAATAGAAAAAGCGGTGAAAGCCGAAAGCGCGGACAAATAATCTTTGCTGTATATTTATATCTTGGTCGGCAATGCGAATATTGCGTATTGCCGCGCCAAACAAGAATAATCACAAAACCAGGAGAAAACAAAATGGCAGAAATAACCGCAAAATTAATCCAAGAACTGCGTGAAAAAACATCCGCTGGGATGATGGATTGCAAAAAAGCGTTAATTGAAACAAATGGCGATATCGAAGCAGCGGCAGATTGGCTGCGTCAAAAAGGTATTGTCAAAGCAGCGTCCAAGGCAGGTCGTGTTGCTGCATCTGGATTGGTTACGGTTGTAAAATGCGATGGTATGGGATGTGTTGTTGAGGTTAATGCGGAAACAGATTTTGTTGCAAAAAATGATAAATTCCAAAAGTTGGTTTCTGATATCGCGTCCAAAGCAGCAGAATTACAGGGCGATTTTGATGCAACATTAAATGCAGTCAAAGACGATATCGCAGCAACAATTTCTACGATTGGCGAAAATATGAGCCTGCGTCGCATTGCCAAGGTTAATGGCGAACATATTTATACATATATTCATAATGCGCTGGTTCCGGGTATGGGGCAAATTGGTGTCGTGGTTGCGATTGACGGTGATTCTGACAAGATTGATGAAATCGGAAATAAAATCGCGATGCATATTGCGGCAAACAAGCCTGAATTTATGACAATTGCAGATGTTGACCCGGCATCAGTTGAACGCGAAAAGAAAGTATTTATTGAATCTGGGGCAACCGACGGCAAGCCTGAAAATGTTGTTGAAAAAATGGTCGAAGGTCGTATCCATAAATACTATGCAGAAACTGTTTTAGAAGAACAGCCGTTTGTTATGGACCCGTCAAAAACAGTGAAACAAGTTGTTGAAGAAGCGGGCGGTAAATTGGCTGGGTTCGCATATTTCGTTTTGGGCGAAGGTATCCAGAAACGCGAAGACAACTTGGCAGATGAAGTTGCAAAAATGTTATCTTGAAAATTGCAATTTTATGTATAGAAATTTGAAAACCGCCGTCTGGCGGTTTTCTTTTGTGGTGGGGTGTATGTTTTTTATAATCATATTGCGTACCGGAAATAATGGATTTTTGTATTGAGAATATAAGCATTTTTTGATAAAATATCATATATAACATATTCAAAAAGTGTGAAGAATCTGGCGTTTTTTATGCTTTTTGTTGTACAAAAATCATGCCGAATCTAAACCTAGGGTTATTTTCAGCATTGTTGTGTATAGGGGTGTCAGCAATAATATCAACCAATGTAAATGCGGCAGTACCAAATTATGATTCTCTGAAATCTGAACTAAAAGCCGAAACACGGCAATTTAATAGAGATATGAACGCATCGCAAAAAGCATTTAATGCAGAAATGCGTGCGCAGGCAGCAAATGATATCTATGAATATGATATGCAAGAACTGGGTAATACCTTGGACGCGCGTGTGGCAGCGGACATGGAGGCTGATTTACTGAAAGACATATCGAAAACAAATAAAGAAGCGGATAAATCGCTGAATAAAACGATTCGGGCAAGTAAATCGGAACAGCGCCAGTTCAATAAAGATATGAAACAAGATATAAAATCATCTAATGCAGAAATGCGTACGCAGGCGGCAAATGATATCTATGAATACCAGATGCAAAAACTGGGTAATACCCTGGACGCGCGCAAGAGTGGTCGAACATGGGCTACGGTTGGTGGTGCGGTTGGCGGTGCTGGTTTAGGTGTTGGGATAATGGAATTATTTGGCAATCGCTGGATTGGTGGCAAGGTTATGGGTCAAAAGTCGCTAGATGAAGTAGAATTGCTGTATTCTCAGATGACGACAACGGAACGGGCGCAGTACGAAGAAGCGATAACGGAACTTGGTCGTGCGTGTGATGAGCTGCATGCACTTGGTGGTGTTCATTCTGCGTGCGGGGATTAAGCGAGAATAAGACAATCTGTTATGTAATAAACTAACGGGGCGTAATTAAAAAGCCCCGTTTTTATATACCAAGGAAAGACAATGAAAATAATATATTTATTAATTATTTGGGGGGCAGAACTTTACATTATATTTTGATGTTGTATGAGCAAAGATGCATGGCTGATAATTTTATGGAAAACTTGCCATGAATTGATATATTATATAGTATTCATAACCAAGGATTTGTAATATGCAAAATGAATTATTGCGCGAATTAGAATTACGCGGTTTTATAAATCAAGCATCCAATATGGATGGGCTAAATGATGCGTTGAATGCTGGGCGTATGGTTGGTTATTGGGGTACAGACCCAACAGGGGATTCGCTGCATGTGGGACATTTGGCATCGCTGATGCTGATGCGTTGGTTCCAAAAATATGGTCATAAACCTATTTTATTGGTCGGTGGTGCAACCGGTCGCATTGGGGACCCGTCTGGGCGTGATAAAGGGCGACCAATGTTAACGGATGAACAAATTGCCCACAATTGTGCCGGATTGCGTAAATCTATTTCAAAATTTATTAAGTTTGGCGATGGTGATACAGACGCAATCATGGTTGATAATTATGATTGGATGAAAGATTACAATCATTTGGATTTCTTGCGTGAATATGGTACTGATTTTACTGTTCCGCGTATGTTGTCTATGGAAAGCGTCCGTCGTCGTTTGGCAAATGGCATGACTTTTTTAGAATTTAATTATATGACTTTCCAGGCTGTTGATTTCTTGACGCTGTATAAAAAATATGGTTGCCAATTGCAGTTCTGTGGTGCAGACCAATGGGGCAACTGTGTCATGGGAATTGAATTAATACGCAAAAAATTGGGTAAAGAAGCCTTTGTATTATCAACGGCGTTAATCACAGATTCGCGTGGTGAAAAAATTGGCAAGTCTGCGGGTAATGCTGTTTGGGTAAACGAAGATAAAACATCGCCGTATGAATACTATCAATATTTCCGTAATATCCCAGATGATTTAGTTGAAAAGTTTTTGAAAATATTTACAGAAATACCATTAGATGAAATTGCCCGATTGGCAGCGTTCCAGGGTGCAGAATTAAATGTTGCAAAAAAGATTTTGGCATTTGCTGCAACAGAAATTGCACATGGGCATGATGCGGCAGTTGCGGCACAAAGTGCGGCAGATGCACTGTTTAGCGGTGGGGCAGATTCTGAAAATGTCCCGACATTTGAATTAAATATGTCAGGTGATATGGGTATTGTTGATTTCTTGGTCAATATAAATTTATTCCAATCAAAATCAGATGCACGGCGTATGATTGAACAGGGCGGTATTCAGATTGATGGTAAAAAAATTACAGATTGGAAATCTGTTGTTGTGCCAGCAGATGAAATCATGGTTCAAAAGGGTAAAAAAACATTTTTGCGTGTTGTTAATAAAAATTAATGAAAAAATTTTTAGTTGTTTTTGCGTTATTGTGTGTGATGCCGACATACAGTGTATTCGGTGCCAATGAACTGGCGAATATCCAGGCACAGATAAAAAAAACAGAACAACAAAATAAAAAGTTAAGTCAACAAGTTGAATCGTCTGATAAAGAAATTGCGTCCACCAAAAAAAAGTTGGTTCGTGCAGCAGACCGGGTCAGTACACTGGAAGAACAACGCAGTGCAGTTGCTAAAAAAATCCAAGAATTAGATGCCCAACGCGAAAAGTTAGAAAAATCTTTGCAACAAAACCGTGTGCGTATTGCCGATGCGGCAGCCAGTATTTTATTTGTTGCAGCGCATCCCAGTTTCGATTCTGAAAATATGCGCGAATATGTTTTAACATCTGCGATTTTATCTGGGGCGGCAAATAATTTTGATACAGAAATTCAAGCCGCCACAGCGGAAATTCGCGAGTTAGAAAAAATACGCGCCCAACGCGCGGTCGAAAAAGAAAAACTGGACCGTACGGCAAAACGATATGCAAATGAAAAAGATGAACTGGATAAATTGTTGCGTACGCGTTCGGCACAAAATCAGAAGTTGCGCACACAACAAGGGGCTTTGCAGAAAAAATTGCGCGAACTGTCGGTGCGCGCAAAAACTATTTCTGAATTAATGGCCGGCGTGGGGAGTTCGGAAATGTCAGGGGATTCACGATTTTCGTTGCGTAAATTAAACCAGCCCGTACGCGGTCGGGTCGTTGTTCATTTTGGGGAACAAACTGCGTTGGGATTAAAATCAGATGGGTGGCGTATCAGAACCCGTGGTGATGCATTGGTAATGGCACCAGCAGATGGTGAAATTAAGTTTGCTGATAATTTCAAGGGTTTTGGTAAGGTTATAATTATGTCGCATAAAAACGGTTATAATACAATTATGACAAATCTGGGGACAATCAATGTTATGCTGGGCCAGGAAGTATTGGCCGGCGAACCAATTGGTCGTATGGATTCAAATAAATCTGAAATGTATTTGGAAGTTCGCCGTGGCGATAAAGTTGTGAATCCTGCTAACTTATTCAAAGAAGATTAATTTTTTATCGCGACAGTTGCTGTTCCAGATTATGAATGTTTTGCATTTGTTGACGCATAAACGATAATTTTTCCAGATTATTATCAGCACTTTTCTTGTTTGCTGGGGTTACGCGCAGGTCGTCAGATGCCTTGATAAAACGGCGTAAAAATACGACCATGATTCTATGCTTCATTATTTCACGAAATGCGTCTGTTTTTGCGCCGGGCATATAGTATAATTCTTGGTTGTGCATCTTGTAATACACATCGTAAATGTTTTTGTATATATTCAATTCAATTTGCAGCGGTGCAAATATATCACGATAGATAAACTTATAATCTGCTTCGGCAAAATCTATGAATGACAGGCGGCTGGTTGCTGCGTCATAGATAACATTTTTTGCGCTGATATCCGCATGCGACCATGCCAAGCGCGTTTCATATTCAAATTTGCCAATTTTATCACGAATATTTGCCATTTGATATATTTCTTCGCGTGTAAACCACAGGTGCATTTTATTTTCTATGAATTTATCCAGTCGGGAAAATTTTAATTCATTCATAATATTGTTTTTCTGAACCGCGCCAATCGGTTTTAATTCGTTCATATCAACCAGAAAACTGGCGATGCTGTTTACGATTTCAAATTTTTGACGCGCAGATAATTTACTATATAAATCTGCGGTTAATGGTTCACCAGGGGCGCGTTCTTCTAAGATTTGATATTCTGCGTCATGGATATATTCCATTGCTGGGACATTGTATAATGGATTTTTCTTGGCACGAATCGCATCAATTGCGTCTTTGGTTTTGTGCTGTTTTGCCAACCAAGCATCGCGTTTTTCAGCAGTTGAGTTAGGCAGCGGTCTTTTCAAAACAAATCTGTCGCCGTAATATACTGCGTATGTTTCGCGTCCATGGTGCACAAGATTGCTGATGTTTTCCGGCATTTTCATTACAATATTTTTGATTTGGTTAGTACCTTGATAATTGCTTTTTGTGTGCGCAACATACATGATTTCATATAAGTCATATATGCTTTGTAATTACCGTTTGCGTACGCGGTTATTGCGTCTTTGTATTTTTGTTTATCGGATGGTTGATTAAATACAATTGGACGATATCCGCCTTGGACCAGCACCCAATTCATAATCATTCGGGACAGGCGTTTGTTAAAGTCGTCAAATGGTTGCAACATTATTAATTCATAGTGTACCTTGAACGCACGAATTGGGGCAGAATCTTGACTGTTATTCAGGTTAAATATAATTTCATTTAATTTTGACGGTATGTCATGATAGTCTGGTGCATGAAAGCGTTGCCCGTTTACATTTATTTCAATAACTTTTTGCGTGCTGCGGAAAACACCACCATGAATTTTTGTGCCTGCGCACATCATGCTGTGTATGCGACATACTTCTGTTGCATCAATGGGGGTTGTCGGGTTGTGTATAATGTAATCATACGCATCGCCGATATTTTTCATTGAATTATAATCCAAGTGAGTTTTTTGCTGTTTCGCCGGCAAGTAAAACAAAGTACGCGGTTCAACATACGATATTTCAGTACGCAACCAATTTACATTATTCAGCCGCTTAACAGTCCCAGCACCTGACAATAACCGGGTTATTGTCTGGCGGTTTGTTTCAATCGGATTTTCAAATTTTTGTGTCTTTGTCATGTTTTTATACCGTTATTCTCTTATAAATATAGCCCTTAAAAATAATTTGTCAAGTTTTTTAGTGGTTTTATTTGTTAAAACGGGCTTGCGACGAACGGCTTTTTGTTTTATGGTTAGTTTGTTATATTTATATCTATATATGAAAGGATTGATAAATGCTGAAAAAAATGCTGGTTTTGGCAACTTTGTTAACCGTGGTGCCGGGTATGACTTTCGCAGCAGATAAGTCAAAAAAAGAAGAACCTGTTGAGCATTTAACAGATGAAGAAATTTATGAACAATTAAAGAAATTGGCCTTGGTTTTTGAGGTTGCACGCGATAATTTCGTAGAAGAAGCGGATGAAAAAAAGATGCTAGAGGCTGCAATGAACGGCATGTTGGGGGCGCTGGACCCACATTCATCGTATTTGTCGGCTGATGATTTCAAGGAATTTAATGATAAATCTTTGGGTGAATTTGGTGGTCTGGGCATTCAAATAACCAGCGACCGTGGCGCTGTGCGTGTTATTTCGCCAATTGATGATACACCTGCGGACAAGGCCGGAATAAAGGCAGGCGATTATATTACGCATATTGATGATGAACAAGTGTTTGATATGACACTAAATCAAGCAGTTAAGAAAATGAAAGGCCGTCCGGGGACAAAAGTAAAACTGACCATTATTTCCGAAGGGCAAGAACCACGCACTTTGACATTAAAACGCGCAATTATCAAGGTAGAATCGGTTAAATATGAAGTAAAAACAATGCCTGGTGCCGACGAAGATACCGACGAAAAAATCGGATATATTCGCATATCTGATTTTGGTGCGACAACCGCCAAAGAATTGAACAAGGCACTGGAAAAATTAGAAAAGAAAGATGTTATCGGATATGTGCTAGATGTTCGTAATAATCCAGGGGGATATTTAACTGCGGCAATTGATGTTGCAGACGCGTTTCTGGATGCTGGTGAAATTGTGTCCACCCGCGGTAAACGCAAGACGGATATTGAACGCAACTATGCGTCCCCAGGTGATTTAGCCAATGGCAAGCCTGTTGTTGTCTTGATAAACCATGGTTCTGCATCTGCGTCAGAAATTGTTGCTGGGGCATTACAGGATAATGGACGGGCATTGGTTATGGGGTCGCAGTCATTTGGCAAGGGCAGTGTGCAACAGCAAAAGCCATTGGGCGATGGTACGGCAATTCATATAACTATTGCGCGGTATTATACGCCGTCTGGTCGGTCAATTCAAAACGAAGGAATTACCCCAGATATAGAAGTTCTGCAAAGTAAGATAGAGGTGTTGGAACGCAAAGAAAGCCTGTATTCCGAAGCGTCATTCAAAAATGCGTTGAAAAACGAAGAAGCAGAAAAGAAAAATAAAGGCAAATCAGACGATGATACAGAATTAACAGATGAAGAAAAAGATGCGCTGGATTACCAATTGCAACGCGCAATGGATATGGTGCGCGCAATGTCAAAATTGCAGTCTCGTGCAAATATTATACCTGCGTCGCCAGATGATGATTCAGATTTGAATGCAGATATTGCCGGCAATAATGCAGATGAATCAGAATCTGAAAAATCAGATAAAAAATAATAAAATGGTTTGTGGTATGAAAAACGAATATAAACGATATTTTTTGCAAGATTGGCAAATTTTTGATGCCTTTGATTTACCAAAGTATTTTTGTGTAAAGGGCGATTTAGATTTATCTGATATGGAACTGACGAAATTACCCGACCTGTCAACTGTTATGATAATGGGGCGTTTTGATTGTTCGCATAATAATTTAACTAATTTAGCAGGCGGGCCGGTGGCGGCATCTGTTTATGATTGCAGTTATAATCAATTAAAAACATTGCGTTATGCACCAAAGAAAGTGGATGTTTTTGATTGCGCTGGGAATAAATTGATATCGCTGGCAGATGGACCACAGTATGCAAATGTATATGATTGTTGTTATAATAACTTAGTTTCATTATATGGTGCACCGGCATTTGCACAGTATTTTTGTTGCTCTTATAATCTATTGACACGGTTGACGCATGGACCGCTGCGTACAGGAATATACGATTGTTCGCATAATCGTTTGCGTACATTACGCGGTATGCCACATACAGCCGTTGAATTTGATTGTTCTTATAACGATTCTTTGAAATTCAAGCGTATACCAATGGGTATCAAACAGTTGATTAATAATCAGCATATCAGATAATAAAAAAACGGGGCGATACCCCGTTTTTTATCGTTGTTTTTCATTACGCTTTATGAACAAACCATCATTAGTTAAAATCCAATCGCACATATTTTTTTTCATACATACATCAGCCGACAGTTGACTGTATTCAGCACGCTGGTATTTTAACAATTCTGATTTGGTCAGATTTGTATATTTCAAATATGGTTCATAGAAATTAGCGCGCATTTCTTTTTCGAATTTTGCGGCTTTGTCTATTTCTGTTGGTTTGTTTACAGAATATGTACTGCGACCATAATGAATTAAGTTATATGCCTGTTCGTACATAATTCTGAATCCTGGGGTGCCCTGGATTGCAATCAGACTGGCACATGATGATGCGTCGCCCATAACAAATGTGCGAATAATTGCGCCCTTGGTGCGTGCAATATTCAGCAGTGCCATAATGCTTTTTGTGACGGGTAAAGAACCGCCTGTTGAATCTATGTTTATATCTATGACCGGCGGAGTGTTTTTTGGCAGATTATATGGATTAACAATTGTGTCTGAATTTATTGATGCGTATGTGTGTCCCCAAGGCAAATCGTTAACCATATTGCTGATGTTGCCAATCAGTTCAGCGCAACTTTCTGTATCAATATGGTCCAAGATAAAAATTGTTCTACCGGCAATATAATTTGCGGATTTTGAATTGTTTATTATTTTTGCAGCATCTGACATAATTCATCCTGTATGTAATGTTAGTTTTTTTTACTATATGGCACAAAAATATGTATTTGTCAAGTATTTTATATATCTTGCCTTGGGAATAAATTGGGGGTATGATATTGCGCGTATATAAAATTTTGTTAGGGGATAAAAATGGCAAATTTAATTGTTGATGGTAACTGGGCGGCGGCAGATGTCGCATACAGATGTGTTGATTTTGCGGCAATATATCCGATTACCCCCAGCAGTACCATGGGCGAACTGGCAGACGAATGGTCTTTCCAGCACAAGAAAAATATATGGGGCGCAATCCCACAAATCATAGAAATGCAATCCGAAGGTGGTGCCGCCGGCGCAATGCATGGTGCATTGCAAATGGGGTCGTTGGCAACTACATTTACCGCATCCCAAGGATTGCTGTTGATGATTCCGAATATGTATAAAATCGCGGGCGAGCAAACGCCGTTTGTTATGCATGTGGCGGCGCGCGCATTGGCAACACATGCGTTGTCTATATTCGGCGACCACAGCGATGTTATGTCTGTGCGACAAACTGGTTTTGCGTTGTTGTCCAGTCATAATGTACAACAAGCGCATGATATGGCGGCAATCGCACACGCGGCAACATTGCGTGCCCGTGTACCGTTTGTGCATTTCTTTGACGGATTCCGCACCAGCCACGAAGAATCGCGCCTGGACAGAATCAGTGATGATGTATTGCGTGAATTAATGCCAGATAATTTGGTCTTGCAAAATCGTGCGCGTGGAATGACACCTGACCACCCGACTGTGCGCGGTACAGCGCAAAATCCTGATGTGTTTTTTCAAAGTCGCGAAGCGGCAAATCCGCTGTATGTAAAAACACCTGAAATAGTCCAAGAATGTATGGATAAGTTTGCTAAATTAACAGGGCGGCAATATAAATTGGTTGACTATGTCGGTGATGCAAATGCAGAACATGTTATTGTCGCAATGGGCAGTGCGTGTGAAACCATAGAAGAAACATTGCCGTATTTGCCGGCTGGTTTGGGGCTGTTAAAGGTGCACTTGTTTCGTCCGTTCCCGCGTGATGCGTTCTTGGCGGTGTTACCCCGGACGGTAAAAAATATTGCCGTGCTGGACAGATGCAAAGAACCGGGCAGTTTGGGCGAACCGTTATACCAAGATGTCAAAACTGTTGTCGGTGATTCTGCGGCGGTATTTGGGGGGCGTTATGGATTGGGCTCTAAAGAATTTAAGCCGCGTGATGTCAAGGCGATTTATGAAAATATGATGTTGGGTACAATACATCATAATTTTACGGTTGGTATAGAAGATGATTTGTCCGGCCTGTCATTAAAAACAGACCCGGCGTTTGCTGTCCAGGCACCAAATTTTAAAACTGCGATTTTATATGGTATTGGTTCTGATGGTACAGTTGGTGCCGTAAAAAATATTGTAAAAATCGTTGGTGAAAATTCTGATTTGTATCCGCAATCGTATGCAGTATATGATTCCAAGAAATCTGGCGGATTAACAGCGTCGCATGTGCGTTTTTCTGATGCGCCGATTAAAAGTCAATATCTGATAGAGGTTGCAGATTTTATCAGTGTGTCTAACTTTATGATTGCCCAGCGTTTTGATATATTCAAGGGCTTGCGCGCTGGTGGCACTGTTATGATAAATACATCGTTGTCGCCAGATGACGCATTTGCCAATTTACCGCGTGAAAGTCAAGAACATTTGATTCGGATGCATGCGCGTGTATTCTTTTTGAACGCAAATGCAGCGGCGGCTGAATTGGGACTGGGGAACAGAATCAATACATTTATAATGTTAAATTTCTTTAACTTAACGCATGTTATTGACCCATCTGTTGCCGCACAAAGTGCCAAGGTCGCAATTGAAAAAACATACAAGAAAAAAGGCATGAGTGTCGTAGAAGCAAACTGGGCGGCGGTTGATAAGGCTGCGGACTATTTGCACGAGTATACATTGCCGTCATCTGTATCAAATTTTGCGCCAGACTTTGTTCCGGCCATGACATTAGATACACCGACAGAAATTGCGGGTACATTGGGCGAAATGGCCGCACAGCGTGGTGATGATTTACCTGTTTCGCGTTTTCGTGTTGACGGTGAATTTGGTGCCGGTCAATACCCAGTTGGTACGGCAAAATATGAAAAACGCGCGATTTCTGAACGCGTTGCAGCGGTGGATTTAGAAAAATGTATCCAGTGTGGTAAATGTTCTATGTTGTGCCCGCATGCGGCAATTCGTATCAAGGTTATGACCCCAGAACAAGCGGAACAGGCACGCGCCGACGGGGTAATTGTTGTACCTGTTAAAACGCCGGAACTGGGTGCGGATATGTATTATACGCTGAATATTTCACCGGCCGATTGTACCGGTTGCGGAATTTGTGTTGAAAATTGCCCTGTGCATGCGTTGGCGATGATTGCGTTGCAAGATTCCAGCGAACGCCAACAGGCATTTAATGCGGCGCAAAAAATACCTGATATTTCGCGTGAAAAGTTAAACTTGAATATTCCAAAGCATGTTGAATTGTTGCCACATTATTTTGAATTTCCCGGCGCATGTGCAGGGTGTGGTGAAACGCCATATATTAAAATGATGTCGCACTTGTTCGGCAATCGTATGATTGTTGCAAATGCAACCGGTTGTTCGTCTATATATGGGGCAAATTTGCCGACAACACCGTGGACTGCGGATTCAGACGGTCGTGGACCAGCGTGGTCTAATTCGCTGTTTGAAGATAACGCAGAATATGGGTTGGGTATGCGAATCGCGTTAAATCAAAAACGCAATACATTAAAGGGATTATTATTTGAATTAAATATCCCGAATGTAGAAGAAATGTTCGCAGAACGAAATCCAGATAAACAACGGGAAATAGAAGAAAAATTGCGTGCCCAGTTGGATAAAATCGATTCGCCGCGCGCCGCGTTGGCACGCAGTCTGGTTGGCGAAATTGTTGACAAGTCTGTGTGGATTATTGGTGGCGATGGATGGGCATACGATATCGGATACGGTGGACTGGACCATGTATTACACAGTGGTGAAAATGTCAATATATTGGTTCTGGATACCGAAGGGTATTCTAATACCGGTGGGCAACAGTCTAAGTCAACGCCATTTGGTGCCAGTATGAAATTCGCCATTGGTGGTAAAGAACATGCCAAAAAAGACCTGGGCATGATTGCAATGATGTCTGGTGCATATGTTGCGCAGATTGCGTTGGGTGCAAATCAGGCCCAGGCGATTCGTGCATTCCGTGAAGCCGAAGCGTTCCCAGGACCGTCAATTATATTGGCGTATGCGCCGTGTATAGCACATGGGTTTGCGCTGCAAAACGCGGTTCAGCATGAAACGCAAATGGTAAATACTGGGGCGTGGCCATTGTATCGCTTTGACCCATCGTTAATCATTGATGGCCACAGTCCACTGACCATGGATTCAAATGTGGATAATCCGACACCACTGGAAGATTTCTTGAAAACAGAAAGTCGTTTTGGTGCTGCGCGTGCGGTTAACCCACATTTTGATAGATTGGTGGAAGAAGCCAAGGAAAATAATCATTATCGCAGTGAACTGAAAAAATACATTGCGCATTTTGCAATGAAAAATTCGCCAGAGGTTAAAGAAAACGGCGAAGGATAAATAAAAACGGGGCATTTGCCCCGTTCTTGGTTATCTGTAATTTTCTATAAAAAAGTCCCCCCATAGAGTGGGAATGAATGATATGGGGGGATTACATAGAACTGACCCGCGTGTGAGAAACTTTTTTGGCACGCAAACCAATCCACAGGGTACCAATTATGGTATTGTCTGGGGGGATAACATAGAACAATCAATCAACAAGAAATTTTTGCGTGCACATCGAAATGACACTTTGTTTTTCGTCGCGACACCACACTATCACACTTGGACATTTTGTCCCGACGCTGTTGACCGGGTTCTCACACCCCATCAACGGAACACCCGTTGACGATTGTTATCATAGCCTGTTGATAAATATTTTGCAAGAGAAAATTCAAACAAAATCTTTTTATGTTGCGTCGGCTGGTGCTTTGGTGTAATGATATGTATATGAAAAAAATTGCGTTAATCTTTTTATTGGTTTTGACGGCGTGTTCGTTCCAGGTAAAACATCGTGGTTATGTGTTTCCGTCTGATTTAGAATCTGTGGTTGCGGATATAAAAACAACCAAACAATTAACTGAAAAAATTGGCTCGCCCCAGGTAAAGACTATCTATGGGGATGAAGTCTGGATTTATTACGGTGCAGATGAAAATTATCGTGGGCCTTTGCCGTTAAAGTATGATAATAAAACGGTACTGTTGGCGTGGGTCGATGGCACACGGGTTATAAAAACAGATGTTTTACATGATGATGATTTACCTGATGTCATAATTTCCGAAGATGAAACAGAAATTCCGGCCGCTATTGAACTGAACGCATTACAGGAATTGTTTAATAACATTGGTCGTTTTTCGCCGGCGGGACTGGGACAATAATCTGCGGGGATAAAAGTCGTTTGCAAAAAACAAACAAACAGTGTAAAATAATCAATAAAGAGAAAAAGAAATGAAAAAAATTTTAACTGCTTTATTGATGGTTGGTTTTGCAGCATTTGGTTCTGGTACAATAAATGCGGCGGACAGTTTTTCTTGCGGGCCAGGCTATATATTGGCATCACATAACGATGTTGATGATATTGATGCGGCGGAATGCCAAAAATTGTGGTGTCGTGATTTAGAAACTGGTGATGTTATGGGAAACGGCGAACGCGCTAATAATGGGTACAAGTCTACTTCATATCCGGTTGAACTATGTGATGCAGACGGTACATGTATCGAATGTTTCGGCGACAGGGTTTGGTGTGATGGTCAAGCGCCTGGGATATGGAACCCGGAATATGGCGCATATACATATAATGGTTCTGATGATGCAATGCATACATCATATAAAAAGGGTGGATGCTTTGCATGGAATACAACAGAAATCAGTTGTCCAATTGGACAGATTGCCGTTCTGGATGGCGATGAATGGGTTTGTGCAACCCCCAGTGCGGGGAATGTTGTTGGCGACCGTGGTTCAACAATCCGTCGTACCAGCACCACAACATTGCGTCGTGCAATAAGATAATTAGTAAAAAAACAACCCTTCTTGTCAGGGTTGTTTTTTTTATTCCTGTATTGTTTACATGTGTTGTAATTGTTGCATGCAATTTATCAGGCTGGCGTGCCAATGTGGAATTTGTATTCCAAATGTTTGCATAATTTTTGTCTTGTCCAGCACGCTATAAAACGGTCTGGTTGCCGCCGTTGTATATTCAGACGATGGTATCGCATTAACCTGACATTTTGATTTTGCAATGTTCATTATCGCCGTGGCAAAATCGTACCAAGAACATACGCCCAGATTGGTATAATGATATATACCCGATGTGTTCCGGTTGATTTGTGGTAATATTTTTACAATAGCATCGGCTAAATCACCTGCAAAAGTTGGTGTACCGATTTGGTCAGACACAACATTAATTGATTCTTTTTCTTGACCCAAACGCATCATAGTTTTTACGAAATTATTTCCATATTGCGAATAAAGCCACGCAGTACGAATAATTATATATTCTGTTGAATATTTCATAACTGCCTGTTCGCCCGCCAATTTTGTTTTGCCGTATACAGATACAGGATTTGGCATATCCGATGGTGTATACGGAATATGTCCTGTGCCATCAAAGACATAATCTGTTGATATATGTACAATTTTACGCCCTGTTTTTGCCAGATTTTTTGGACCTTCACAATTTATTTTTTGCGCAATATCAATATCTGTTTCTGCGCGGTCAACCGCTGTATATGCCGCACAGTTTATTATTGTGTCTATTTTGTTCCGGTTAACAAAATCTTGTACAGAATTAAAATCAGTTATATCTAATTCAGATTTATCGGTTAAAATTGCATCTGGGATGCGTGCCGATAATTCGCGCCCCAGTTGCCCATTACATCCAGTTATCAGGAACATCTTTTAATCCTTTGGCTATTCTATCTTTGTCCGAAGTAATAATTTTATCTGCTGGTATACGCCAGTCTATGCCGATTTCAGGGTCGTCATATCTGATACCAAATTCTGATTCCTTGCAGTAAAAATTATCACATTTATATGCGAAAATAGCAGTGTCGCTAAGCACAGAAAAACCATGCAAGAAACCACGCGGAATAAATAATTGACGCTGATTTTCCGCAGATAATTCAACGGCGACATGTTTTCCAAATGTTGGTGATGTGCGACGAATGTCAACGGCAACATCTAAAACACAGCCTTGCAGAACACGAACCAGCTTTGCCTGGGCGTGTTCACCCAATTGGCAATGCAAACCACGAATAACCCCATAGCATGATTTTGATTGATTGTCTTGGACAAATGTATTCGGAATGCCATTAGCGATAAATTCTGCTGCGTTATAACTTTCGAAAAAATAACCGCGATTATCAGTAAAAATCTTGGGTTCTATGATAATTACACCATCAATGTCTGTTTTTATAAAATTCATATTTTTGCCCCCTTTGGCATACAATAGAAATATAATCATAATTATTTCGCATATTCAATATATAAAAAACAACTGTTGAATTTTATATGTTTCTTTATTATAATATTATAGACATAAGTTTTTAGCGAGGGAGGGAAAAACATGCCAAGGTCCAAGAAAACTGAAACAAAACAATCCGTGCGTGCCAAACCGGTGCGTTCGCGTCGTTCACATACAAATTTAGTCGCAGCATCTGTTCAGCGATTATATAATAAAAGTGCGCCACTGCTGATATGTGAAGCATTGCTGTTCGGTGTGGCGGCATTTTTAATGGTGTTTCGGCCGGTGTCGATATTGACGGCACTGATGTATGTTATTGGTGTTGCATTGGTTTTATTTGGTTTATATCGTACTGTTGCGGGATTCGTCGTATCGCGCGATGCTGGTGGCGGGTGGTTCGATGTGTTGTTCGGGTTGATTAATGTCGTGCTGGGGGTATTGTTCTGTATGTTCCCGGCTGGTTCTGTAATCAGTATGGTTTATATTTTTGTTGTGCTGTTTTTGTTCAAATCATTGCGTGCATTGGTATTTTCAATCAATATGATACGCGCAAAGTTTGGACATTATTGGATGGATTTAATAATTTCAATTATATTAATTGCGTTGGCGGTAATATTACTGTTCTATCCAATGGCAGGTGCGTTGGTTATGGTGTATTACTTGGCGGTGGCATTATTGCTGTATGCCGCAGCCGATGTGTATATGTATATTGAAATATTGCGTCTGAAACGGTTAACCGCAGATTAAGGCAACAATTAATCATAATGAAATAAAAGCCGATATTTTGTCGGCTTTTATTGTTTAGTTTTTCAAGACGACTTGAAATTAGTTTTTTTATATTATAAAATCGTATCATTGTGCGCCCTTAGCTCAGCTGGACAGAGCATCGGATTTCTAATCGTCCGCAATTTTTATGGATAGATTTGGATAAAGATGTATAAAGGTTGGATTTATGCGGGTGTGCGTGAAAATCAGTTCTGTATAAAACTTGACGCAGATTGATTGAATTGTATGTAATTGTATGTATAATGTTACATATTTATTACATAGAATGTTACATAGGAATCGGTCGCATATTTGCACCGAATTCCACACAGTTGGTTATGTGCCCATGGCTCAATCGGATAGAGCAATTGCCTTCTAAGCAATAGGTTGCAGGTTCGAGTCCTGCTGGGCACGCCAAAATTTAAATCGGGTTTATCCCGATTTTTATTTTTGCCCACGGTCGGCACAGAATTTTGTACCGAGCAAGAGAGTCATGCATGGCACCCAAAACTTCAAAACCAGCGCATACCAATTTATCCCGTTATCTTGCTTGCAACATTATTTGCGGCGCGACGCGCGGCAACACTTGACGCATGCGCATATATTTCTGTTGTGGTGATTTTTGTGTGTCCCAGTACATCTTTTAATATTCGTATATCTTCGCCAATGCTGGTTGCCAGTGTTGCAAAGGAATGACGCAGGTCATGTATTCGCATCCGCGGTAATCCAGCACGATCTAATGCCCACCAAAATGCTTTACGCAAATCTGTCAATGGACACGTATGGTCAATTGGAGAATGAAACACATATCGGTTACTTTTGCAAATTCTCAAAGCTTGATTTATAACTTCTATTGCTGGATCGCCTAGGGGTACATTAAATGCATTTGTTTTGCGTTTGTTTAAACGCAGATACCCGTTTTTCAGATCTAACTCATTCAGTTCTAGGTTTGTTATTTCACTGCTGCGACACCCCGTCAGCGCAAGAGTTTTTATTGCCAAGATAGTTTGTGGTGCATATCTCCCAACACAAAGCGCTTCATCCAATGCACTAAACAACCGTTTGTATCCATCAACATCCAGAATTGTGTGGTTCATCTTTGGAGATTTAGCTTTTTGAACTAAGTGACATGGATTTGAATTTATTGTGCGATAATTGTATTTTTCGCACCAATTTAGAAAAGTCGATAACAATCGCATAACATGTAAACCAATCGCAATGGTTTTCGTGTTTTTGATTTTATCGTACATGTCCTGGATTATACCCAAATCAATATCTGCAATGTATTTATCACCAAGATATGGATTTATATACAGACGCATCAACGCTTCGTTTGATCGATAAGTGTTCGCCCGATTATTTTCACGACAGTGTTTTTCCATAAATATTGCGGTTAATTCACGGACTCGTTTACGTCGTGCTGCGGCCATTTCATTTTGCCTTATGCGTATGCGCTGTTCTGATTGTGGGTCCAACCCGTTGGCGATATCTTGCTTTGTCTTTATCGCCCGAGTACGAATTTCATTCAAGCTAAATTCCGCCAACGATCCTAATCTTATATGCTTTTGTTGATATGAACCGCGAACACGATATCCCAAATAGAATACTTTGCGCCCCGTTGCAGCCGAATATCGGCATTGCAAACCCGGCAATGCTGCATCTGTTATTTGCAAATCAATGTCTGATTTCAATTTGTTGAGAAATCCTGTTGTTAAAGCCAACTTTTGACATTTAAGCGTTCGCATATTTATCCCTTTATTTACACACAACATTGATAAGAAAAGCGCATAAGTCCAGAGAATAACGTTATCAAGGGCTTTATATATTTTAGCATTTTTATTCTCCTTCGTTTCCTGTTAATATGTTGCATAAGCCCGTTAATGCGTCCTTGATTTCCTTGGTTAAGATATACTCAATATTAGAAATATTTGTCTGACCGACAAGCTGTGGTGCTATACGTCGTGGAATCATCAATAAATAATTTCTGGAGGCCCTGGCTGCTGTAAAAGCCTCAGATTGCGCTTGTACTAACTGTATCAACTTTCCTGCCCGTTCTTCATATTCTAGTTTTTTAAGCATTGCTTCATATGCCGACTTCATTGCTTTGCTTTTATGATAAGAAGTTGAAAGGCCGTCGTTTGGATGCGTGCTATTATAGGCTGGGTTAGTATTTGCCAACCACTCTTTATCCGCCTTTTCGGGATCAATCTTTCCGTCTGTTAGTGTTATTCGTCCTGTATCGATGGCTTTTTGGACAGCTGATACTGCAACTCCACGACGTGCTGCATATTCTCTTCTAGACAATAACATAGTTACTCCTTTTAGTGTTCACTGTTCACCGTTTTTTATTTCTATCGCTAGGCAAGTGTCCCGGTCGCCGTTACCCTCAATGCAAAATGTCGCCACAGGACCCATATTTTATGTGAAATTTCCTTCATTTCTTATCCATCCTATGATTTGCGCAATCGTTTTATCCTGCCCCATGCACTTGCGTTTCAATGATATTTGTCCTTTTTCAATTTGTTCTGGTGTAAATTCGTTGAATATTGGAAACAAATTTGGATTCCGTTCAATAATTTTTGACAATGAAAATTGGCTATCTATACGATATTTAGGTTCGCGCGACGCGCTGAAAGAGCCGGCTAATTTTTGAAGTAAAACATTTGCTTCCTTGCTTTGTTTTATTGTGCTTGTATTGTTGATCTTGCTATTTGCTATTGCGTCTGATTTCTGTCCGATATCTGATAATGTCTGTTTGATATTTGATGAATTCTGTTCACCCCAACGTGCCAATCTGTTTGTGGCCAACCGTTCGCATTTGGCTTTGTATTTAACATCGTCTTCATCTAATTCGGCTTTTATAAATGGCCACACAGCACTTGCACATTCTGCATTCGGGTACTTCAAAACCGCCATGAATATATCGCCGCGTTCCTCACGTGATATATTTTCCAATAAAAGTGCCCATTTTGGATTGGCCAGCCGTTTCATAGCCGTTTCCTATCGTTTATCGCTTGTAGTGCGTTGGAATATGTTGTTTTGCTCAAATTCGGCTATATCTTGTTTTCGATATACGATGCGACCAACACGTTTCAGAAATTTTGGTCCAACACCGGCACTACGCCATTTTTGCAAAGTATTGCGTTTCACACCCCACATTTCAGCCAATGCACATTCGGTCATATATTCATCTTTGGATAATATTATCGTCATGATTTGTCCTTTAGATTCGTGTTCTGATAGGTTTATATAAAGAAATATGCACAAAAAATAACCGTGCACAATGCACGATTTTGCGACAAATTACGATATAAGTGTACGGGCTAGTTTTTAGAGTGATTTAAATTCCAAACCAACGCATCTATTGCATTGGTGTAACGACGGCTGGCGGTCTGACGTAACAAGCCCACAGTTTTACCGATTTTATTCATGGATAATCCACATGAATGTAAGATCAATAATTTTCGATCTGTGACACTATCTACAGAATCTAACCAGCGCACCAAAACATTGTATAAATTATCATATGTGTTATAAAAATTACCCATATTTTGTGGCAATTTAATATCCGCAATAACAGATTCAAACCATTCATATCGAACAGAACAATTCTTTGGCCACAACGTCAACATATGTTGCCATGTTTTGTCGTCTTTACTCATTTTAATGGCAAAAATAACAGCAGAGCAAATTTGTGATTCAATACTCGCTCTCGTCCACCTTATGTCGTTTCCCAATTCGTCTAAAAAACACTTACGAATAACAATTGGATTATTATTTTTCATACAGAAACAATACCGCAAAATCCATAACAATCAAGAAAAAGCAATAAAATGTGAAATTTATTTTTAGCAAAATTTTCTGGGTGGTTTTCTGGGTAGTTTTTTATGTGTCCAGTGCAATAAATAACTGGACTTTTGACAGAAAGTACGGACAAATACGACAACTTTAAAAGGATTGTCTATGAAATATACGCATTTTGACGACATTTTACCCAACCATCACACAGATTTTGTGATGCTATATTTTGCCGCATGCAGGTCTTTACGCGAGTTACAAGCCGCAATTCGCCGAACAAACGGCGGCAAACAGACCTGTCGCCAGGCATGGCTACTCCGCCGCATACAAAACAAGTTTGTTCAGATGGTCGCCCGCCTTAAAGCCACCCAGCGCAACGAAACGCAGAATATATCCAACGCAAAGTATCCGACAGGCATCGTTGTTGACCTAAAAAGCCCCCAAGGGAACGTGTTTTACCTTATGGGGCTAGCTAATCGACTTATACGGGAACTTGGCCTGTCGACCGAAGAAATCTCCGAATTTAAGCGAGAACAAGCCAGCGCAACAACATACCAAGCACACCTTAACCTTTTACGCAAATGGTTCGGGGTTGAGTTTAAAGAATATTCTAACGATTAAAGCATATAATTTTGAGATCAATAAAAAGATTAAATACTAGTCCATATTCATTATCAAACAAACAACCCGATCAAATTTTTTCAAGATCCATATCGGGACATTCTGACGCTAATCTTTTTAAATTTATATAACCCAACAATCTTCCTAAAGCGGTAAGTTCTAATGGTGGCAAATTATTCCAAAAATCTCTAACTATTGCCAGACACTTAAAATTTTTTGTTATATAGCTATCAAATATTGAATCAATGTTTATTGGAGATCGATTTTTCTGGGTCTCCGTAAATAATTTCAATAACACATCTTGTTGTTCAGGTGAAAATAATTTGTTATCATTGATCTGTGTTTTATTTACAAAATTTAACCTGACATACCCCTCATTTAATTCGTGATCAACAAATAACGTTTTGGGCAATCCGATTGTTTGCATTTCTTCTATGCATTTTGAATACTCTTCTGAATCTTTCCTGATGCCTGAAACCAGATACCCACTCAGGGTATCTTTGCACATGACTTCAAATGAATTCATAGAGACAATGTTTTTGATAAAAACTTTAAGTGTTTGTAACGTTTCTAGGTTTTCAATCCATCTATTATTTACAGGAAGAGGCATTGCTGAGATAAGTTTTTGAAAAGTATTTTCCATCAGTTGTAACCCATTATGAATTCCTGCATTAACAGGTCTTATATGTGCGCCCATAAAGTATATGACAGACAGAGCAGTAAGAGAATCATTGTCTATTAAATTTACTGTTTCTATGGCCTTAGCTATTACAGCATTTGACTTTATATCTTCTTTTTTCTCAAACCTGCGTGCCATCAATTCTGATAACATTGAGTAATCAAGGGTTCTGTTAGAAGACGCGGCATTTTTTGAAGCCTGTACAAGTAATAACTGAAAAGCAGGATCTTTAAAAGCTTCCAAACCATTTTCAATATTTTGTATTCTTGGAATCAAATAATCATCAGAAAATTGTTTTATCCGTGTTTCTACTTTACCTGCTGCTAACTCACCAAAACTTTGTATTACTTGTTTAATCGTTTCTGGTGGGATTATATTATAATAGTCACCATTTACTTGAATCTGCATTGAGTGGTCGCCAGATTTCTGGTTTTGTTTTACGACATCCATATTATGCCCCTATTTGGATTTGCTTCGCATTATTTTTTGCCTTTTGAGTTTGTTTGATATTTCTTTTTACTGTAATACGACCTATCAAGATTCCAGAAGGTGTTCCTATCAAAATTCCTATCAAAAAAGTTCCTAACCCATTAAAAAACCAGTCCATATATATACCTTTTGTCTACAAATATTTACAAATGTAATATTTGAACATACATTGTAACAAATCAAGTAAAAACAATTGAACTGTTATTTACTTGAATAAAACGAAATCTACGGCATATAGAACAACAAACCAAAGGAGTTTATTGTGATATATGGTTATATTCGGGTTTCGACCGACAAACAAGATTGCGAAAATCAAAAACTGGGCATAGATGCCAAAGCTAGCGCATTAGGGCTTTGCATTGATAAATACATTGAAGATGCTGGCATTTCAGGGACCAAAGAGCCGGAACAACGTGCTTTGGGCGGAGTGTTGCGACATTTAAACCCGGGCGATGTTATAATATGCAGTGAACTTTCTCGTCTCGGGCGAAAAATGTTCATGATTATGCGAATACTAGAACATTGTATGAAAATTGGAGCTCGTCTTTATACTGTCAAAGACGGCTATGAATTAGGCGACACTATACAATCCAAGGTTTTAGCCTTTGCGTTTGGACTATCTGCCGAGATTGAGAGAAATCTTATCGCCCAACGCACCAAAGAGGCATTAACAGCATTACAGTTACGCGGCGTGAAACTAGGTCGTCCAAACGGTCAAAAGAATGCTTGTCACATCATTGATGGTTATGAAAATCTAATTTTGGATATGTATTCGGCAGGGATTTCTAAACGCAAAATTGCCAGGACTATTCGGGTCAGTCCACCCACAATTTCACGATTTCTTGAAAGCAGAAAATGACGAATTTGTTGTTACACAAAAATAATTGTTGAAAGCGGTTGATTTTCGCGGTTTTTTTATTTACAATTTTGGAACAATTAAAGGGTGGTTTAACTGTGGCAAAATCTTCACAAGATTATTCTAACAAACAAATCGTTTCAAAACGTCGTATCGCCGACCAC
>CALXLO010000003.1 GCA_944389235.1 uncultured Alphaproteobacteria bacterium
ATCTAAAATTGTATTGCATACAAACAGCATTTATATTAAAATGTGCACATGTTGATAGCCAAATAAAATGCAGATTTCATCAGAAATTTGCACATTGTGGGGCAGTTTTTTATGCCGAATCTAAACCACCGTTTAGATTCGGCACCATAGGGAGTGGGAAAATATGCAGAAATCTGGGGTCGTTGAACACAAAAACATGCCGAATCTAAACGGTCTGTTAAATTCAGCATACAAGCATATTCTTTTGATAATTAATATATTAACAATCATTGGTATATACACTTATGTTAATTCCGCAAATGCAGCAACTGTTATTGAAGGGTTGCCGGGTGTTATCGTCAGTACTGGTGGTGGGGACGGCGAAGGGGATATAGACGAAGACGATGACGATACCAGTCATGAAGATCCTGATGAAGGGGGTGGGGGCGCAGGATGTAACGGACATTGTGTAAATTGCGAAACAACAGACTGGCAGGTCGCAACAACTGGTATAGAATATAGAGTAACCGAGGCAAATTGTAATACAACAACCTGTAAGTGCACAAGAAAATCTGCTATACGATGTGCGGCAAATTATTGGGGTACACCAAATGAAGATGGTGAAACAGGGTGCAGTCCATGCCCAGAAAATGGCAAAAGTGCCCCTGATTCTGTCAATATAACCAGTTGTTATTTACCAGCGGGCAGTGCTTTTAAGGACAATTCTGGAAATTGGATTTATACAGCTAATTGTTATTATAAATAATCAAAACATTAACCAAAATATAAATTCTGCGTTGCCGATGACAAACTGTCCATCATAAAAGACAATTCATGTGTATTACAGATTGAGAGTTTAATAATAAATCGTCATGTGGGACGCGTCTGTTTTGACCAGTTATTCAAATAATTAATATATCTAATACCAGCATAACATTGCATCGTATCTGCATAAAGACACACTAACAATTAAAAACGACTCGGTCAAATTTAACTAAACCTGACAAGCATAGTATTTAACGCCGGCATTTTTATACATGTCCTTTTAGGGCTATATATATTTGTCCCAGGTCTGTTTTTATTAATGCCGCGGCCAATTTGTCGGCATTATCTGCCTGCTTAGCCGCCGCCAAAACTTTATCAAAACTGCGGATAAATTGTGCTGCTTGGGACCGAAACACCGCATCAGATTTCAGCATTTCACGAATTTGCTTTTTATCCGCGGCATTCATCATCTTGGCCAGCCATTTTGAAAATATTGTTTTATCACCGCTATGATATTTTTTCCAAACTACATCGGGTATATCTGCCCCAGTTGCACGGGTCAAATCTATTGCTTGTTCGTGCATTTTCTCGAACATTTTTTCACTTTGTTTCAAAAAGTCTTGACTGCTGACACGACCGTATACTTGGGTTGTCGGCGCAGTATTAATTGCGTCCATCGGTGCAGCAGCACGCGCAACCATCATTTGTTTGTTCAAAGTCTGCATTGTATTCACAGCCTTGGCATAATCAGCCATCAAATCTATCATTTGTTGGCGCGATTGTCCGGCTAAATCTTCTAGTTTATTGGCTGAATCAGCCACCGATGTTGTAGATTCTGAAACAGTTTGTTTCATTAAATTAATTTTTTCATTTAATGATGCAACAATCTGCTGCAAGTTTTCACCGGTCGCCACAGAATCACGCGCCAAATCGGGCAGGGCAGAAAAATACTTTTCAATCAATTCAGACAACGGCTGTAATTGCGCGGTCGTTTCAGCCGACATTTTTATCAAGTTTGCAGACTGACCAGACAATTGTGTATGTGCCGTATTCATTTCTATCAATGTTTCACGCACACCGGTTGCCATTGCTTTGACAGATTCTGAAAACGCCCCCGCCGCAGTCTTGGTATTTTCCAGTGTTGTATTTGCAACCCCAGACACCGTTTTTAATTCACTGACAACGCCGGTTGCAAATTCTTTAATTTCACTGTTAAACCGATTGGTCAATGTCGCCAATTCATTTGATATCGCACGCACAGACGATTCTGTCGCTGTTGCAGATGTCATAAGTGTTTCAACAGCATCGGTCAATTTACGCACCTGTTTTTCTATGGACGATTCTGCCAAGCGCACTTGACCACCAACAACATTTGCAGTGTTGGTCAAAGTATTCATTTGATTTGTCAGATGCTTTTTTGCCTGGTTGCTGAAAGAGTCCACTTTTTCTATGTGTCCCGCCAGCAATTTATCATTTTTATCCATCAGTTCTGCATAATCAGTTGCAGACTTTTTAACATTGTCAAAACCATCGGCAACAGATTTAGTCAATTCAGACAAACGCTGGTGCATGCCGTCATATTCGGAATTAATACTTTTCATTTGTTCATCGCAAATATCAAATTCATTTTTTAATTGGTTTGACAACTTATCACCAGACGCAACCCATAAATCAATTACATTTTGAATTTGTGAAACACGGTCTGTTGTGTCTTGGGAAACAGTATCAATTTTAGATAACAATTCATTGACATTTGCAGAAAATCTTTCTGTTGATGTCGCAACATCATTCCAGCTGACAGATTCAACAACACCCCGCAAATCAGATACAGTATTGTCCAGCCGTTGTGCCATAACCGCCATCTTTTTGGTCGCATCATCAGCATTTGAAACCATCTGTGCATTTTGTTCGCCCAACATTTGCTTTAATTCATTTGCGGCGGCAATTTGCGCACTTAACGCATCACGCATAGTTTGAAAGCCAGATTCCAGTTTTGCCATTTCATCTGCCAGCATAGTATTTAATACACGCGTTGCATCTTGGACGCGGGCGCGTTCTGGCCGCATCATCAATGTAATTAATGATTGCATTACCCGTTGAGATTTCCTTGACGAGAAAAACAACATCCCCAACGCAACCAGTAATAATCCACCCAATGTCCCACAAATTATCCAAAAAATTTCTGACATTTCCATCCTGCAATCCCCCCGTTAATCAAAGCCCTGTGTGCTATTGCGACCGATATGCCTTGCACTTACCAGAAATATATACTAAAATCCTGCTGATAAAGCAAGGTATTAAATGGCACAAAAATATATATTATCACCCGACCAAGATACAGCTGCAAACCCAACCGAAAATGTATGGGTCCAGGCAAACGCCGGCACCGGCAAAACCAGTGTTTTGGTTCAACGATTATTAAGAATTTTATTTCGTACAGATGATTTAGATAATTGCGGAATTTTATGCCTGACATACACCAATGCAGCGGCGGGCGAAATGCGCAACAGAATTTTGGTTGCATTGCGTCAATGGGCAATGCTGAACGACCAAGAATTATCAGAATTATTAGATGGTGTCGCCATAGAAAAGCCGGTGTCCGCAGATGATTTATTGCACGCACGCAAAATCTTTTTCAAATATATCGATAACCCAGATATATTAAAAATTAAAACAATTCATGGATTTTGCGAAGAAATATTGCGTCGATTTCCAATAGAAGCCGGCATATCGCCAGCATGGACATTGGCATCAGATGAAACGCAAAGAACATTATTACAAGACGCGTTCAGCAAATTAATTAATACATCAAATAACGAACGCGTCAGTGATGCTTTTGCACATATTGTTGGTCGGGTATCTGAATATTACCTGGACGATATGTTACAGATTTTAAGTGCACAATATAAAGATTTTTTCCGTATTGAAAATTATGACAACTATCGCAAATACTTCATTGATACAACGCGAAAATTTCTTGATTTAGATTCGCCAATACAAACGGAAGTTTCCGATGAAAAATTGGAAAATATTATAAAATCAGTCGCCACAGAAATAAACGATACAAATCAGCCGGCAAAATACTTGATAGATATTATTAATACAACAAAACAATATATTGATAAAACAATAGATTTTGAAAAATACAAGGGTTTGTATTTGCGGTCAGATGGTGGCAAAAAGCAAAATGTCGCCAAGAAAGACTATCTGGTCGCAGAACAAGAACGCGTCTATTTGTTAAATCAACGCAATGCAAATATAAATGTTTTTAATGACACCGTTGCAATGTTTGATTTGTCTGCGGCGTTTGCAAAAATATATCGCGACATAAAAATCCAACATAATATGTTAGATTTTGAAGATTTAATTTTATATACACGCAAATTATTTTCAAACCCAGAAACAATGGGATGGGTTTTGTCGCAATTAAATATCAGACTGGGGCATATTTTAGTTGACGAAGCGCAAGACACAGAACCACTGCAATGGGACATTTTGCGCATGCTGTCTGGCGACTTTTTTACAGATGGCGACACTACAAAAACACCACACTCGTTGTTTGTTGTCGGCGACACAAAACAATCTATTTATGGATTCCAAGGTGCAGACCCGCGCGCATTCATAGCCAGTCGCGAAATAATAAAACGGCAAATAAAACAAAACATGCGCACAATTCGCGAAATTCCGTTGGAACAAAGCTTTCGTTCATTGCCACCGATTTTGCGCACAACAGATATGTTTTTTAATGACCCATCTGTTATCGAAATGACAGATTTTGTTAATAACCCGCACCGCAGTTTTCGCAATGGTACAGATGGACTGGTGGAAATACATAAACTGATATCAAAGCAAACAGACGAACAATCATCTGATGATTATTTACATAAAATTGCAGACGATATTCAACAGCTGTTAACCAGTGGTGAATTTTTACCGCACGACATAATGGTACTGGTTCAAAAGCGTGCGCCAATGGCACCAAAGCTGGTCAAAGAATTAAAACGACGCAATATACCAGTTGCCGGCAGCGACAGAATTATTTTACCACAATTTCCGGCCATACGCGATCTGTTGAACTTGATTAGATTTTGCATAAATAATGCAGATGATTATAGTTTATGTTGCGTGTTAAAAAGTCCAATTTTCAGATTGACAGAACATGATATTTTTAATATTTGCAAAATTAAAAATGATGAAAATCGCATAAAAAAATCAGAAAATAATATTACAAATTTAACAACTGTGTTTGATGTCTTGCAAACTAATATGCCAGATATTTATAATCGCTTGGCGCAAATAAACCAGTGGTGCAAAACCATGGCACCATATTCATTTTTTACAAAAGTTTTGAACACAAATGATACACGCCGCAGCATGATTGCTGCACTGGGGAATCAAATCATAGACCCACTGGAAGAATTTATGACAATATGTTTAGCATACGAACGAACACAAAGTGGAACTATGCAACATTTTTTGAAATGGTTTATAACCGGTGCCAGCGAAATAAAACGCGATATGGACGCATCATCAGGCGTACGCATTGCCACCATTCACGGCAGCAAAGGTCTGGAAGCACGCGTGATATTTTTAATAGATACTGTAAAAGTTCCGTCTGGCGACAGTATACTGCCCATTCCGCCAGAATATTGTCATGCAGAATCAGAATATCCTGTGCCTTGGTTATGGTCGCCACGCAGTGATACATCTGCGCGTCGTGCAGATGCTGCCAACGCATTAAATCATACCAGAATTGCTGAATATTATCGATTGCTATATGTTGCGATGACGCGTGCCCGCGACAGATTATATATATATGGATATACATCAACCAAAAACGCCCCAGAAATTTCATGGCACACACAATTATGGCGCGTATTATCACAAAAAACAGGCACACCAAATGACGCAGAAACAATCAGGATTTCAGATGAATAATAAACTGGCAGATATATTAGCGAATATAACACAATCTAAATATGCAACTGACACTGGTCGTCGCATACACCGGCAATTACAACATATTAAAAGTCTGGATGCGACCGCATTAGACAACGATTTGATTCGCAAAATTTCTGAAAATCCAGAAATTGCAGAATTTTTTACCGCGCAATCTATGACCGAAGTTCCAATCGCCGGCAATATTAATGGTCGCTTTGTCAGCCGTCGCATAGACCGCATATTAATAAATGATACAACACATGAAATAAAAATATTAGATTATAAAACAGATTCAAATACATCTGAACTGCGCGAAAAATACATCGCCCAAATTATGGAATATGTTGCATTGGTGCGCGACGCATATCCGGGCTATAATGTACATGGCTATGTACTATGGTTGCATGATTTCAGACTGGAACAAATATCATAAAAGCCTTGAAATATCGCACTATGTGCGGCTATAATCCAAACATGTTAACGCGTTTATCAATATCTAATATTGTTTTAATAGAAAAATTAAACCTGGAATTTGGGGCCGGGTTAAATGTGCTGACCGGTGAAACTGGTGCCGGTAAAAGTATATTAATGGATGCGTTGGCACTGGCATTGGGTGCCCGTTCAGATGCAGGACTGGTTCGTCATGGCTGCGACACGGCATCTGTTATTGCAGAATTTGACGCAACTGACGATAAAATACGCGCAATACTTGATGACAATGGACTGGATTGCGATGGTGAATTATTATTGCGCAGAACATTAACTGCGGATGGCAAAAGTCGCGCATGGATTAATGACATACCAATATCTGTAAAATTATTAAAACAAATCGGTGATTGTTTAGTTGAAATTCACGGTCAGTTTGCAAATCACACACTGTTAAATCCAGCAACGCACCGCGATACTTTGGACGCGTTCGGCGTTGCGCATATTGCAAACTATTCAGATATTTTAATGCGTGTAAATAAAACATATCGGCAATATCATGACGCGCAACAAAAACTGCAACAATTACAAGATATGCTGGCGCAATCTGCGGCTGAACGCGAATTTTTAGAACACAATGTTAATGAATTACGCAACTTGAATGTCGCTGTTGGCGAAGAAGATGATTTGGCTGCACAACGCACCGCAATGATGAACGCAGAAAAAAATGCAGCGATTTTATCAGACGCAGTGGCGGCATTAAATCCAAACGGTGAAGCGTTAGATGCACAAATATTTTCTGTTGCCCATATATTACAACGCATAAAAACAGACCCAAATCCATATTCTGAACAAATTGATACCCTGTATGATGCAGCACAAAAAATATCAGATGTTGCAGAAAAAATACAACCGTCCGACCCAGATACAGATACACTGGATTCCATAGAAGAACGATTATTCGCAATTCGTGCCGCGGCACGCAAGCATCGCTGTACAGCAGATGAATTGCCACAAAAATTAGAGCAAATGTCGGCGCAATTAAATGCAATTGAAAATTCTGATACAGAATTACACCATGCAACCACGGTATGCACACAATGCCGTACAGAATATATGAACGCCGCCGCAGAATTAACGCTTGCACGCACAAATGCCGCAGAACAAATGCGTAATCAAATATTGGCAGAATTACCAGATTTGAAATTAGGAAACGCTGACTTTATGGTTTCGCGCACAGAAACCGCGGCGACATCGCACGGATGTGATGATATTGTATTCATGATAAAGACCAATCCTGGCATGCCATTTGCACCACTGCATCGTGCGGCATCTGGTGGGGAATTGGCGCGTTTTATGTTGGCGCTGCGTGTAGTACTTTCTGCCGATACGACACACACATTTATATTTGACGAAATAGATACAGGAATCAGTGGTGCCACCGCCAGTGCGGTTGGAATGCGATTAAACAGATTGGCACAAACATCACAAGTCTTGGTAATTACTCATTCTGCCCAAGTTGCTGGATTTGCAGATAAACACTTTAAAATTTCAAAACAATCATCTGATGATAAAACGATAACTAATGTTGATGAAATTATCGGCGACGACAGAATAAATGAAATTGCACGCATAATCAGTGGTGCAAAGATAACCCCGGAATCATTGGCAACTGCGCGCACATTAATAAAAAATTAAATATATTGCAAATTCAAATAATTTATCTGATAATAAAAAACGACATATTTAGTGGATTGGCTTAGAACACCAAAACATTGATTCGTTCTGCTGATATTGTCCCGACTGCGAATGGTCGGGATGCTGCCGCATCGCAAGACCGGCGGGGTCATCAATGTTTGACTGTTCTAACTCCCGACCACTGAAATATGTGGTCTTTTTTTTAATCAAGGGATAGGAATTATGTCAAAACTTAGAACGTTTGCCATACTTTCCGTTGGGGCGACATTGACGCTTTCCAACAGCGCATTCGCTGGGCCATTCACAGACCCAAATAAACTGGGCGATTTGATGATGGTTATGGCACCTGCATACGCATTGGGCATGACTGTAATGGAAAAAGATTGGGATGGCACAATCCAACTGGCAGAAAGCATTGTTGCTGCGCAGCTGCTGACCGAAGGTATAAAAATGCTGGAAATAGAACAACGCCCCAATGGCTCGGACTGGAAATCTTTGCCCAGTGGGCATTCTGCGGGTGTATTTAGTGGCGCAATGTTTGTGCACAAACGCTATGGCTGGAAACCCGCCTTAATTCCGTATGCAATGGCATTAACGACTGGATGGGCACGCGTTCATGTACGCGCACACTATTGGCACGATGTTTTAGCAGGCGCAGCAGTCAGCGCATTGTTTACTTGGTTATTAGTTGATAAATACCAAGGACTGGAAGTTTCCGCAGACCCTGAAAATTTCAGATTGGGATTTCGTATAAAATTTTGATACGAATTTTACAAATGCACTATGCCGTCTGCAAATTCAATTGCTGCCGGCGTACCACTGTCAGTGCGACTGATGATTTTATTATCTGCGCCACGCACAATTGCATAACCGCGTTGTAAAACATTTTTATAACTAAGCGATGATAACATTTGCCCCAGATGTGAAACAGACTGGGTCAGTGTTATCATTTTGTTTTGCAAGATTGTTGAAAACTGTGATACAACCAGCATTTGTTGATGTGAATGTGTGATTTTTCCATTGATAATAATATCCATTGTACGCCCGATGTCATCCAAACGCTGCATGCGTTCCATAACCATTTGCCGTGGACTTTTTATTACAATTGATTCCATACGCGATTTTGCATTTACTAAACGCGTTGTGAAATTTCCTGATAATCTGTGCCATAGATTATCCAGTTCTTGAATCAGTGATAACTTTGTCGGCACAACCATTTCTGCGGCACCGGTGGGGGTTGGCGCACGAACATCAGCCGCATAATCAATCAGCATCCAATCTGGTTCATGACCAACGCCCGATATTAAAGGTATTTCACTGGCTGCCGCGGCACGAACAACAACCTCTTCGGAAAAGGGCAGCAAGTCTTCCAACGCGCCACCACCGCGTGCAACAATTATAACATCAACATTTTTTGCACGATTAAAATATTCTATACCCGCCGCCACTTCGGCCGCCGCAGTATTGCCTTGGACAGTTGCAGGATATAGCACAATTGTAACAGGGAAACGTTCACGCAAACGATTTTGAATGTCTTGGAATGCGGCACCTGTCGGACTGGTTACAACACCAATCCGCTGGGGCAGGCGTGGCAAAGGCTTTTTCCGCGCGGCATCAAACAAACCTTCGGCGGCCAGTTTTCGTTTGCGTTCTTCCAGCATTTTCAAAATTGCGCCAACACCCGCCATTTCAATTTCATTTACAATAATTTGATAATTACTGCGTGCAGGATATGTTGTAAAACGACCGGTAATTATAACCTCCATCCCGTCTTCCAATTTGAATGGTACGGGCGTACCACGCCAAATAATCAATGAAATTGCCGCCCCGGCATCTTTGATTGTCATATATATATGCCCCGATGTCGCGCGTGTAATCTGGGACAATTCACCGCGCACGCGTATCTGGGGGAAAGCCGTTTCAACAACTTTTTTCAACAGTGCTGACGCATCAGAAACACTGAATATCATATCTGGTTGTACAAAAGGTTGTGGTTTTTCTATCATGATTTAACGATTATCCAATTCTTTTTTTATATCTGCAATAAATTGCGCTTTATTCGGCGTTTTCATATCGCGCATTCTTTTATTAATCGGTGTTCCCAATTCATACGGCACACGCAGCGGCATAAACTGGTCGCCGGTCGGGTCAAAGGGTATATCTAAAACATTATCGCGCAAAAACACAACCGGCGCATGTTCCCACGCCCCCAGTTTTATTGCAGACGGTGTCCACAATCCATCACCACCGTATAATTCATATACACATATTGTTGTCAGTGCACAAAAACCCTTGGTGTACGGAACAAAGCCGTTAAAAGGCAAATTACCAACATATTTTTTGCGAAATGCCGCATCTGCATATTTATTACGCAACACATAGGTTATATCGTGTAAACTATATTGTGCATCAATTTTATCCAATACTGCATTATCTATTTGGCGTGCCAAATCCAGAACTTTTTTTGTTGCAGCATTATAATTTTTAATATAGTCATTCATGCTGAAAACTATATCACACATTTATCAAAATATCAATTTTTAATCACGCCCAGTATCAATATGTCTGGCAATATTTCCGCGCACTATATCAGGTAAATCTATATTCATATTCAAATATTCTGCAAACTTGTATGCGCGTTCAAATTCAAAATATTCATCTGCATCAATTCCTAAATCGTACGGTATTTCTACAAAAGTACCGTCTTCATCTATTGACTGGTCAAATGCTAAATCTAGTATAGAACCATCAAATTTATTTTCCATCCACACATGGTCAGACAAACCATATCGTGTACGATTATTTTTATAATGCTTTATCCGCCATACTTCATCACCGTTTGGCATACGAAATAAATGCGACCAAGTATAACTGGCGATACCACAAAAACCGGCGGCAAAACGACCACTGGAAATGCGTTCAGATTCATACTTTTTTGCCAATACCGCATGCCGTAATTCTGGTATTAAAAACGCAGAACGAAACTTATAAACAACATCTGACATATTATACAAAGGCTTAAATTCCGGCGGAATTTTCATAGTACTGACCCGTGTCATCAAGCGACGGGTGGCATCATCAAACGCGGCAATATGTTCTTGTTTCGTGCGTGGCATTTTATCACCTCTGTACGATTAAATTACAATTCTGTCAGTGGCCAACGCGGACGCGGTGCAACCGGTTTTTTAACAACATTACCAATAATATAATTTTCTAAACCCGCCCATGCAATCATTGCGCCATTGTCTGTACACAAATTCATTGGCGGTGCTGCAAAAACAACATTGTGTTTTGCAGCCAATAATTCCATTGCTGAACGCACAGCAGAATTTTTTGCAACCCCACCAGCAACAACCAATGTTTTTGGTGCGGCATGAACAACACGCATATCACGCATTGCATTTTCTAAACGGTTAATTATGCAATCAACAACAGCCGCCTGGAATGATGCACAAAAATCGTTTATAAATTCATCGGAATAGGGCGCACACGCACGCGACAAAAATGTACGCGCAGCTGTCTTTATTCCACTGAAAGAAAAATCACATCCTGGCTTATCACACAATGGGCGCGGAAAATGAAACGCCGTTGGATTTCCAGACGCTGCGCGTTTATCAACCACAGGACCACCCGGGTACCCCAATCCTAACATTTTTGCAACTTTATCAAAAGCTTCGCCAGCACTGTCGTCCAAAGTTTGACCAATCAATTCATATTTACCAACCCCACGCACCAGCAATATCTGACAATGCCCGCCAGATGCCAGCATCAATAAATATGGAAATTCTACATCTGTTGCGCCATCGGTTCCATTTGCGGCGGCGGCGCGTAAACGCGGGACCAGTGCATGACCTTCTAGATGATTAACCGCGACCAATGGTTTACCAGTTGATTGCGCAATACCAACTGCCGCCATCCAACCGACCAACACACCACCAATTAAACCCGGCCCAGCCGTTGCAGCAATAACATCCAGGTCTGCAACCGTCTTGCCTGCGGATTCCAAAGTTTGACGCACCACTGTATCAATTGCCAATATATGCGCACGCGCCGCCAGTTCTGGAACAACCCCGCCATATTTTTGATGTTCTGGGATTTGCGAATATATTATATGCGACAAAATATTACGATGCGAATCAACAATCGCCGCACTGGTTTCATCACACGATGATTCTATCCCCAGACATAAAATTGGGCGTTCAGAACTGTTATCTGAATTAGCATCAGACCGCCCCATATCAACACGAATTATATTATCTGTATTCATTTTATTCTTACCAATACTATTCCTAAATTATTTTTATCTTTGGCGCGCATATCGGCATATTTATAAAAATCTGTATCCATTACACGCCCATGCGCGGACGACGCATGCCGTAATATTCCATCTGGTAACAAGAATCCCACATGCACGACCGCCAAGTCCGTTCCTATTGTATCACTTTTTCCCGATTTTCCAGTAATAAATAACACTATCATTGGTTCAGATATACTGATATCAGAAACATATTTATATGGTATATATTGCAAATTAATTATTTCTGGTTCAAATTCAGCATCAATACCATGAACTGTTTTTAACCAATTTTGTTTATCAATAATAACACGACGCACCAAGGTTGGCGCATATTGCATGCTGACATTTTCAACTAAATCACTGTTATTCGTCAGCCAATCAGATTCTATGAAATGATTACGATGCAGAAAATCAACCACACCATCGCGATACCGAATTTTAGTTAACTTTTCAACATCTGCATCTGCCAAAACCGTTTCAACGAATGTGACACAATCAAATGCGTCTGTGCGTATTAACGGGTCTGTATCCGGCGGCATATTTTCACCCAAAGGGTCCGCAATATATTGTATTCCGATATATTCTGCACCAATATCTTTCGCCGTTGCATTTACGCATCCGCATAACAATAATAGAATTAGTGCAAAGCGTTTCATATTATTTTTAATTATTTGCCTTTAATTGCATGCCTGTATAACACAAAGACATTGCATCACGCACCGCCATTTCGCCAGATTCTGGCAACGATGCAATTTTATCAACGCACTTTACCAGCAATTCCAAATTTTCATCAGACGCTGATAAAATCTGTGCAGCGGCCATACGATTATCTAAATCTGCACTGCGCCATTTTTTCAAATTTCCGTTTTCTAAATCGCTGGTTTGCATCAACAGCAAAAACACAACGACAGCCATTATCAAAACTGCAATACCAATAATAAATTTCAAATATTTTTTTATCAATTTCATAAGACTAATCCCCCCAGTATAATACGAAATAAATTATTCACATGTAACCAGCCATACATCATAATCCGCATCTTGCAGCGGATTATCACCAGGCTCATTAGCACTCATCCAATTACTGAACAACAACCCTTCGCCTTGTTCTGATATTTCAATAAAAGCGAAATAATCTTCGGCATCAAAAGGGTCTGTTTGCTTGCACGACCGAACAATTAAATTTAATTTTTCAAATTGAATATTCTGTCCCACAGGCATAGAAACTGTTTGAACTTTACCGGCGGCCTTGTTCATTATACGAACAATCGCAGTATCGCGATTGACATAGGCATCCGCCGACATTGAATATAATAAAAACAGGGGGGTCAAAAATAAAACTTTCAAAAATTTCATCTTGGCCCCCCTGAATATCAATTACCAAATTATTTTGATTCTGTTTCTTTATCCGCAGATGCTGCAGACAAATCTTCCACAATGCGTGCTTTCTTGCCAGACAAACCGCGCAAGAAGAACAATTTTGCACGACGCACTTTACCAGTACGCACCTTTTCGATTTTTTCAATCGCTGGGCTGTACAACGGGAATTTGCGTTCCACACCGACACCATAAGATTCACGACGCACTGTAAATGACGCGTTATTTCCTGTGCCACCATCACGCGCAATAACGACACCTTCAAAAACTTGGATACGGAATTTATCACCATCCTTGATTTTTACATGCACTTTGACAGTATCCCCAGCCTTGAACGCAGGAATCTTTTTGTCGCCGCGCAGTTTTTCGATTTGCGCCTGTTCAATTTTTTTAATAATGCTCATTTTTTATTTTCCTTTATTAAGTCCGGACGGCGTTTTTTTGTTATTTCGTCCGATTGTTGTTTCCGCCACCGTTCAATATTGCCGTGGTGGCCAGACAGCAGGACTTCTGGGACATTGTGTCCACGCCATGCCGACGGGCGGGTATATAACGGCCATTCCAGCCCCCCGATTTCAAAACTTTCATTGGCAGTGGCATCTGCACCACCGCCCAGCACATTATCCATCACGCGAACGATACTGTCAATAAAAACTTGCGCGGCAATTTCACCGCCCGACAGTATATAATCGCCAATAGATAATTCCATTATATCATATACTTCTATGATTCGTTGGTCAATTCCTTCGTACCGACCACACAGCAGAGTATAATTGGCATCTGGGTCATTGGCAAATTCACGAACCATTGTCTGATTTAACCGTGGTCCACGCGGTGAAAAATATATAATTTTTCCGCGATTTTTAATTGAATCAATCGCATCACCCAAGACATCAGGGCGCATAACTTGCCCCACGCCACCGCCGAATTGTTCATCGTCAACACTGCCGTATTTATCATGTGCAAAGTCGCGAATATTTATTGCATCATACGACCATGTTCCGTTATTCAACGCACGCCCAACCACCCCGCCACCCAGTGTACCAGGGAACATTTCTGGAAAAATGGTCAGTATATTAAAGTGCATTTTAACGCTGTCTGTGTTTGCAATTTTCACATAAATGGTTTGCAATATTTTTTACAGATTCTGTAATTTTACCAGTTGCCATTGGAACAATACGAATAACACGAATCTTGCACGGTTCTTGGTGCACAACAAAGTGTTCCATTTTGCACACATCAACAAATTTTATTACCGGACATTTATTTGTTTCGCCACCACATGTTGCATTTATCGCATTACGCCCATATTCATCAAATCTGAAAAATACTTGCATAGTTGATTTTTTATCTGACATTTTGTTTCCTTTTTGCTAAATCTGCCATAATCATCTGGCGTTCCTGTTCTGGAATACCAATTTGCTTAACAGGGTCATATCCATACAACATCAATGCAATTTCACCATTCAAACAAATGCGTCTTCCATCGCATTGTACAGGTCGCCCCATCAATGGGGCAGCATGCGGGCACATCATAAATTTAGGAATAATCCGACGACCATATTTATCCACATCATAATCCATAAATTGTGAACACACAAAAACACACGACGCATACCGTCTGCCGTCCTTGGAAACGACCGGCGATTTCGGCACATACGCATATATAAATCTTTCGGATTCCAATATAAAAGTTCTGGGCAAACCCTGCATTTTGTTTTTCATGTTCAGTCCCGAATGTAAATCGTTTTATTTTCTAAATCCACATCAACACGGTTAAAGGCAATCAAATCGCCATTATCCAGTTCCAATATGTCCCCACCGCCATAGTTCTGGATATTATCCACCACACCAACAGGCACCCCATCACGAACAACACGCGCACCAATCAAGTCAGTATGATAATATTCGCCATCAGGCAGGGCAGGTAAATCATCGCGATTAATAAACAAATCTGTACCACGCAGTAATTCTGCGGCATTGCGGTCATTTATCCCATCGATTCGCGCAACAACAACATTTGTTGACGGCACCACACGCACGAAATGAAACGCACCATCAGCAAACCGCGCAGACGAAATTTGTAAATCACGCATATCGCCCGGTGTTGCAGTGTATGTATTAACGCGCACTTCACCGCGTATTCCTTGGGGTGCGACAATTTTACCGACCAAGATTTTTTTATTATCTGCCATTTGAACGATTCTTGTACTGTTGTAAATTATGCGTCAAATGTTCCATATATCGCGCATATTTTTTGACACTTGTTATCTCTGATGCTGTTTTAATTTATTCAAGCGAATACAATATTCAGGCATTGCCGGACAATCAACATGTTCGTATGCAGAATATTTATAATTATGATGGGCAGCATAATCTATTTGACGGGCAGATTCTGCGGCACGCGAAATATAATCGCATTCAATATTTTTATTAATTGGACATTTTGGCATTTTAACAAAATCCTTTAATTAACTGAAATTTTTGCCCGGGGCATACCCGGGCAAAACAAGTTAAGCAAAATTATTCCGCCACCGGTGCAGATTCTTCTGCAACAGGTTCCGCGGCGGGTGCTTCGGCTGCATCTGGTGCGTTTTCTTCGGCGGGCGCTTCGGCTGCGGCCTTGGCTGCTGCTTCTGCGGCGGCTTGTTCTTCGGCTATTTTTGCCAATTTTTCTTGTTTATCTTTGATTTTCTGCAAAGTTTTTTCAGATTGCAGATTCTTTTTGGTCTGGTTCGGCACAACACGCGCCGCGACTAATCCGGCATTTGCCAAGAAACGATATACGCGGTCAGATGGTTTTGCACCCTTGGCCAACCAAGATTTAACTTCATCAATTTTTAATATAACGCGTTTTTCACTGTCGCGCGGCTGCATCGGGTCATATTTCCCAACGGTTGCCAAAATATTGCCAGAATTACGCGCATTGCGTGAATCTGTTACAACGACATGGTAATACGGACGCTTTTTTGCACCGAAACGCGCCAATCTGATAACAGTTGCCATAATTTTGCTCCTTGCTTAAAAATTAACTGTTTATCCCATACAGACAACCACCCATCAAGGACGAACACTCGTCGGATGATGTACCATGCGCACCGCGCACTGGATTTACTGTAATGGCAATCTTTGGGATTTGCGTCAGAAATTATTACCTATAAAATAAAAAAAGTCAACATTTTATAAACATTTATGTTATAATACACTGTGCAAAGCGATTTTTAACAAACAACAAAGGGGAACGAAATGAAAAAACTATCATTATTTGCATTAACCGCAGCAGTACTGGCGGCATGCGACACCACACCGACTGGGACAACACCGGCCGACTTTGATGCCATAGAAACAGAAATTCAAAATGTTACAATATCGTCTGGGCAATTAACCATGCTGTCATTGGGTCCCCAGGGCGATTACATCATTCCTTTACCGGCAACAGATGCTTTGTTAAAGATTGCCAGCAATGCTAAAAATGTTGCGTTCTTGTCTGTATCCGATGCTGCAAAATACGCTGCGGATGATATATGCTTGTTAAACATTATCCCAGATAACACAATGCAAATGATGGGCACACCAGAAAACAAGTGTAATTTCCGTTTATTCTGTGGCACCGCAGATGATATAAACAACAATCAACTGTATGCGGTCGAGGTATGTTCAGAATAACAATTCATAACTGACCTAAAAAAAAATCCCCGATATCGGGGATTTTTTATACATATATTTTTAATCAATACCAACCGCGCAACTTCATTGCTGCTGCGACGCGTTTGATAGAGTGCATATATGCCGCTTCGCGCATTGATACATTATATTCTTCTTTGATTTTATAAATTGCATCAAATGCATTTTTCATGGCGATTTCTTCTTTTTCTTCTACTTCTTTTTCGCCCCAGTAATAACCATAGCGATTCTGGACCCATTCAAAGTAAGAAACTGTAACGCCACCGGCATTTGCCAAAATATCTGGTACGACTGTAACACCGTTTTTCAACAATATTTCTTCGCCATCCAGTGTTGTTGGACCATTTGCGCCTTCGACAACCAGTTTTGTTTTGATTAATGGTGCAGTATCTTTGTTAATTGTGTTTTCCATTGCGCATGGTGATAACACATCAACATCCAGCCCCCAAAATTCTTCTGCTGAAATTTCGGTTGCATCTGGGAATCCTTTGATGCTGCCTTGGTTGTCAGCCTTGAATTTCATCAACGCGTCGATATCCAATCCGTTTTCGTTATACAATGTTGTATTCCATTCAGCAATTGCAATGATTTTTGCACCCATATCATGACTGCATTTTGCAGTAAAACTGCCAACATTGCCAAAGCCCTGAATTGCGATACGCGCGCCGCGCATTTCTTTGCCTTGTTTGTTCAATGCCTGGGCAATAATTATAGATATGCCCAATCCTGTTGCAGCGTTGCGCCCCAGCGACCCCATTAATTCCACAGGTTTACCAGTAAATGTACCAAACGAAGATTCACCAGATAACTTGATATATTCATCAATCATCCACGCCATAATTTGCCCATTGGTATTAACATCTGGCGCTGGGACATCACGCTTTTCACCCAAAATCGGATAAATGGCATCAACATACCCACGGCACAACCGTTCCAGTTCGCCAGTTGACAGTTCTTTTGGATCAACAATAATTCCGCCTTTGCCACCGCCATACGGGATACCAGTTACAGAACACTTAAATGTCATCCATATTGACAAAGCGGCAACTTCATCGCGACTGACATTTGGGTGAAAGCGCACGCCGCCCTTGGACGGACCAACCGCTGTGTTATGTTGGGCGCGGAATCCAGTAAATACACGAATTGAACCATCGTCCATTTTAACAGGTATAGAAACTTCTATCATACGCTGTGGATTTTTCAGAATTTCATAAACTTCCGCCGGCATACCCAATTTTTCACATGCGACACGCACGCGTTGCTGGGCACCGATTAACGGATTCATATTTTCATTTGCCATAATTAATCCCCCTTTATTGGTCTATATATACAGCAATAAGAAATCCTAGGACCATAGTATAAAAAAATCAATAACAAAATCATTACCGACGGTTTACCGCACGCAAAACTGGATTCAGCATCACAACCAATACAAATGCCAACGCAAAGAACAAAACAATTGTTGGAACGACACCGAAATTATCCAGTATTGGCTTTAACAAAATCATTATTACGCCAGACACCCCACTGTTTATCATAGAACCAATTGAAATAACTGTGCCGCGTTCATGCGATTTTGTGCGTTCATGAATAAAACCATTAAACACTAATTTTACCAAAGCCTGGGCAGCCGGCACAATTGTCATAATAACACACAACACATAAACGATTGGCATATTACCTGTGGCCCAAATTGCGCCCAACGCCGCCCCAAAACCAACGAAAATCAATATGACCGACAACCACAGTGTTTTATTATTGCCCAACCGTTCAATTGATTTATACGCAAATTTATAAAACAACATACGCGACACATTGTTTATTCCGACAATCACACCAAACAACGCCACCGGCACCAACGCCGCAACCATAACAGGCTGCATCAACCACAGCAAAATTATAGTAAATGTTCCATACAATGCCGAATACAGCATCAGTTTTGGCAGCTCTGGATGCTTGGCGGTCATACTAACAATTTTCAAGCAATCCCGCAGTGGACTGGATTCTGGGGCAACCTTGCGTTTTACTTCTGTTATTTCTGGGATAAAGAACAGTATTAAAAACATAATCAATGCCGCCATGGCATTTACTGTCAAAACCAAATTTTGACTGATTGCGAATAACGCGCCACCAACCAAAGTTCCAACCATTGTCCCAGCTGTGCCAATCGTATTAACTGAACCATTTTCGCGCAAGTAAGTCTTTTCTGCACCATCGCGTTTCAGCAAATCATATATGTATGCTTCTTTGGTTCCGCTGAACAGTGCGCTTGCCACGCCCAATCCAGATTCGCACAACAGCACCGCCCAAAAACCAGTTCCAAATAATAATATTGAAAAAGACAAAAACGACGCAAGCGCACCTAAAATCAATATTTTCCGCCGCGAAAAAACATCTGCCAAATACCCGCTGGGGATTTCAAACAAAAACGCAACAATGCGAAATATTCCCTGAATCATAAAAAAATCGCCCAGTCCGACCCCTTTGTTTTGATAAATCAAAACGATAACAGGCAATATTGGCATAAACAGATGGAAAAATTCGGCCACTTTCAAAATCCATAATGCTGTTTTCGTTTCACGCGACAACATAGACATCTTGTGGCCTTTTTATTTTTATTGGTGCGGGCGAAGGGAATCGAACCCTCGTCTTCAGCTTGGGAAGCTGACGTGCTGCCATTATACCACGCCCGCGCGTTGCGTGATTTTATAACACGCGCAAAAAAATGTCCAGTTTTTATTTATTGTGATGTTTATTTTTTGAATTTTGGAAACAATAACGGTGTTCTTTTTTTATATTCGACATATTCGTCTTTGAAATCATTATACAATCTGGGTTCTTCATATTTTTTTACATGCCATACCATATACAATATAAACACAATTGGAACAACCAACGCAGAATATGAATTAAACAAGAATGCTAATCCTATATAAAACACAAATGTACCAAATAACATTGGATTCCGCGTGTATTTATATGGACCTTGTACCAGCAGTTTTTTAGTGCGTTCACCTAATGCGACATTAAATCCATCTGTTGGGCATCCGCGACCAATTTTTACCATGTCTATATTTGACCAAATCATAAAGAACGCGCCTATTAAGGCTAATATCCCGCCAATCACACCGACAACCAGTGAATCCACCGGCAAAACAAAATTAACAGCAACAATATACATCAATGCCGGCACCAGCACCAAAAACATCGAAATACCGACAACATATCCAAAAATATTTTTCATAGCAATCACCATAATTGGTTATAATATTTTTTGATTCAATTCGCGTTGTATTTTTTCCAGTTTATTTTCTGCGGCACGCAACAATTTTCTGTTTGGATTATTTTTTGCCAATGTTTTGCGCAATTGTTCTAATTGTATTAACACCGCAACCGCACCAACATCGCGCGCACGCGAATATAACAGCCCCAACAAACTGTTTAATTCCGCCAAACTGATTTCATGGTTTGACGCAAACTTTTCTTGCTGACGAATATATTTTTTATGTTCATTCATTGCTTGCCGTCTATATTATACAAGATAAACTAAATACGGGCTGTTTTCAAGCCCGTATCAAATTTATTTCAATTTTTCGCAATCTGTCAACCACGCATCCAAAGTATCCATTTCTGTGGATTGTGTAATACCAGCATCACACAAAGCATTATAAACATTATATAGATTATGTTTTAATGCAATTCCTGGTTTTACCACAGATTTTGCAATATCAACAACTTGTTCTGAATATAAATAGCACGGTATTTCAGATTCAAAATCTTTCATATAATCATGAACATTTCTTTCTTGTAATACAGTTGCATTTGTAAAGCCCAGCAAGAAATTTTCATTCCACATCAATGGTTGCGCAATTAACCCCTTTAATATATCCGTAAATCTGAAACTGACCGTTGTTGGCAAATATAACAATTCAAACAGTTCGCGCCGATATGCTGTATTTTGCGTATTAAACGGACAAACACATCCAGATTGTAAAACCAACGGTTCTTTGTCTTGGTCAAAATAACATGGTGTATTATCTGTTAATCTATAAATTGCATCAACATCTGGGTCGCCGTCTGCCAGTCCTTGCCACACACCGACATGTAAATTTTGATTTTTTATTTCATAAGATGTTTTTTTATTAATATAATTTAATGGCAATCCCCGTGGCCAAATTTTGTGTTTCGTAAAAAACTGATATATATTTATAAAACCATCATCTGTTTTGATTAAATTAAAATTGTCATCAAATTCTGGGAACCCGAAATTATCGTATGGAATATTATCGTCATCAGTATCTATAATAATATCTGCCCCTGCACGCATAGCATATAAATATCCCAACATTTTTCTGGAATAATGATTAAACGGTAAAGTTTTTTCTAATTCAAATCCGTATGTTTTATCAGCAGATAAAAATATAACATTATCGCAATTGTAATTTTCCGGCGATTTTTTATCACCAACAACAATGACATTATAATCATTTATCCCAGAAAATTTTTTCACCGCAACAGTTGGTTCAAATATACTGGTTATAACAATGTATTTTTTCATTACTCTAACTCCATCTTGACAGTTTTAATGGGTGTATAAACAGCAAATTATCAGGCCAATTTTCCATTAAGTTTGACAGTTTATATTCATATTGTTTTGACATATCATCTGTCATATCAAAAATAGCATTGCCTGTTTGTCTGTGTTTATTCTTTTCAAATTTTAATTTATCTAATGTTAATAACATACATGTCGGCATCGCAATTTCAACAAATACATTCATTGCTGCAAATATGCCTAATAAATTTGTAAAATCATCTATCTTATTATGCGGGACAACCAAGAAATCAGAAACTCCATACGCCAATGGATACAAAAAATCATCGTTTACCGGGCGACCGGCCCCAGAATTTATCAAACTATTCAACCGATGATTCAACCAATCTGTGTATGACCATCCACGCAGTTTTTGATATATGAACCGATGCCAAGAATTACTATAACCACGCGGAAAGAATTTATAATAATTTGTATTATCTGGGGCAAAATATTTTTGCATTTCAATAAAAACATTTTTATCTATATTTCTAGAACTGATGCCATGCGCGTCAAATGCACATCTGGCATAATTTATATCGGGTATAAAAGATTTGTATTCACACCCATTGCCACTTAATACCATTGACCGCAATGACATTATTGTCCACTCACTCCAATAAACTAATTCGCGATATGTTAATGCAGAAATACTGGGGATATAGCCTGTATTGTCATCTAAATTCAAAATTTCTGTTAAATTATATTGATTAATATTTGGATTTAATAATAAATCATCTGCTGCAAAACAGTAATGACTTGATTCATTGTTTTTATATGTACCCAGTCCTTGACGAATATAGTCATGAAACAAATATGAATTGCCGTATATTTTTGCGACATTTGATTTATGCCCTCTATAAAAAGGCATCAAATGAAAAATTTTATCAAATCTGCCGGCATATAAAGATTCTATTCTATCTATATTTGATTCATAATTATGGTTATAAACCACAACCAAACTAACTTTATGTTTCATGTAATAAAATCCTCTCAGACATTTTTAATGAAATTCATTATTTTATTTTTAGCAATTTTGATAGCACTGGTTTGAATTTTATGTGTTCTTTCAACACTGCCAAAATCATAGTGTTTTGACAATTCACGCAAATCATATTTATTTACATTTTTACCTATGAGATTTGCAAAGTTTCGATTAGACCGCAATGCTCTGAAACCAAATTTATCGTTATGTATTTTTGTCATAAATGTACCAATCATTTCAAATTCGGAAAAGCCACCATATATTAAATCATCATCAGATATCTGATTCAAAATTGCCCGCCAGAAATCTTTTTCTGATACAGAAAACCTGCCAGCAATCACAGACACCATTTCTTTCATATACGATGTATTCATCATCATGTGTTCAACAATATATGTTGTATCCACATTACGCGGATACCCCAGCACTGCTTCCACTGTCTTGTTAAACACATCATCTTTCCAAATTCTGGAATTATCATACAGTATCCGGTCGTTATCATCAAAAAAATCAATATGTCGCAGCATTAATGTATCTGCGTCCCAGACCAAATAATTATCAACATCACATTTATAACAAAATGCAATTTTCAAGAACTGTTGCAGATACCAACCAATTCTGCTGGGTTTAACATTTCTGTTAATAAAATATTGTTTTATAGCATCATAATTTAATCCATCTAATAAATCTGATTCATTTATATAAACGATACCGGGCTTGTCAGGATTTTTATTTGATATAACATACAGATTACGATAATCGCAATGTTTCTTTAATAAATCAATCGTCATATCCAGATTTTCAAAATCTTTACTGGCGACACATAAAACAACATCAAATACATGCTGTTTAATATTTGTATTTCCGCGCAGCCATTCTATACCGCCATATTTTGGATTGTTTTTATCCCGTTGAATAATTTTTATATTATCTTTGAAATCTGGTAAATCCCAAGATTCCGGATATAAATAATTGCATGGGATTATCAACGGATTTTTATCCAGCACATATTTATTCAAATGACTTTCATCGTGCCACAGTGCGACAACATTTTTATCTAAATCTGTTTTTATATTTTTTGAACATGCATGACACAATTTCAAATATGCGTCTGCTGTACCACCGTTCAAGCAACCCTGAACATAAAAACGCCCAGAATTATAGGGTATGTACGCTGTTGATTGGGGATTTCGGTCATAAGTAAAATCATTAATGTTTTTATTATAAAATCCCGGATGCAATCCCATTGCCAATTCATCATTTTTATCAGATGGCAGAATTTCTTGTCCAACAAAATCAACAAATTGCATATTTGCATTAAAAAAGAATATATAATCAAACTGCGCCAATTTATCTTCTTGGGTCAAGAACATATCAAACCGCATCAGTGTATCATACGGCCAGCCTAATTTATCTTGGTAAATTTTTATAACATTATTATCCGTATCGTGTTCTAATTTTTCGTTATCTGTAAACAAAAAATAAGTCTTGGGGACATCCGGCAAAAAATATTTTTCAGCAGATTCATAAAAATCGCGCCAAAACACACCATATCTGCCCAGCGCTATATATAATATTGCTATTTTTGTATTATTGGAAGCAGTCATAAAAAACCTCATCTAAATAACAATAAAGATACTTACACAAACATGCCGAAAATTCAATAACAAAAATCCCCGCACAGGGCGGGGCATAGTTATTTTTCTATCTTACCAGACACAGGTATTTGCAATAACTGCTGGGGGAAAATCAAATCTGGATTTTCAATATTATTTTTTTCTGCGATGATGCTGAACAGTACCCCACGACGCAAAAAGTTCCGCGCAATAATCCACAAGCAATCACCACGACGAACAGTATAATATGTGTCATCATCGCCTGTCATTTCTGGCATCGTAAATGTATGTGCAACCTGGGCAACTGTGCGACCATCACCATCATGCAAACGCACCGTCAAATTATATTCACGACCCGGCACTAAATCACCGACATCTGCCCCCAGTCCAAAATGCTTGTAATCCGATACACGCGCGACCCCCAGGTATTTATCATCCAGCGATAACGACACACGCAAACGCGGCAACGCATCCCCGGATACAACAATTCGTCCGCTGTCTAAATAATCTATTTTTGACACGATTAAATCGTCATCTGACAACAAAGATGGTGCCTGTAATAAAGTACTGCCATCATCTGTCATTAACAGTGATACAGAATTTTTATATCCGCGTGGTGAAATGTATATAAAAACATTTTCATTTGATTTAACATCTGGCGATGCGCCACGCAAAGAAATTGTATAATTACCTGGTTCCAGTGCACGATGTGGCGCATAAACAAATTCGCCGTTTGCATCTGTTCGCCCAGTGGCAACAATCGCGCCATTTATTACAATAGAAATGTTTTTATCTGCCATCCAGCGTCCTGCGACAACGATTGTTCCAGCTGGTTCTATGCGCACAATATCAAATGTCGGCACAGTTATTTCGTCATTTGCATCAGACTTTGTTGCCACTGGTTGTACCACAGGTTCCGGCACAGGCGGCACAACCGCCGGCACTTGGATTGGTCGTGTTTGCACAAACATAACCCATATTGCGATTACAATAACAATAATTCCGCATAAAATCGGAAACCAATAAGACAAAATTCCGCCGCGACGACGCGTTTCACGCACATTTGCATCTGGGGCAGGGACATTAATGTTTTGATTTTCCTGTTTCGGATTCGGGCGCGCAAAAATATTCAAAGATTTCAAAAAACGCCGCGCAAAGTTGCGTCGATTTTCCATCCATGCGTTTTGCTGGGCAACCGCGTCATTAATCAAATCATCTGTGGACCGTTTGGTTTTTCCAATAGTATTATTATTTGCCATATTAATAATCTCCTGCAAGAACGGTTTAATCTTTGGACAAATTATTACAAAAATAAGTTCTTTGTCAACTTATTTATGATATAATTACATTAATAATACACCAAGGATAATTATCATGAAGAAAAGAATAGGCATAATGACGACCGGGGGCGACTGTTCTGGTCTGAACACATTAATAAACCGCATTGCGCGTGGTGCGATGCTGCGCGGGTGGCAGATTGTTGGCATAATGGATGGCACAGATGGCCTGTGCACAACGCCGCCCAGCGTTATTGAATTTGACGCACAAACTTTACCGATTGAATGCGCGCGCATGGCAGGCAGTTTTCTGCACAACGGACGGGCAGGGGCATTAAATTTTGAAACAGCCGCAGAAACAGGGCAATTGGCGCACTTTAACAAAAAATTACAACAATCATTATCAGAACTGAAACTGAACGCATTAATTTTAATTGGTGGCAACGGCAGTATATCTTTGGCATGGTGCAATCGTGATATTTATTCTGATATTCAGTTAATATGTATTCCAAAAACGATAGATATGGATATACCATTAACAGACCGCACAATTGGCTTTGATACTGCGGTGCAACAATTAACATCATTTTGCGACCAATTAATGTTAACTGCGCGCAGTCATCATCGCTGGTTTGTTGTTCAAACTATGGGGCGCGATTGTGGTCAATTGGCACTGAATGCCGGCATTGCAATCGGCGCATCGGCAATATTAATTCCAGAAATTAAATTCGATATAGATTCATTGGTTAAACACATAAAATCATCACCGCGTGATTATGGCATAATCTTGGTATCCGAAGGCATATCGTTGCGCGGACATTCTGGTCGACCCGCAGACATGATATCACGCAAATTAACTGCGTCTGGTATTGTAAACAGAACGGCATATCCAGAACACACCCAACGCGTTGGCGACACTGTTGCCACCGACAGAATTTTAGCGACGCGCATGGCAGATTGCGCATTGCACGCGATTGAAAATAATGAAACTTATGTTATGACGGCGGTATCAAATTGCGAATGCAAGACGGTCAGTTTATCTGAATTTTTTAGTGCCGGCTATATATCTGCCGACCCGAACATTCCAGAATTACAAACATCAGATGCCTATGTATCGCCCGACGACCCATTACTAGAAATCGCTGTTAATCTGGGGATTTACATAGGTGAACAAAAATAAACACCCCGCATCCAGCGGGGGCGTTTAATGGCGATATATCTTTGCATTGTCGCGCCCCAACAAATCTCCTAATGTAAATTTACCTTCTTTACTATCTATAAAGTATGTCTTGGCAGACATATAACAATCTTGTATAGTGCTCTTACCTGCATCAGATGTTGAACCGCCGGGGCATGGATAGGCGGTATTATCATAACAATAATATCCAGCGGGGCAATCTTCATATTGCGCTGTTAATGTACGGTCTAATTCTTCTGTAAATTCAAAAACATCGTCTGCTTCGTATATTTTTCCAGCATCGCATCCTGCTGTACATTCCCAGTGCTTAAATTTTTTACCTGCGGGTGTCCAACCTGTAATAATATCTATCACTTTTCTGTTAGTTGAGTTGGAATCATCCCCGATATCAAATGTTTGACTTTTTGTATAACCGTTCGTATTTTTATATGTAATCTCAATCTCGTTAACCTTATACTGCGCATACAGCGTAGATGTGCCGCCTATAAAAGCCTCTATTGTGTTGCCCTGATAGCTCTCGGATATTTTACCATCTGCATCAATGACTAAATCACCATCAGATGCTTTTGTATAATATCCTGTAAATTCTAAATAGTTATGAGTGGGTTGTTTAAAATCGCTGCTTTCAACAGTTTTTGTACTCCAATTACTGCCATTTTTATATCCTGCTTCATATTTATAAGAAAGCTCTTTATTTATATATTTATCATAATCTGGCGCATGCGTATAAGGCATATTTTTATCTAGATTAATCGTATATGTTGCACCAGTGCAATAGATTCTGGGCGAAGTAGCCTCACAAGTATTCTTGCTACCTTCCCCCTCGCATTTGTAAGAGGCACCATTACCCACATAATGTTCGTCATAGCTGCCACATGATGCACAACCGCTCCCGGCCCAATATTGACCTGTATCACAGGATATTTTCCAAGGACACTGGTCTCCTGTCTGGCCATCTTCTGTAAATGTTACATCAGGAAAATTGTTAGGTTGTGAACAATCGTATTTTTCACGATTATAACAATAGCTACCTATGGGACAAGTTTCACAATAGGTTATCATAAATTCATACCCATTGGGACACCCTTTGTCTTTATCATTACACAGGTCGTCATCAGTAATTTCCCGACAAATACCCTCACCATCAGCAGGAGCTCTATCAAAACAACATATATCTATCCTCTCGGCCATACAATCAGTTATACAACCAAAAACAAACAGAGCAACAAATAGTATTTTTTTCATCTCTCTAACTAATCCCAATAACTATCGTTGATATTGTTTGTTTATTGTCCAGCCGTTTTGTACATACCACAAGCTATCTTCGGGCACCTTTGACGCTTCACCCAACATAAAATTAAAATCACCACGCCCCCGCATCTTGGAAGAATAATTTATAACTTTTTGAAACACCAGTTCACGATTAATAGATATTGCACTTTCTCGCCAATCTGACCAATCACCTTGTGTATATAAATAAACAGCTTGTATATCTGGATTTTCAACATAATATTGTATAATATCACTGACTACAAAATCATCTCCTTGCATTCTACCTAAAACATGTACATTATTTGCATCAAATAATATATCTACTTCTGTTTTTACCGGTTTAGGCTCCGTGGGGGCAACTTTTTCACATGACGATACAACACTGGCACCCGCCAAACCCAGAATTGGTAAAACATGTTTCATTTTATATGGAATAATTTTTTTGAATTTCATTGTATTACCCCCTTTGTTTTAACGCTGTTGTTGATTTAATGTCCAACCATGTTTAACAAACCATGTGCTGTCATCTGGCACTTTGGATGCTTCACCTGGCATAAACGAGAAATTGCCCCGCCCAAACACTTTTGGTGAATAATTTATTGCTGGTTCCAAAAATTGATTTCTTAATCTTTGAATATCTGATGAAGTACAAAAAATCCAAGAACCATAATCTGCATTCAGGTAAATTGTGTCTATATATTCTTGGTCTGCAAACGATTGAATAAATGGTAATAATGTCGGTAAATATTTTTCAAAATTTTTACCATTGCTATGCAATATATACTCAACTGATGTTGTCGGCACATCAGGTTCCGTTGGACCGACTTTTTCACATGACGATACAACACCAAGCCCCGCCACGCCCAAAATTGGCAAGATACTCTTTAACTTATACGGCAATATTTTTTTGAACTGCATCGTTCACTCCTTTGTATAAGAAATAATCAATACACAAAAAAGAGTGGGCTTTTCCCGGCACAAACATGCCGGAAATTCCCACTCTTTATGTGTATTTATCTTTGTTGTTATATCGGCACTGACCGATATTACTTTTCAATTATATGTACATTTTTTATAATTGGCAAGAAAAAACTGCCCATTAGGGCAGTTTTTTTATGCGATTATTTCTTTTCAGAAAAATCTGCGTCGCGCGTACCATCATCATTCGGCTTTGACTCGTCAGACGCTGACGCGGCGGCTTCTTGGGATGCTTTATACACAGCTTCGCCCAATTTCATTGATTTTTCTGTCAACGCATCTGTCTTGGTTTTCAGACTGTCCGCTGTTGCGTCTGCCTTGGCTAATTCATCAGCCAATTCTTTCTTGGCATTTTCTATGGCTGATTTTTCATCTGCGCTGATTTTATCACCATGTTCTTTCAGTGCTTTTTCAACTGTAAATATAGCGGTTTCAGCGTTATTTTTCGCTTCGGCCAGTTCGCGTTTCTTTTTATCCGCGTCCGCATTAGCAGCCGCTTCATCAACCATGCGCTTGATTTCTTCTTCGGACAGACCGCCATCTGACTTAATAGAAATCGCCTGTTCTTTACCGGTGCCTTTATCTTTGGCAGACACATGAACTATACCGTTTGCATCAATATCAAACGACACTTCTATTTGTGGCATGCCACGCGGGGCAGGCGCGATACCTTCCAGATTAAACTGACCCAACAGTTTATTATCTGCGGCCATATCGCGTTCACCCTGGAACACGCGAATCGTCACCGCGGACTGATTATCTTCGGCAGTGCTGAATACTTGGGATTTTTTGGTCGGAATTGTTGTATTACGGTCAATCAAACGCGTAAACACGCCACCCAAAGTTTCAATACCCAATGACAACGGCGTTACATCCAACAGCAAGACATCTTTGACATCGCCTTTTAACACGCCACCTTGAATTGCTGCACCTAATGCAACGACTTCGTCTGGGTTAACACCTTTGTGTGGTTCACGACCAAAAAATTCTTTGACCGTTTCTTGCACTTTTGGCATACGGGTTTGACCACCAACCAATATAACTTCATTAATCTGACCTTTGTCTAATCCTGCATCTTTTAACGCCTTGCGACACGGTTCAATGGTTTTTTGAATTAAATCATCAACCAAGGATTCCAATTTTGCACGCGTTAATGTTGTATTAAAGTGTTTCGGACCAGACGCATCCGCCGTCAAGAACGGCAAGTTAATATCTGTTGATGTCTTGGATGACAATTCAATTTTGGCTTTTTCTGCGGCTTCTTTCAGGCGTTGCAATGCCAATTTATCGCCCGACAAATCAATACCCGTTTGTGCCTTGAACTCGTCAATTAAATATTTCAATACACGCGCATCAAAGTCAGAACCACCCAATGCAGTATCGCCATTTGTCGATTTAACTTCGAACACGCCATCAACGATTTCCAAAATAGAAATATCAAATGTACCGCCACCTAAATCATATACAGCAATCGTACCGTTCTTGTTCTTGTCCAGACCATACGCCAGCGCCGCCGCAGTTGGTTCATTAACAATACGCAATACATTCAGCCCTGCGATACGACCAGCGTCCTTTGTCGCCTGGCGTTGAGAATCGTTAAAATATGCCGGCACAGTTATAACCGCATCAGAAATAGTTTCACCCAAATATGCTTCGGCATCTTTTTTTAATTTTGCCAAAATCATTGCAGAAATTTGTGATGGCGCATATTTTTTGCCGTCTATTTCAACCCACGCATCACCATTGTCGCCGGCAACAATTTTATACGGCACGCGCGCGGCAATTTCTTTGACCGCCGGACTGTCATAACGCAGCCCCATTAAACGCTTGATTTCATAAATTGTATTTTCAGGATTTGTTACAGCCTGATTTTTAGCTGTGATACCGACCAACTGTTCCCCCCCAGATGTTATTGCAACGACCGATGGGGTTGTTCGTTGACCTTCGGAATTTTCGATAATTTTTGGTTCACTGCCGTCCATGAACGCCATGGCGGAATTAGTTGTACCCAAATCAATACCCAACACTTTTGCCATTTTTTACTCCTTCAAACTGTTTTGTATTTTTGCTTAGTTGCTATATAGTGAACACTAAATACCATTTCAAGACCACAGGAAAAAAATAATAACAAAAAAAACCGTCCAAAATAGGACGGCTTTATTTGCGATATATTGCGAATTACTTTTTCGCTTCGTCTGTGGTTGTGGCCGCTGCAGCCGCCGCCGGCGCAGCTGTTGCTGCAACAGGCTTTTGATTATCTGTTTCATCTGCCATTTTACCACCGATTGTTGCAAATGCTAATTCTGCCTGGTGCAAACCCAATTGTACGCCATCTGGCAATACTAAATCAGAACCGTGTACAGAATCACCGATATTCAAGTTTGTCAAATCAATTGTGATTTTTTCAGGAATATCATGTACCAAACCACGCAATGCAACCTGGCGTACAGCAAAGTTCAACACACCGCCCATTTTCAGTCCCTTGGACACATCAGCGTTTATGACTTCTACCGGCACACTAACATTAACAGGCTTTTTAACATCAATGCGTTTGAAATCCACATGAATTACATTATCATTGACCGGATGATATTGAATATCCATCAACATTGCATCTTCTTGACCATTGGCGGTATCAATTTCAAACAGTTTTGTCCGCAAACTTGGTGTTTGCAACAAAGCCTCAAAATCACGACCGTTTAATTCTATGGTTAACGGAGTCTTTTTTTCACCGTATATCACCGCAGGAATATTTTTATTCTTGCGAATGCCACGCGCAGCCCCCTTGCCGACGCGTTCGCGAATTTCTGCTTTTAATTTAATAGCCATTTTAATTCCTTTTATTCAGATTTATTTGTTTATGCACGACCTCCAAGGGTGCCGTGCGGGGCATATTATTTACTAAAACTATTGAAAAATCAAGGTTTTTATTCGTCGCCACGCGTTAAAACAAAAAAACGCGCACGACCATAAGTTTTATCACGCAAAATGCGCCATTCAACCGGCGGCATCACAGACTGCGACAATTCTTGTTCCCAGATTAAAATCGCGCCATCTTTTATACGCGATGCCACACGATTTACAAATTCAGCGCCCTTGACCGCGCTATCATACGGCGGGTCAACAAATATAACATCGGCACTCTGGGCATATTTATCTGCTGCAATAATGGCATCTGATTGCACAACGCTGGCCGCGGTTCCAATATTTAACAGCGATAAATTTTTTTGTACAGTACGCACAGATTCTGGGTCAATATCTGTAAATATAACGCGCGAATTTGGGTATCGCGATAAAAATTCTATGCCAAACGCGCCACTGCCGGCAAAGGCATCCCAAACACATAAATTATCACCAACATTAACTAATCCAGATGCCAGCATATTAAACAAGGCTGCGCGTGCACGATTCTGGGTTGGTCGGGCATTTGGTGGCAAATATAATTTACGACCATGAAAACGCCCTGAAATAATTTGCAATTTTGAATCCATAGTTTACAGTGTATACCATGATGTTTATGAAGCAAGCCTTAAATTCTGCCCGCCGCGCATTATTGCATGATGATGTACCAATTGGTGCTGTTATTGTGCATGATGGCAAAATAATTGCCCGCGGCGAAAACCAAGTACAACAAAAACGCAATCCTGTATTACATGCAGAAATTATTGCGATACAACGCGCATGTAAAAAACTGGGGACCAAGTTCTTGGATGATTGTGATATATATATAACTTTGGAACCATGTGCCATGTGTGCAACCGCCATATCACTGGCGCGCATTCGCACAATATATTATGCCGCGCCCGATGACAAAGGCGGGGGCATTGCGCATAACGCGCGCATATATGATACAGACCGCCACCTGTGGCACCCAAAAGTAATACAAACCCCAGAATATGCCGCAGAATCAGCATTAATGTTGCGTGATTTTTTCCGCGCCCGCCGCAAAAAATAAATAAACCAATAACAAAAACGCCCCAAACGGGGCGTTTTTGTTATTTTAATTTGCCACAGCAATGTTTGTATTTTAACCCAGAACCACACGGGCAGGGTGCATTACGACGCGCATCACCGGCGGAATTCAGTGCCGCATCATGTTGGGCGCGTTCGCGTTCTGTGGCGGCAACATCTTCGTGTGTTAATTCCATGCGACAAATATACGATATTGACATAATCTTGAAATTATTAATCGTATTTTTGAACAGACCCAAGGCTTCGCGTTTATATTCATATAATGGATTTTTCTGGGCATAACCGCGCAAGCCAATCGCTGTTTGCAGATAATCCATTTGTTGCAAGTGGCGTTTCCATACTGTGTCCAATGCCCCCAGCATCATTTGACGCGATGCCATTTGCATCAATTCTGGACCATATTTATCCGCCTGGGCTTGATAGCGGCGCATTGCCAGATTATGCAGTATTTCATACGCGCGCCGTTCTGATATTGTTTCATCTGTTTTCCATTTATCAATATCGGTAATATCTAATGCAAACGCACGCATCATTGCATCATGTATGCCGCGCAAGTTCCAATCTGCTGGATGCGTCTTTTCCGGAATATTGTTTTCACAAATTATTTCAACAACATCGCCAATCATTTCGTGTGCCAATGGTGCTAAATCATCTGATACCATTAAATCATCGCGCTGCTTGTATACGACACCGCGTTGTTCATTCATAACATCGTCGTATTTCAGTAATTCTTTGCGTGATTCAAAATATCTGGCTTCTACGCGTTTTTGTGCTTTTTCCAGTGCCTTGGTTATCCACGGATGGGTAATTGCTTCGCCTGGTTTCAGCCCCAGCGTTGTCAGCATGCCATTCAAACGCGCTGCGCCAAATATGCGCATTAAATCGTCATCCAATGCCAAAAAGAATTTAGAATCCCCTGGGTCGCCTTGTCTGCCACTGCGGCCGCGTAATTGATTATCAATACGACGCGATTCGTGGCGTTCTGTACCGATAACATACAAGCCGCCGGCATCCAAGACTTGTTTTTTATTTTTTTCTATGCGTTCATATATTTCTTGTTTCTTGGATTCATAATCCGCATCTTCGGGTGATAATTCTGCAATCAATTCTTCGGCATTACCACCCAGTTTAATATCTGTACCACGACCCGCCATATTTGTGGCAATTGTAACTGCCCCTGGGGCACCAGCTTGGGCGACAATTTTTGCCTCGGACTCATGATGTTTTGCATTCAAAACTGCGGGGTTAATCCCCAAACGCTGACGCACAATTGCGGCCAGTTCTTCGGATTTTTCAATAGAAACTGTGCCAACCAGAACTGGCTGATTCCGCGACATACAATCAGAAATTTGTTTTATAATCGCATCGTATTTTTCCGCCTTGTTGCGATAGATTTCATCGTGGTGGTCAACACGCGCCACCGGACGATTCGTTGGAATAGAAACAACGCGCAGTTTATATATTTCTTCAAATTCTGCTGCTTCGGTCATGGCGGTACCCGTCATGCCAGACAATGTTGGATATAACCGGAACAAGTTTTGATAAGATATGCTGGATACTGTCTGATTTTCTGGTTGTACTTTTACATGTTCTTTGGCTTCTATTGCTTGGTGCAACCCTTTGCCAAATCGCCGCCCCGTCATCACACGACCGGTAAATTCGTCTACGATTAAAATTTCGCCATTGCGAACAACATAATTGACATTTTTCTGATATAAATGATGCGCCAATAAAGATTGCTGAATGTGCATAACCAATGCAGCGTTTTCAGACGCATACAAATTATCACCAACTAACAAGCCTGCATCCTGCAACAATTTTGTTGCGGTATCAACGCCAGATTCTGTTAATGTTACATGACGGTCTTTTTCATCTTTTTTGTAATCATCCGGCCCCAGTTGCGCAACGACTGCATCGACTTTTTCATACAATTCGCTGGTATCTTCGGCTGGACCGGAAATAATCAGCGGGGTGCGCGCTTCATCAATTAAAATACTGTCTACTTCGTCAACAATCGCAAAAAATAACGGACGCAAAACCTGCTGGGCTTTAGAGAACTTCATATTATCGCGCAGATAATCAAACCCCAGTTCAGAATTTGTTACATAAGTAATATCACACGCATACGCCGCACGCCGTTCATCGTCGGTCATATCGTGCTGAATAACACCCACCGTCAAGCCCAAGAAACGATAAACTTGTCCCATCCAGTCCGCATCACGCGATGCCAAGTAATCATTAACGGTAATCAAATGCGCCCCACGACCATGCAGTGCCTTTAAGTACAATGCCAATGTCGCGACCAATGTTTTACCTTCACCGGTTTTCATTTCTGCGATTTGACCGTTGTTTAACACCATTCCGCCAATTAATTGAACATTAAAATGACGCAACCCGATTGCCCGATTGGCCGCTTCGCGGACAAGCGCAAAAGCATCAGGCAAGATATCTTTTTCTTTATCACCATTGGCCAAACGCTGGCGCAGCACATCTGTTTGTGCGCGCAAATCTTCGTCTGACATTGCATGATATTTTGGTTCTAAATCATTTATCAAAGAAACTGTTTTATCATAAGACTTAACAATTCTGTCATTGGCCGAGCCGAGTATTTTACCAATAAAATTTTTTAACATACCGTTTTTCCTTGCTTTTTATCTATGATGGTATAGCAATTTTGTACCTTGCGGTCAAGATACTTTATGATATAATGCAAACCAAGAATTAAACAAGTATTTAATGTATAATTATTTTTATCCAGGGGGACATAAATACCATGCGTGAACCAGTATACAGATTAAGCGAATCTAATATAACCAGCGAACATTTTGTAATTGCGCCGACACAAATTGAATATATTTCACAAATTTTTGCAGACAGCGTTGCAGACGCAATGAATATGCGCGCATTTGCGCAAAAAATTCGCCAAATTGCGGAACAGTCGCTGCGCACAGCCCTATCTGCGGCCCGCCACCAAGGCGAACATCGTATAAAATAGAACAAAAATCATAAATTTTTTATATCAAACTGTGGCCGGTCATATCAGATGGCTGGGGAATATTTAACAGTTTCAAAATTGTTGGCGCAATATCAGACAAACCACCATCATGAACAGAATGTATATCTGGTGATACAACAATAAAATTCACGGGATTAGTTGTATGCGCTGTCCATGGTGAATTATGTTCATAGTCCCACATTGTTTCTGCATTTCCATGGTCCGCAGTTATCAACACCGTTCCACCCAGACCCAACACCGCCGGCACTAATCGCGACAACTGGGCATCTAAAAATTCCATTGCATGAATTGCAGCATCCAGTTTTCCTGTGTGTCCAACCATATCACCATTTGCGTAATTCAAAATAATAACATCGAATCGCGACAAATTTTCTAATAATTTGTCTGTTATTTCTGCTGCGGACATTTGCGGTGTTAAGTCAAAAGTTGCAACATCTGGCGATGGTATTAAAATTTTTTCTTGGTTTGGGAAATCAATATTTCTTTCTGCATCAAAGAAATATGTAACATGATTATATTTTTCTGTTTCTGCGATACGCAATTGACGCACCCCGTATGCCGCCAGCACATCCCCCAAAGTATTTTCAACAGGCATGTCCGGCAACAGGGCGGGGCAAAATTCATCTAGACCTTCGCCATATTGCGAAAAGCACAATATATGCGCACCAGAATCTATAATTGCGCGCACAATTTGCCGTGCGCGGTCGCTGCGATAATTGCCAAAAATAAAACCATCATGCGATGTAATTGGCACATCACCATCAATTACAGTTGGGTGTATAAATTCATCAGATTCGTCGCGTGCATACGCATCATTCAATGCTGATGTAATAGACGCAGCATGATATTCTGATTTTGCATTTGCGATTGCGTCATACGCCAGTTTTGTTCTGTCCATATTTTTATTTCTGTCCATCGCATAATAGCGACCAGACAGCGTTCCAAAGAACGCACGACCATCTGCAAACCATTGCGCCAAAGATTCTTGTAATAATTCAATATATTTCATTGCGGACCGTGGCGGTGTATCACGACCATCTGCGATAAAATGGAAACAGACCTGTAAACCAGCATTTAATATATATCGCGCAATAACAATCATATCATTAATGTCAGAATGCACACGCCCATCAGACATTAATCCCGCGAAATGCACAATACCGCCATCGGCGCGTACAGCGTGTATAAAATCGTTCAACGGTTTATTTTGTTCCCAGTTTTCTATTTGAAATCTGCGCAAGAATTGATTTACTATGCGACCAGAGCCAATTGTTATATGTCCAACCTCTGAATTACCCATAATACCATCTGGCAATCCGACTGCGGTGCCACTGGCGTTCAATTGTGAATGCGGATATTTTTTTATTAAATCATTAAAAAAGGGCATATTTGCCAACGCGACCGCGTTGTTTTCGCGCGATGCACTGATGCCGACCCCGTCCATTATGCACAAAACAATTGGTTTAGTCATTATTCCTTTCCCTGATATGATTGATAGATAATATTTAACGGGACAAATGTAGCACAGGGCTTTTTTAATTGCAAAAGAAAAAGAAAAAATGTATAACTGTATATATATAGAAAAAGAGATTAAGTATGAGCAGACAGGCATTCAAACCAACCGCAGTTGATGAACATATTGGGCAACGCGTACAATTGCGCCGCCAAATGATGGGTTTGTCGCAAAAAGACTTGGCAAAAATTTGTGGCGTTACATTTCAACAAATTCAAAAATATGAAAGCGCCGGCAATCGTATATCTGCATCACGATTATTTGAACTTAGCACGGCACTAGAAACCCCGGTATCTTTCTTTTTCCGTGGTTTGCCGGGCAACATGCCGGAACAGCCCCGTAATGGTCGCGTGCCGCATGTTTCTGAACAAACACAAAATGACCCGTTGTCCAAAAATGAATCGCTGGAATTAATAAAACTATATTGGAAATTACCAAACGACGACCAGCGCGCAATGGTTATGAAAATGTTAAAAACATTAAATGGTGTTGATTAAGAAAAAATTGTAAAAAAACAGGTGCTGTTTTATTAGCACCTGTTTCTTTTATATTACTGACTGAGCAGCCGCATTATCCATTTCTTTACGCAATTCTTGATCAAAAGTGGATACTGTCGGCGGCTGCATAATAGAACCAACAGAACCACCCCCGCCGCCAGAGCCGCCACCGCCACTGGAACCACCAGAACTGCCACCACTGGAATTACCACCACTGGAACCGCCGCCTGTGTCAGGCGATGGTTCTGGCAATGGGTCAGTAACAACAACCGGTTCGTCAAAATGTCCCACTACGCTGCCGGAACCAGAATCATTGGAACCACCACTATCACTGGCACTGCCACCACGACCAAAGACGATATCACTTGTCGGGGCATAACAAACATTATTTTCATAATATCCACCCAATGCCTGTTCACATTGATACTCATACCATTGTTCCGAGAATGTACATCTGTCTGTGGCGATATCATACGATGTAAGTGTCGTACCATAAGAATCATTATAACTTAAACACTGGGTCATTGTGGTGTTTTCCAAGCATGTGCCCCATAGCTCTATCGTGTTGCCACCGTATACCTCGGTATAGAAAGGTAATAAATAATTGTCTTTTCCTGTTCGTTGGGCAATCAGATTAGTGTCGTTGCCCGAAGCACTTTGCCAATAACCATCATTTTCTTCGCATAAATTGCCCAATAATGTATCCATTTCTTCTTCTACATTATCCAAAATTTGTTCCAGTTGGTTCATTAATGTATCATCCAAATTATCCAAACCTGTTGAATTGGTACTGTTCAACATACAATTATTCTTTGCAAAATACAGCATATTAGATGCCAAACTTGAATCCATTTTTCCATCCGCGTTGTCAATAGTCATGTCCCTGATGTTCCCTAATGGTTTATTTCTGCAATTCCATGGATATCCATATTCACCGCTTGTCGGCGTACACAAATCAGCGACATAGTTATTTACTGCTTCGGCGCAACCTTCGGTAATGCGTGCAGTATCAACAGTATCAACAAAATTCAACAACGCTGTTAATCCACATCGTGCGGCGGCGGCATCACCTGTTGTGCCATCTGCGGTTTTAATATGGCCATTACCATCAAATTCACAACCGTCAGTATTACCATACAATGTTGCACATGCGAGAACCTTTTCTTCACACATTTCACGGGCCGCCATCGCACTGACTGCGCCGCTATATTGTGATGTTGATGTATCAAAATTCTGCAATTGGCCACTTTGTGTATTATAACATTCCGCCATTGTACTGACGCAAGACATTCTGACTTCTTCTAATTTTTCATCTTGTGCCTGGGCAATTTCAATTATTGCCTGGCGCTTAAATTCTGTCCAAACTTCTTCGGCAATATCGCGACATGAATCCAGCGCAGTTTCGGCAAACATACGACGCGAATCCAAGAAACTGTCAAAGGACGCATTATCACGCAATACATCGCCTGTTGCCCCGGTTGTATCGACCCCAGATAAAGATATCAAGTTTTCTAATTCAAACAATCGCGGTGAATATATTGGCTCGCCCGTTGATTGATTGATATATGCCCCTGTATAATCCAGGCATTTTTCATAATTTGGGCCGCACGCATTGTTTGTTAATATTGCACTGCGTACATTTCCGATACATTCATTAACATCAGCGGAATTATGTGAACGATATTCGTCCAGACGCGCTTCGCGTAAATACTTTTCCGCAGTACGAATTGTTTGTTCCAATTTCTCTTTTTGTGAATTTATATTTTTTTCGTATGTATTGCAATCTTGGGTAATCAAAATACTGTACGCACTGCGTGCCATTGTCATAACCGCATCATTTTGGCATGAATCCGCGACCAATTCCATACATTGACGACTGGCTTGATTATATAATTCTTCACCTTCCAGGGTGGATAAATCCGCGCCGCCACCGCCACCAAAAATAGACGAAGACGAACCACCACCCCAAACATCGCCCAAATCAGATGTAAAATCAATTATCCCCAGCGACAGCGACATATTCGATGACGACGATGACGAAGAAGATGATGAACCACTGCCCGACAGCAAATCGCCAATTTCTTCCAGCATTTGTGCCGCCGCACTGGTATCGCGTTTAATTGCTTCTTCGCCGGCGGTGGCTGTATACATCGCCGACACTTCGTCAGCAGTCATCCCAACAACCGCCAGATTATTATTTTCAAATTGTGCCAGCATATTTAATGCTTCACTGATAGTATTTTCTGTATTCCGAAATTCTGAATAACGCGCACTGCAAAAACAGCGTCGATATGTATCGTTTGCATTGGCACATAATTGGTCCATACATGTTGCATACGCTTCGCGACATTCTGCGTACCCACCACCAATGGCGGAAATATCAGTAAATATTTCTGTTGGTCGTGCCATCGACGCGCGCGCCGAACCGACAACTGTATTACGCGACGCACTGCGTGCCACACCCGTCGAATGCCCAGATGCACCCGTTGGCATCGTCGCACTGCGTACAACCGAACCAGATGTTGCCGCCCGCGATGTTGCCGCGCGTGAAACACCCGCCGCCGAACTGGAAACAGTTTGGCGATTTGTTGCACTGCGCCCGACAATAACATTTTGTGCCGCGGGCTGCATCGCCGCCGACCGCGAAACAGTAACAGATGGTCGTGATGTTGCCGCACGGGTTATATTACTGGCTGTATTACGCCCAGATTGAACAGTTGCCCCAGATGCAGATGTATTCGTGCTTCCTGTATTCCGCACAACGCGTCCAGCGGTGCGCGGACTGGCCACAGCAGTGGCAGTTGCCACGGTGTTTTGTGTTGCGGTGCCGCCAGTGGCGCGTGGGTTTGGTGCCGGTTCTGCATACGCCGCACATGCCGCAAATAAAGCCGCTAAAAAAACAGAATTTTTACAAAAAATCCTAATACTAAATTTCAAATCTTACATCTCTCTGGCTATATTTTATCATTTTTGCATGACTTTAATCAACAGTGAATTTTATTCTATGCAACAATTAACCGCGTTTTTAACCCAATCACCCAGCCGACGAACCGCTGATTTAGATTCTTTGATGTTTGGTGCCGGTTCAGATTTTGCATTTTTTGACATTGGTGGCATTTCAGAATCTTTTATTGCGTGTTCATATACATCTGGGGCAATTTGTTGTACACCTGACAAATCAATCAAATCCATATTTATACCCCAAAACAATGAATACAATTCATACGATTTATTAAATAAATCATACGCGTCGCGCGTATTCCCCGCAGACAATGCCTTGGTACCAACCTCCATCACGCGCATAGATGCCGCCAGCAAGTGTTTTGAAATACACCATACTTCACCATTTTCTGCGCTAGATTTTTTTACGATTCGCGACATTAATTCTTTGCGCATATCACGCACAGTATTAATTAAATCATAAAACCCTGTTTTTTGCGTTTTTGCACCGCTGAAAAAGAAATGTTCTTCCAATGATATTAAATTCATCAGTGCAATAGACAAATCTTGGTCAGATGATAAATCCAGCGGGTTGACTTTTTTTGACGCGTCAACCTTGTTAATCATTTCCTGCATTGTCATTTTTTGTGATTTCTTGTCGGATTTTTTTACCGATGTTTTTTTCACAGATTTCATAATTTCCCTTCCTTTTTTTAATTCATCACATGGTTATCAACCAGAATATAACAGTTGCCACAATCAAGAAAGACAATGGTACAACAACTTTCTGAAATGCGAACTTGGCATGTCCACCATTATCGCGTTTTATCTTGGCATACCAACGCGCGCCTAAATAAAATGCAATCGTGCCAACAATAATCCCCAGCAAGAACTTATCAATGCCCCACAATGTTGCCGCACCAAATGTCATGCCAGGTAATGCGTATACCGCCGCCAACAGTCCATAATAAACAATAAACGGAACCACAATCTGCCAAAAAACACTTTTTACACCATGCTTTTTTAACCACCCCGCCGTCCAAAAAAACAAAGACAAAGTCAATCCGCCGGCCCAAATCCCAGTAATAACATCATCAACCCCCAGTAAACGCATTCCTTCCAGTCCGGCACCAACGGCAACAGTGCACACCGGACATACCGCCATCGCCGCCGGTAATGCCAATAACACAAAAATCCCAGAAAATGCGGTTATACCAAGAATTTTCTTAATCATATACTGTCCTTTGATTAATGAATATTCAAATATTACAAAAAATCATTTACTGCGGTCAATATGATTTTATAACACCGCGTAAATGCGCACTGCGCGCACGGGGGTTTTGGGCAATTTCTGTATCTGTTGGGGTCAAAGTTTTTATTTGTACAAATTTTGCCTGGGCTTGTGTTGGAATGCGCGGGTCGCCTGGTTGTGTTGACCATTTACGAAAAGTCTGTTTAACAATTCTGTCTTCTGTTGAATGAAATGTTATACACAAGCATTTGCCACCGACATTTAATAACCCCGGCACAGAATCTAATGCGCGCACCAATTCGCCCATTTCATCATTTACCGCAATCCGCAGTGCCTGGAACACAGGCGCAATATCACGCGGATTATGGATTAAGTTTTTCAATGCAAATGTGGTCTGGGGTTCTGCACTTTTAATTGCACGCGCCAATATCCCAGCCTTTTTAATATCACCAAAATCACGCAATATTTTAGCTAAATCGTCCGATGACAATTCTGCAATTAATTCAGCAGCAGTTTTACCATCGCCCGACATTCGCATATCTAGCGGACCATCAGCACGAAAAGAAAACCCGCGCGATGGCACATCAATTTGCATAGATGATATACCTAAATCAAAAACGATTATATCAAACTTTCCGTCCAGTTTTGACATATACGAAAAAGGACGGGATATAAATTCAAATTGATTACCAAATTCAGACTTTATTTTTTCTGCATCTGCGGCAACATTTGGGTCGCGGTCAAATGCAACAACCGACGCACCGGCATCTAAAAACGCCCGTGTATAGCCGCCTGCACCAAAAGTCGCATCAACAACATATTTGCCGCGCACATCACCCGCCGCATTTATAACAGCATCCAGTAATACAGGTATATGTTTTGTATTGTTATTCAATTTCAACCCTGATTCCTAAATTTATAAAATCTGTGGCGGTTGTTGCCCCCAATGCAATTCCACCCGGCAACGCCATCGCCGCAACTTTATCCGTCGCATGCAGATTCAATATAACACGCGTTGGTCCATGGGGCAGGGCACTGACCGCTTTTTTAACATTTGGCAATACCGCCCGGTCATAAATATCCAATGTTATTTTTTTTGCAATTTTCGCAACCCATGTCGTCAAAGGCATAATAGAATCCACAAACACAGAAACCCGGTCATCACGACAAGATGTTTTACCAGATATTAAAACCAAACTTTCATTTGATAACATCTGGGCAAAATCAGCCGCCGATTGTCCAAACGCCACTGCATCAATATTACCAAAACTGTCAGATGCGTTAATTGTTATCATATCTTTACCTGATTTAGTACGACGGCGTGAAAAAGAACTGACTGTTGCGGCAATTTGTACCGATTTTCTGTCGCCCAATGTGGCCAGTGTTGCACTGGTTGCCAATTTTGCACGCGCAATTAAATGCTTGTACTGGTCCAGTGGATGTGCAGATATATAAAACCCCAGTGCAGACAATTCGTTTTCTAAACGCTGGGCAAAAGTCCAGGGTGCGACATGCGGTAAATTTTTTCTTAATCTGTCTTCGGCGACATCGTCTTCTATGGTATTGGCGAACAAAGACAATAAATTTGCCCCATCGCGTGATTTTGATGCGTATGATAAAATTGCGTCTGCATTCATGAATATTGCGGCGCGATTTGGTTCCAAAGAATCCAAAACACCGACCTTGGCAAATGCCTCTAAGATTCTTTTATTTATAATTGGCGCACATCTTTTTGCAAAATCTGTCAGATTTTTGAATTTGCCGTTTGCACGCCGTTCAGCCACAATCGCATCAGTTGCACTGGTTCCAACGCCTTTGATAGCAGCCAAAGCATAGATTATTTTTCCGTCGCGTACGGTGAACAATGATTCACTTTGATTAATATCTGGCGCAACAATTTGTATTCCGAAATTTGCCTTGGCATCATCAACGAACAATGCTAATTGGTCTGTGTCGTTCAGATTACTGGACATAGATGCCGCCAAAAATTCTGGGGTATAATTTGCCTTTAAGTATGCGCATTGGTTCGCAACAATAGAATATGCGATTGCGTGCGATTTATTAAACGCATACTTTGCAAATTCTTTGAATTTTTCCCACAGTTCTTTTGCCTGTTCGCGATTCAGCGTTTGTTCTTTTTCGCAACCTTCATAAAATTTACCTTCTAATTCGTCCAACATTTTGGCGATTTTTTTACCCATTGCCTTGCGCACATTGTCTGATTGCCCGCGGGTAAAGCCTGCCAACACACGCGTCAGTTGCATAACCTGTTCTTGATAAACAATAATGCCGTATGTTTCTTTTAATATTGGTTCTGCGCGTGGGTGTACATATTCAACAGCTTCATCACCATGCATACGCGCAATAAATTGTGGAATAAACGCAATTGGTCCGGGGCGATTCAGCGCATTTAACGCCGAAATTTCCAAGAAACTGGTCGGGTGCATTTTGCGCAAAGTCTGCTGAACAAACGGGGCATCGAATTGGAATATACCTTCGGTCAGACCAGATTGCCATAATTTCATGGTTCTAGGGTCATCTGTTGGAATCTTGTCTAAATCTATATTGATTCCGCGTGTTTGTTGTATCAAATTTATTGCATACTTTAACACCGCCAGCGTTTCTAGCCCTAAAAAGTCGAACTTAATTAATCCGGCTGATTCCAAGTAATGCCCATCAAACTGACACGATGGCAGCGCGTTGGCTGGGTCGCGATATACTGGTGCGATTTTTGTTGTTGGGCGGTCGCCAATGACAACACCGCACGCATGCTGTCCCAGATTACGCAAAGAACCTTCCAATTCTTCGGCGATTGTAACAACTTTATTCATATCTTCGTCTGTTTGCAACACAGATTGAATTTCTGGCGACGCATCAACAGCGTCTTTTAGTGTTTTGGCATCTTGTGGAATTAATTTAGAAAACCGGTCAGATTTAGAATACGGTATTCCATACACACGACCAATATCACGAATTGCGCCACGGGCCTGTAAACTGCCGAATGTAATAATGCGGCACACCGAATCATGACCATATTTATCACAAATATACGCCAACACGCGTTCTATGCCAGTTGGTTCAAAATCAACATCAAAATCAGGCATAGAAATACGGTCTGGATTCAAGAATCTTTCGAACAGCAAACCATATTTTAACGGATTAACATGCGTAATCCCCAACGCCCACGCAACGATAGAACCTGCACCAGAACCACGACCCGGCCCGGTCAAAATATCATTGCGGCGACACCAATCAATATAATCTGCAACAATCAAGAAATATCCTGGGAATCCCATATTAATAATGACCCCCAGTTCAAATTCCGCTTGTTCATAATATGGCGCGGTATCTGTGATTCCGTGCTGCGCTAATTTTTTCGCCAACCCTGACATAGTATGTTCGCGCAACATTTGGCATTCTTGTTCTAAATCATCACCGAATCGGGGCAACAAAGGCTTTTCGTGTACATTGACCATAAAACCGCAACGATTTGCAATCGCGACAGTGTTTTCTATGGCTTCTGGTAAATCGGAAAAAATTTCTGCCATTTCGTTTGCAGACTTAAAATATTGTTCCGACGATTTACGCGGTCGTTCTGGGTCAATAACCTTGGTCTGACCCAGTACACAACTAAGTGCGTCTTCGGCCTCATAATCTTTATTTGTGGCAAATTCAACATCATTTGTTGCGACAATCGGTATGTTTAATTCTGTGGCAATTTTCAAAAATTCTGGTTCTGTTTTGATTTCATCTGCCAATCCATGTCGCTGAATTTCCATATAGAATCGGTCGCCAAAAATATCAACAAATTGTTTCGCATATTGCCGCGCCAACGCATCTTGGTTATTTAACACCGCCATGCCAATTGGTCCAGTTTGCGCCCCGGACAAGCAAATTATACCATTATTATGCGCCGCCAGTTCGTCAAATGTTATATATGGTCCCAAATGATGGTTTTCTGACCGCATATACATAATACGGCTAAGTTCACACAGATTCAAATATCCATCATGATTTTGCGCCAACAAAACTATACGCGACAAAGCATTTTCCCGCAAGATTTTTGGGTCAGCATTATGTTGATTTAATGTTATTTCCGTGCCGATAATCGGTTGCAATTTGTTTTTTGGCATAACATCAGAAAATTCGGCACATCCAGACATCAGATTCGTATCAGTCAACGCACACGCCGGCATATTATTTGCCCGACACAATTCTGGTATATCCTTGATTTTCAAGGTACCAGCACCGATTGAAAATCGCGAATGCGTACGAAGATGAATGAATTGATTTTCCATGCCACGACAATAGCAAAAAATCACACCCCAGGGCAACCATATTATTTAATAAAAAAATTTATTAAAAAAAACACCTGTGTACAGGTGTTTCTACATAACCTTGCCTTGGGTTGGGTAAAAGGTCAGTTGAATTTTTTGCCATTTATCAAATTCATTTGGTGGCAACATCTTGAACGGCTGGCATGTATTTATTGCCGAACGAATTGTGTCCAACACATACGCAAACGCCGAATCTGTTTCGGCACGCGCCGCCGATTCAAACCATACATCACGCACTGTTCCATTACGACGCATTGTTAAATGTGCCACTGCGCGAATATCACCAATATCATTGCGCGTCGTATCAATAACCCAACACCGCGTCATTGCAACACGCAACGCATCAACAACCGACACTGTTAATGTACGGTCCAGCGATACAACTTCGCGATTAACACGAACGACCGCTTTTTTCTTTTTTTGCGGCTGTTTTTGTTCAGTATTTTTTTGTTCGGTGGCATCTGATTCATCAGACTGTGCCGGCGTTTCTGATTCTGACGCAGTATCATTAACCAAACTTGGGGTTTCCAGCGGTATTGGTTCTGATTCTGGCACAGGTGTTGGTTCTGGTTCTGGGGGTAAATCAGGTTGCGGTGCTGGGTCATCTGGGACATCTGATTCAACATCTGCATTTACATTATGCAATATCGTTTCATCGCCAGACACATGAACAGAATCTAAATCTATTTCCAATATTTCTATACGGTCTGGGGCGACTAATTTTGCACGGTCAACGACAATAACGAAAGATGTCAGCATTAACGCAATCAACACCATGTGTCCACAAACAGACATTAATAAATTTTCTGATGAAAACCGATTCCCAGTATTCATATTATCGTTTTACTTAATTTGTGTTCGCAGACCAACGCGTTGGAATCCTGCATCTTTTAATTGCCCCATCAATTCCATTACTGCGCCATAATCTGCGGCGGCATCGCCACTTATCATTATCGTCAACTGTGGATTTTCCCCACGCATTGCGATTACGCGTTGAACAGCGTCATCACGCGATAATTCTGTTTTACCAACATAGTAATTACCATCGGCATCAACGCTGATTTGAATAGCATGGTCATTACCAGACAATACAGAATTTCCGGCGCGCGGCAAATCCAGGTCAATACCTGTGGTCATCATCGGGGTTGTTACCATAAACACCGCCAACAACACAGTCATAATATCTATCATCGGTGTCAGCGATATGCTGGCATCTGTTGCATTGCGATTTCTTCTGCGCGACATTTTTTATTCCTGGTTATTTTTTAGACTTTACAGATTTTAATTCTTTGCATTCTTCGGTTAATTTGTCATACAAATCATCTGATTTGCGTATAAAATACTGATACGCAATGGCCGCCGGTACCGCCGCAATCAACCCCAGCGCAGTTGTTCCCAATGCAGTGGCCAAACCCGGCGCGATAACCCCAATTGATACCGACTGATTAATTCCGATTGATGAAAAAGAATCCATAACCCCCCATATTGTTCCAAACAACCCGATAAATGGCGCAACATACGATACCATTGATAAAAACCATAAATTTTTATCAAACGGTCGTATTAATTTATCTGCAATCAATGACAGGTTATCACCATTTTTTACCTTTACTGGATTTTTCTTTTGATAATGCCACAAGCGTATTTTTTCAATAATTATTGCCCATGAAATAACACTGCCTAATACCAATACCAATGATATAAACAATGTCATTAAATCGCCCGTGAATAAATTAACCAGCGAAAAACTGTTTGTAGCCATCTTTTAATTCCTTTCTTTACTGCGTTTAATACTTTGAATTATTCCTTGATAAAAGGTGCCGCCACGGCATCTGGAATCCGCTTTGGTCGCATATCTGCGCCAATATATGCAGCATTACCATTTAGTATAGCACAAATTTCACCATCTTTCACGAATTTTTGTTCCACCGATAAAGATGCCGCACCAATCTTTGTAATAACCGTTTCAACCGTAATTGTTTCACCCAAGAACACAGGGTGTATATATTTTATATTTAATTCACGAACGACAAATCCGACATCGCCATCTGGGAACCGAATGCCGCGCAACAAATCCATGCGGGCGCGTTCTGCGATTTCAATATAACGACCATGATATACTATGCCGCCGGCATCAGTATCTGCGTACGCAATTGCAAACGGAAAACTATGCACTTTCATTTTTTATTTCCCCATAAAAACATTTGAATCTATGCCAAGTTCGTTTTTTAATCGAACTGACACCCGCCGACAAATTTCATTAAAAACATCGCGCAAGACCGGTTCAAAATCGAACCCGTCTGCAAATTTATCAGAAAAAAACAACTTCCAATAAAAATTGTTATCGTATTCGCCGACATAGGACAAATCGCGTGCGCATAAATGCTGAACAGCAGTATCCAGTCTATCTAATGCTTTTACCAATTTTGATTCTGGTGATTTTCGTTCTTCATATTCTGACAAGACATTTTTTATTTCATCATCATTCAGCAATCCCAAAATTTTATTAATTGCATCAGATTCACGTTCATGCTTTTCTGTCATAACATCTGGGTTCTGCCTGTGCAGTGGGATATCATGTGTTATCGCCTCTGGCAAATCGTGCAAAGCGCACATTTTCATAACCCGTTCCATGTTTACCGGCGTTTTTAAGTATGGTCGTAAAGCAATCGCCATAATACACATATTCCATGAATGCGATGCCACAGACTGACACATACCATCAGACATCCGTGTTGTTCTGTATTCGCATTCTAATTTTTCTGCGATTGTAAAGAAATCTGCTATCTTTTCCATTGTGAATTATTTTTCCAGTCCCAGATGAGCATAGCCGGCATCTGTTATAATACGCCCCCGCGGCGTGCGTTGAACAAACCCCAACTGCATTAAATACGGTTCTATGACATCTTCGATGGTATCTGACGGTTCCGACAATGCCGCCGCCAGATTTTCAATACCAACCGGCCCGCCCGCATAATGCCGCACAATAGCGTTCATATACTCGCGGTCAATTTCATCCAACCCGCGTTCATCAATATGCAACTGGAATAAAGTTGTTTTTATTGTATCCGCAGAAATATTGTCATGTCCCATTGCCGTGGCAAAATCACGCGCCCGCTTTAATAGTCTGTTTGCAATACGGGGCGTACCACGCGAACTGCGCGCCAACATACCTGCGCCATCAGCATCAATTTTTGTTCCCAATATATTTGCACTGCGCATAATTATGCGCGCCAAATCATCTGGCGAATAGAACGACAGGCGCAAATCAATTCCGAATCTGTCCCGCAACGGATTAGACAACAGCCCTGTGCGCGTTGTTGCCCCAACCAGCGTAAACGGGGGCAGGTCAATCCGCACACTTTTCGCCGACGGACCTTCGCCCAGCATGATATCCAGTTTGAAATCTTCCATTGCGGAATACAAAACTTCTTCTATTGCAGTGGGCAAACGATGGATTTCATCAATAAACAAAACATCCATAGGTTCCAACGCTGTTAATATTGCTGCTAAATCGCCTTGCTTGGTCAGCATTGGTGCCGATGTCGCACGGAAATTTGTCCCCAATTCATTTGCAACAATATGTGCCAGCGTCGTTTTGCCCAGCCCCGGTGGCCCATACAGCAACACATGGTCCATTGCTTCACCACGCGCGCGCGCGCCAGAAATAAACACAGACAGATTCTGTTTCAAACTGTCATGCCCAATAAAGTCCGCCAATGTACGCGGACGAATTGATGCCGCCATTTCGTCTGGAATATTTGGGTCTAAAAATCTATCAGTATTTTGCATATTTTATAATAATTTGTTATCTGCATTTTCACGGCCGACATACGCCTTTAAGTCATTATACATTTGACGCAAATCCGCAGGCTGAGAATAATTTTCATCAGCATTTTTAATTCTGATAGTTTCTAAATCAATTTGTGCCTGTTTTTTCAAAATTTGTGTTAAATGTGTTGCAAACGCCTTGGCATCATCAGATTCTGCCGCGCCTTGTAATAACAATCCCCGATTTGGTCTTGGGGACAAAAACGCGAAATCAGACACCGCAGAATCCGGCGACACCAATGCAAAGCCCGATACTTCGGGTCTGCGCATCATCGCCTGTAAAACATACCATGCCCCCAATTGATGTCCTGCCAGCCATATACGGTCGCTGTCTTCATTACGATTTTGAATCCAATCAATAACCGTGGCAATATCCAACATGTTTTCAGAAGTGGTACCTATGGCACCTTCGGAATAATTAACACCACGATAATTAAATCGCACAACAGAAAATCCAATATCCATAAACGCACGAAACATTGCGTATGAAATACGGTCATTCATGTGGTATTTTTGCCGTGGATTCCCAGACAGAATCACCGCCAACGGTGCCGCCGGGGTATCAGATTTATGATAAACCGCATGCAATTTGCCGGCTTCGCCGCTTATCATTATATCAACCATTTTAATTCGCCTTTTATAATAATTAATTTGTAATTACTTTATAGCCCAAACCAGATACATTTTTCAACAGAAATTTTTGCTTTGACAGGGCGGTCGCAAATGTTTTAAGATTTATCAGAGAGAAAAAGGCATTGATATGACAAGATTTGTTTTAATGGCGATTTTACCGGTTTTTATTATATTTGGTGCGCATGCTGCGACCGAAAATATCGTTTATGACAACTTTCAAACAATTTACACAGAAACACCTGTTCAGTCTTATTATGCATATCCAGATGACCCGAATTTCGTTCCAGAAACCGAATTTATGAACAGTGCAAACGGTTTGAATTATGACCTGAATATCGAAGAAGCCAGACAAATAGAATCCATGATGCACCCAGGTGTCGCATTCGCCGACCGGCCGATGGTTATATGCCGTAATTTTGGTTGCACACGCTTAAACGACCGCATATCGCGTACATTTTTGTTCAACAGTCTGGCAAACATATTTATGATGAATGCTTATTCACGGTTATATATATGTGAAGCGGACCCATTTTCGCGCGACTGTTTGCAATCTGGTATATCTTTCCCTGTACGCAGCGGAATTGCGAACGCGTTGGTCAAAATACCCAAGGCATCTATATCCCAAGTACACATGTCAACAGGTCTGTCCAAGGCAACAGTCAATATGACATATGAATTCTTGGTTAATGGAATCGACCGCCAATGCGAACCAACAATAACGGATATTGTTATCCCATCTAATACCGAAGCAACATTGTCCAGTCGCGAATTTACATGCAATATGACCAGCGACGGGCTTAGCAATGTATCATTGCTGGTTAACATAGACTATATTGATTTAGACTATGGTATATTGGGCGGTTATTATTCTGTCGGCATGCAGGGTCCAACCACCGGCGGCGGAACTGGGTACGCGTTATTCAAGACCGAATTTACAACTGGCGGAATGCAATTTCGTGCTGCGATAACCGGCGAAGAAGAAATGATGGGCGCACACAACGCCATGATGACAATTCAACCGGGCGAATATGCTGTTGAACCGCTGAAAAAATAAATCTGCACAAACCAAATATGCAGACAAATATATTTTTGCATGAATAAAACTGTTTTAATTATTGACGACGACGACATGCTGCGCAATACATTGGCACGCGGATTGCGTGATGCTGCTTTTAACACTGTTTGCGCCCCAGACGCAGAAACAGGCGATAAAATACTGGCGCGTATATCTGTTGATGCAATTGTACTTGACAGAATGCTGGGGGGAACAGACGGGCTTAGTTTTCTTAAACAACTGCGTGCCCGCGGTTGTACGACACCTGTTATAATGCTGACCGCAATGGCCGGACCAGAAAATGCAATTGACGGTTTATCATGTGGCGCAAATGACTATTTGGCTAAACCTTTTCAATTACGCGAATTAATATTGCGGTTAAATAATATCATAAAAAATCATGACGATAATAACCACGAAATGCCAGATGGTCTAATTTTCACAGACAATGAATTTTTTATCGCCCCAATTAACGCAGCTGATGCGCCGCGTTTATTGGCACTGTCCGGCGAAGAAAAGCGTTTATTACAAAATCTGGTATCGCCAATTGGTAATACTGTTCCTGCGGCACCGATGGTTGCAAAACGCTTGCGCAATAAATTAAATGGTGTATTATCAGACATAGATATTATTACTGTCCGCGGGCGCGGATACCGATTGGTTCGCATTATTCGCCCAACGGAACGCACAAATGGTGAAACAGAATGAGATTGATACCACGCAGCTTTTTATGGCGCACAATTTTGATGATACTGATTCCACTGATTGTTGCATTGGTAATCATTGCCAATGTATTCTTTGGTAATCACTGGTCGCGTGTTCATGCAACATTGGCACGCAGTTTGGCCGTTGACATCAGTACTATGATGAATTTTATGGATAACGGCGACATGGCAACCGCCCAAACAATGGCGCGGGATATGGGCATTAATATATCTATTAATCCTAAATTAAATCGCCCAAATAAAAACGACAACGCTTCACGCGAAGCAGGCTTGTTGGCAAACGAACTGGCAACCCGCCTGAATCGTCAATCCCAGATATATATTGATAAAGCCAAACGATTGGTATTTGTTGATATTCCGACAAACAATGGGCAAATTGCGACATTTGGCACATCGCTGTATCGCATATATTCAACCAGTACCGAAGTATTTATAATCTGGCTGATTGGGTCAATATTAATTGTGTCAATACTAGTAACCCCATTTATCATAATGCACACCCGCAGCATTCGTCGCATTGCCAAGGCCGCCGGTCGATTTGGTCGTGGTCTGGACGCGCCAGGATTTGTCCCAACTGGTTCCAAAGAAATCCGCGAAGCCGCTGCTGCAATGATTACAATGAAAGAACGGCTGGACCGCTATAACCGCACACGCACAGACATGTTAAATGCGGTCAGTCATGACCTGAAATCACCCCTGACACGCATGCGTTTAGGGATTGAAACAGATACAGCAACAAAATCTGATTTGTTGCATGATATCGACCGCATGACAGAAATGGTCAACGGCTATTTAGCATTTGCCCGTGGCGAAATGCCAGAAATAGAACAAGCAACAGAATTGCCGGCAATGCTATTACGCATTGCACGCGATGCTGCACCGCAAAAAACTGTTGAAACAAATTTCCCAGATGAACCAGTGCAATTTTATGCGCGTCCGATGGCGCTTGCACGCGCATTTGCCAATATAATTGAAAATGCTGCACGATATGCTAATAAAGTCATTCGCATAACCGAAAACGATTATCCGGACAAAGTCGAAATCATCATCGAAGACGACGGTCCAGGCATCCCAAATGATAAAAAACGCGATGCACTGCGGCCATTTGTTCGTCTGGATGACGCACGCAGTGAAAAAACTGGTGGCACAGGATTGGGATTATCCATCGCACAAACTGCGATTGAAAATCATGGCGGTCAGCTGTTTTTGGAAAACAGTGAACTGGGCGGGTTAAAAGTTCGCATTGTATTACCCATATAGTAAAATCCACAGGAAGAAAAAATGAATTTGTACCAGTATGTTTCAGAATCTATTAACAAAAAACTGGGGTTTACTGTAAACCTGGAAACGCCACGCAATCGCGAATTTGGCGACTTTTCAACAAACGCTGCAATGGTAATGGCAAAGTCTGCTGGGAAAAATCCACGCGCGTTGGCTGATGAAATATTACCAAAATTACGCGAATTAGATTTTGTTGCCGACGCATCTGTTGCAGGCCCAGGTTTTATCAATATAAAATTGCGTGATGATTTTATCTGGCGCGCATCAGCAATGCCGCACGATATTAAAACAGACACCCTCATGATTATTGATATGGATTATGGTTCATACAATGTTGCCAAATCATTGCACATTGGTCATCTGCGCACATCCATCGTTGGCGATACACTGAACCGCATTGCAAAATACTTGGGTCATCATACAATATCATATAACCATATTGGTGATTGGGGTCGTTCAATGGGACTGGTTATAGCATGGATTAAAAAGAATCACCCCGATTGGCCATTTTTTCAACCAGACTTTGACCCAGATGCAGATTACAGCAAATACGCAATGCCTGTGGCAGAACTGGATACATATTATCCAGCCGCCGCAGCATTGGCAAAAACAGATGACAGTTTCATGGAACAAGCCCGCCAAATTACCGCAGAATTACAGCGTGGGCACCCAGGATATAACGCATTATATAATGTATTTTTCCCAGTATCTATGAAGTCCATGATGGACACAGTAAGCCGGTTAAACATTATGCCATTTGACCGCAACTTGGGCGAACGAAACGCCGCCAAATATGTTGAACCTGTTGAAAAATTACTGCGTGAAAAAAATCTGTTGGTCAAAAGCGATGGTGCTGAAGTAATTGTTGTAAAGAAAGACACAGACACCGCGCCAATGCCGCCGGTTATGTTCTATAATTCACACGGTGCTGTTCCGTATGATGCAACAGATATTATGGCATTATATTATCGTAAAATAACCGATAACCCAGACAAAATTATATACTTAACAGACATTCGCCAAAAACTGCATTTTGAACAACTGTTTCGTGTTGCCGAATTAACCGGGCTGTTCCCCGCCAAAGACATGGAACACATCGGATACGGCACAATCAATGGGTCAGACGGCAAACCATTCAAAACACGCGACGGTAATGCCGCCGGACTGAATGACATAATTGAAATGATAACAGATGCGGTAAAACAACGCGTCGCAGCCAGTGGCAAAAATCTGTCCAGCGAAACAATTGATGCAATTGCATTGGCGGCATTAAAATTCAATGATTTAATACATGACCTGCGTTCAGATTATATATTTGACCCAGAATCCGTCACCAGTTTCGAAGGACGCACCGGTCCATACATACTGTATACGGCTGTTCGCCTGAACAGTATTTTACGCAAGGCGGACGATGCAACATCTATATCAACCGATTCTGCGGTACTGTCTGATGACGAACGCAATTTGCTGATTGCGACACTGGATTTTGAACGCACGGCGCAAAGTGCATTTGATAATCGTGCCACAGATATGATTGCAAATTATGCGTATGATTTGTGTCAACTGGCAAACACTTTTTATCACAATTGCCCAATTTTGCGCGAAGACATAGATGCCACAACCCGTGCCCAACGGCTGCAAATCGCCAGAATTGCACGCGACACATTGGCACAAACAATTGATTTAATGGGGCTGATAATTCCAGACGAAATGTAAATCTGGTCGCGCAAAATTCATACGGTACAATAATACCGCAACGAAAATTCTTGACTTTTCCGGTGGGGTGGGGCATAATGTGCCGGCTAAATTTAATAAAAGGTAAAAATATGGCAGCGACAAAATCGTTAAAAAAATGCGAATTAGATGCCAAATGGTATCTGATTGACGCAACAGATTGCACACTGGGTCGTTTGGCGGCATATACTGCGAACATCCTGCGTGGCAAGCATAAACCAACATGGACACCCAATATGGACTGTGGCGACCATGTTATAATTATTAATGCAGACAAAGTTGCACTGTCTGGCAAAAAGGCTGACAAAACAAAATTCTTTTGGCATTCATTGTGGACAGGCAGCATCAAAGAACGCACATTGGGTCAAATGCGCAGCGAAAAACCAGAAAAATTGGTCTATAACGCAGTAAAGCGCATGATGGGTCGTCGCACCGCGGTCGCATTGGCGAACAAGCGTTTAACCAAACTGCACATCTATGCTGGTGCAGAACACAAACACGCGGCACAAAACCCAATTGTTATTAACTTTGCCGAAATTAATCGTAAAAATAAAAGGGGCGAATAATGACAGAAACAAAAAAGACTGCAAAAAAACCAGCAGCAAAAACAACAAAAAAGGCGGCCCCAGCAAAAACAACGGCCAAAAAAGCAGTTGCTGATGTCAAATTAGCAAATGCAACATACGCCACCGGCAAACGCAAAGATTCCGTTGCACGCGTATATCTGATTGCTGGCAAGGGTCAAATCATCATCAACGGTACCCCAATGACAGAATATTTCCGTCGTCCGGTATTGCAAATGATTATTGCCCAACCGTTCGGCATTACAAAGCGTGAAACAGCATACGATGTACACGCCATTGTTGCAGGTGGCGGCTTGTCCGGCCAGGCAGGTGCCGTAAAACACGGTATATCCAAGGCATTGGAAAAAGCAGAACCGGATTTACGTAAAGTGTTAAAAGCGGCTGGATTCTTGACACGCGACAGCCGTGTTGTTGAACGCAAACACTTTGGTCATCACAAAGCGCGTCGTTCAACCCAGTTTAGCAAGCGTTAAACCATGGGGGACGAAAAAAAATCCGCCACATGGCGGATTTTTTACAATGATGAAAAAGTGTATTGCGTTTATAAAAAAAACTTGTATAATCATTCGGCAATTCACTATCTTATACGAGGAAAAACATGTTCAAAAAAGAAAAAATCAAAGATTTACACTATTCTGTCAACGGGCTGATTACAGCCGATGAAATTCAGGCCGCGGCCGATGAAATTCTGACCGAATATGGTGCCAAGGCAAAAATGCCGGGGTTTCGTCCGGGTCATATTCCATTATCAATTCTGCGCCAGAAATATAACGCATCTGCAATTTCCGAAGCAATTGATAAACTGATGAACCAGGATTTGAATAAATATATCGCAGATAAAAAAATTCGTTTGGCCGCCGCACCCAAGGCTGATTTATCCAAATGGGAAATCGGTCAAGATGCAGAATATTCACTGGAATTTGATATTCTGCCAACATTACCAGCAATTGATTTAGACAAATTCACAATAACAAAAAAGACCGCTAAACTAGACGAAAGCGAAGTTGAAAAATCGCTGGAAAACATCCGCAAATCACGCAGTATTGCCGAAAAACAGTCCGACGATTATGCTGCACAAAATGGCGATACCGCTGTAATTGATTTTACAGGATTTATTGGCGATACCGCATTTGACGGGGGTGCCGCTGAAAAACACCCGTTAATATTGGGCTCTGGCGCGTTTATTCCAGGATTCGAAGAACAAATTATCGGTCATAAATCTGGCGATGAATTTGATGTAAATGTAAAATTCCCATCTGACTATCATGCCGAAAACTTGGCTGGTCAAGACGCGCGTTTTGCAGTTAAAGTTCACGAAGTTCGCAAACATAAATTACCAGAATTAAATGACGAATTGGCAAAAGCGGTTGGTCATGAATCTGTTGAAAAACTGCGCGAACATATCCGTAATATTTTAACAGAACAATATGACGAAGCATCAAAACGCGAAATGCGTAATGAATTGTTAGACATATTGGCCGATAAAGTAAAATTGGACTTGCCAGAATCATTGGTTGACCAAGAACTGAACATGGCAAAACAAGAACACGACCGCGAACATGCAAAATGTGATGGCGATTGTGGCAAAGACCATAAATGGGACGACAAGAAAGAACGCAAAGACGCAGAACGCCGTGTTAAACTGGGGCTGATTTTGGCAGAATGGGGTACACAAAACAAGGTAGAGGTCACACGCGATGACCTGCAACAAGCCGTCTGGGCCGAAGCATCCCGTTATCCAAACCCACAACAAGTGTTTGAATTTTATAACAAAAACCAAAATGCGGTTGCGATGCTGCGCGGTATGATTTTCGAACGCAAAGCACTGGATGCAATGTTAACACATGTTAAAACCAAGGAAAAATCTGTTAAACCAACAGAATTATTCCAACAGGCTGATGTGCGTTAAAAATACATGAAATACGCGCCATATGGCGCGTATCGCATTTAATATATGAATAACCAAGGGTATAAATTATGCAAGCATATTTAGATATTTTAGATAATATTCTGCGAGAAGGTAAAAACATTCGTAATAATCGCACCGGCATTCCAGATATTGGATTGTCATCAGGTGCAGTATTTGAACACGATATGTCAATGGGCTTTCCATTATTAACAACAAAGAAAATGGGATTAAAAAACATTGCAACAGAACTAGAATTTTTTATTCGCGGTCTGACCGATAAAAAATGGCTGCAAGACAGAAACTGCCACATTTGGGACGAATGGGCAAACCCGATACGGGTCGAAGAAAAATATAATTTAATATCCCGAAATTATAATTTAACACCAGCGCAGCAAAAAAGTCTGCGAAATAGAATTATGGACGAAGAAACTGATTTAGGACCGATTTACGGTTTTCAATGGCGGCACTTTGGTGGCGAATACAAGTGGGACTTTATCCGTATTGCCAAAGACCCGTCTAATAACTATAACCATCGCAAACCGGGCATTGACCAAGTTAAAATTGCCATAGATAAATTAAAAAATAATCCAAATGACCGTCGCATAGTGGTCAGTGCATGGAATCCTGTTGATATTCCACAAATGGCATTACCACCATGTCATGTTATGCACCAGTTAATTGTGCGCGATGGTAAACTGTCATTAATATGGACCCAGCGTTCATGCGATATGTTCTTGGGCGTTCCGTATAACATTGCCAGTTATGCACTGTTATTATTGTTATACGCAAAAGAATCTGGACTGACCCCGGGTACATTAAAAGGCGAATTACATGACGCGCATATTTATACAAATCATATTCCCCAGGTCAAACAGCAACTAAAACGCGCACCGTATAAATTACCAACGGTCGAAATTCCCGATGAAAATTGGCGCGGCATGCTGAATTGGTCTGCAGACCAAGGATTCAAACTAAAAGATTATATATGTCATGAAAAACTGCGCGGCGATGTCGCCAGATAGGAACAAACGCCCAAATGGGCGTTTTTTTCTTGCCAAACAGGATTATATACCACATAATAAAAGTGTGTCGGGGATTTTCCTTGGGCATATACTATCTACTATGAAAGGAGAAAGCATGAAAAAATATTTATTAACTTCTTTATTAGCAGTTTTCGCAGTATCATCCGCAAACGCTGCAATGGAATTTAACCCGTATGCATCTGTTCGCGTTGGGTATGATATTCAAACAAAAATAGAACCGGCAAATGTACCAGCTGGTACATCTGATGAATCCCTAGATGCAATGACCGCCACAGAAGACGGTTTCTTGGGTGGGGCATCACTGGGTGCGACATTATTTGAAAATGAATATTTTGGTGCACGCGGCGAATTAGAATACATCTTTACAAATTTGAGCGGCGACAATAATGCCGACATTCAAAATCACACCGCTTTGTTCAACTTGGCGGCAGATATCAAAACAGGCACCGCATTAACACCATATATTACCGCTGGTATTGGTTATGGCTGGACATTCATTGACGAAGATAATTCAACCATGGATACCAACGCATTGGCATGGCAGGTTGGTGCCGGTATATCCTATGCGTTAAATGATGCATTCTCGCTGGATTTAGGGTACAGATACCTGGACAGCGGCACATTATCATTAGACATACCATTGTCTGCAACCTATACCGCAACATTAGACGAAGATGTGGCATCACATCAAATCTATCTGGGTGCCAGATACGCTTTCTAAACGCATTATTATGCAAAAACAAAAACACCCCGTTCGGGGTGTTTTTTAATATTGACCGTTGGCGTTCATGGTGCTATAACAAATTCGGCAACATTAAATTTATGGGGGTATATTATGGAAACCAAATTGATGCCTATATTTGAATTGCGGGCGGCATGTTTGCAAAATCTAAGCCCAAAATATTATGCACAAAACGCTGATTTGATTCGTCGCACATCATTGGCGGCCCAAGACTATGTTATATCTGGCAACATATATGAATATAACAATATAAATGGTGCAATATCTTTTGATAAACTGCCGGAATACATAAATGTACATGCAAAATATAATTTACCGTTCAATGCATTTGCGCGCCCATTTGAACAAAACGGCTTAAATCCAGGACTGGTAATGGACTTGGCCCAGGCATTAAAATCAGACGAATTAAATAACATTATTGATACACGCGGCAACATTATAAATACAAACAAACTGTTTTCTTCAAAAGTGCTGCGCATATATCATAATTCGCCGATGTTGTCTGGTATTCCACTGTTTGCATTGCGCAAAGTGTTAACAAACACGCGCACGATGCAAGTATCACGATAACACCACACAGGCGGGGGAAATCAAATGAAAAAGGCATTATTAATATTACTGGTTGCAATGGGTCTGGCGGCATGCGGGGCAAATCTGAACAATGACAGATATGAAACATCTGGTACCGGCACCGTTAATACCGTCAGCGAAGGCGTAATCATAAATGTTCGTCGGGTAACAATTGCAGACCAAGATGGCGAAGTTGGTCAACTGGCGGGCGGTCTGGTTGGCGCAGTTGCCGGTGGTATGTTGGGCGATGATAATAAAATAACCCAAACAATCGGTGCGGTTGGCGGTGCTGTTTTGGGCGGATATGTCGGCGGAAAAATGGAAGAGGGCCTGTCCAGCCAAGGCGGCATAGAATATATAGTTAAATTAGATTCCGGTCGCGCAATTACATTAACCCAAGGCGACGATGTTGAATTTACTGTGGGTCAATCTGTATATGTACTAGACGCAGATTATGGCGAACGCGCCCGCATAATTGCAAAATAAAAAAAGGCACAAAATTGGTGCCTTTTTTAACGGTCAATCATAAATGTTTATAATTACTTGCGTTTTCAAAAAAATTTATATATAATTGCCGTAATTCTGCGGGTGGGCGCAGGATTAATCCGATTAACCCCACAAGACCTCGTCCGTATTCAAAATTATGACGATGGCAAACTTTGTATAAAATTCTGTATGAAAGATTTATCCAAAGATTTATATAATCCGGTATCTGGCGAAGATTTTGTCCAGATGTTTAACAACGACTATGGCACCCAAGAAACCCTGCAAGGCTATGCCACCAAGGGTACAGTCAAAGACATTCGTGGCGATTTCGCGATTGTTGATGTTGGTCTGAAATCCGAAGGGCGCATTCCACTAAAAGAATTTGGCGCATCGGTCCCAGCAGTCGGCGACATCATTGATGTTTTTGTTGAAAGATACGAATCCCGCGAAGGTACCGCTGTACTGTCTTATACCAAGGCGCGTGCAGAAAAAGCATGGAAAGAATTGGAAAAGACTGTTGCCGAAGGTATTGACCCCGAAGGTACAATTATTGATGTCGTACGCGGTGGGTACACTGTTGACATCAATGGCGTATTTGCATTTATGCCATCATCCCAGGTTGACCATAAACCTGTGCGTGATGCAAAATCGCTGATTGGGTTAAAAGATAAATTCCGTGTATTGAAAATGGATGCGCTGCGCACAAATGCAATTGTTTCACGCCGCGCGATTCAGGCTGATTCTATTGCGGCGGCACAGAAAGAAGCGATGAAAAATATTTCATTGGGCGCAGTTATCGAAGGTACAGTCAAAAACATTACTGATTATGGTGTGTTTGTTGACTTGGGTGGAATTGACGGTTTGCTGCATGTGACAGACTTGTCGTGGAAACGCGTTAACCATCCACGCGAACTGGTACATGTCGGCGAAAAAATAAAGGTCAAGGTCATACAATTTGACCCAGAATCACACCGTATTTCACTGGGTGCAAAACAATTGGAAGAAGACCCATGGGAAAACGCGTCCCGTGCATTCAATGTCGGCGACACAGTATCTGGCAAAGTTTCGTCTTTGACCGATTATGGTGCATTTATTGACCTGGGTAATAATATCGAAGGTCTGGTTCACATGTCTGAACTGTCATGGACAAATAAAAACATCCACCCCAGCAAAGTTTTGCAAGTGGGTCAAGATGTTAATGTCGTCGTTCTGGGCATTGACCAAGAAAAACGCCGCATATCATTGGGCTATAAACAATTGCAACCAAACCCATGGAAGCAATTTGCTGAAAACCACAATGTCGGCGATGTTATTACCGGTCCAATCAAAAACACGACTGAATTCGGTCTGTTTATTGCATTAACACCTGAACTGGACGGTATGGTTCATATTTCCGACCTGTCTTGGAACAAATTAGACGAAGAAGAACTGAAAAAGTTTGTTCGCGGTCAAGAAGTCACAGCCAAGATTTTGGATATCAATCCGGAAAAAGAACGCATTACTTTGGGTATCAAACAGTTAACCGAAGGTGCCGACAGCAACAGCGCATCACTGAAAAAGGGCGCAGTTGTTTCCGGAACAGTATCGGAAATTACACCAGACGAATTAATTTTGGCATTGCCAAACGATATCCGTGGTGTTATCCGTCGCACAGACCTGTCGCGCGAAAAGTCAGAACAAGATACCAGCAAATTTAATGTTGGTGATACAGTCGAAGCATCTGTTGTTTCTGTGGACAACAATGTTGTTAAACTGTCTATCCGCGCATTACAGGTAACGCTGGAAAAGCAAGCAGTCAAAGAATACGCAAACCAGGCCGACAGTGGTTCTGTGTTGGGCGATATTTTGGGCGCTGCAATTGAAAACAGCAAAAAATAAGATAAAATTATTTATCTGAAATATGATGCCCCCGGCACTTGCCGGGGGTCGTTTTTTGTGGTATAATCCCAATCATGAAAAAAATAATTGTTTTAATGGGCGGTCAAGGCGTAGGCAAGGGGACTTTTTCCCGCATGCTGCGTGAACGCCACGATTATAAATATATTGAAACAGGCGACATGTTGCGTAATGCCGCAAAAACTAATCCAGATATTGCCACCATAATGGCGCGTGGTGAATTATTGCCATTTGAAATGCTGGTTAATTTGGTTGCGAACTGTATCAATGATAATAATGACCAAGATATTTTGATGGATGGTTTTCCACGCACATTAGACCAAGCACAATGGCTGGTTGATAACTATGCTGATAAATTTGATATACATGTATTATATCTGAATGTGCCCGAAGAAATAATGATTAAGCGCATTCAAAAGCGTATCCGCGAAGGTGCCGGTCGCGCAGATGATTCTGATGCTAACGCGATTCGCCGCCGACTGGACATATTTTGGAATACAACCATACCGGCAATCAATTGGTTAAAAACGGCACATAATATACACTTTGCCGATGTTGAGGTCAGTGGTGATGTCAACGACAACTTTGCCAATATTTTACGCGCATTGGGTGAATAAAAAATGGTCGGGGCGACAGGAATCGAACCTGCGACCCCTTGCACCCCATGCAAGTACTCTACCAGGCTGAGCTACGCCCCGACATGCACATATTTATACAATTACATATAATCAAATGCAAGTGTATATTTTATGCTTGCACGAATCGGAAAAAAGTTATTAGTATCTTTTATCAGATAAACCATACTTGGGGGAGGCACATCCATGATATTGGGCATCGGAATTGACATGGTTGAATGCGGACGCTTTCTTGATTGGTCTGCATTCAAAAAACAAAGAATCTTTACAAAAAAAGAACTGGAATATGCAGATGCAGATAATGCAAATGCCGAAAAACATCTGGCAAACTTTTGGGCGGCACGCGAAGCATGCCTGAAAGCACTGGGAACCGGATTTGGCGATGATATCGCATTTTCTGATGTATCTGTAATTCATAATGATGCCGGTCGACCAGAATTATTACTGGCGGGTGGCGCACGCGCAGCATTAAAAGAACTGGCGGGCGGGGATGCAGTTGTTCATCTGTCTATTACTGACCAAGACGATTATTCTGCCGCCGTTGTTATTGTTGAAAAATTATAATAAACCGCCGTTTGGCGGTTTTTTTATACAACAACAAACGGCATATCCAAATTCTGCTGATATCTTGAAATGATTACACATCAAATACCAAACATTATTCAATTTGGTAATCAAGTGGAATCCAAGAACTATCAACAGAAACACATCGCGCGTCTTAATAATATAACATATTTAATCTGCACACACGCTTTTTGGATATGCCGTACACTTTTCATCGTAATAATAAAATGATTACGACGCTGTTGCAGGGTTCTCACACCCCATCGGGTATTTCTATGCCCCGACATAAATATGATATAACGCGTATATAAAATTTGCAAGTTGCATATTAACGATAAAAAACCGTCATAAAAATGACGGTTTTTATCTTAGAACAATGGCGGGAAACAATCACCCCCTGTTTCTGGGCAACAATTAAACCCGGCGGCACCCATATCGGTATATATTTCACCAGCGCAACAACCATTTGCATCTGGTGCCAAACCATCTGGACAAGTTGGCGTTTCAGCAACCGCAGTATTTAATGTTTCTGTATCATATTGTGGGTCTGCAACAAACATTTTTTCATTTTGTGAAACATTATATGCTGGCTTGCTGGCCAAAATTTCTTCTTCGGTTTCAACAGTTATACTGGTGTCCGGAACAACAGGTTCTGGTTCTGCCGGCACCATTGGTTCAACAACAGGTTCCGGCACGGTTTCAGCAACTGATGTCGTATCAATCACATCATTTGTAATTGATGTATCTTCAACAGGTTCTATTACTGCCACCGGTGCAGCTGGTTCTATTAATGGTTCTGGTTCTGGCATGACAACCGGTTCCGGTTCTGTAATTTGTTCGACAGTTGTTATGTCTGTTTCTGTTATTTCAACTTGTTCTGGTTCTGCTGGCATTGGTATTTCTGGAATAATTGGACTGTCCACAGCGGCATTAACATCAGCTGATACCGCAACATCTGTTGGTGCGGCATTTGTCCCAGCAGTTGAATTATCATCAACAGCAATCGTTGCCGCCAAATCAGGCGCAGCCTTGTTTGTATTGCGTTGATACAGCCATAATGTAAATATAGACAGCGCAACTAATATTATCAGCATAACATAATATATCAGTGTCGGTTTGCGTGGTGCCGGATTTGTTGGTGCCGCAGTACCTGTTATTGGCGACACAGGTCGAAAATCAGATGTTGCCGGTGCCGGCGCGATGCCGGGAACATTTGTCGCAACATTTTGTTCCGCCCCAGACAACCGTGGTTCATTATGTTGCACATCTGCGACATTCGGCATTTCATTGATTGGTCGCACAGAATCAGGTACATTTACCGGCGCAGACGCATCCATTATCGGTGTTTCATTTATTACATTTTCTGACTGCGGTTTTGGGGCAGGGACAGGTTCTGTAATATCTGTTCGCGGTGTTTCAACCGGTGCCGACACAGGTTCTGGTTCTGTTTTACTATTATCAACCGGTGGCGCAAATGATAATGGCGCATCAGATATATTGCGGTCATTATCCACAAAATGTGAAACATCGTGCACATTTTCCACCTGTGATACATTATTATCAGATGATTGTGCGGGCGCAGGACTGGAAACCCCAAACTCAATTGGCTTGAAAGCAATTTCTTCATCTAGTATTTCTGGGTCTTTATCAAACAGTGGTTTTACTTCTTCATCCGCCATCGTGTCCGCCTTTGGTTGTTCCGTTATAACATCAACAGTTTCGCTTTCCGTATAATCTGCATCATCGTATTCATTTGCATTATTATCATTGTTTGACGCAGCAACATCTTCGTCTTGCACCAGTGATTGCACCATAACATCTGTACGCGCCGCCGCCGCAGGTAACGCCGCATTTGTCTGTGGACGCAACACATCTATGACAGATGTTTGCGCCGCCGCCGACCCAGACACATTATCACGCGCCAATATTTCGCGTGCGATTTCTGCATCTTGGTCTGCGACGATTAAACGCCGCTGGGCATTATCCAGGCGTTTTTTCGCGCGACGCAATTTTTCGTTTGTCGCATCAATTTGCGCATCTGTTTTCAAGATTTTTGATGCAGATTGCTTGGTTGGTTCACGCCCGACCAGTTTTTTTTGCTGGGTCATACGCGTACGCAATTGCTTCAAACGATTATGCAATTCAGAAATGGTTTCATTTGTCTTTTGTATAGTTTCACGCGCGCGCGCGGCAGACGCTTCTGCCGCCCCCAGTCTTTCTTGGGCAGAACGCACCGATGCCGCATTACGAAATTCTGACAACGCCGCCAGCGCATCTGATAAATCGCCACCCGATGTATACGCATGAATTAAATCATCATATTCGCCCAGTCCGCTGTATTCAATGTCCAATTTTTGATATTTATTATCTTTCTTTGGGCGCACAGTTTCCAAATCAACCGCATAATCATTTGCCAAAATGTCATCCCATTTTCTGTCGCCAACCGGATTAATAACCAACAAGGCATTCGGTTTGCGTTCATCAATGGTATAGTCAATAACAAAGACCAACTTGTCATCTGCATCATAATATGCGCGAAAAACATTACCTGAAATATTATATTCGCGTAATTTTAATCCAGAATTTTTATTATCTCTCTCGCTTGGCATGGTATTTAGTTCCCCGATAAATTACTTGTTTTTCTTTGGCGGCGTGAATTGATAAGCTTGTTTGCAGTGTTCATAGCAATACGGTTTACCAACAAACACTGGTGCGCCACAGAAATGGAAATTTTCAGAATCAGGGTCGCCAATCGGCCACCGGCACTGATTCGGTTTCAAATTCGCCATTTCCAGCGAGTGCTGAATAATCCGCTGGTGCATGGCCAAATTTTTATTCAATGAATTACCACGCGTCCGTGGCATTTTTGTTGCACTTGCGCTTTTTGTTGCAGATACTTTTTTATTTGACGCAGCCGACTTTTCAGTATTCTTAACCGTCAGCTTACCAGACGATGATTTAGCCGGCTTTTTCGTTGTTGCTGCGCCTTTGGCGGCATTAACACCGCCCGCCTTGGAATTCCAGCCCAATCTGTTTAATTTACCAACAACAGCATTTTTAGACATCCCCAACCGCTTGCCGATTTCTGATGTAGATAAACCCTTGCCGGTCAAGGCTTTTAATTTTTTTAGTGTTGCACTATCCCAACCTTTACTCATTTCAAAAAATCCTTGTTATACTTAATGATATAATTGTAGCATAGTTTCGAATCGAAAGGCAAGGGGGAAAAATATGCTTTACTATATATTTTTAGTTATTTTGCTGGCGGGGGCACTGTGGTGTGCATGGCAAATTTCTGTGTCTGATTGGCGGCGGCGAATAATCCCAGACGCATATTTATTTCCATTGATGCTGATTGGACTGGTTCTGACCAATTGGTTTATTTGGCCAATCAGCCCACGCGACGGTATTACAGCGGCAATATTCGGATATGTAATAACTTCTGTAATCAGCATGATATTTGCTGCCGCGCGACACAAGAACAACGACTTGCACGCACCAATTGGGCTGGGGGATATAAAATTAATTTCTGTGGGTGGAATATGGCTGGGGACAACAGGGCTGGCATCTGCACTGGTTATTGCATGTATCGCAGGAATGGTATGGGGTGCGCGTAAACATCAAAAATATATCCCATTTGCCCCGTTCTTTATTGGGGGTGGAATTTTATCTTTAATTGTAATATGCTTTTTGATATAATTAAATTAACACTGAAATGGGACCGAGAGAATGAAACCGCAAATAACCTTGTATTTTAGTGCAATGTTCGGCATGATATCAATATCTGCCATGGCGACAACATTTCCAACGACAACAACGCCGTTTTCACAATATGGCCAGATTCAAAATGTCCAAAACTATTCATCTAACCCGTTTTGGAATCCGAACGCACCATATAACCAGCGTATGCCAACCCCTGTTTATGTCCAGGGCACAGATGTCAGTACCGCTGATTGCCAGACCGTTGTTGGTGCACTGGTTGCATCATATTGCGCATCGCGCAATAACTGTATCGGCATTGATGTTGACGACGCACGCCCAACATTAACTGTCCAATTGGCCAGTTTACCAAATCATAATTATGTTACGCCATGCGCCGGATTTATTGATACAGAATTTGATGAATATATATCACAAAATGCGTTTGTTCAGCCGGGCGGAACCCCAACGGCATTTCCTGCAGCAACCACACCAAATACAAACGCAATAAATCAACAGGTTCAATTTTCAAACCCGTATCAACAACAATTACCCACATGGAACGGCGAACCGTGGGCACAAGAAAAACTGCAACGCGAACAAGAATTAAAAAATCTGCAATCTGCATCTTACGCAACAGATAACAGTATGTTGGTGGCGGCTGATTTTCCAACAACTGTAAATGATATAAGTTTTTCTGAACGCATGCAAAACGCAGCTGCTGGATACGCGCCATACAAAGACGCATCAGCATACGAACCATTGAACATAGAAAGTGAAGAAAAATATATCCAGCGTATGCAGGCATTAAATATGGCGGGTATGGCGGATGGCACACTATCACAACCCGGTGCAACCGGGGCAACATCCCCAAACGATGCCGCATCATCAAACACAAATTTTTGCAACAATGCAGCAACAACATTGGCAACATTACAATCAGATTTAATAACATTACAAAACTGTCAAAACTCAAAAAAAAAATTCAGCGAATGCTATCCTGATTTGAAAGGCAGCTATCCAACAACATCATTTTCCACTACTTTTTTAAGTGGCGATACCATTAGTCAAAATCAGGGCTATTCCCGTTCAAAAACACGCAATCAATGGTGGTCATTTGTAACCCCATCAGGTATTTGGACACTTTTTTCTGCATCAGATTGTTTAATAGACCCGATAACGGGTGACAAGACATGTTGTAATACAGCACATGAAAAAAACGACCGCAAGGTAAATATTGGTGGTTTTATGTTCTGTGGCGAAGAAATACGCGACGCAGATGGCAATATTACCGGTTCACAACCAATTTATGGTCTGGTTCGGCAATGTTTGCAAAATAACAGGAAACGCAATACTGTAGCAGCCGGCGCAGTTGCGGGGGCTTTTCAAAATGATTTTTGGGACCAACAATGTATCCCCAGATATTGCGATGATGAAATAGAACCAGCGTCTGGTATAGAAAGCGCATTAGTCTGGATGCCTGATAAGGACAATATTTGTTGGCGCTGGGATTGCCCCGCAAATTATACTAAACTAAATAATACATGTGTTGCCAATGTTGAAACAGAAGAATATCAAACATTGATTAATACAATTAATTCACGAATACGGGAAATCCAATCAAGATGTAAAAACATCTGATTCAAAATCATAGTTTTATGAAATATCTTGTTTTATCTTTATTATTTATGCTTTGCGCCACGAATGTGGCGCTTTGCGCAGACATTGCACAAACAACAGATATCACTGCACCAACCACAGAGATAACACAAAATGATACACAATGCGCGACCAGCATATTTGCTGATGCATTGGCAAATTCTGCAAACACTGTATCTGAATCAGACGACACACAAATAATTCAACAATGGATATACGATACTTTCCAAAATCCTGAAACACTGCAAGCGGTCTTGGCATGTCCAGAAATTGCCGCCTTGGCAGATGATGAAACCGTGCAATTCTTGCCGATACAATATACCTTTCCTGGCGGGCGTGAAATTGTGATAAACTATGAAACCCAACCGAAAATATTAAAACAGCGAATAACATTGGCAAACAAACGGGCAACGCCATCGGGCGACCCAAACCCGCGCATTGGTGCCCCAAACGATGATGCCGTTTGGACCAATACAGAACCTGCGTGGTATGCAATCATGGTCGTCGAATCCGGCAGTCTGGATGACTTTGTCGGTCCCGGGAAAAATAATACAATATCTATGAAATATATCAGCGATAATATAGATACATTATTCCCACATGGGAACCGCTGTACCAGCAAATCTGCAATCGCCGGAAATCGCGATATGATAAACATGGCGGTCAAAGAAACTGTTAATCTGGACAATGATACAAATGACTATTATGTTGCTGGCGATGCTGACCTGCGTTGGATTTCATATATGGAAATCGGGCTGGATGTTGCATTAACTGTGGCAACAATGGGTGGGAGCACTGTGGCACTGGGGTTTACCAAGGCTGCGCGCGCATCCCGCACATTAAAAAATTTAACAGCAACCATGGATACTTTGCGTCAAACAGAATCTGTTGCTGATTATGTGCGTATATCACAACAATATGCGCGCGCAGCGGTCGAACTAAATCAAATCGACCGTGCAACAGATGCCGCCAGATATGCCGAAAAATTGAACCAAGTTGAAAATTATTCCCAAACTATGCGTAATCTTGAAAACACTGATGATGTTCGCCGCTATCGCCAGGCAACTGACACATTCACATCATTAAATCAATACAGGCGCGCGTTGCGCGGACTGCGCACGGCACAACGCGGAAACATTGTCGCCCGCGCATGGCGCGCAATGCGTGCTGCAAATACTGGCGGGCGCACATTAAAATCTGCGGCACGCGTCGCCCGCAGCAGTACATTATCTGGTCGTGTCCGCGATTGGTTATTTCAATCAACAATGCGCAATCTGGGGTCATTGGCGCGAATGGAACGCACCGGCGGTTTTATATATGGCGCACTGCATTTTGTTGGCGGCATGTATGACTGGACAGAAACCAGTACCGGCGAATTTACAAGCGGTATAGAATTTGCACCATTAACATTGCTGTCTGCCGATGATTTGCAGGGTCAAGAAAATGTTGTCAATCATGGTATGTGGCTGATGTGGGCAGGTGATTCAGTAAACCCGGCCGATGATGATGCAGCATATTTGCAAGCAATGGATTTTGCAGATAAATTTCATTACAATCTGGACGCGGTTCAATCAGAACAAAACATGCACGCATGTAATGTTGATATTTTCGTCGTGCGACCAATTATTCGCAACCCTGGCACAGATTCCGCAGAACTATATTATTTGGTAATGAACGACGAACCTTGGACCACACGCACAACGGGCGAATAATTCCCCATTGTTTTTTATATCTAATCATTTTATAATAACAATACAGGGGGTGGTATTATGAAAAAAATATTAACTTCATTGATATTAGTTTTATCGTTTGTGGGTACATCTGACGCATATCAATTATTATCATCCAAAGAACTGGGGCGCAACGATGCCAAGAATCAAACAGTTGTTGTAAAATGCACAACCGACACCGGCAAAGTATCAACACAAACATGTACATTGCGTCGCTATGCTAAATGCACCGGCACAGGCGACAAGAAAAATTGTTCTGGCTGGCAGGCATGGCAAGATTTACGCAACCCCCGCAAGGAATATTCAGACTGGCGCAGTGCGGCATCTGCATGTTGTCGCGCCAAGGGGTTGAGATAAAAAAATATAATCTATAAGAAAGAGAATTTTTATCTGGTGGATGAGATTGGACTCGAACCAACGACCCCCACGATGTGAACGTGATGCTCTAACCAACTGAGCTACTCATCCAAAACCAACACGGATTTTCTTGGTGGGGATAGTGGGACTTGAACCCACACGGTCGCAATGACCAAAGGATTTTAAGTCCTCAGCGTCTACCATTCCGCCATATCCCCGTGCAATTCAATCTGACAAAAATTTGGTGGAGCTGATGGGACTCAAACCCACGACCTCTACGATGCGAACGTAGCGCTCTATCAACTGAGCTACAACCCCAAAACCGTGGTGCGGATAAGAGGACTTGAACCTCCAAGGCATTGCTGCCACTAGTACCTGAAACTAGCGCGTCTACCAATTCCGCCATATCCGCAGGTGCCAGCCTATGATATATTAACTTTGCAAATATTGCAACAAGAAAATCAAATATAATCAGAACAAAATCATTAATATATAAAAACGCTTGCCCTGAATTTCGCAAATTTGCTAACATTTAACTAGGTATGAGGAAAATTCTGCATTTTGCCCTGATTTGCGCTGCGTTCATTGGCATCGCCAATGCGGCTGTTCGCGACGAAAATGCAACAGAACGCCAATCTGTTGCATCTGTGGCGCGCACCAGTGTTCGCAACACAGCCATAAATACTGTACCTGCGTCTGCACGCACGGCAACATCACGCAATGGGGCAACATCTTTTGTTTCACGAACAAACAACAGTACCACCAATACCACAACTGCGGGTGCACGACCATCGTCTGCACGCAATGCAACAAATGCAACTGCGCGCGCCACAACAACATCCCAGTCTGCATCAAGTGTACGCAGTGCAGTAAACACAACAATTTCACGCAACAGCGGCACATATATATCGTCTGGTCGGGGTACATCTGGTCGCGCGGCAACGACACCGCGTGCTGCAACAAACAATGCAACTGTTTCACGCGCGGCGACAGACACTGATACTTCAACAGCAATGTCGCAAACCAGAACAGGGGCAGAATATGAACAATGCAAAAGCGCGTACTTTAATTGTATGGATCAATTCTGCCAATTGAAAAATGACGATTACCGCCGTTGTTCTTGCAGTAATCGCGTATACGAATTGGCCGAAATTCGTGGTGTAATGCAAGATGCCAGCGACCAATTAACTGTATTTACAGAAAACTTGGATGTTGTCGGTATGACCGCAGAACAGGCAACCGCCATGAAAACCGCGACCGAGGGCGAAAACGCATTGACATCCGATACATCTGCATCAAAACAATTGTTACAAGCAATTATGAATTCTATTCGTGGCGAAGATGCGTCTGTTGGCGGTAAATATTCCGACCTGAACAGCATAACATTATCGTTTGATACCGCAAACGCATTTGGCACAATGGATACTGGTCAAGTTATCGCTGCATATAACGGCGAAAATTTGTATACGGCCGTGTATCCACAATGTCGTGCCGCCGTGCGCGCAGATTGTACTGACGCACAATTACAACGCGCAATTACTGCGTATTTAATGGCAATTGAACAAGATTGTAATTCTGTTGCGTCTGCAATAGAAAACAAACAAAAACAAATGAAATCTGCCGTCCGCGAAAGCAGTGCGATGTTAGATTTAGCACGCGTAGAAAATCGACAAAAGCATAATTCTGACGACCTGGCAACATGTATCGCAAATGTAGAATCTGCAATATTAAGCGAAGAAGTCTGTGGTGCCGGGTATCATAAATGCTTGGATAACGGCGAATTTATCGATGTCTCAACAGGCGCACCAATTGCAGGTGTTGAAAACTTTTATGAATTGGGCGAATTATTAAAGTTTTCTGAAAATGTTGATGCAGCAGATCAAAAACTTGCCAAAAATGTTGCAAATCGGGCATTCGTACAAAGTTTTGAAAATCGCGTAAAAAAATTTGCAGAACCGGCATTAGACAAGTGTACAGAAATCGCCGACAATGCATGGTCTGAATATCTTGATAAGGCAATGTTGGATATATATTATGCACAACAAGCAAAAGTAAAAGAAATTAAACAAGGCTGCTTTGATTTTGTATCTGCATGCTATGTAAACAGCGAATCCGCGATAACAGCAGCGATGCAGGCTGTATCCGGCAGCAACGCTGTATTACTGCAACCACATCAAGTAAAACTATCGCACGAGATGTGTAATGATTATATAAATTCATGCAATATGATGTTTTACGATGAAACAGGTGGACAAAATATTATAACAGACTATGTAAATAATCGCCAAGATACTGATTTATTAGACGCATGTCGCGCGGTTGTAAAACAATGTTTCGATAATTTCGGTGGCACAGGATATGAAAATTTCTATTACCCATACAGTGGGCTGTTCAAAGAAGGCGAAGCACTTGATTGGTTCACTTTATATGAATATAGTGCCGAAAATCAACCAGGTACATTGGTATCACCATGCGCTAAACAACTGACCAATATTGAATCTTGTAATGACCCTTTGTTAATACGCCGCGCATTTGGTGGATTTGACCGTATCAAAGCATCAGCAGATGGGACCGACTTTAAAATTTGTTATGGCAGCAACTGTACTTATGATGGAAAAATAAATTATGAATCAACAACCACTGGTAACAAGCAAAAGAAAAAATATGGAACATTGAAACGCGATGAGTCTATATTTACTAGCGCCCAAACACCAACTGGTCCGACCGCTGGCACAAAATTAGAACACCATGTTCCACGACCAACAGGTGTTGCAACCGAAGTTTATAATCAAATTGTTGACATATTGTCAACGCAATGCACAAATATCCAAGGTCGTTTTATTGAATATCAATATATAAAAACAGATTCATATAAACTAGATACCCCAAATGACCCAACCGCGAACGCATGTATATCACAATTTAATAATTCTTCTGATTATAGTACCACTGCAGGAGCCGCCAACTTGCAAGACTTTTATGGTATCGTTGCTGGGGAAAATATGTGTCCGCGCGACTATCCGTTAAATGTTGATACTGAATCATGGGGCGCATGTTTATGTTGGGAAAATGGGGGACGGCGCAGTAAAAACGGCACATCTCCAAAATGTGTTTCAATGTTACCTGTTAACAATACCAGTAAAAATGATGCAAACTGTACATCTGATGACACAATATACTCGTATAGTTCAGAAACACACCCAGCAACCAGCCAATGGTGTTCACGCGGGGTATCATCGCAAAATCAGGTATGCCCATTGAACGCCAGTGTTGACCCCAGCACCAAACGATGCAAAACCAAAGATGGGACTATATTGGATATGCTGCCAACTGGATTAGGGGCAGATGCTAGTTAATAAAATAATAAAATTTATATGCTATTTCTTTACTGCGGCGTTGCGAACAGATTTTGCAATTATCGCAGCGGGTGTACCGTTCGCACGATGCCACAATCTGTCCGCTGATTTTAATTCTGCAATCATAGTTCTGCGCACAGACGGCATTGCCAATTGACGAATTGCGTTTACAACATTTTCTGATGTTGCGGCTGGTCCTAGATATTCTGGATACACACACCGATTTAATAATATATTAACCAAAGAAACCCAATGTATCCGCAAAACGCGCCGCGCCAACCATGTCGTTATAGGATTCATTTTATACACAATTACCGCCGGTATATGCAGCATGGCTAATTCCGCAGACACCGTTCCACTGGCCGCCACAGCGATATATGTTTGCGAGTATATCTTATACCGCACCGCAGACGGTACTAATTCAACCGGAACATCCCAATTCGCAGTATGCTGCTGTACATATTCCGCCGTTGTTTCCACGGTTGGTATAACAAACCGATATCCAATATATCCCGCCGCGGTCAAACGATGTGCCACATCACGAAACAGTGGCATTAAACGCCGAACTTCGGACATCCTGCTGCCCGGTGCCATAGTTATAACTTTATCTGCATCTTTTACATCACCATCAATCACGCGCGCGCGACGACGACCGACCAAGCCATCAGAAATTGGATGTCCAACCGCCACAGTATCCAAACCATATTTTGTAAAATACGGTACTTCAAAATCAAAAAACGCATACAGTTTATCAAATGTACGCGCATATTTTTTTGCGCGTCCGGCACGCCATGCCCACACTTGTGGTGCAACAACATGATGAAACTTCATGCCATGTTGTATTAAATCACGACCCGCCGCCGATTTACGAACACGCTTTACAACACCACTCGCAAACCCCGGCGCATCAATAGTTAAAACGATATCTGGTTGCGTTGCGATAACAGCATCTGCGACCTGGCGAATGCGGCGCGTCAGTGTTCTGGCACGCCCCAAAACCTCTATCACGCCCATAACCGCTAAATCGGAAATAGGCACCAAAGATTGCAATCCTGCTGCAATCATATTTTCACCACCAACACCGAAAAATTCGGCATCTGGCAATTCACGCATTATCCGCGCCCCCAGCACATCGCCCGAGACTTCGCCTGCAATTATAAAAACTTTGATTTTTTTATTATGATTATTATTCCGCATTTTTTGATGTGCCAATACCGCGTTTTGACCGATTTTCTATAAAATCAATCGCATCCATAGCGTATTTATTGTTTTTGACTTCCTTGCGCACACGGGCCAATCTTTCCGCCACAGTTCCTTCTTCGCCGCGAAAAACCGCCGCGTACACAGAATGAATCGCATGCATATCTTCATTTGTAAAACCATGTCGCATTAATCCGACACGATTTATAGTGCGATAAACAGCGCGTGGAGTACCATCATAAATTGCGTATGGCAACACATCATTACCAACCCCAGACATTCCACCAATAAAGGCATTTCGGCCAATACGCGCAAATTGCAGCACCATTACACCGCCTGATAAAATTGCAAAATCTTCAACCTCTACATGACCTGCGACCTGGACCAAGTTTGACATAACGACACTGTTTCCGATTTTACAGTCGTGTCCAACATGTGCATTAACCATAATCTGACAGTCATCACCAATCACTGTGCCGTCTGATGCCGGTGTTCCAGAATGTATTGTAACATATTCACGAATACGACATCTTTTCCCAATGCGCAGTCCGGTCATAGCAGACTCATCCTGCCATTTCAAATCTTGACTCATTACGCCAAGAACTGCGAACGGGTATACAATAGAATCATCATCAATAAATGTTTTACCATCAAGTATAACATTTGACACCAATTCTACGCGTTCGCCCAAAACAACATTTGACCCAACGATACAAAAAGGTCCAATTTTACAATCGGCACCAATTACTGCGCCATCGTGAATAATTGCTGTTGGATGTATAATAGACATTATTTTCTGCGACCTGGTTAAAAATTAACTATTTCGCCCAGAATGATACATTATCCAGCAACAAATTGGTATTCAATAAATATAACAAATTATAACAAGCGTCCGAACTGCCGCCATGGATTTGCCCGCGGCAAATCAACCCAGCGCAATATCCCCAATGCTGTTATTGCCGGCATAGTCATCAGCACCCCAAACAGCATCAAAGACAATGCAAACGCATAATCACCGGCATGCGCGATAACGCTGTCCGAATGCCAGACTGACATCGCACATACAATAAAGAACATTACTGTCATACCCAAGAACACTGGCACAGATTCTGTCAAAACAAATAATGCCATACAAAGTACTGCAATAATACGCGCCAGCCATTTTAGTTTCACATACGCACTGTGCCCAATACGACCGCGCGGGCGAATATTTCGCAATGCAACAGTTGCGGCGGCAACCAGTGCCATTAATATCAAGAACATTAAATGAATTGGTGTCAGCGCCCCTAATTGACCAAACCGGAAAAATTCAGGCTGCATTAATAATAATGTTGTAATAATCATGATGACAATCATTACTGCTGGTACTGGGCGCACAGGTCGTATTGCACGGCCAATCAACAAACCAACAACAAAAGCACCAATCTGCATCAACGGTCCCCACCAAACCCGCATATCAGACAAACCGATTGCCAACAAAACGATAACCCAAGCCACCACTATTTCGAATTTGCGCAAACGCGTTGCGCCACGGAACGCAGGCACCTTGATTTGTTTATGCCAAGACCCAATAAATAATGCAGATACAAATACTGTCGCCGCCACTGCAAATGGCAAAACAGTTGAACTATCGCGTAAAACTTGATAGTTCCCACCGAACAAAACGACCCACGCCAATGTTAACACAACAGTTATCAGCCCAACGCGCGAATTTATATTATTTTCGTTCCACCCAATTCGCGCCAATGCAGATGTGCCGCAATAATATATTAAAACAAACAACGGTATTGCCAACAGTCCCCACCATAAAAAAGCTGGGGCAACTAATGCGGCGTTATTAAACGCACTGATTGCACTTTGCACGATAAGGGTATCTTCAAACATATAAACTTGCCTTTTTGTTTTGTTGAATTATTATATACACATGCCTGAAAAACAAGCAAATTTTACCCTGATGGGCGGTCGCGTCAAGATAGTGCGCGGACATTACAACCCGACATCAGATGCCGTATGGTTGGCGGCATCTGTACACGGCAACCCTGAAACAATACTAGATGTCGGAATCGGCACCGGCGGGGCAGGGCTGTGTGCACTGGTGCATAATCCGTCCATGCAACTGACCGGCATAGACATATCCCCACAAATGCTGACAGATTGTGCACACAATGCCGGGTTAAATAATCGTAATATAGAATTAATAAACACAGACATATTAACATGGCGTACACCGCGTACATTTGATTTAGTAATAACTAATCCGCCATATTTTCGTGGAACCCCGGCACGCCATAATGCCCATCATAACATTGACCTGGGACAGTGGGTACGCAAATGTGCTGCCCGCGTTCGCCCACGGGGTTATTTTTGTATTATAATCGATGCCGCCGTATGCAGCACCGTTATCGCAGAAATTAATTCACATTTTGGTGATATTGAAATATTCCCACTATACGGCGCAAAAAGAACAGCCGAACGCGTAATAATACGCGCCCGCGCCGGCACACACGGTGGCACTGTTATCCATTCTGGATTTGCCATGAATTATAATCCAGTTTTGCGCGATGGCTTGACTATTGATGCCGCTTTGGCTAGACTAGGCTGTAATGATTAACTTTATAACCAGATATTTTTCATCGCTGTGGTCATTTATAACATCGCCTTTCCGCGCGTTATGGCGTTTAATATGTCGTATATTTCCGCCGCGCGAATTTACTGTTATGGATACCCCGCGCGGTAATGTTTACACATTTAACCAAAGCAGTTTTTGGCGTTTCACTAAATTTTGCGGTAAACTGGGGTTAATTATATGGGCGACATGGTCAACCTATGTATTTATTTACCATCGTCCCATGTTGCAACATCGCACCCAGCAGTTATCTGAAATGGAATCTTTACACGCGCGGCAAATGACTGATTTGCAAACATATCTTGAAAAGTACAATGAATTAACCCGCAATTTGAATGTAATTGACGATAAAATATTAAATGCGTCCGACATACCAGATTCTGAAAAGCAAGAATTGATGAACAATCGCCTAAAAACATGGGGCGAATTGGACTTTTTGCGTACGCGGTTAACCGAAATGTTTACAAACGAAGATTACGCCGCAGAATATACAAAACTGTCCGAATTATCGGCTGAATTTGAATTAACGCGTGCCGAAAACAGTGAATTAAAAAAACGCAATGCACAATTAGTTGAATCTATGCAAAAAATCGCATCCACCGACACCCAGATTGTCGACACGGTTTCAAAACTAACATCTGAAAACATAGAATCTTTGCGCGCCGGCATTAATAATATAAACAGCACTATCGCGTCTTTGGGCTTAACACAAAAGGTATTAATCCGCAACGCGAATAAATACTCTAATCCATTGGTTGGTGCCGCATTCAGCCCGATGGATTTAGATAAAGATTTAGACGAGAAATATCAGAAATTGGCTGACGACCTAGAATTATGGAATGGTCTGGCAAAATTAAACAATATGTTGCCAATAGGCGCGCCTGTTGAAAAGGTCCGTATTACATCCAATTATGGTACCCGCACAGACCCATTTACCGGCGAACAAAAGAAGCATCGGGGAATTGATTTTGCCGGCAAAATCGGCACAGAATTATTGGCAGTTGCGCCTGGGCGGGTTATTTCTGCGGGCGACAGGGTTGGATATGGAACGACGGTTGAAATTGACCATGGGTTGGGCTTTACAACATTATATGCACACTTATCACAAATCATGGTCACGCGCGGCGATTGGGTTCGCCCAGGAACAATCGTTGGACTGGCTGGGTCAACTGGGCGTTCAACTGGTCCACACTTGCACTATGAAATTCGGTACAAAGGGGTACCTTTTGACCCAACAAAATTTGTAAAGGAAAAATAAAATGCTGGCATTTACAAACGCAAAAGAAAAAACATCACCGACAATTATCGGTGCTGGATGCAAACTGACTGGCGACATGAAAACTGACCACTCGGTTCAAATTCATGGCCAGGTTATCGGTAATATTACCGCAGAAACAGTTGTAATCGGGCGGGGCGGACGCGTCGCAGGCAAAGTATGCGCAAAAACGCTGTTTTTACATGGCATGTTGGACGGACCGGCAATTGTAAACACCGCCAATGTATTCAGCAATGCCCAAATGACCGGTACATTATCGTATCATACATTGAATATAACCGGCAATACTGGACTGGAATGCAAATTGGCAAAACGAAAGGACAAAAAGAATGAATAAAACAATATCCAAGGTTTTTATCGCTGCTGACCATCGCGGTGTTGGGGTAAAATTATATTTAACAGAAATGCTGGCAGCGGCGGGTTATAATGTTGTAAACCTGGGGACAGACGACCCGAACACACCTGTTGATTTTCCAGATACCGCGGCGGCATTGGCTGACGCAATGCTGTCGGATGCAAAATCACGCGGCATATTAATATGTGGCACTGGGGCAGGGATGCAGATTGCTGCGAATCGGTATCGTCATCTGCGGGCATCGCGTTGCGAACGCCCAGACCAAGCGCGTGATGACCGCCTGCACGACGACATAAATGTCTTGGCATTGGCCGCAGACGATATAGATATAGAAGTATCTTTTATGGTTGCGCGCGCATTTTTAGAAAGTCCATTTGATGATTCTGAACGCCGCGTACGCAGGTTAAAAAAGATATCATAATCCCATCCGCCAAATGGCGGATTTTTTTATCCCTTGCAAAGCCCCCATGTTCACGATAATATTTAGCGGAAATATGTTTGTTTTTACCCTGAAAACACTGTTAATTCACCAAATTCTTACATCAGTATTTTTACAACTTTTACAAAATATTTACTTCGCCCAGTTTGCTTTTTATTACAATAGAATCTATAAATTAAAAAATCGCCCGGTTGGGCGATTTTTTATTTCTTTACAACAAAATTAACCAACTTATTTGGTACAACTATTGTTTTTACAATATCTGCACCATCTAATTTACGCGACGCTGCTTTCTTAGCGGCATCAATAATTTCATTTTCCAATGCAGATGCAGAAATCTGAAAATCAGCCGCACGCTTACCATTTACAGACACAACTATCGTCATTGTTGTTTTTTCCAACTTTGACGCATCGTATGTCGGCCACGGTTGAAATACCAGCATTTCTTCATGCCCCATGCGCTGCCATATTTCTTCGGTTAAATGTGGCGCAAACGGATTCAACATCTGAATCAGCACCATGTACGCAGGGCGGGGCATCTGACCTGGGAACGCATTGATAAATTCCATCATCGCAGAAATAGCCGTATTAAAACGCATGTTTTCCAGCCGGTCAGTTATATCAGCAATCAACTGATTAACCAATCGTTCTTGTTCTGCATCCATTGGCGCATCTGTTAAGTTATCTGCCATATTCTCAACGCGCTTTAAGAATCTTTGAACGCCGGCCAATGCACCATCAGACCAATTAACATTTGCATCCCATGGTCCCAGCGATAAAACCGTTATTCGTGCGGCATCTGCCCCAACACGCGCCACAATTTCATCAACTTGGAATCCGTTTCCGGCCGACTTTGACATTTTTTTACCGTCCGACCCCATTAATAATCCGTTTGTAGTCCGCTTTTTATACGGTTCTGCCGTATTAACAAACCCCAAGTCATATAATGCCTTGTGCCAAAAGCGCGAATAAATCAAATGACGGGTATTATGTTCATTACCACCATTATAATGATTTACCGGCATCCAGCGTTCCATCTGTTCACGCGAACAAAATGCAGAATCATTATGTGGGTCCAGATATCGCATATAATACCACGACGAGCCCGCCCATTGTGGCATAGTGTCTGTTTCGCGCCGCGCCGGTCCGCCACAATGCGGACAAGTTGTATTAACCCAATCAGTCGCGCGGGCCAGGGGACTTTCGCCATCTTCGGTTGGGCGATAGTCTTCCATATATGGTTGCATCAACGGTAATTCTGATTCCGGCACCGGCACCCAACCGCACTTTTCACAGTACACCAACGGGATAGGTTCACCCCAATACATCTGACGCGAAAAGCCCCAATCACTCATTCTAAATTGTGTTTTCGGGCGCGCAAAACCATGTTCTGTGCCATACTTAATTGCAGCAGCAATGGCATCGGCTTTATTCATCCCGTCCAAGAACCCAGAATTAATATGTTTGCCGTCCCCGGTCCAAACTTTATCGGGTTCACCACCATCGATAACCGGTATAATTTTCAAATCAAATTTTTTTGCAAAATCCCAGTCGCGTTCATCATGTGCCGGCACCGCCATAATTGTGCCATGTGCATAATTTACCAAAACATAATCAGCAACAAACACCGGAATTTCGTCCCCAGTAAATGGATTACGTGCCATGACACCGTCCAGACGCACGCCTGTTTTTTCTTTTGTCACATCCGTGCGGTCAAATTCAGATTTCGCCGCAGATTCAGTAATATATGCACGAACAGCATCTGCATTTTTAATTTTGCCGTCTGCCAACCATTTTGCGACCAACTTGTGTTCTGGCGCAATTGCGCAAAATGTTGCACCAAATATAGTATCTACGCGCGTAGTATACACGGTCATCACATCATCACCGACCATAAAGTCTACATCCGCACCGGTAGATTTGCCAATCCAGTTTATCTGGTCGCGCTTTACGCGTTCAGGATAGTCGACTAACGCTAAATCATCCAGCAAGCGCTGTGCATATTTAGTAATTGCCAGATTCCACTGCATTTTTTCACGAATTTCAACCGGTCCATGACAGCGATTGCACTTGCCATCTTCTAATTCTTCATTGGTCAGGGTGGTGCGACAATTCGGGCACCAATTCATCGGCAACATAGACTTATAAGCCAACCCAGCATTAAAGAACTGGATAAACATCCACTGGGTCCATTTGATGTATTCTGGATCAGATGTCGCAATTTGCGATTTCAAATCAATGGACCAACCCATTTCAACCATGTTTTTAGTAAATTTTTTTATCAAATCATTAACGACAACTGACGGATGTTTGCCGATTTTTGTCGCATAATTTTCCGCCGAAATCCCCAAAGAATCAAACCCCAATGGATATAAAACATCATAACCTTGCATACGACGAAAACGCGCCATAACATCGCAACCGGTATAATTTAACATGTGCCCACCATGCAAACCAGTACCAGATGGGAACGGAAATTCCGCTAACATATAAAAAGGCGGCTTGCTGCCATCATTTTTTGGTGTAAAAACAGCAGATTCTGCCCAACGGCGTTGCCATTTTTCTTCGCGTTCATGAATTTTTTTTATATCGTCTGCCATGTTAATACCTGTTATATTTTAATTGCACTAAAACACCGCAAATTTTATACATAAACTCAAATAAATTCAAGAATTTTTCACTGACGAATAAAATACGCTAAATATTCTGTGTTGCCACTGCCGCCATGGATTGGGGATTCAATAATACCAGATTGTTTATAGCCTTTTTTTTCAAATTCATTAACAACATTATCTATCGCATTTTTTCGGTCTGATTCATTTTTTATAACACCATTGGCGCGTGCTGCTATATTTCGCGGAACTTCAAATTGTGGTTTAATCAGCGTAATTATGCGCGGTGCACGCCATGCAATCAAGGCATCTATTATATTCCTTAGCGATATAAACGACACATCAACCACAATCAAATCAACGGGGCGCAAAGGGCGCATGTTTCGTATATCCGTTTGTTCAAACGATAAAACCCTGGAATCATTTTTTATGCCTGAAATCAATTGATTAGAACCAACATCAACCGCAATCACACACGATGCGCCACGATTTAGCAAAACTTCGGTAAAACCACCAGTACTGGCACCAACATCTAAACAAACCAAACCAGACGGATTTACATCAAACGCATCCAGTGCCGCCACCAACTTCAAACTGCCGCGACCAGCGGAATAGGGCAAATCACCTGCAACTATATTATCTGAATCAGAAACATCTTGACTCGGTTTTGTCGCCGATGCCCCATTAACCAAGACCAGCCCAGATTTTATCGCCGCCACTGCCTTGGCACGGGTTGGATATAACTGCAATATAACTAATTTTTTATCTAATCTCATGACTCAAAATATAGTGTCCCAATCACATAAAATCAACCTATTTTATTATTTATCCATACAAGAAATAAAAAACTAATATTTTACATTAAATAACACAAATAACATATTATTTTATAATTATTTATAACTTTATATATCTGGGAATTATACAAAATCAAACAAAAACAGATTGCACCAATAAATAATACATAATATTATTAATATAGAATACACAAGTAATTAAATTACATTTATAATAAATAATTTCAACAAAAAACACCGCTTAAACCCACAAATTTCCACATAACAACACTAAAAAGCCGCAAAAACCGCAGAAATCCGCCATTTTTACGCCAAAAACAGCGCAAAATAGGGCGAACAATCCATTTTATCAATCAAAAAAACAAAAAATCAATTAAACTAATTTATATCAGATAAAACAAAATGTTATTTAGACAAATATATAAACATATTTAACTTATTTTACATAGAATAAAACATCTTGCACCAACAAACAATACATAATATTAATATAGAATATACAAGTAATTAAATTACATTTATAATAAATAATTTCAACAAAAAAACACCGCTTACACCCACAAATTACCACACAACAACACTAAAAAGCCGTAAAAACCGCAGAAATCCGCCATTTTTACGCCAAAAACAGCGCAAAATAGGGCAAATAACCCATTTTATCGCCCAAAAAAACAAAAAATCAATTAAACTAATTTATATCAGATAAAACAAAATGTTATTTAGATAAATATATAAACATATTTAACTTATTTTACATAGAATAAAACATCAACATACAATTTTTACACGCAGTTATATAAAAATCATCACACAGTCACATAACAAAATTAATCAAATAAAACAATACGACACACAATTACAAATGCAACACAAGCAGCAGCAATAACAACAAACGCGATAAAACCAAGAACTCACAATAAAAACAAAGATTTTCAGCAAGAATACCCACCAATCAAAAACAACACCAACCGCCCCACAGCAACACAAAACTATACATAATATACATTATGCGCCTTTGATGTATGTCGCCCTGGGCGGTTGATGCAAGTGCAAATTCAGCAATCTCTAAACGCGCAAAATCGGCGTGTTAACAATAAATTATGACAATCTAAAACTTATTTTTTAATCGCACGATATAAGATAATGCTGTATGTTAAAATTTTATTAACCAGCGCCAACGCTGGTGTAAAAAAATAAACATTACAAAAACAACCAAACCATATGCTCAAGGATTATTCGTATAACAACCACAAACGCCTGTGTTTATATACAAATTATTTCTTGCCCGGATTGTTTTTTTTGTTTGCCATACAACTTGATTAAACAAAAACGCATCAAAATTTACAATAAAAGCGCACGCATACACGAACCCTGACCAGACCGCAAAAGAAAATAAACATCGGTCAAAAGGTCATATAACCACCCTGCTTTTTTATTGATGTAAAATATTACAAATCACTTAGAACGATTTGTTATTTTTGAAATTTTTTCTATTTTATGTTTAGCGAATTTTGCCACCCGTTTTATGTCTTGTTCCAAATCACTTGGCTGTGCCGGAATGACGGTTTCTGGCTTAACATCTGAACAACAATTTGGGCATTTAACAGCCTCGGCATTCATCGTTGATTTACAGTACGGGCAAGTCCGTGTTGTAATGGCCTTTTTACTGCGTGCTTTGTTAATAACACGAACCAGCAAAAATACCGCAAACATTGTTATTAAAAAACTGACCACAGAGTTCAAAAAAAGCCCTATATTCATAGTAGTAGCCCCTGCTGCCTGGGCCTCGGCAACGGTATTATAGTGCGCGCCATGTTGTCCGCCACCCAAAACGACAAAAAATTGAGAAAAATCAATATCCCCCAACAATAATCCGATTGGCGGCATAATAATATCTTTGACCAAAGAATTTACCATACTGGTCATAACACTGCCGACGATTATACCGACAGCCATATCAATGGCATTGCCCCTGTCTATGAAAGTACGAAATTCACGCAGCCATTTGAATTTAGCCATTTTTTTGCCCCTTTTGATAATTTTGTATTGCCGCTACAACCTTGTCCAAAGTTTTGCGCAAACTTTCATCCTTGGTTTCAACAGTTATATCTGCCAAGGAGTATATATCATATCGGTCATTTATTAATTGTGCTAAAATCTTTCGGCTGTCCGCATGCAGCAGTTGGGGTCGCGTATTACGAAAATTCGTCCGCTTTACCAATAAATCCAAATCCGCTTTCAGCCAAACAGACACTGCGCGATTCAAGACCATTTCACGAACGGCGGGGGTTATGAATGCGCCCTCGCCTGTTGAAATAACCTTTACTGTCGGCGGCGTATCCATCAATCGCGCAATTATACGCTGTTCTACGCGTCGAAATTCATTTTCACCGTATAACGCAAAGATATCAACAACACTGCACCCGGCCGCAGTTTCTATTTCTTTATCAGAATCAACAAAAGGTACCCCAAAATGCCGCGCCAACGCGCGTCCAACACTGGTTTTTCCTGCCCCCATCAGTCCGACCATAACAATCGGTTTGTTCAGTAATATTTTATCTGTCATGCCGACAATTTTAATAAAAAAACAGATTTTTTACAATAAAAAACCAGCAAATACCCATGGGAAAAATTGCTTTTTATTTTGAAATAAGAAAAAATGTGTTATAATTATATAAAATTGTAATTATCGGGGGGATATATGAACATAAAAACACCTTTGATGACACTAGCGATTTTTGCGTTATGGCAAAGCGCCGCAAACGCAGCAACATCACCGCATATATATGCAAATGCAGTTGTTGCGAATAATATCGCCGCGATGCAGCATTCAATCGCCCAAAATGCCATGCGTACATTCGAAGGTGCTGCCGCATCAACACTGGGCGGCGTTGCGCGTCGCGCATCAGCCCCACAGCCACACCCGACAGTAAATCCGGCCGATTTGTATGGCAGTTTGCCTATGTATGGTCGCCCACATTTATATGGCGAATATGGCGACGATGGTTCTGTTGCACCAGAAAATTCCACCACAGGACGCAACGGCGGCGACGACACCCGCCCTGTTATAAACAGTTTGTGGTTAAATTGGCAACATTTTGATGAATATATAAAATTTCAAGACCATGACAGATTTGACACAAACTACGATATCTTAACCGCGGCATTGGCTGGTGGCGAAGCACAATGGGGTATAGGGATTTCTGAGTGGGGGTTGTTTGGCGGCTATGCCGGTGGCAACCAGAAAAACGAATTTCTGGATATGTCCGAATCAGGTGGATACATCGGTTTATATACCGGATATAATATACAACACTTTAATTTATCCATCATTGCGAATGCTGGTGTGATATCAAATAACGCATCACACGAATATGGTACAGATGAATTTGCAAACATCTGGGCCAGTGCTGCATTAAATGCAACATATAATATCGCACTGGACGATACATTTACAATTCAACCTGGGGTTTATGCGGGATATACATGGGTTGGGTCGGCAAATTATACATCTTTATCTGGCGATTTTATCCAGAACAAAAACTTTAATACTTTTGAAATTGCGCCATCTATACGCGCCCTTAAACATATTGGTGCCGGTTGGTTTGGATATATTGGTGTGAAATATGTATTCATGTATGAAACCGGTGGTGATGTAATGGTTCAAGATGTTAAATATAATAACCTGATTGCAGATAATTATGCAGAATACGGCATTGGTATAGAAAAATCCATAGATAGATTTAATATCGCCATGCACATAAATCGTCATGATGGCGGTCGTACAGGTTGGAACGGCGGTCTAAGTTTGAAATATATATTCTAACCCATTGTATTTACTTTATTCTGTGTATGTACACGCGCGTTCATAAACCCATGTGCCTGTGTCATCAGAACCGGAATAGCCACTTGGTACAAAACATGCAGTAATTTTTTTGACCCTTCTATACTGGTTCCAGGCGGCGGACATTCATAACATGCATAGCCCATGGCATATCTAATAAACAAAACTATTACGAAAAAACTATTATTCCATATTCGCCAGGCGTTCCAGTTGGTCTGCGGCAATCAAGGCATCTATCATTTCATCTAACGCCGGTCCGCCGGCCAAAATGTCGTCTAATTTATATAAAGTCAATTTAATACGATGGTCCGTCACGCGCTGTTCTGGGAAATTATAAGTTCTGATTTTTTCGCTGCGGTCCCCAGAACCAACCATTGTTTTGCGTGATGCATTGCTGGCATTAACCTGCTCTTGCCGTTGTTTTTCATATAACTTGGACCGCAAGACCGCCATCGCCGCCGCTTTATTTTGAAACTGGCTGCGTTCATTTTGGCATGTCACGACTATGCCTGTTGGAAAGTGCGTTATTCGCACTGCACTATCAGTTTTATTAACATGTTGTCCACCAGCACCAGACGCGCGAAACACATCAATACGAATATCTTTATCATCTATTACAATATCTATATCTTTGGCCTCTGGCATAACAGCAACAGATGCCGCACTGGTATGAATGCGTCCACCTGCCTCGGTTTCTGGAACGCGCTGAACACGATGGATACCAGATTCAAATTTTAATCGCGCATACACCCCGACACCATCAATCTTGAAAATAATTTCTTTATACCCATGCAACGATGTTGCGTTTTCTTCTATGACTTCGGTCTGCCAACCATTCCGCAACGCATAAGATTTATATTGATTATACAAATCGCCGGCAAACAAGGCAGATTCTTCGCCACCGACACCGGCACGAATTTCCATAATAACGCTGTTATCATCAGCTTCATCGCGCGGCAACAACGCGATTTGTAATTTTTTTTCAATTTCCGGCAGTGTATGATTCAGTTCAGTCAATTGTTCTGACGCAATATTTTTTAATTCCGCATCATGCAGCATTTCATTTGCATCTGCAATGCCTTGCTTAATTTGGAAATATTCAGTAATCAACGGCAAAATTTCCGCCATACGCGAATATTCCTTGGACAATTTGGTCAATTCAGCCCCAGAAACATTGCCTGTATTCATTTGTTCTGCAATTTGTGCAGCCCGTGATTGAATATCTTTTAATTTATCGTCAATAATCATTTTTTACACTGTTTTCAATAAGTTAATTGTTTCGTTTATATCTAAAATCTGCTGATTTCCGCTGTTCATATCTTTCACAGTCATTTTTTCATCTGTGCGTTCATTTTCACCGATTATAATGCTGTAATCTGCGTTAATTTTATCAGCAAATTCAATTTGATTTTTGAATTTTTTATTCGCGTCCAAATATGGTACTGCAACAATTCCTGCACCACGCAACGCCGTTAATATACGCATTGCATACGGCACCTGGGGTTCCCCCATGACCAAAACAGCCGCCCGCACAGGACGCAAAAATTTATCTAAATTCAATCGATTATCATCCATCAGCGCAACCATCAATCTGGAAAAACCGACTGCTGCACCGACACCGATTATTTTTGTTTTAGAAAACTTAGATGCCAAGTCTTCGTATCGTCCGCCACCACCGATTGCACCCAGTTCTGGAAAATTATCCAAGAAAAATTCAAAAACTATACCAGTATAATACGCATGACCGCGCATAATTCCTAAATCAATCTGCGCATTTTTAACCCCCATATTATTCAGCAAATTCATAAAATCATCAATTTCGCGTATTGCATCATCTAACTCTGGCGACAGACCGGCAAAAGATTGATATCCATCTGAAAATACACGATTTATTTTGTTTGCAGCATCTTCACCAACTGTATCAACCAGCCCGTCATAAAAATCAGACATCTTGTCTTTTTTATCAATCAAAACAAACGCCGCGCGACATTGTTCATCGTTTAACCCCAAGACAGCAAACATAGCATTCCAAAAGCGTCTGTTTCCAATACGAACATTAACCGGACCAATAAATTCTGAAACAGATTCATACGCCGCCGCTAATGTTGCAACAATTTCTGCGTCATAATTTTCAGACAAAGAATCTATGCCTAGTATATCCAAGTCCATTTGATAAAATTCGCGATACCGCCCACGCTGAGGGCGTTCGCCACGATAATTGCGGGCAAATTGATACGCCCGAAAAGGAAAAGCCAAATCATTTATGTGGCCTGCAACATAGCGCGACAAACCGACCGTACCATCATAGCGCAGCCCCATTTTAGTGTCGCCTTTTTGAAACAAGAACATCTGAGTTTCAATTTCATCCCAATTGTCTTTATCGGTTAAAACCTCTGCCCGTTCAATCGCAGGCAAATCAAGATGAGAAAAACCAGCTGTTTTCAATACATTTTGCATACGCACCGCGCATTCGTCAAAGCAACGTTGCTGCGCTGGTAATAATTCTATAAATCCAGATAAAGTTTTTGTCGGTTTTAATTCCATTTTTTAATCCTATGGCTTGCCGCACGAATTAACGACACTTGTTTAATAAATTAAATTGATTATATCATACGAACACAAAAAATGCTATAAACAGTCGCCCCATGGGGCGTGATGAAATACGACAAAGATAAATTTTTGAATGTTCACGCATTAATTTTAGCCTAAAATCTGCATTTTTCAAGTTTTTTATAAAAACATATCCCGGTTGTTTCCGGGATATGTTCATAACTAAACCAATTTTAATATTTTTACATTTAAAATGCTAATTTTACCCCAGCGATAAATTCATGCTTGTCCAAATCAACATCTGAATCAAACACCCGGGTTATGCCACCTTGGCTGGCGGCATGATTGTCATAAAACATACCATTTGAATATTCAACACTGCCCAGGTCTGTATATTTATATGCCAAATTAAATGCAACATTGTCTGTCAATGGCACTTCAACACCGACCCCAATATTCCATGACATATTTTCTGTTGTTGCCGGGGTTTCCCAGAAATACCGACCACTGCGGAAATTATTTTCAGATTCAATTGTCGTATATCCGATACCGGCTGTTAAATATGGAATAAACTTATAGACTTTATATCCATATTTTACATTTATCCCCAATGTGCGTTCATCATATGTAAAGTTTCTGATATCTGTATCATTCGGCACATCACCATTTTCAGCCGTATCAAAACCCAACGCATTAAAGAAATTATCTACTTCACCGTATTCTGCCTCTATTGACAAAATGCCGTATTTTTCCATATCAAAATCATACCCAACCGCGATTTTTGGCGAAAATTTATGTCCTTTGTCCGACCATGTTTCATGTTTATTTCCGTCAAAATCAGCCCATACGCCATTTTGTGCGGATTTTTCAACACGGCTTTCTTCTATTGATGTAATACTATACGCAACCTGTGGATTAATATAAAAACCATCTGCCATTGCACCTGTTGCAATTAATGCAAAGATTGAACCAGACAATATTTTTTTCATTGCTTCTTCCTTTTTTTGTTGTGTTAAACAAAAACCACCAGAAATTGTGGTGGTCGGGAAGTTAGCAAATCATATCCATAAATGACCTGTCGGTTTTCGATTGTAATGCAACCTGTTGTATCGCCGACACAACCCGACCTATTTGGCCAGGTAACCCGACAACAGTTCTATATTGTCGGTGGATATTCGGCACTTTCATACCGCATGGATATGGGATTGCTAAATCCCCGAACCAACATCCCTGTTGATTCAATAATTAGTATAAACGATTGATATGAATAAACAAGTTAAAAATATTTATGCAATTCCCCACCATGTACATTCAGCCATCGTTTTGCGCGTTCAACACCAAAACCGTATAATTGCGCGACCGTCTGCCAAAAAGCAGGTGAATGGTCCATATGCTTTTGATGCGCCAATTCGTGCATAACGACATAGCGCATAACATCTGTTGGCGCGAA
>CALXLO010000004.1 GCA_944389235.1 uncultured Alphaproteobacteria bacterium
CCTGCGTTTTATTGTTATCATCTGCACAATTCTAATTAATTTCTTATGTTTGCGGCACATCTGATAACAATAAAACTGCGGTCGTGTAGCGTACAGTGTTCAGTACATTTCCTTGGTCGTTTTGGGCTTTGGCAGATGTATAATTATTTTTTTCCAAAATGTTTTTTCAGGATATCGTATGCCGCGGATATGCGGGCAAATTCAGTTGCGTTGGCGGTATCAGATGCAATATCTGGATGGTATTTTTTCGCCAATGCGCGATATCGTGCGGCAATTTCGCGCCATGTGCTGGATATTGGTAATCCAAATATTTTTAATGCAGAAATAACTGTTTGGGGTGTGCTGGTTCGTGGTGGCGTTTTATCAAATGTGCTGCGTCCGGTTATAAAATCGTTCAAAAATTTTACATAATCAGCAGCATCGCGATTCGCTTGCGCTGTATCTTTTAATGGCGCGCCAAATGTTTGTCGTTCCCAATCTTCTTCTATTTCGTCGGGGGTCATGCCGGCATAATAGTTCCAATTTTTATTATATTCTGCGGCATGTTCGCGGCAAAACCACCAGTATTCGCGTAATTCGCGCGTTTTTGGGGCGCGACATGTTCCGGCCTTGGTACAGCCAGGATAATCACATTTTTTTATCATATTTATTTTTCCCTGATATGTCCCAGTGGATGATGTTCACGCACTGTTTCCATTAATTTATCTGGCATAACATGCGTGTATATCTGGGTTGTTGAAATATCTTCGTGTCCCAACATTGTTTGTATTGCACGCAAGTTTGCACCACCTGCCAGCAAGTGCGATGCAAACGAGTGGCGCAAAACATGCGGACTGACCCGGTGCGGGTCTATGCCGGCCAATACAGCGCATTTTTTCAAAATCTTAAAGAATCCATCCCGTGTTATATGACCCGTCTGTCCATTTGATGGAAATACATATTTTGATGGGTTGTCGCCACGCAATTCCAGCCATTTTTCTAATGCGTATTGTGCGCGTTCGTGCATCGGTACTATGCGTTCTTTGGCACCTTTGCCATGAATCAGCAATTTATCACCTAAATTTGCGGTCATGGGTAATTCGCATAATTCAGAAACACGCAGCCCAGATGCGTATGTTAATTCCAGCATTGCGCGCAAGCGTGCAGTATTATGTATGTCGCCCGCAGATGATATCAGCAGTTCTATTTCTGAAACAGATAATAGTTTCGGCAGACTGCGCATGCGTTTTGGTATTTCCAGATTTGCCGCCGGATTTGTTTTGATAATTTTTTCCAGCATTAAAAATTTATAGAATCCACGCAACGCGCTGGCCTTGCGTGCGACAGACGATGCGCGTATTGGTAAATGTGCCAAGTATTGCTGGACATCATCATGGCTGGCGTTTAATAATCCACCAGAAATATTTTCGTCTGCATGATGCAAATCACTGGCATAACTGGCCAGTGTCTTTGCACTGCGCCCGCGTTCAGCAGACATGGCTTCTAAGAATACATCTATATAATTCATGGATATAAAACAACTTCGGTCATGTGTTGGGTCGCAGGAAATGATACTATCATTAAAATAATCAGAACTGCAACCAATGTCCAAAAGATTATTTGATTCCGTTTTGTATTTTTTTTACGCAATGGCATTAATAATTCCTTTGTTTCGTGTTTTTAGATTGTATCAAAACTGGCAATAAATGCACCAGCGCCCGCAATAATTATTAATGGTGGCGCGATTATTGCCAATAACGGTGGCAAAACACCCGTTGCCCCCAGTGCGTTAAACAAATTAGACAAAAAATATACCGCAAAGCATGTTATTATACCCATGCCGAATTTTATCCCAAAGCTGTAATTACGGCGTTGACGCGTTTGGGAAAAAGCAATACCCAATGTTGTCATGGCAACCATTGTTAATGGTAAAAACAGTAAAGTCCAAAATTGTACCAAGTGTCCGCGCACGGGCGCACCAATTTGCGACATTCTGTATATAAATTCAGGCAACTGCCAAAATGAAATCTGGTCTGGTTGTAAATATCTGTCCAGAACGGTGCGCGGATTTAACAATGTTTGCATTTGCCATGCGCCATGTGTTGGTATCCCGTTGTCGTCCCATTTGGTTGCATTTGTTGCGGCCAGACCACTGTCGGTTAATGTTATTGTGTCGGATTGTACCCGTTGGGTTAATTTGAATGACTGATTTTGTATGTATACAGTTGCGTTATCGAACAACAATGTTTCACCAGATTTATGCATGCCCTTGGCATTCATGGTTATATATCCTGCATCAGATGATTCACGCAACCAGATTTCATTATCTATTAACATCAAATGGTCAGGGGTCAGATTTTTTTCGTTCAGACCAACAGAATACGGATTTATAACAGTTGTTGCAAATATTCCAATTATTGCCGCACAAATTAAAAATGGACGCGACATTTGATACGGCGATAACCCCGCGCTGGCGATAATAATATTTTCACTGGATTTGGTTAGATTGTACGATGCTAGCAATGTACCCATAAATACAGCCAATGGCAAAAACAAGGGCACATATTCCATTAATCGCACCCATGTATCATATAGTGTCGCCAATGCTGTTGGGTTGGCAGGCAATCTTTCCACAAATGTTACCGCCATAATTATGCCGCACACAACCAGCATAACCAATCCAACGCCATAGAAAAAACGACGCGCCAGAAATCTGTTCAAAATTTTTGGTTTTGCTTTCATTCTTATAACCAGACCAGATAAAAAAGTATACATTGTTCAAATGGTAATTGCAAAATTAAAATGATTGCTTATAATTTCATCACAAAATAAACAGGATTTAAGTTATGGATAAGAAACCGATTTCACGGGCTGGATTTGACAGCCTGATTAAAGAATTAAAAGACTTAAAGGAAGTTCAGCGTCCAGAAATACTGAAAACTGTGCAATGGGCACGCAGTTTGGGCGATTTGTCTGAAAATGCAGATTACAGTGCTGCCAAAGAAAAACAGCGGCAAATAGACAAAAGAATCCAATTTATAGAAGACTTTATTAATAATGCCGAAGTAATAGATGTTGATAGTTTAACTGGTAATCGTGTCGTGTTTGGCGCGCGTGTCGTTGCCGAAGACGAAGATGGTAATCGTATGCAGTGCAGAATATTGTCTGATATTGAATCTGATGGTAAACAGGTTATTTCATGTACTTCGCCGGTCGGTCGTGCATTAATTGGACGCTGTGTTGGCGATACTTGCATTGTTAAATTGCCCAGTGGGGAAAAAGAATACGAAATATTAGAAGTAAAATTCAAGGAATAACAGATGCCGATTCGCGTCCTGCCGGATTTCTTGATAAATCAGATTGCTGCGGGTGAAGTGGTGGAACGCCCAGCCAGCGTCGTTAAAGAATTGATAGAAAATGCGCTGGATGCAGGGGCGGACCAAATTGTCATAGATGTCGCAGATGGTGGCCGAACGATGATTTCGGTCATAGATAACGGATGCGGGATGTCGCGCGAAGATTTATCGCACAGCGTAATGCGACATGCAACATCAAAATTGCCAGATGATGATTTGTTAAATATTTGTTATATGGGATTTCGGGGCGAAGCGTTGCCGTCTATTGCATCTGTGTCTGATATGGTAATTGATACGCGGCGTGCAGATGATGATAACGGTTGGCGTTTAGATTGCACAACAAATGAAATCAGACCGTCTGATTGGGATTGTGGCACGCGTATACGCGTGGCAAATTTATTTTCAAAAACGCCGGCACGATTGAAATTTTTGCGTACAGACCGGGCAGAAATGATGTCTGTGGTTGATGTGGTAAAACAATTGGCAATGTCGCGTCCAGATGTAGGATTTGTATTAAACAACAAATGGCGTTTTCCAAAAAATCAAGACATAGAACATCGCATTGGTGCCGTGATGGGCGATGATGTTTTGGGGCGTATGTTGACAGTTGATACGCGGTCTGAATCCGATTCGTCTTTGACACTAAATGGATTTATATCAGAACCAACATTGCGACGCGCATCGTCTGTGGACCAATACTTGTTTGTAAATGGTCGCCCGGTCAAGGACAAGGTTTTGGTCGGGGCATTGCGCGCGGCATATATGGATGTTATGCATGCACGGGAATTTCCGCTGTGTGTGCTGTATTTAACATTAAATTCACGCAGCGTTGATGTAAATGTATCGCCCGCTAAGACCGAAGTGCATTTCTTGGAACCATCACATATACGGGCGTTTATAATAAAATCTTTGCGGGATGCGTTGGCAAAAACTATGACGCAGAAAACAACGGCTGTGTCAATGGCGGGGGCGGTCAATGTACCGCCACACAATATGCCGGGTAATTTACAAATGAAATTTAATACGCATGCGGCGTTTGTCAGTTCACCGCATCGTGGTCCAGACAGCGCGTTTATGTTGGGCGCGCCGGTATGCAGCGGCACAAATTTTGCGTCTGAAAATACCGTTGTCGCAGAACAAAATATGCCGGCATGTGATAAGAATATGCCGCTGGGGCGCGTAATTGGACAAATTGCTAATAAATATATATTGGCACAAAGTGGTGAAAATTTAGTTATTGTTGACCAACATGCTGCGCATGAACGAATTACATACGAACGATTGCGTCAGCATCAGATAAAGGTTCAGCCTTTGTTGACACCAATTGTCGTAAATCTGCGCACCGAAGATGCAGATGCGGTGTTATCTATTGCTGATGAAATGCGCGCAGCGGGGCTGCATATAGATGCGTTTGGCGATAATGCGGTTGCAATTTTTGAAAAGCCGGCTGATTGGGATATAAATTGGGTTGATTTGTTTCATGCAATTGCAGATGAAGTGCGCGACCATGGGCATTCTGCCCAGTTGGGTGAACGACTGCATTTGAAATTGGCAAATTATGCGTGTCATCACAGTGTGCGTGCAGGACAAAAACTGGATATGGCGCAAATGGATGCGTTGTTGCGCGATATTGAACAAACATCACACGGGGCAGAATGTAATCATGGTCGACCTGTGTACAAGTTTATCCCGCTAAGCGAAATAGATGGGTGGTTTGAACGCAGTTAATAACTATTTTTCTTTACATAATCGGCTTTTTTTACTATTCTGAATCCCATAATATTACCAAGGAGAATTAATATGGAAGAAACAACCGCCGTTGTAGATGTGGCAGCCCAAGGAACACAAAATGCAGCAACCGCCGGTGATTGGTGGGGTATGCTGATATACTGTCTGATTATATTCGCAATTATATATATATTTATGGTGCGTCCAAATAAAAAGCGTATGGCAGAATATCAAAAAATGTTAGATTCTTTACAGGTTGGTAATCGCGTATTGGCCGCCGGGATTTACGGCACAATAAAAAAGATTAATGAAAAATCCATAGAATTACAGGTCGCAGATGGCGTTGTGATAGAGGTCAGCAAAGGCGCTGTCGCAAGTGTTGAATAATTTATAACAAGGGTATATTGGTATGTTTAAGAAACTGGCGATAATTTTTGTTGCTGTGTTTGGTGTGTTGCTGGCAGTGCCGACATTGGCACCCAGTTTGGCACCTTATTTTCCGTCGTGGATTCAACCAATTCCACTGGGGTTGGACTTAAAGGGCGGGGCGCAGTTGTTGTTAGAAGTGGACACAACAACAATGTTTCACGAAAAAGCCCAACAGTTATACGAAGAAGCACGCAGTGCATTAATTGACCGCGACAAAGGTGTTATTCGTTTTTCTAATATGCGCAATCAAAATGATGTTGTGTCATTTGTTGTTCGCGATGAAGCAGATGTGTCCAAGGCGCGCGGTCGGTTAAGAAGTATATTTGGTGATACAGTTGATATAACCAACGATGGACGCACAATGACATTGGCGTATTCTGCACGCGCCAAAGATGAAATGGTGCAAGATGCACTGGCGCGCAGTATAGAAATTGTGCGGCGGCGTATTGATGCGCTGGGGACCAAAGAACCGTCTATTCAAAGTCAGGGCGGTAAATATATCTTGGTTCAATTGCCGGGGGTTGATAATCCTGAACGAATCAAAGAATTAATTGGTCAGACCGCCAGAATGACATTCCATTTGGTAAATGAAGATATAACAGCAGAACAACTGGCATCTGGGCGACCACCCAAGGGGACAGAATTTTTATCGCTGATGGATGCGCCAGACCAAAAAATTCCGGTCTATTCGCGGGTAGAGGTTTCAGGCGAATCGCTAAAAGATTCCCAGGCAGAATTTGACCAGAATAATATGCCGGTTGTGACAACAGTATTTGATGCCGCGGGCGCGCGTAAATTTGCGCGTTTAACAACAGACCATGTAAATGAACGATTCGCAATTGTGCTGGATGATATGGTCTTGTCTGCGCCAACAATTCGTGAACCAATACCGGGGGGACGCGGTCAAATTTCTGGTGGCTTTACCTTGCAGGGTGCCAAAGATTTGGCGGTATTATTGCGCAGTGGTGCATTGCCAGCCCCGTTACAAGTCATAGAAGAACGCACCGTTGGTGCCGGATTGGGGGCGGATACTATTGCCGCCGGTAAAATTGCATCCTTGGTCGGTATGATATTTATTATGATATTTATGATTATTTGCTATCGCGGATTTGGGGTAATTGCCAGTTTCGTTTTAGTAATTAATTTAGCAATGATTGTTGGTATATCTGCATTGTTGGGGGCAACACTGACATTGCCGGGTATCGCGGGTATTGTGCTGACACTGGGGATGGCGGTGGACGCAAATATTTTGCCCTTTGAACGAATACGCGATGAAATTCGTGCAGGGTCAACATCTTTGCGCGCGGTCGAGGCCGGATTCCATCGTTCTATGAAGGCGGTTTTGGACGGAAACCTGACAAACTTGATTTGTTCGTTGGTATTGTTCCAATTCGGTGCTGGTCCTATTCGTGGATTCGCAGTTACTTTATCAGTCGGGGTTTTGACAACTTTGTTCACATGTGTTTCGTTGTCCAAGGTTATAATTGATTGGTACATGAACGGCAAAAATAAAAAAATAAGTTATGTAAAGACCAAGTAAGGGGCGCGTTATGAAATTAAAGTTTATGAAATATCGCAAATTATCGTACTGGATTGCTGGGTTGTTAATCGGGCTGTCTATATTGTCGTTGATAACGCGCGGGTTAAATTACGGTATTGATTTTGCCGGTGGTATTTCTATGGAGGTAACACCTGTATCCGCAGATTATACAATTGATAAAATGCGTGCGGATTTAGAACAGTTTAATCCAGAATTGCAATCTATTGGTGATAATGGGGCAATCTTGGTGCGTGTTGGTTTGCCAAAGGGTGCAACTGATGCGGAACAAAATCAACGCGTGTCCGAAATTAAAGATATACTGGGGAATCATGTCGAATATTCCCAGGTACAAATTGTTGGACCAAAAATCGGAAACGAATTGATACGCGGTGGTATATTGGCGGTGCTGTTTTCGTTTATATTAATGTCGGTATATGTTTGGGTACGCTATCGCGGGGGGTATGCAATTGGTTCGTTTATATCACTGTGTTTGGACTTTGTTATAATGTTTGGATTCTTTTCTATCACTGGGTTGGAATTTAATCAGACAGCAATCGCAGTTATATTGATGGGGGTCGGATATTCTATTAATGACAAGGTTGTAAATTATGACCGCATAGAAGAAAATATTAAAAAATATCACAAAATGCCGATGGATGATTTGATTGATTTATCGGTTAATGAAATGTTGCGTCGCACAATTATGACGGGATTGTCGACTATTCTGGCAATGGTTGCGTTGTTCTTGTTCGGGGGACCGGCGTTGCGTGATTTCTCGATTGCGATGACATTTGCGGTTATAATGGGAACATTTACCAGTATTTATATATCGAATGTTATACTGTATCACTTTAACCTGCGCGACAGCGATACGACAAAATAAATCTTTGTTGCGCCAAGCCAATGGGGGGATAGTATCGTGAGAATTATAAAATTCTGTATATGCGTATTGTTGGCCTTGGGCGTGGTGCCGTGTCGCGCGGACAGTTTGTTCTTTGAAGACGAACCTGTGCAAGATGGATTAAATGTTTTTGAAGTATCTGAAACTTTTGCAGATATTTATAAAAAGTTAGATGGTGTAAAATGGGGCGGCAAGAATATCAATGTTGCAATTGAAAGTTTGGAAAATTTGAATCCTGATGCACATATTGCCGCAACAGATGAACGCGTTGTTTTGGTGTGGAAAGACGCAATTATTGCAAATTATCCGCGTCCAGATGCAGGTGATTGGCATGGGTTTGGCGAAATTACAACTGCGTTGGTGTTGAAAATGCGCGGTATGGATGAAAATTTGCATAATGCAACAACCAGTGAAATGTATCAAATGGTTGTTGATAGCCTGATGCGTGGGATTGATGAAAATGGTCGATATATATATTCGCGTGCCGCCGAAATTGCCGAAGATAACCGTCTGTTGACCAGTCTGGGATTAGAAGGTGCACGGGATGCGCGCGGAAATTGGCGTGTCAGCGGTATATTCAAAGATTCGCCCGCAGATACCGCGGGTATTCGTCCTGGTGATTTAATAACTTATATTAATGGTCGTGCGGTTGCAGATTTGTCAGATGCAGATATGGCATCTGTTTTGTCTGGGTTTAATTCCGGGACATCTAAATTGCGTGTTTTGTCGCCAAACGGCGAAAATGATGTTGTATTGCGTCGTGCAACAATTATTTTAGCAGATGCAGATGTCGTACATCGCAGTGATGAAGATACCGGTGCTATTTTAGAAATAGTTGTACATGAAGTTTCTGATAACGCCGTTGCAATTATAAATGAAGCATTGGCAACATATTCTGATATATCAGGTATTGTGCTGGATTTACGCGCGTCCACAGGCGATGATGAACGCGCAGCAGCAAAATTGGCGGGACTGTTTATCGGGGCCAAGCCAGTAATGCGTATTGTTGAAACTGCCCGCGACGAGGTAGAGGTTATCCCCGGTGGACAGGCAATAACAGATGCGCCAGTTGTTGTTTTGATGTCAAATATGACGCGTGGCACAGCCGAAGCGATTGTTGCAGCATTCTATGAAAATGCGCGCGGGGTATTGGTTGGCACACCAACCGCGGGCAGCGCGCGTATCGCAACGCGTATTAATCTGGATAATGGCGGTGCGTTGGAATTGCTGAACAAGGTAATCAAGACCGGAAATGGACGCGTTATCGAAGGACGCGGAATATTCCCGATTGTATGTTTGTCTAATATTCGTACATCACAACAACAAAATGCGTTTTTCTTGAATGTTATAAATAATGATTTTAATGCACGCGATTTTAATAACGATAATGATACCGATGTTGCCGATATTCGACGCGGATGCCCGGTTATTACCAGTGGCGCTGATGAAGATGCAGTGGCGGCGGCTGTTTCTGTAAAAATTTTAACAGACCCAAAGGTATATAATAAATTAGTTGCAGAAGAATAACAGGATGAAAAAATGTTTTTAACAAAAGATAACAAAATAAAATGGCGTTGGCTGGGATTGGGTGGTGCAATAACACTGGGGCTGGTATTGGCCGGGGTATTCTGGTTTGATAAGCCGGTATATTTGTTCTTGCGTCAATTTGATTGGTGGTTATGGCATTGGTTTGATAAAATTTTTGATGCAAAAATTTGGATTTGTGTATCTGCAATCGTGTTGGTTGTGTTTTATCTGCGAAAAATTATGAAAACAAAACCAAGATACAGAAACAGCCAGAATCAACCAAGTTTTCAGACTTTCTGCAAAGACTTTTGGTTCAAAACGCGTAATAGTTATGCCGTATTTGTTTTGTCGTCTGTGGTTGCCGCCAGTGTTGTTGGAAAATTATTAAAAATAATTATTGGGCGTATGCGTCCTGTGTTTTTTGAAGCACTGGATAAAACAGGTTTTGTACCTTTTTCAACCGATTGGGCATTTAATTCTATGCCATCGGGGCATACTTTTGCGTCATTTGCGGGACTGATTATGTTAGGGTTATTGGCACCGCGTATAAAATGGTTTACATGGTCATTGGCGATAATAATTGGCTTGTCGCGTGTTTGTGTTGGTGCACATTGGCCGTCTGATGTTATATTGGGGGCATTTATCGGTATGGCAGCGGCGGATTTGACCAAGGCTGTATTAAAGCGGGGTGGGGCCGGGATTTTACGATAAATATAAATTTTTATCGCGATATTCCTAACATTTTTATGTTTTTTGTGATACAATGTCCACCATGGCAAAACAATCAAACTTTTTACCGCAACGCGTTTCCGGCGCGTTGAAAAGTTTATTAAAACGCGTATTTGGTATTGTGCTGTTGGCGCTGGGGGTATGGGCGTTATGCGCAACAATCTTTTATGACCCGTATTTAGATGGATTTGCCGTTGCCAGTACATTTGGTACGCAATCTGTAATGGGACAGGTGGTCGGGTTTTTATGCTATGGTATCGGGGTTGTCCCTGCAATCTTTTTAATGCTGTGTGTTGTGCGGTGGGGGTTGTCTTGGACGGCGGGGTGGAATGAAAATGCGTCGCCAGAATATAATTTTTTGCGTTGTTTTGTGGCGCTGTTTATTGGTGCCGCCGGCATGGGATTAATTGCGTCGTCGCACAGTTTTGGCGGTATGGTCGGATTTATCGCGGCATCTGATTTATATAAACTGATTGGCGGTTGGTGCGTGGCAGTTGGTGTGGTATGTATTGCGGTATTTTTATTTATGGCGGCGCAATTACTGCATATCAGATGGATACATGTCAAGAATGCGGTACGGTTAATATGGCGTGGGGTGCGCTGGGTAATGTCTGTGTTCCATTTGGTGCCGGCGGCAAGTGCAGATGAATATATATCTGATGATGCAGAATATGACCCTGAATATGACACAGAATCAGCAGATGATACAGATGATAATGCAAATGTGCCCACCACAACCAAACGCACACGCAGTCGGACGACAAAATCGCGCGCGCATTCGCGCAGTGCAAAGGTTGCTGGTCCGCACGAATATGAATTGCCAGACCCTGCGTTTTTGGAACGGTCTGCGTTTGGCAGAAATGTTATAACCCCAGAATTAAAACAAAATGCCCGCGCGATGGAGGTGCACTTTGCAGAATACGGGGTACGCGGCAAAGTTGTTGGTATAAAACCAGGACCGATTGTGACGCTGTATGAATTTATGCCGGACAGTGGTGTACGAATTGTTGATATCAGAAAAACAGTTAGTGATATGACGCGCGCCATGGCAACAGAAAATATCCGTATTGCGCATATCCCAAATACGCCACTGATTGGTGTTGAAATGGTTAATTTAACGCGTCAAACGGTGCGTTTTCAATCGCTGGTTGATAATACTGCGTTTACAAATTCTAAATATAAAATACCATTGGCCCTGGGGGTTGATATCGGTGGAAACCCAATGTATTTTGATTTGGCCAAAATGCCACACATGTTGATTGCAGGACGGACTGGGTCTGGTAAATCTGTGTTTGTGCAATCTATTATAATGTCTATTGTATATCACTTTACGCCGGATAAGTGCAAATTGATGATTATTGACCCCAAAGGTGTTGATTTTGGATTCTGGGATGATATTCCGCACTTGATAACCCCGATTGTAAAACTGGACCCAGCGGCGGCGGTAAATGCGTTGAAATGGGCTGTGCGTGAAATGGAAGACAGATATAAACAACTGCAACTGGTAAATGCACGCAATATAGAAAGTTATAACGAAATTATGGCAGAAAAACGCGCCAGTGGTGAAAAACTGACGCGTCAGGTTGCAGTCGGCACAGACGAAGAAACAGGTGAATTATTATTCGAAACCCAAGAAGTCGATTTGTCTGATATGTCATATATCGTAATAATCATAGACGAAGTTGCCGATTTGATGAGTTTGGCCCGCAAGGAAGTAGAGGCATGTGTTCAACGCATTGCGCAGAAAGCGCGTGCCGCCGGAATACATTTGGTTATGGCAACCCAGCGCCCAGATACCACAGTTATAACCGGTGTTATCAAGGCTAATTTCCCAACGCGCGTTTCATTCCAGGCACGCAGTGCAATTGATTCTATGACAACATTAGGTGAAAAGGGCGCAGAACAATTATTGGCGTTTGGTGATATGCTGTTTAGCGAGGCTGGACGCGTACCTGTGCGTATACATGGTGCATTTATATCAGATGAAGAAATGTCGCGGGTGGGCGATTTCTTGCGCGGTCAGGGCGAACCAGAATATGCGGCCGGTGTCACAGATGGCGACGGTGGTTCCGGGGCAACTGGTGCGGCACAAATACCAGGAATGCCAATGTCAAAATCTGATAAAGATGCTGATTTATATACCCAGGCCAAAGAATATGTGTTGCGTGATAAAAAACCGACGATTTCATATATCCAGCGCAGATTGGGAATTGGGTATAACAAGGCTGCTGGATTTATGGAACGGATGGAGGCCGAAGGTATCGTTAGCCCCCCTGATGCAAATAATAAGCGACATATTTTATAATATAACCCCGCAAAATAGCGGGGATATTTTTTGTCTTTTATGCTTTGTATGTACCACTTTTTGTGGTATAATTTCTATTAATAATAAAGGAGTTTTAGGATGAAATTGCATCTGTCTTGGTTCTTGTGTGCGGCGGTTTTGCTGGGGGTTGCGCCGGCTGTGGCGGCGACAAATTCTGGTACACGCGCGGCATCCAGTGTCGATTTAACCAGTGCGCCGGCTGTTCGTGAACGCACCCAGGTTAATTATGAAAAGTATGAAACGCGTACAACACAAAAAACATATGATGAAGCAGATGCGCGTAATCTTTATTATGTAAAGCCGGCTGACCGTGGCAGTTTATATAAGCAATATGCCGGTAATTCTGATGCGGTTGTTCGCAAAACACGCGCAGAAACATATCGCAGCGAACTGCGTCGTAAATATTATTTGGCGCATCCGTTCTTTCAACCGTTAAAGGGTGATTTTGGTTCCGTAACAGATTTGTCTTATACTATGAATTCATATGATTTTAGTGTAAGTGGCGGCGCGAACGAGGCAGCTAAATGGGACATGTCGCGCTTTTCTATCAAGGAAGATTTTAGTTATGGTATAACAGACAGATTGTCTGTTCTGGCAATGTTGCAATATGATATATCTAACTATAAATTTGATTGGGCGGTATCAACAGATGATACGATGGATGATAATGGTTTCAATTTAATGGGCTTGGGACTGCAATGGCGATTTGTTGATACATCAGATTGGATTGCAACTGTATCTGGGTATTATCAGTATCAGCCTGATATGTCTAATAATGTAATATTGGATATCAAAGGCGGATATAAGGTCGCATCGTCTACGATATATGCGCTGGCGCGTGGGTGGTATGTTGACTTTGCGGGTACTTCCTATGGTAATGGAATTACTGGTACTACCAGTGATGGGGTGCCGTCAACAATGTTTATTGCGTACAAGACAGATGTTAATAATGTATTCTATGCCGAAGGGGGACTGGGGGTATTTAGTGTCTTGGACGAAGATTGGACATTAAATGTCGAAGCGCTGTTTGGATATTATGATTGGCATAACCAGGCCAGCATCAAGGCTGCGATTGGGTGGCAACCAAATGATTGGTTTGCATTAAATCTGTATGGCAAAATGGCAGTTTATGATACCGCAGACGGTAAAGATTTATCGTTCTGGGGAACTGATACACAACAGGGCAGTGATTCTTATGGTCAATATGTATATGTTGGACCGGTACATATAGATAATTATTCCGAAGCAACAGTTGGTTTGCAGGCGGTATTTTCATTCTGATGATATTGTGCATGTCGGGTGGCGTAATTTATGCTGCCCGATTTATACGCGGTCTATGATATAAAATAAACATCAAGGGGAGAGAGGGTAGTATGCGTAAATTTTTATCTGTTTTAATAGGGGCTGTGTTGGTAATGTCGCCTGTTGTCAGTGCGCGCGCGGATGGTTTGGAATATGATACATCTGACCCATTATTTATGGTTGCGCAAAATGATTTGCTGACTGAAACAACTTTGACATATTGGGACAATGTTTTGCGTCTGGGTGAAACATTATCCTATGGTATAAATAATCGTTTGACCATTTCAGCAAATGCACATTATCAACAAGATTTTAATGGTACCGAAGATGGCTTTTCCAGTCTGGATATTGGCGGTGTTTATCGTGTCGGTACGGCGGGCGGGAACAGCGCGCGGATAATTTCTGATATTTTGTTTGGGTTAAAGGTTGGTGGTTCTTCGCATGTGCGTACGCCGTATTTTGCGGATTCTACATATTACGCTGGTTATCGTTTTGGTCGCCAGTGGACAGGTGTTACATTGGCTGCGACAATCAAATCCAGTTGGATTTTTGATGATGTTATGGGCATGGCATATATTGACTTTATGCCAGAGGCATATTTCCGTATCGCCCAAGATTGGCGGATGGCGGCAAACTTTATGTTGCGCAAGGCAACAGAATCTGCATTTGACCAAGAATGGATTGGCGGTAAAATTATTCGCCAATATGGTCGTACGCAATATGCAGGACATTTAGATTACGAATTTGAAAGTGATGAATTACAAGTCGGATTAGATGTAAATATATTGTTCTGATGAAAAATCCCGCAGCCGCGGGATTTTTACTTTTTTGCGGAATTTATTTTTTCACGCAACGAATCCCAATATTCTAAACGCTTTTTTATTTCGCGTTCAAAACCGCGTTCAATTGGATTATAAAATTTTTGTCGCTGCATTGATTCAGGAAAACAATTTTGACCACTGAATCCAGATGCTGTGTCTGGTTCATATATATACCCAGCACCATATCCCATGTCGCGCATCATACGGGTTGGGGCATTCAAGATATTTTTTGGTGGCATTAAACTGCCTGTGTCGCGTGCAACGCGGTATGCCGCAGTTTGCGCCCGATAATTAGCCGTGCTTTTGGGCGCTGTGCCTAAATATATTACCAGTTCTGTTAATGCTAAATCCCCTTCGGGACTGCCCATGCGTTCATAAACCTGCCATGCAGCCAGGGCTATTTGCATTGCATTTGGGTCAGCTAAACCGATATCTTCCATTGCGAAACGGGTCAAACGACGAAATAAATACATGGGGTCTTGCCCAGATGTCATCATGCGCGCAGTCCAATACAGCGCAGCGTCTGTATCACTGGCACGCAATGATTTATGTACAGCAGAAATTAAATTATAATGTTCATCGCCAGATTTATCAGATAATGGCGCGCGCTTTTGTATTGCGTTGTCCAATGCGTCGGGGGTTAATTTTTTACCAAAATTCGCATTTGTTAGATACTCGATAGTGTTTAATAAAAAACGCGCATCGCCATCTGCCATTTGTGCCAAGTGTAAACGCGCATCATCGCGCAATGGTAATTTTTTGCCCAAGAATTTTTCTGCACGCGACATCAGGGTCATTAAATCTTCGGATGATAATGGTTGTAATACGCCGACATGGCATCGTGATAGCAACGCATTATTCAAATTAAAACTGGGGTTTTCGGTGGTCGCGCCCATAAATACGACTGTTCCGTCTTCTAGGTATGGCAACAATGTATCTTGTTGGGTTTTATTAAATCTGTGTATTTCGTCAATAAACAATAATGTTCCACGGCCAATTTCGCGATTCATTCGTGCGGCATCCATGGCCTTTTTTATATCAGCTGTTCCAGAAAATACCGCAGACATCGGTACAAAGTCCATATCAACAGATTTTGCCAATGCGCGCGCGATTGTGGTCTTGCCGCATCCGGGCGGTCCCCATAAAATCAAATTTGATAATTTATGATTATCAACCATACGACGCACCAAGCCGTTTTCGCCCAATAATTGCGGCTGACCCACAATTTCATCAATTGTGGCGGGACGCATTATGTCTGCAAGTGGTCTGTTTTCTGATTGCATTTGTATTTGTTTTACTTTGGTTTTATTTAGTCTTTATTTATGATATAATTGATTTTAGTAAATAAACCAAAGGTTTTCAAGTTGGTAGTAAATAAAGAATCTGCTGAATTTACATTGGCTGTTGCAAATTTGGCAGCGGCGGCTATTTCTGCAAATCCGAATTTAACGCTGGATGCAGCTGTGCGTGCCGCACGCGAAAGTTTGCGTGGTGCATCTGTTGGACCGCAACAAATTGCGGCATCTGTTCGGGCGGATAAAATTCAATGTCTGGAAGATGGTACATGGCATGTTATGCTGCGTCGGTATATCGGGCGAAAGTATAATATGACACCACAGCAGTATCGGCAAAAGTGGGGCTTGCCGGATGATTATCCGTTTGTTGCGCCAAATTATTCGGCGCGGCGGTCGCGTATCGCCAAAAAATCTGGATTTGGTAAACAGTGTCGGGGGCGTAAATAGATGACTGAAAAATTCCGTAAAATTGTAAAACAACCGGAACGCACCGCTGCGCGGATTCGCCGGGGAATCGAAAAATTAAAAGTAAATGAATATGTGCGCGAACGCCGCACAGATAAAGATGCCGCCGGAATTACAGAAAAAAATCCGAAATTACGCGACACAGCGCAAATTGTTGGATTAAATACTGCAAAATGGTCGGCGTGGCTGGCGGCTGGGGGGGCACAATTTCTGTTGACTTTGGTGCGGTGGATGGCGTTGGACAATGCGTTCTTGCGAAAGTTAGAAAAAAAGCTGGCATTTATGGACGCTGGGAAAAATAAAGATGGCCGACCCAAAGCGATATCTGGATTCGCAAAAAAATATCCGAATTTATCCGCACATATTTTATGGTACTTTATGCTGGCGGCAGTTATAGGGGGCGGGCGCGCGGTATCCGGATTGGATTTAACAAGCGATAAAGACCAAGTGAAAACGGAAAAAATCACGCGCGCGTCAGAACCTGAAAAGTTTGATGATTTTTATATGGACCCAACAGTTGATGCGGCGCAGTGGAAAAAAATGCTGGATGCTGTACATCCGTATGTCTTGTCGCACTTGGTGTCCAGCGAAGGTTTTATACAAACATTGTATGATGATAACGGGGGACGCGGTACTTTGACAATCGGCAGTGGGTTTACATTAAATGACAATGTGCACAGAAATTTTGCAAAAAAAATATTGGGACGGCATATTGGTAATGGTTCCAGCATCAGTATAGAAGAAAATAGATTGTTAGTGTCTGCGTGGCTGTATCAAAAGGTTTATCCAAAAATCAAATCACAAATACATGTACCAATGGACAGTCGCCTGTTCGTTATTTTGGCGGTTGCAGGATATAACAAAGGGGAAAATACATACGCACCTGGGAACAAAGGCAATCCTGTTGCGGTCGCAATAAATACTGGGCAATCACCAAAACGCATTGCAACTGAATATGTCGCAGCGTTTGGCGGTATCCGGGGAACGCGGTGGGGGGGACTGCCTAATAAATTTGGTGTGTTGGCGTTGTATTACTTGGGCTATACTGATGATAGTGTTATATTAAATGCAATTGCCGAAGCCCCGTATACCATAGAACCATATTTGCAAGAATATAATGGTCGGTTATTAAAATATAATGGAACAACCAAGACCGCCGTTGCCAATGGGTTTAATATTCCAGACAACTTGTCTGATTTATTGATGAAAACAAAATCGCGTGTTACACACGGGACAGCACAGCAGGCTGTGAAAAATTATTTAAGTTCCGATATGGTTGCCGCAATAGAACAAGGTAATGTCATGTCGGGCGGTGTGACAATAGATTTTGCAAAATATTCTGCAAATAATGTACAAGATAATGTTATCAGTGAATCAGATAAACTAAATGCAGCCGGTGAAGATTTATTTTTTGCCGAAAACTATTCTGGGGCGATAAAAAAATTTGATGCGGCATTAAAATCAAACCCGCGCAATTATATCGCATACAGCAATTTGTCTATTGCATATTATAAAATGGGTAAATATGACGAAGGACTGCGTGTTGTGCAAAATTTGATAAAGTCGCAATATTTGCGCGACATGCCATCTGATATCAAGGGGTATACTTATTTTAATGCAGCCTTGTGTCGGACAGCAATGGGTGATGCAGCATCAGATGAATCTGCGCGGCAACAGCACTATGATATGGCGATGAAAAATTTGCGATTAGCACAAAAGTTTAGTGGCCGTGGATATGATATTTTAGCCGATGAGTTAGAATCAAAAATTGCTGGTAAAAATTTGGCTTATACTGGGGTAAATGATTTTAGCCGTGGGGTTAATAAAATAAAAGTTGCTGATAACGCGCGCATAGGGCATGCCGCCGCACAGCGCGATATTATGTAAATAAAAAACAGGTATGTAAATGAAAGTCTGGGTTAATTATAATGATGCGCGGTGGCGCAAATATAAAATTAATTTTGAAAAAATTGTAAATGCGTCTGTGCGTAATGTTCGCCCCGATGCCGAGGTTTCAATTACTCTGACCAATGATGCAGAAATAAAAAAAATAAATAAACAATATCGTGATATAGATAAACCAACAAATGTGTTGTCTTTTGAATTGGGTGATGATGTTTTGTTGGGTGATATTTATATTTCGTTAGATACAGTGATGCGCGAAGCAGAATCTGAAAATATATCTGTGGAAAATCATACCACACACATGGTTGTGCATGGGATGTTGCATTTACAAGGCTATGACCATATTCGCGATGATGATGCAGTTATAATGGAAAATCAGGAAATAAAAATATTAAAAAAATTACATATCAAAAATCCGTATACGGCGGATTCGTGCACATACAGCGATACTTGTTCTTGCCCAGGCGATAAATTTATTGCATTTTTTAATAAAATAAAAATTCGTCCAGACGGGTTTTGGCAATATGTCATTATGGCGCTGTGTGGTGCAATCGCGGCATTTGGTTTTGCGCCATTTAATTTGTGGTGGGCAACATTAATTGCAATTGGCGTGGCGTATTATTTAATGACACGCGGTTATAAAAAATATTCTGTTTTTGGGGCGTGGCTGCGCGCTGCGCCGTTCGGGGCGGCGTATGCAATCGCTATGTTTTGGTGGGTTATAAATTCAATATATGTTGTACCAGAACTGGCGGCACAATTTGCAATATGGACAATCCCAGCCTTGATTGGAATCGGTTTGGTTGGGGCGATAATATTTTCGATACCATTTGTTGTTGTTATGTGTGTGCGCACTGTGCCGGCATGTCGGGCAATTTTGTTTGCTGCGGTGTGGACATTGGTGCTGTGGCTGCGTGAATGGGTGTTTACAGGATTTCCGTGGAATCCAATCGCAAACATTACGATGCCGTTTCCAGAATTGGCAAATTCTATGTCTGTGTGGGGGGCACTGGGGTTAAGTTTTATAATTGTTGGATTTATTGTATCTGTTGTTGATGTTATTGCACGACGCGGAAAAATGTGTTGGTTCCCGTTTATAATATTCTTGTCTTTATTAATCTGTGGGGGATTTATCGGATATAAAAATATTAAATATTCGCAGTGTGATGGCGAAAATTATGGGCCGGTAATTCGTATAGTGCAACCAGCACGCAGCGCATCGCAAAAGGCAACACATTCGCGCAGTGATGCAATTCGTAATGCAAATGAAAATGTCCGCGCCATGATTGCGTTGGCAACTGCGCCAGGGGCACCAGATTTAATTGTATTTCCGGAAACTTCGTATCCGTTTGTAATAACAGACGGCGATAATATGCCAATTGCGCATATACTAAAATCAGATATATTGATTGGTGCAACAACATATTCAGATGGTTTGATGTATAATTCATTAATTTCTGCGTTACCAAGCGGGCAAATTAATCATATATACAGCAAATCACACTTGGTGCCGTTTGGTGAATATCGACCGTTTGGTGATATTATTCCAACCCCCGGTCAGTTAACCCCAGGTACAGGACCAGAAATTATGACAATTAATGGTTTTAATTTTGCGCCGGCAATATGTTATGAGATTGTGTTTTCTGATTCATTGATTCCTGTAAACGAAAATCCGAACGCGATTGTCAATATTACAAATGATACTTGGTTTGGTACAACCCCGGGAACATATCAACATCTGGATATGGTGCGCAGATATGCCATAGAATCTGGGGTGCCGATTGTTCGTGCAAATTATTCAGGTATCAGTGCTTTTGTTAATTCAGATGGTGAAATTTCGTCTTTTATCCCGGTCGGTGTTTCGGGGTATGCGGATGGCACGGTATGTGGCGCACATCTGACGGCATATCGTGCAATTGGCCGCGATGGATGGATGATAATTATATTGCTGTTTTCGTGTATCTGTGTGATGTTTTTGAACTATCGTTGTGAAGAAAATAAACCATTATGATATTTTATTTTCATTAATATTACAATTGTGATATAACCATCATGACGCTGAGGGTTTCAGCGTTGGGCTTCATAACCCGTGAACGGCGTTCCGCGTGGAACGAAAAAACTCCTGCATGGCAAAAAGGCAGGAGAATTGCGTTATATATCGAAGGCGCAATGCTATTCCGTTCAATAGTTATGAATCTCCTGCCACCGGTAAGTATTTACGGTGGTTTTTGTCTGTTACGGGGGAAAATATGCGAATGCGAAATTTGTTGTTTGGTGCCGTATGCATGGCGATATATTGTCCAATAAATGCGATTGCTGATGCATCTGTGTGTGAAGAAGAATACAGGACCTGTATGGAACAACAGGGGATGTCTGTGGATGAATATTTTGTTACAGATGGTCAAGATGCCGTCTTTTTGGCCGATGCAGAAATGCAAGCGCAACTGGATGAAATAAAAGAAGCATTAACCGGGCGCGATTATCCGTTTGTACAATCGTTGAATGCGTTACCAATTGAACGACAAATGCGACGCGTACGCGGATATTTGGCGGATAAATCTTTTCAATATTATAAAAATAAATATATGGCGATGTTACAAGATGTGTCTGAACTGACAGGGCGGGCAATTAAAACACAAAATACCGATGGACAAGAAATTTCGTGGTTGGACCGGGGACAATTAGATAATATGGATGTTTGTTATAATTTGTTGGAAAGACAGGCGTGCGACTATCCAGATGGTTTTTTAGAGTTTTCTGTAACACATAATATGCGTGAACCACAATCGTTGTTGGTGCAAATGGATTCACCAGAAACAAATACGCATTATTCTATATCAATTCAGTTAACTAATGACAGTACGATGGCCTTTTCAAGTGAACTATATGCCCAGTACGATAATATCAGATTAAGGGTGATGGCAGAAGAGTATGACTATGATGATTGGTATGTATGGCGTAATCAAGAGGTTGCAGATATTCGTGCCGGAAAATACATTCCAATGCCAGACGGTGAACAGCCAGATGAAAATTCACCGTTTGGTGCAATGGCAATAAAAATGGATGATACGCGTGAGTGGGAATCTAATAATCTCCCCAGTGTGCGCGCCAAGGGCAGAATACGGGAATACAGCGCATCTGATACATCAACATTTGGTCGGTGATTATGAATATGAAACATGTAATGTTGCTTTTTTTCATATTAATTACACCAATTATGGATGCAATGGCAATTGATGCAGTACCCCAAAATCCGTACGCTGATTTATACGATGAAACAGAAATGTTAGAAATTGTCAGTCTGTTAATTTGCAAACAGGTGGAATAACACTGGGGGTTGGCAGTGTTGGTGGTGCCGTTGGTAATGTATTAATCAATGGACTGGGTGGTAATTCGGGTACCAATGATTAAGTTTTTAACTGGGTCAGAATCCATACGCGTATCGCAGATGATAGGTTTGTGCCCGGCGCACGCGTATCATCAATTTCTGTTATTATCGACGCAACAGATTTTTTCTTGTCTTTGGCGATGCGTTGCAGTTCGTCCACAAATTCGCGTTCCAGCGATATGCTGGTTTGATGTCCTGATAAAGATACAGACAATTTTGTCATAATTAAAATTTCCCCGCCATCAAGCAATCGTACATCCCAGCCCATGGATTGTCATATTTGCGCATAACAGATGTGTTCATATTATTTAACATATAACATGTACCAAACGAATCAAACCCCAGCCAAAATAAATCGTTGCGTCCAAATATTGTTTTTCCCCGCAGTTGTGTAATTGCAGATAATTCAGAATTTATTGTCTGGATATTAGGTACAGGATATTTTATTCCGCGATGTATGGGGTGCGGACCAAATATATATCCGCTGTCCATAATAATTCCGCCGCATTGCGCGTATAATTCAATTAAAAATCCGGGTAATATAGCCGCCCGCATTTGTTGCAATGTTGTGTTGGCAAGTATTATTTCTTGTTGTGATGCCGCAGGTGCCAAGTACGCGTTATGCGTCTGTAAGGCGGTCAAGAAATCTGTACATGTTGCTATGTTTTTATTCATGTTGATTTTTATACCTCTATCCCGCGGTCTGCCGCAATTTGTGCCGCCATTTGACTAAGTCTGTCGGATGTTGCATTACCGCCATCGCCCCCGGCGGCGCTGTGTGTTGGGACATATATCTTTTTCACCGGATTCGGCAGCCATATAATATCTGCATCAGATTGTGATAAAATAAATCTATCCAAATTATGCGAATGCGGAAATGTCCAGCACATAAATAAATTTTCTGTCGTTAATTGTCCGCCCCATACCAATGGTATACGAAATCTGAACGATAAATTAGGCGGCAATCCGTGTCCTGTTATTAATGACATAAATTCTTCTTGGGTCAGGTTCAGAAACGCCAGTTCTTCGACCGAATCGGTTAATGACAGCGTAAATTCATGACATAGTCGTTTATATGTTTGAAACCAGTCTGGGGCAACAACAGATGGGGTAGGGCTGAACTGGGTTAATGGCATGTCTGACATGCCCATTTCCGCCAGTTGTTTTTCAGCCATTTCCTTGGTTAATTGCATTACTTTATGCCTATGTGATTAATAACCGCGTCAATATATTGTGAATATGCGTCAAACATACCGTCATCGTCGTCTGGCAGTGGCGGGTTTGGATATTCACTCATATATTTGCGCAAATCAGATACCGTGTCAAACATCAATACATCTTGAAATTCGGATACTGCCGCATCAGGCGCAGCGATTACAAAACCATTTATGTTTATATCTGTTTCGTCCAGTGTGCTGGTAAATATTTGATTAAGTCTGTCCATAACGGCGCGTATATCAGTTGTTTTTATGCCAACACCGCCAATCCAAATATTTTCGTTTGTGCCGATTGCAATCAGTGCAATTGGAATATTATTTATACGCGGATGCGGTTTTATAACATAACCAGCAGATTCAAATATTTCTTGGATTTCAGATAAATCTTGCTGGGGCAGCGCCGCAGGTGTATTAGTTGTGTCATGTTGTGGTTGCGGCATCGCGGATGCCGGTTGTGCGGTGTGCTGGGTATAAAGTTTTGTTGTGTCAATCGCAGATAAATTTAATCGTGGTGGTCGCGCAGTATCTGATGGCGCAGAATTATGCGGTGTTGGAACCGGTGATTGACTGGTCCCAGATATAATGTCCAATGTTGATGCGGCTGAATCAGATGTTTTTGTATCATCTGTTTTGTTTGTTGTTTTTTGTTTGTGTTCAACACGCATAATTGGCAATTTGATTTTTCGCCGCCGTGGTCGCAGAATAAAATATAAACTGGTAATTGCAATAAATACAATCATAACCAGTGATATATAAAAGCCCGGCCGTACAGGTGTTTGTGCCGCCTGCATATATGACAAGTATTGCCAATGTTGCCCAGAAAATATGTTAAAACCATATACTGTATTAAACCAAAAACATGTCCCCAGTGTTATAGCCAACAGCCATAATGCGCATAACAGTATATAATCTAGTCTGAATTTCATAATTTTCATTTGATTTTAATTATAGCATATTTGTGATAAAGTAAAAAGCGTAATGATTAATAACGATTTTATTCTTGATAATGATAAACAGATGTCTTTGTGGTGTGCCCCCGATGCAGAACCAACTGATTTAGCGCACGCAGCATCGCGTATCATTGCGCATGGCGGGGCAAATATATCAGTGGTCCCTGATGCTGTGTCTGTTATATGGCCTTGGTTGGAAAATAAAAATGCTAGAATTTTATCGCGATTTTATATAACAAAAACAGATTCAGATACTATGTCTGATGTTGTGAAAAATATAAATACAGTATTCAAACATGGTGCAGATGGCGCGCAATTGTTTATGAAATTCAAAGATATGTCGTCTGTTGTTTCACAAATGCGACAAATTCGTGATGATTTATTTTTTAACAAGTCTTTGTTTTTCGGGTTTGATATGCGCGATATTGGTCCGTATTCGTGGGGCGATGTGTGGGCGGCGATTCGCGATATGCGCGCAAATGGTGTTTTACTGGCGATGCCGCGCGACAGTGGTGAAAAATCAGACTTTGTCGGTCGTGTATATGCGGCATTAAATGCAGCAGATAATATAAATTGCGAATTGCATTTTTATGTTGCGTCCACGCGCGTGGAACAAGTGTCGCGTCTGGTTCAGGCAATGCGACCTGATTTAATGCAACAGACACAATTTTTCTTTAATGCGTCGGCGCGTGAATAATCAAGTATTTTGGTGTTTGCGTACCTGCCATATTTTTTTGCTGGTACCGTGTGCGAATCGTTTTTATGTCTGGGGTTGTGTATGTTAAATCAGCGATTCGTGATTGATTTATAATCCAGTCATAATATTCCCAATGGTCTGTACCAATTATTATTTCACCATTTTTCGTTAACCGATTTGATAATTGATGTAAAAAATCAGCGTGCAACAAGCGGCGCTTTTCGTGTCGTGCCTTGGGCCAGGGGTCTGGATGCAGTATCCAAATTTGTTCAAATTGCGAATCGGTATTACGCAGAAAATCGCGCACATCGTCGGCAAAAATACGAATGTTTTTATATTCGTCGCGAACAGCATTCAATTCGTTCGTAATTGCAGATAATAATGACGCAACGCCATTCATAAATGGTTCTGCGCCAATTATGATTTTTCCCGGGTTTTGCCGGGCAATTTCACGCAAATGTTCACCCGCGCCGAATCCAATTTCCAGTATTTTACCGGTATTTGCCGGCAAATTTGTGGGTAAAATTGTTGGTAAAATCCGGTCAATCAGCATCGTTTGACGGGCCGATAATTTTTTGCCGTGTCTGCGGCCAAATGTTCTTAATTCTTGTTTTTCCATATATTTAGTATAAAATTCGAAAGTTGATAAAACAAGGATATTTAATAATGAGACAAGGTTTATCCCCAGATTTAATTGCGCGTGTGTTGGGCGGTGCGCCAAAATATACTTTGGCAGAGTTAGAGGAAAAATTCCCGCCGCGTAATTTGCCGGATGGTGCGTTTGTAACGCGTTTTGCCCCCAGTCCCACGGGCTATATGCACATTGGCGGCATGTACCAGGCATTGATTGATTGTAAATTGGCGTATGATACGGGCGGTGTTTTTATGCTGCGCATCGAAGATACTGATACCAAGCGCGAAGTTGCAGATGCGGTTAAAATTATTCAAGATTCTATGCATCGATTTGGACTGCAATACAATGATATGCCGGAATATGGTCCGTATTACCAATCCCGGCGGCGCGATATTTATCACAGTGTGGCGGCCGATTTATTGGCGCGTGGTTTGGCGTATCCGTGCTTTTTAACCGCGGACGAGATGGCGCGCATTCGCGAAAATCAAAAGGCTGCGGGATTTGCCACCGGCATTTATGGTGAATTTGCGCGCGACCGCGATATTACCGATGATGAAATAATTCGTCGTTTGGACGCCGGCGAAGTGCCATCTGTTCGTTTGTATTCAACTGGTAACCCCGAACAACGTATTTTCTGTAAAGATGCAGTTCGTGGTTCAATTGGTTTTCCGGAAAATAACGAAGATATTGTTTTAATTAAATCAAATGACGGTTTGCCGACATATCATTTTGCGCATCTGTGCGATGACCACTTTATGCGTACAACACATGTTGTGCGTGGCGAAGAATGGTTGCCGTCATTCCCGCTGCATATTCAATTGTTTCGCATGATGGAATGGATGCCGCCGATGTATATCCATACCGCAACAATTGATAAAATTGATGCGGATACCGGAAAACAGCGAAAATTATCCAAGCGGCACGACCCCGAGGCGAATGTTGCATATTTCCTGAACGACGGTTGGCCAACAGGGGCGGTGTTGGAATATCTGTTTAATATTGCAGCGTCTGGATATGAAGAGGCAAAGAACAAAGGTCAGGTTAAAAATATTTGGGAATACCCGTTGCGGCCAAAAAAAATCCCGATGTCTGGCGCGTTGTTTGATATGAAAAAGTTAGAATGGTGGGCGCGCGAATTTATCGGGACACTGTCGGTGGATGAATTGGTGCAATGTGTTCGTGATTGGGCAAATGAATATGATTTGCAATGGGCGGCGCGAATCGGCAGCAACCCAGAATATCTGAAAAACATTTTGGCAATTGAACGCGATAATCCAAAGCGTATACGCAAAGATTTTATTACATGGAAACAGACTTTGGATGAAGTGTCTTATTTTTGGGACGATTTGTTTGCACCGAATACCGAATATGCGTTTAATCACGATTTACTGTCAGCGTTTTTGAAAACATTTGATATTTGCGATGATAAAGACGCGTGGTGGAATAAAATTGTTGAAATTGCCGGAATGGCCGGTGTTAAAAATGGCGATGTTGCCATGAATTTGCGTGTTGCGTTGACGGGACGCACAAATACCCCAGACCTGTATTCAATTATGCAGGTTATGGGTTCAGACAGGGTTTGTGCACGAATAAAGGACATAATAAAATGACAAAATCAAAACAGGTTGTTCGTAAACAATTAAAACAGGTTAAATCTGATTCGCGTGCAAATCGCTTGTTGCGTTTTTTTCATGCCACTGGTTTGTTTCGTTGGGAACGCCCCAGTACACATGGTGAAGAAGTGTTAAATATTTTGACACATGGTATCGGTGTTGGATTGGCAATTGCGGCGCTGACGCTGTTGGTTGTATTTGCAGCGTTGGCACATAATCCCTGGGCGGTTGTATCATGTGCAATTTTTGGCGCAACGATGATAATGCTGTATTTTGGGTCAACAATGTGTCATGCAACAATTGGACGGCGCGGTGAAAGTTTTTTTGAAGTATGGGACAGCGTTGCCATATATGCACTGATTGCCGGTACATACACGCCGTTTTTATTGGTTAATTTGCGCGGAGGATTGGGATGGACTGTATTTGGCATATTGTGGGCGATTGTAATTTTTGGCGCGATTATGAAAATGCGGCATCCAAAGCAACAGCCAAAATGGATTGTTGCATTATATCTGGTTATGGGGTGGACATTGCTGTTTATATTGCCGGCAATGTTGCATAATATACCGCCGCGTGGGTTATGGTTTATATTGGCGGGCGGATTGTCTTATTCATTTGGGGTAATATTTTATTTGTGGCGGCGTATGAAATTTTCGCATGCAATATGGCACTTGTTTGTAATCGGGGGCAGTGTGTGTTTCTTTTTCGCAGTGCTGTTTGGATGTATAATTGATTTTTAATCTTTTGGATATTCTGAATTGATGCCCCGTGGCGTGTCCATGGGGTGTTTTTTTTAACTTGCGCGAATCGTTTTTTATGAATTAAAATTCATTTGACGGCGGGGATTTTCGTCGTTGGGCCTAACTAACCCGTATCTATCGGTGTCAGAAATGACATTAAACAACCAGCCTGTGGGCAGGCTGGGGTGGTGTGAATATATTGAATAAACACCGCAATTTCCGATAGAATTGTTAGTTAGCCTCCAGCCACCAAAATATTTTGGTGGTTTTATTTAGTTTGATAACAAATTAGGTTGGCCGATATGCAATTAAGAAAATTTATCGTAAATATGTTATGTCTGTTTATACCAAACAAAAAAATCAGACATAAATTGCGCGACAGTTTTTGTAGACCGCGCGTTAGTAAACAAAAATATATAAACATAAAGCAACAATGGAAACAGCACGGAAACGGGGAAAAATTACTGCCAGCACGGTTTGAAAAATATGACTTGGTCTTTGGTATTGGTGCAATGTGTCATGTCAGAACATATCTGGATATTTTCAAATTGGCACGATTTACAACACCGTTTGATTGGACTGCGGGGGCATGGCCATGTAATTTTGATAAAATTCCCGGTATCGGGCGTGACAGCAGATTCCGAGAAAAAATAGAATGTCTGTATAATGATTTTAATGGATATTATAATCCAGAAGATATGCGTATAGTAAATTTAGCGGTGGCACCAGGAATTGCACATCAACATATTGTAAATATTAAAACAGGGATTTTTATACCGCATATATTTCCATTTGATGTCAGTATGGAACAATATATGCCAACATTTCGTGAAACAATAAAGCGACGCGCAGATAGATTAATTAATGCGATAAAACAGTCGGATAAAATATTGATTGTTTGGATGAATCATGTTTTTGATTACAGAACAATTCATGATTTACCGGTTCCTGATATAGATATAATAAACGCTGTTAAGCGGTTAAATAAAAAATTTGCAGGCAAGCAGATAGACTTTGTATTTTTTGAACACGACGGGACTAAAGATAAGTTTGAGTATGAAAAACAAGAAGTTGCGCCAGGTGCATACCGTATTTTATCAAATCATTTTTTCTTGGCTTCAGAATATGGATATAAATATAAATTGCCAAGTACACCGTTCTTTATTCCATCATTATGTATTGCCGAAGCGTTGGATAATATCAGTCTGACTGGGAAAAAGGTTGTCGATTAAGATTGTTGACATTTTTATTGTTTGATGTTAGGAATATTTTGCTAGATTATGTATGAAAGGTAAACAATGAAATTAAGAAAATTTATTGCAAATTTAGTTTGTGTTTTTATACCAACAAGAAAAATTAGACACAGTGTTCGGTATTCTTTATCTGGACAGAAAAAACGCGATGCAGCAAAGAAAGAATTGGAAAAACAGGCTTATTTGAAACTGAAACAAGAATGGTTAAAGCACACAGGTGGTCAAAAATTACTGCCAGCACGGTTTGAAAAATATGACTTGGTCTTTGGTATTGGCGCAAATTGCCAAGTTAGAAGGTATTTAGATATTTATAAATTAACACAATTTTCAACACCACTGGATTGGACAAATGGCTTACCACCATTGAATTATAAACAAAGTGCTGATTTATATAGAGATACCAAATTCAAAGAAAAAATAAATTTTGTATGTAATAATTTTGCCGGATATTACGAGTCACAAGATATGCGACTGTGGGCTGATGATATAGTTTTAGGGCAGATACATCATCAAGTTGTAAATATAAAAACACAAATTACTTTTAGACATATATTTCCAATAGACATCAGTATGGAACAATTCTTGCCACAGTTTTGTGATATAATGGCGCGGCGCGCAAAAAGATTAACCAATGCAATAGAAAATTCGGATAAAATATTAATTGTCTGGATGCATCGTGTTTTTGACCATCGTGATTGGGCAGACAAACCTGTGCCGGACCAAGATATAAAGAATGCAGTGAAAAAATTAAACAAAAGATTCCCAGGTAAAAAATTTGATTTAGTATTTTTTGAACATGACGGATATAAAGATAAGTTTGAGTATGAAAAACAAGAAGTTGCGCCGGGTGCATACCGTATTTTATCAAATCATTGGTGCACCGCATCAGAATATGGTTATAAATATACTTTCTTGAATCTTCCATTTTATACACCATCATTATGCATTGCCGAAGCGTTGGATAATATCAGTTTGACTGGGAAAAAGGTTGTCGATTAAGATTGTTGACATTTTATAATGTTAGTATTATTATTCATGTTATCATGATTAAGTTTAATTGTTTGTTTTTTACAACTGTTATAACAACAACCCCTGCGGGGGTCTAGGATATATTTATGTTTGCGGTTTGCCGCGTTCAATGTAATAATATAAAACAATTCAACAAAAACAAAAAACAGACAAAGGACTGTTATTATGTCTTATCCTATTGAAACGATACGCCATTCTTTGGCACATGTTATGGCAGCTGCGGTGCAAAAATTGTACCCAGATGTGAAATTTGCTGGTGGTCCCGCCATAGAAAACGGGTTTTATTATGACTTTGATACAGAACATCGGTTTTCCGAAGAAGACTTTGCAAAAATAGAAAAAGAAATGCGCGATTTGATTAAATCAAATGGTAGATTTGAACAACGCAATGTGTCGCTGGATGAAGCCAAGCAGATTTTTGCGGGTCAGCCATATAAAATGGAATGGCTGAATGAATATGATGCCGCAGGCGAAGCGTTATCGATTTATACTTTCCGCGATTTTGTGGATTTATGCCGCGGGCCGCATGTGGAATCATCCAAAGATTTACCGCGTGACGCGTTCAAAATTCGTACTGTTGCCGGTGCATACTGGAAAGGGGATGCAAAAAATAAAATGCTGCAACGCATTTATGTTGATGCGTTCGCAACCAAAGAAGAACTGGATGAATTTTTGAAAATGCAGGCCGAAGCCGCCGCCCGTGATAATCGTAAATTGGGCAAAGAAATGGACTTGTTCCATTTTGAACCAGACTATGCGCCGGGCGCAGTGTTTTGGCATGATAAAGGGTACAAAATTTATCGTAAATTAATTGAATATATCCGTCATCGTCAAGAACGCGCCGGGTATTTAGAAATTTCTACGCCGTCGGTTATGGACCGTTCGTTGTGGGAACGCAGTGGCCACTGGGCAAAATATGGCGAACACAATTATTCCGGTAAAACACAAGATGGCAAGACTTTCTGCGTGAAACCTATGTCGTGCCCAGGGGGAATGCTGGTATTCGGTCAGGGGATTAAATCATACAAAGACTTGCCGTTGTATCTGGCCGAATTTGGCAAGGTTTGTCGCTATGAAGCCGCAGGCGGCTTGTCTGGTCTGATGCGTGTGCGCGAATTTACCCAAGATGATGCGCATATATTCTGCACCGAAGAACAACTGGAAACCGAAGTTGTAAAAATATTGCGCTTTATCAAAGATATTTATGGCAAGTTTGGTTTTGACAAGATTTCTATGAAATTGGCAACCAGAAAAGAATCAGAATTTCGTATCGGGTCTGATGAAATATGGGACAAAGCCGAAGGTGCATTAAAGCATGCGCTGGATGCAAATGGTATCGAATACGAAATTGCACCTGGGGATGCTGCATTTTATGGACCAAAAATTGATAACTATCTGAAAGATTCTATGGGGCGCGTGTGGCAGTGTGGTACCGTGCAATTGGATATGAATCTGCCGGAACGGTTCGATTTGTCTTATATCGGTGAAGACGGTGAAAAACATCGTCCGATTATGCTGCATCGTGCAATGCTGGGGTCTATTGAACGGTTTATGGGAATATTGCTGGAATCAACAGGTGGTAATTTGCCGTTGTGGTTAAGCCCAGAACCAGTGGTCATAACCTCGATTTCTGAAAAGTATCGCGAATATGCGGTCGAAATAGTTGATAAATTACGCAATGTTGGCGTGTATGCCCGGGCAGATTTGCGTGATGAAAAGGTTAACTATAAAATCCGTGAATTGTCATTGGCAAAAACGCCTATTATCGCGGTCGTCGGTGAAAAAGAAATGGCAGACCAGACGATTACTTTGCGACATCTGGGTGTGGAACAGCAAGAAAATGTGCCGTTGGCAGATTTTGTCGCTAAAATGGCAGATGCGGTAAAGTTGCCAGATTAGTATAAAAATATGGCGCAGAACTTTCTGCGCCATATAATATATATCAAAGGAAAGGGGGACATGCTGATGAAAAAAATATTATTAATCTTGGTGGCGATTATGCCAATTATGCTGGGCGCATGCGCAACAACATGCGAAACAGAACCAATCATAGAAGAAAATCATAAATTAATAGTGCCGCCAAATTTCGGACAAATGCCAGAATAAATTATTGTATTATTCTTTGTTAAATGTGGATTTTTGTGATATAATAAGTGCTGAACAAAGCCATAGGGGAAACCTGATGAATAACAATGACGACAATTTAGATTTATTGGATTTGAACGACGATACTGATACATTGGACGACAGTCTGCCTGATGCGGCACCGTTTACAAATCCGCGTCCACGGCGGCCATGGTTGTTGCTGGCGCTGGGGGCGGTGATAATCATATTGGCGATATATATTATTTTCCGCACAATCAGTGATGATTCTTCGTCGTCTATGCAGGTTGATTTAGATGCCCCAGCAATAGTAATAGAAGGCGAAGGTGGTATGCCAGTTGATGTTAATCCGGCACCTGTGCCAACAACTGTGGCACCACAGCCGGTACATGTTCAACTGCAACCAGCACCGGCACCACAGCCTGTGGCACAACCGCAACCACAAAATACAACGCCTGGTGTGCCTGTTCGTGTTATAGAAGATAGACAAGAAGTAAAATTTAATCCAGATGCGGTGCAGGCGGCACCGGCACCAAAACCTGTGGCACAACCGCAACCGGCACCAAAACCAGCCGCCCAGCCGAAACAACAGCCGCGTCGCGCCGCCCAGACGGCACAAAATGCGCCACGCAACAGTGGTTGGTATGTACAGTTCGGTTCGTACAGTACGCGTGCATTGGCAGAATCGGGACAACGGCAATTGCAAAATGGGCATCGTAATTTGTTTTCTAACCAGCAATTTGTCATATTGGCGGCGGTGCTGCCAAATGGGTCAACAACATACAGATTGCGTATAGCGTTTGATTCGTCTGCAAATGCAAATGCGTTTTGTCGTAATGCAAAGTCTGATGGCGTTGATTGCTATGTAACAAAATAAATAATCAAAAGGGGTTTAATAAATGTTTGGGCGATTTGGTTGGGCCGAAATACTGGTTATTGTTGTATTGGTGCTGATTTTGTTCGGGCATAATAAAATCCCGGGCATGATGAAAAATTTGGCAGATGGGTTAAATGTATTCAAACGGGAAATAAAAAATAATAAATCCGGTAAAAACGCAAAAGAAAAATCTGAAAAAGATGCGAAAAAGCCGGTAAAAGCCGGGGCACGCCCGACAAAAAAAACCGCCAAAAAAACGGCGATGAAAAAATAAAAAATTCAAATTTTTTTGCATATCATGCGTGGCGTATGCCACGCATTTTTTGTATGCTTGCGTATATAATGTATCGCTGGATATCGTTGTCAGTGTCGGGAATTTATCTGAATGGATAGAATACGAAAATCGTAATATAAATGACCAGATTAATGATGCTATGCCAGGGGTGGATGTATGGGGAATTGGCACTGAAACAACAACAGGTGTTCAGTAAATGAAATTTATATATGCGTTCTTGTTTATTGTGGCTTGTATAAAATCCGCGTTTGCAGCAGGAATCGATGATTTAGATTTAGGTAATAATCCATACTTGCCGATATATCAAAAGACCGATTCGTTGGTGATTATTAATACATACGATAAGCTTATAGAGCTGGAATACAAATATAATTTGTCATATTCGCGTGGGCAGTCGTTTGCGAACAGGATGCTGGGGGCGGCAGCAATTGGGGCGGGCGGTATCGGGGGGGATGATGCTGGTATCTGGACTGGCTGAATCTGCGGCGGATGCCGCGGCTGAACGCGATATGGCGGCGTATATAGCAACATTTAGGTGTGATTATGGTAATGGTAAAAACATAAACGGTGGTGAAAAGGGCATAATATTACCAGGTGCAAATAATTTATTAGCATTGCGAACAGAATATATAAGCCTGGCATCAGATATAAAGACCCGAAAAGAAAGTCTGGGATTGCCGCCTGGGATAGAAACAGAAGTGATACAAAATGCTGCGGCCAGCGGTTTATATGATAATGCAAATGGTCAGATAACTAATCTGGTAAATACATCGATATATCGTGCATTAACGGCAGAAGCGGGCGAAGATTCATCTGCATTGGCGATAAAACGGTCGGCGATAACAGAGCAAATTAAGACCGGTGGGATTATACTTGGGTCTGGTGTCGTTGGTGGCGCAGTTGGTAATTTGATTATAAACGCAGGTGATAACCCAGATTAAATAAAATGCGCGCCGTCTGGCGCGCAATTATTATAAATAACGAATCGGATATATTATTTCCGTTTTTCATATTCTTCTTGTTCTTCGACCGTCATTGTTGCCAATGGACGCGCCATCATACGGGACAGACCAATTTCTGCACCAGATACAATGCTGTATCCGTATGTTCCGTTTTCAATGCGTTCCAATGCTGCGTTGATTTTCTTTAATAAATTATTATCGCGTTCTGACATACGCAGATTCATTGTTATTTCTTGTTCCAAAGACGCATTATCTGTTTCGTCGCCAACGCCGTCTGATTCTGTTTTATCAGCCAGACGCACCGCGCTAAGCACAGAATTAGATTCGTGCATCAGTTCGTCTTTTTGTGCCTGTAATAATTGATAAAAATATGCCAATTGTTCTGGACACATATATGGTTCAGATTTTTTCGGGACATATTTTGCAGGCAATTCAATGTTTTTATATTTTTGTGCTGACATTTTTAAGAGCCTTTTAGTTCGCCTATCCAATTCATCAGGGTTTCTTGGTCCATCAGACCTGTTCGTGCCTCTATTAATTCGCCGTTGCGAAATGCTAACACGCTGGGGATACTGCGAATCCCGAATCGCGCAGGCGTGCGACGGTTTGTTTCATCTATTTCAAATTTGATAAATTTGACATCAGGTACTGCGTCAGATGTTTGCTCAAATATCGGGCCAAACATACGACATGGTCCGCACCAAGGTGCCCAGAAGTCAACAAGTGCCACACCGGAACCCAGCATGCTGTCAAATGTTGCATCGTTTGCATGTTCCAAAGACATCTTTTCCTCCTTCGTGGTTGATATTTTCAACGAGTGTATTATAATCCCCATAAAAAGCAAGCAGAAAACATAAAATGAATAAAATCATATACTTAGATGCTGCCGCCAGTGCATTAAAACCGGAATCGGTAATTTCGGCGCAGGTCGACTTTTTACGCAATAATTACGCAAATGCTGGGCGCGGAATATGCGGCCGCGCCGCCGCGGTTGATGCCGCTGTTGCGGCGGCACGCGCCCGCGTGGCGGATTTTATAAATGCAGATTCAGAACAAATTGTTTTCACATCTGGTGCGACAGATGGATTAAATCGTGTTGTTCGCATGATTCGCGCTTTGCCAGAATTTGCAACGCATACGCCGGTTGTTGCCGTGTCTGATTTAGACCATCACAGCGCGCGTATGCCGTGGGCGGCATCTGATGCGGATGTGGTGGTATGTGAACTGAATTCGGAATATAATTATGATATTGCGAAAATGCCTGACGCAGATGTTTTTGTTATTACGGCTATGTCTAATGTTTTAGGTATGCCGGTTGATGTGTCGGCATTAGTTAGTGCGATTCGCAAAAAAAATTCAAATGCAATTATTGTTGTGGATGCAGCGCAATATGTCGTTCATGCACCGATTGATGCGAAAAAATGGGACGCTGATTTTATTTGTTTTTCTGGGCATAAAATCGGTGCAGATACAGGTGTCGGGATTTTGTATGTAAAAAATCCAGGTCGTTTTTTGCCAGATAAATTTGGTGGTGGCATGGTTGAACGAATTACTGGGGCACGGTCATGGACGCTAAATTCTGCCCCAGAACGATTTGAGGCTGGAACACTGCCGTTAACACAAATTATCGGGTTGGTTCCGGCAATTGACTATTGGCAATCGCATCGACCAGATTTGAACTTAATAAAATATTTATATGACAGATTGTCGGAAAATCCGCGTATAAAAATTATTTCATCGCGTGATGCGACACTGTTAACTTTTTATATAGATGGCATGCATATACTGGATTTTGGCGCCTATGTCGGTGCGCGTGGACTGTGTATGCGTGTTGGAAATATGTGTGCAGGATGGTTGCATAATTTGATTGGATTGACTGGTACAGCGCGAATATCTGTTGGACCATGGAATAATATTGATGATATGCAACATGCCAGCGATATTATAATGGATGTAGTTAAATAAAATGATGCCGACCAAAGAAAATATAATAGAATGCTTGAAAACTGTGTATGACCCAGAAATTCCAGTAAATATATGGGATTTGGGGTTAATCTATGATATCGCAATCGCGCCAAATGAAATTATTTTAACAATGACTTTTACCAGTCCGACTTGTCCTATGATGGAAGATTTATTGCAACAAGTTCGTGATGCGGTTGCAACGGTTGCTGGTGGGCGCGATGTAAAAATAGATTTAGTTTGGGACCCACCATGGGATTTGTCGCGTATGTCAGATGCGGCGCGTCTGGACCTGGATTTAACAGAGCAGGGATGGTAATCATGCAATATAGTGAAATGAAACAAATTTTATTGACGCTGACAGACCCTGCAGACAAGTTAGATGCAGTTATTGAATTTGGTCATCAAATGCCGGCTGTGCCGCACACAGCCCTATGCACCGAGATTTCTGGTTGCGCATCGCGTGCAGAAATTTGTCGTGATGGTAATAATTTTTATGGTCGTGCCGATTCGGAATTAGTACGCGGAATTATTGCAATTTTAACAGCAATGGTTGATGGCAAATCGCCGGATGATATAAAAAAGATGAACTTGGAACATGAATTTATGTCGTTGAATCTGGCATTAGGAACTGGCCGATTGGGTGGGGTAAATTCAATGATTCGTTTTTTGCAGAATTTATGATAAAATTACACTGATTAATTGTCATGTGGGTGCATGTATGGGCGAAGAAGAAAAAATGTTTCAAATTGGGTTGTGGTCGTTGATACTTGTCGCCGTGCTGATGGCGGCGTTACAGGTGTGTTATCGTACGCAGAATCGTGCATTGGACAGTACGCGCAAACAAATTGTTGAATTACAGCAAAAAACAGCAGTTGCCCAGGCAAATTTCGCATCTTATGTGCGGCCAGAAATATTGCGCAATTTGGTGGTCAGTATTTCGCCTGATGCCGAAGCAATCAGTTTTCACAAAACTGTTTCCATAGACGAATTACCAACTAAAATGCCGACAGTACAAGAATAAATGTTTGAAATAGGCAGGGATATTTTTAAGCATGGCTTTACAGGTGCGCCAAATAATAAAGCGGGGCATCGTCGTTTGCGTGCGATATATTATGTATTTGTTGCCGCGTTTGTTGTGTTTGCGCTGCGGACAATATGGTTGGGGATAGAAGGAACAGATAAATCGCGATTAGCCGGAAACAGTGGTGAATGGGCGGTACAACGCGCCGATATTGTTGACCGAAATGGCGATATATTGGCGAAAAATGTAATGTCTGGACGGATTGTGCTGCGGCCACCGCGTGTCAAAGATATAGACGGGGCGGCAAATGCAATTCATTCGGCGATGCCGTATGAATTTACCGTGGCTGATGCGTTAAAATTGATTAATTCTGGACGCAAATTTATTTCTTTGAAAAATTTTGCCAGTGATGCTGAACTGGCAGTCATAGAATCAGCAGATATTGCCGGCCTGGATGTAGAGCCGGTACAAATGCGCAGATATCCAAAACGGCGACTGTTTTCACATGTTGTTGGTTTTGTTGGTGTTGATGGTCATGGACTGGAAGGGGCTGAATTAATATACGATGATTATTTGCGTGAAAATACCAGCCCGCTGCGATTATCACTGGATGCACGAATACAATCTGTGTTTTATGAACAATTATCCCAGGCAATGCAGTTATATGAAGCCAAGGCCGCGATGGGCTTACTGATGAATTCGCAAACAGGTGAAATGATTGCAATGGTGTCTTTGCCTGATTTTGACCCAGAAAACAGACAATTGGACCCTGTACGCAATCGCATGTTTATGCCATTGCGCGGTGTGTTTGAAATGGGGTCTATATTCAAAATATTTAATACCGCTATGGCGATGGAAAATGGTATTGACAAAGAATATTATATTGCAGAACCGTTTGTAATACCCGATAAATTCGGACGCGTTGCCGCCAGGGTAACAGACCTGCGCAGTTTCAAACCGCCGCGTCCAAATTTAACAATTGAAGAAATAATGATGTATTCGTGTAATGTCGGCAGTGCACAAATTGCATTAGAGTTGCCTGATGGTACACAACAAGAATTTTTCCACAGATTACATCTGGATGATGCGCTGGATTTAGACTTTGGGCGTACAGAACATCCATTATTGCCGGACAAGTGGGGACCGGTTGAACGCGCGACTATGTCTTATGGACATGGGATATCGGTAACACCAATGCATCTGTTGTTGGCTGTAAACGCCATGACTAATGGTGGAATATATATTTATCCGACTTTGTTGCGGCGCGGGGTTGGTGTTGTGCATGGACAACGCGTTTTGTCTGCCGAGATATCAGCCCGATTACGCCAAATAATGTTGCAAGTCGCCGAAGAAACCAGTGGTCGCCAAGCGCGAATCGCGGGGATTCAAATTGGTGGTAAAACCGCAACCGCAGAAAAATATGTGAATGGACGCATTGACCACAGAAAAAATTTGACCGCTTTTGTGGGAATCTTTCCGGCATCTGCGCCACAATATACTATATTAGTTATTTTGGATGAACCCCAGGCAACCGCGGCTGCGCACGGTGTGCGTACAGCTGCGTATAATGCGGTTCCAACAACAGGTAAAATCTTGGACAGTATACTGCCGTTGCTATTTGAATAATTTTTGATTATAATTAGCCTGATAATAAAAAAGAGTATAGCGTGAGAAAAGTAGTAGACAAGTCCGTGCTGGGCCAGGCATGGGCGGTGGCGACATGTCCAGGTGATAAAGAGGGTTTGTGTCAGGCTGATAATTTAGTGCAAAGAATATTGATGACACGCGGTATTACCGACATGGCATCTATGGAAAAATTCTTGAACCCTAGTATCAAGGAATATATGCCTAATCCGTCTGTGTTGCATGATATGGATATCGCCGCGCGTTTGATTGCTGACGCGGTGTTAAGTCATAAAAAAATTGCGATTTATGGTGATTATGATGTCGACGGAATTACATCAACCGCAATTTTCGTAAAGTATTTGCGTGCGTTGGGATGTGATGTTATGTGGCATTTACCAACACGCGAAGGCGAAGGTTATGGATTAAATATTGCCGCGGTTGATGATATTGCGCGGGCTGGCGCACAGATGATGATAACGGTCGATTGCGGAATCAGCGGAAATTCCGAAGTGGCACATGCACGGGCAATAGGAATGCAGGTTATTATAACAGACCATCATTCGCCTGATTCGGTCTTGCCAGATGCAGACGCAGTCATTAACCCAAAGCGCACAGATGATACATCTGGCTTATCGTACTTGGCGGGGGTTGGGGTTGCGTTTTTGACGCTGGTCGCGTTGCGCCGTGAATTAAAATCACGCCCGCTGGCGGCAGATATGGCACAGCGGGTTGATGATACTAATTTGATGAACTTTCTTGATTTAGTCGCATTGGGTACAATTTGCGATACTATGCCATTGGTTGGCTTAAATCGTGCTTTTGTCGCCACAGGATTAAAGGTTTTAGGTTTGCGACAAAATCTGGGGCTGCGAACATTAATGGATGTTGCGGGTATAAAAAAGCCATCTGTATATGCCGCAGGATTTGCATTGGGACCGCGATTGAATGCCGCAGGACGACTGGATTCAGCCGCGCCGGCATTGGAATTATTGTTAACAGATAATCCGTTGGTGGCAAATGATTTAGCGCAGCGCTTGCATGCCATGAACCAAGAACGCATAGATATACAAAATGCAATTATGTTATCGGCAAATGATTTGGCGAAAAAATGTTGTGATAGCGGTCGGTGCAGTTTATATGTATGTGGTGATAATTGGCATGGCGGCGTTATGGGAATAATTGCCGGACGATTAAAAGATAAATATAATTTACCATCATGTGTTGCAACGCGTTCTGATGGGGTTGTTAACGGGTCTGGACGGTCAATACCTGGTGTGGATTTAGGACGAATAATACATGATGCACTGGCAAATGGTATTTTAAGTGAGGGTGGGGGGCATGCGGCAGCGGCTGGTTTTTCTTTATCTGCGGAAAACGAGGTCGCATTTTGTGATTTCTTGGAACAATCTGTTAAAGAACAATTAAATGGCGAAATGCCGCACCAGGAAATTGTTGCCGATGCAGAAATAGATGCCGGTGGTGCAACAATGAAATTGGTTAATAAGTTAAGTGCGCTGGAACCTTTTGGGCAAGGCAACCCAGAACCAATGTTGATTTTGCATGGTGCGGTATTGCGTTATGCCGCTGTGATGGGTAATGGGGCGCATCTGCGTGGGGCGGTGGCAACCAGTGCGGGGACGCAATTATCGTTTGTTGGTTTTAATTTGGTTGGTACACCGGTTGGTGATTTTTTGCTGGACGACGCAAATGCAAACACTAAAATAATAATGTTGGGACGGCTGAAAGAAAATGAGTATAACGGTCGTGTCAATGCTCAATTTTTTATAGAAGATATCGCAATTTGAAAGATATGAATACAAATGATATAGAAATCTTGGTCGGAAAAATACAATCCGCAAAAAATATCTTGATTGCAGGGCATAAAAACCCTGACGGTGATTCGTTATGTTCTGTATTGGCGTTGGGACGATTGATAAAGTTGAATTTCGGCAAAGATGCAGTGTGTGTTTATGATGGAAATATTCCTGATATGCTGGATGGTGTGCCAATCCGGGATGATATTCGTTATATTGGGCATGTGGATTTAACCACGCCGTTTGATTTGGCGATTATTTTAGATTATGGTTCTGTGAATAATATCGGCGGGGTTATGCCGGCACTAGAATCTGCGGGGTTTGTAATAGAAATTGACCACCATAAAAATGATGCGCCGGTTGCGAATTTATGTATAAATGAAATTAATGCGGCGGCAGTTGGTGAAATTATTTTTAATATTTCAAATAAATTAAATTGGGTGCGTGATGATGAAACAAATGAATTAATTGCGACATCTATAATTACGGATACTGGGAACTTCAAGTATGTACGCAATGGCAATGTTTTTCGCATAATTGCGGAATTGGTTGATGCCGGGGTAAATATTGAATCTATATTTAATTCATTAAATAACAAGCCACGCAGAACAGTATTAACCGAAGCAGGCGTTGTTTCAAGAACAGAGTTTTTATATCGTGGTCGTGTTGCGTTGGCAACCATTGATGCCCAAGATTATAAAAAGATAGATGGTCGCGGAAATCTTATTTTAATGCTGTTGGGGCAAATCAAGGGTGTAGAATATGTCATCGTATTAAAGCGACAGAAAGAAAATCAAACCGGCGTTTCGCTGCGCAGTAAATCTAGACCAATTGATAGTGTTGCCATGGCGTTGGGTGGCGGCGGTCATCCGTATGCCGCAGGGGCGGTTGTGCGTGAAAAGTTGGATGTTGTACGCGCCAAAGTAATTGAATTAATAAAGGAGATTCTGAAATGATGCAAAAAATATTTGTCGCAGTTATTGGAATCTTGTTATGTGTTAACGCAAATGCCGCAGTGGATTCTGCATTGGTTGCGGCGGCGCAAAAATATCTTAATTCAATCACTGGTTTGGCGGGCGGATTTGTGCAAACGGCAAATGGGGAACAGCAACGCGGAAATTTCGCAATGTTGCGACCGGGACGGGTGCGTTTAGATTATGATAATATGCCGGTGCAACTGATTTCTGATGGAACAGATTTATATTTTTATGACAAATCATTGGAACAAATTACAACTGTGCCGTTAACCAGTACACCTGCGGGAATATTAGTGCGACAAAATATAGATTTAGAAAATGCAGATATTAATGTTATGGAAACGAATCGTGATAAAGATACTTTTTCATTAAAAATGAATCTGCGGGGGCAAGAAGGCATTGGTAATATGACAGTTGTGTTTAATTCAAATCCTGTACAGTTAAACGCATGGAGTGTTGTTGATGCAACCGGTGCAAAAACAGATGTTGTCTTTTACGATTTACAAACTAAAACTAATTTTGGCAACGATTATTTTCAAATTCAAAAACACAGAACTGTCAGCACCAGTGGTGGCGATGCTTTCTATGATTAACAATGTTTGGTATAAGTTGGTCTGAATTTTTAGTTATATTGTTGGTTGGCGTGTTGGTAATCCCAGCACGAATGTGGCCTGATGTTGCGCGTTTCTTGGCGCGGGCAGTTTCGTTTGTGCGGCGTATTGTGTGGAAAATAACAGATGCGTCTGATAATATACGCCGACAAATTGATTTAGAAAAACCAATTGATGATTTAATCAGAACAACAACATCTGATGTACTGGATGGAATATCGGAACCATTAAAAAAACGCAGCAAGACAACAATCAAAGGCGGAAATAAAAAACACACGCATCAGGGGGGCAAAAAATGAAAACCATGACAATGGGTCAACATTTTGCCGAACTGCGTCGTCGTATATTATGGACCTTGGCGGTGTTTGTTGTTGCATTGATTGCTGGATGGTATATTTCGCCATGGTTGCAAGAATTTTTAACTATGCCGCTAATGCAGGTTTGGCCTGATGGGGCGTTATTATATTCCGGTATGGCGGACGGTTTAATGATTCGTTTTTCTTTGGCTGTGTTGTTCGGGTTGATAATTGTATTACCGTTTGCGCTGTGGCAATTATGGGCCTTTGTCGCACCGGGTTTGCATGCGCGTGAACAGCGAATTATATGGCCGATTTTAATTTGTTCACCGTTGTTGTTTATATTGGGTGCTGCGTTTGCTTTTTATGTTTTGTTTCCATTTGTGTTCCAATTTTTTATTGAATTAAATACTGCGGCACCGGTACCAGCTGTGGTAATGCCAGCAGCGCGTGATTATTTATCTTTTTCTGTGGATATGTTAAAGGTTTTTGGTGTGGCATTTCAGTTGCCGTTGGTGTTGGTGTTGTTAAACAGGGTGGGTGTGCTGTCGCGCGCGCGCGCGGTAAAAATGCGCAGATATGTAATTGTTTTAATCGTGATTATTGCTGCTGTTTTAACACCACCGGATGTTGTATCACAAATCTTGTTGGCTTTGCCGATGTGGGGATTGTTTGAAGCCAGCTTGATTTTTATGCGTGATGATAAATTGGATAACAAAGCATAGAGCAGGGTATTTATTTATTTATGAAATTGTGATATAATACCCGTGTGAAAAAAATCTGGCTTATTTTTATGGGGGGCTGTATTGCGGCATTGTCCGCATGTGATTTACAGCCAAAAATTATTTCATTGCCTGATACAGTTGGGGAATTTATTTCGTCGCGTTATCCTGCGTTGTTGGCGGACCCAGAAACTCAACCGGAAATTTATAATTCTGCGGCGACTGATTATGGGGTGTACGCATCGCCAACATTATATGGTTCTGTACAAAATGAAGAATATGTTGAATACGCCAGTGTTAATGACTATATCGTGCCGCCGTCGGTATCAGATATGTATGGCGCAGCACCGGTTGATTCAGGTGAACCGATTGTTGCGGCGCAAACAGATGGGGGGGCATCTGGTCAATATTTGCGTGTCCCGATGTATTATGGTAATGCCGCGGCATCTGGGACAGAAATCACAGTTGCGGCGGGTGATACACTGTATTCGCTGGCGAAACAATATAATACTTCGGTGGACCAGTTGGCACGCGCAAATAATTTAGATGCGCCGTATACGCTGTCGGTTGGGCAAAAGTTGATTGTGCCGAACAATGCATCGGTTGATATGGCGGGGGGGCAGCAGACGCTTAAAACAACACCAACAAAAACAACTACGCGTGTGCAGTTGCGTGAAATTACGGTTGCGGCGGGTGATACTTTGTATTCTTTATCGCGTAAATATTCTGTGCCGGTTAATGATTTAGCGGTTATGAACGATTTGTCTGCGCCGTTTACTTTGTCTGTGGGACAACGGATAAAAGTACCTAATTTAGATAGTGCACCGGTTGTATCAAGAAGTACTGCAAGTACTGGTGCGACCCAATCAACAGTGGCAAGTGCGACCGCCAAGGAAAAAATATCATCAGACCCAAAGCAAAAATTACCGACAATCAGTGCGCGTTCTTCGTCTAAATTTTCTTGGCCGGTGCGTGGCAAGATTTTGTCCCATTATGGTGCAAAATCAGGTGGGTTATTTAACGATGGTATCAACATTGGTGCCGCACGCGGTACGCCTGTTGTGGCGGCAGAAAACGGTGTTGTTGCCTATGCCGGAAATGAAGTCAAAGGTATGGGAAACCTGATAATTATACAGCATTCTGGTGGTTGGATGACGGTATACGCACATTTGGATTCAATGAATGTTCGTCGTGGAACCAAGGTATCTGTCGGACAAAAAATCGGCAGTATTGGCGAAACAGGCAAGGTTGACCAGCCACAATTGCACTTTGAAATACGCAAAGGTACAAAGGCGTATAACCCATCATCGTATCTGAAATAAAATTTATGTATGTGCATAAAATCCTGCATATACAGCCATTTTTGTGTAAGAAAAAACACATGATGCGTTGGGATTCGTGTGGGAATTTTTTGTTTTCGTGCGGCAATGAAAAAGCCACACTTCGCGCTGGGCTTCGTGTGGCACTAAAATTTCTTAAACTCACTGCGTTCGTTAACGAAATTTTGTGGTGGGCGCGCAGGGACTCGAACCCTGGACCCACTGATTAAGAGTCAGTTGCTCTACCAACTGAGCTACGCACCCGGGGTCCGTTTGCGACATCGTCGCATTAATATTTTTTTACTGTGGTCAATTATAGACATTTTTTCAATGATTGCAAGGCTTTTTGTGGCGGATAAACGAATCGAATTTCAGGTATCCATACCTATGCAAAGTTGTATTTATGTTTGATAGAATATGATTGTTGACATGAAAACTTTGATGCAACTAAACAAAAAGGAGAGAAAATGAAAAAAATAGTTATATCAACACTGGCCGTGCTGATTGCGTGTCCTGCGTTCGCTGGACAATATGGCAGTGGCAGCAGCTGGCAGTTATTTGGGCTGGACCCATATATTGGCCTGCGTGGCGGTGCCAGTTATACCAATTTGAATTACAGATTTAACGATGCCAAAGAATCTATTGGTGATATGGCGTTCCAAGGTCATGTCGCAATGGGTTTGGAAATTTGTGATACTGTGCGTTCAGAAATTGAATGGTCTATATTCAGCAAAGCCGAAGATACCAAAAGCTTTGGTAATATCGCAGATGTAAGTGTTGATACAAAAATGCAAACATTGTTGTGGAACACTTATTGGGAATTCGGTGGATATCATATCGTGCGTCCGTTCATAGGATTGGGTGCCGGTGTCGCGTTTGTTGATGTTAATCGCAATATTCCAAATGGCGAATCGCTGGGCGAAAGCAAAACGCGCTTTTCTGCAATGGGGGCGTTGGGTATAACATTTGATATGGAACGCTTTGCAGTTGATATCGCGGCGCGTTATAACTATGTTGATATACATTCCGGATTGCATAATTTCGGTGGTGATATCGGCATTAGATTTATGTTCTAGTGATAAAAGTGTCGTCGCAAATAATTACTGTTTCGGCGACGCTTTTTTATATGTAAAAAATGCGCTATGTGCATGATTTGCTGGGATTCCTAGGGATTCAAACCTGGCGAATTTTGCATAAAAATATTATACAATTATATTCGTAGCATAAAGAAAAAAAAGGAGAACTTTATGAAAAACTTGGTTAAAAAAATGTTGATGCTGTCGTCTGTATTAGGCGTTGCAGTATTATTAGCAGGATGTGCCGGATGCGGTCATAATAAACCAAAACCACAGCCACAACCAAAAGTGCAAGAAACAGAAACTGTTGTGTTCTATCAGACATACGAAGAATCTGATATCAGCCGTGTGCATGCAAAAATGTACACGCACAGCAGCCGTGGCGGCGAATCTAGAATGGGATATATCAAATTCTTTGAAACAGATGCTGGTTTGAAAATGGAAGTTGACTTAAAGGACTTGCGCCCAGGAAAAATCTATAATATCCGCATACACCAGTGCAGCAGTTGCAATAACAACAGCATGTGCTGTGATAAAACCCCGATGCAGATTAATCTGCCGACATTAAGCATTTCAAAAGCAGGTCGGCTGGAAGAATCTTTCATCATCCGTGGGTTGACAGCAGAACAGCTGAATAACGCCAAGATTTATTTAGAACGCGACGGCGGATACAAGGCTGCATGGGGTACATTGGAAAAGAATGTGCTGTAAAATTTGTCCGGCATTATAAAATGTCCCGTTTTTATCGGGACATTTTTTTATGTTTTTAGTTTAAGAAAAAAATCTTATGTGCTAATCTTACGAATGTGGAGAGAAAGAATTATATCTTTGCCATTTTATTTTGCGCATTTGTTCAACCCGTATGCGCACAGGTATTTTCTGGCAATATTTTTGGCACAGATTTATTATTAGATGAATATTCTTATGTCCAAGATTCTGCCAGTATATATGCCGAAAAATTAATCGCATGTGATGGATGCTTTTTGCAAAATGATGGCATTATTTATAGCGATATTAATGTTGGTGCAAACGCTGTGTTTTATGTTGAAAACCGCGGTGAAATATCTGGTGATATAATTGTTGATACTGGGGCTAAGGTCGTACAAATAATTAAATCTGATGCGGATATTACATCAATTGGGTTAAACGATTCTTATGATGTCTTGGTTCAAGATGCGAATAAGATTTCTTGGAATAAATTATTGGGAATTTCTGGCGGGGCCGGCACAATTCGGTTGAATAATTCAGATATTATATTTGATGCTTTTGATATGCGCGCCAGTTATCGTAAAACATCGTCTGTGCCGAATATAGTAATGAATGGCGATGTTTCTATATATTTGGAATCTGGGGTTGTTGATAGCGTGCCAATAATGTCAAATATACATGTTAACGGTGAATTAAATCTGTATGCAGATAACCTGGATAGCATGTATGCGTTGCGTCCGCGTATAGAAAACGAATCGCTGTATGTATCTGTGGTGCGTGAAACTGATTATGGAAAAGTTTTGAAAAATAAAATAGGCGAATTTTTGAACGGTTTGCGCAGTGATGTGCCAAATGATGGTTTGTTGACCGCGCTTGATGCAGCAAAAACTATGCCGGAATTAAATGCGATAATGGCGCGTTCTGTTCGAATAAATCCAATAAAGTTAATGGACAGTGTTCGCACATATAATTTGTTTGAAATTGCAAATATAACATCAAACCAATATATGCTGGGTGCGGCACCTGTTATGGTTTATTCTGATAATATGGAGATATATGGAATAGATATAAATTCAAGGTATGATATAAATAAAGACATCAGTGCGGCAATTTCATTATATGGTGCAAAAATTAATTATAGTGATGATATTAATAATTATAATTCTGTTGTATACGGCGGAAATGTGCATATACAGTATGTTGATGATTTATTGTTTGCGCGCGCCGCGGTGGGTGCAACATTTGCAAATTTTGATATATCATCTGTATTTAACGGTAATAATGCGGTAAATAATCCATCTGGTTTTTCTTTGTATGCTGTGGCAGATATTGGAACGCGGATAAATATTACAGACGATATGTTTATTGCACCATTTGCCAGATTTGGCGCAGATTATGCGTCTGTATTAAAATGGGATGATGCCGATTTAATTGCATCTGGTGGTGCAGAATTTTTATTTAATGTTGATGATTGTGATTTGCAATATGACTATGGTGTTCGTGCATCTATTGATGCCAGTGGCATGGTTGATGCGGGTGTATGTGTTAATATTTGGTCAGATGCCGACATGGCTGGCGCAACATTAAATGCGGGGATAATTTATAATGATTTCGGACTAAGTTATTTATTAAAAGTTGGTGCAGGTTTTTCGTTTTAATATCACTGTATAATTTAGTTTTGAATATCGCCGCGTAAAGACGCTTTATTTGCATCTGTGATTTTTATATGTGCGATTTGCGGTGCAATTTGCGGTGCGATTTTTACAACGCATGGTTGCATGTATGGGGTGCGATATATTGCATATTTACCGGTTTTATCGGGACCTTCGTACAGGCAGGATAATGTTTTATTAACACACGATTCGTTAAATTCGCGTTGAATTTCGTTTAACAAAGCATCTAATTTATATAACCGTTCGGATTTAATTTTTTCTGGAATTTGATTCGGCATCAGTGCCGCTGCAGTGTGGGGGCGGGGCGAATATTTGAATGAAAATGAATTTATATATTTAACGCGACGAACAATATCCAATGTTTGTTCAAAGTCATCATCTGTTTCACCAGGAAAGCCAACAATAAAATCGCTGGATATTTGAATATCTGGGCGCGCAGATTTTAATTTGTCAACTATATCTATATATAGATTTAACGAATAAGGCCGGTTCATCTTTGTCAATACATTGAGCGAGCCGCTTTGTATAGGCAAATTCAAAAAAGGCAGTAATTTCTGTTCTGTGCGGAACATTTCTATCAAGTCGTCTGTCATTTCTGTTGGATAGCTGGATGTGAACCGAATGCGTTTTATGGCATCTTGTTGTGCTGCGGCGCGAATTAAATCTGACAGGCGATATGACAAGCCGTCCGGTGCGGTATATTTATATCCGTTTACATTTTGTCCCAGAAAGCATATTTCGCGTGCACCAGTATTGGCAGCGTGTACAACATCGTGTATAACAGAATCAATTGGACGCGATATTTCACGACCGCGTGTATACGGCACTATGCAGTATGTACAGCAATGATTACAGCCTTCTTGGATTGGGATATATGCAATCAGTGGCGATGTTTCCATTTGCGGCATGGCATCAAATTTTTCCAGTCCGCCCAGGTCGATATTAAATAAACGAGTGTCAGGATTATCCAAAATTTCTGGTAATTTATGATAACTTTGTGGACCCAAAACAAAATTTAATTCTGGCACACGACGAAATGCATCTGCGCCCGATTCGCGTGCGACGCAACCGACAATACCCATAATGGCATCTGGCTTTTTTTCTGTGCGCATACGCCCCAGGGCGCTGAATACTTTGTCCGTTGCTTTGGCGCGAACGGCGCATGTGTTTAATATAATAATGTCAGCATCAGTATAATCATCTGTCTGAATATATCCGCGACCGCGCAACATAGACGCAATGCGTTGCCCGTCATAGACATTCATTTGACAACCGAATGTATGAATGAAAAATTTTTTCATAATGTCTTTATTTTTGCTTTTGTTTTTCTGCGCGCATGCGCTTGGCTTTAATTGCATATAATGTTTGCATACGCGTGTCCAGTTCGTGTTGTGATAGTATTTTGCATGGCACTTCAACAGGGCCATATTCAACGCCTGTAATTGGGTCGTCTTTGACGATTGTTATAATGGAAAAAGTTTGTTCGTCTGACATTTTTTATCCCCTATTATTTTTATGATAATTTTTTGCGCAGTATTTCATTTACAACGGCTGGATTTGCTTTGCCACCGGTTGATTTCATAACTGCACCAACAAAGAACCCAAGCAGTCCCGTTTTGCCGGATTTATATTGTTCAACCTGGGGTGCGTTTTTGGTGATTACATCATCAATAACCGATTCGATTGCGGCAGTGTCGGTAATTTGCTGCATACCGAATTTTTCAGCAATCGCGCGTGGGGTGCCTGTTTCGCCATCCAGCATTTTTATAAATATTTCTTTGGCCTGTTTACCGTTGATTGCGTTTTCGGCAATCATATCGACCAATTCAGCCAAATCAGATGGTGTGATAATCCGCGCTGTGCCGCACTCAGATGTATCCAGCGCGTTTTTTGCATCCCAATTTTCAGGGTGTGCGAACAATTCAGAAATCATCCAATTCGCGATGGACTTCGCGCGTTTTGGGTTGTTTCCAACCGCTGCATCAAACCATTTTGATATATCTGTTGTTTCGGTCAGACGCGCGGCATCATATTCAGACAGCCCGAAATCATGCACATAGCGCGCGCGGGTCGCCGCCGGCAGTTCTGGCATGGTACTGCGAATACGTTCAATTGTTTCTTCGCTGATTTCCAGTGGCAATAAATCTGGATCTGGGAAATAGCGATAATCCAGTGCGTCTTCTTTTTTACGAGCCACAGAAGTTGTTCCGTCTTCTTGATTATAGTGCATCGTGTCTTGGGACACAGTGCCACCATTTTCATATATTTCGATTTGACGGCGGGCTTCGTATTCGATAGCTGTACGTATAAACTTAAAGGAAACCATATTCTTTGTTTCCGTTTTTGTACGAAATTCTTTGCTGCCAACTGGGCGTACTGATACATTAACGTCAGAACGCATGGATCCTTCCTCCATATTTGCCTTGGACACACCCAGGGCGCGCGCTATTTCACGAATTTCACGCAGGTAGCGTTCCATTTCATCTGGAGACGATATATAAGATCTGTTATCTGGGTTCTTTGTATCCAGGTAAGTTATAATTTCTAATAATGCAACCCCTGTACGATTAAAATCTACGAATGATTTTGTTGGATGGATATCGTGTTTTAATTTTGCTGCGTCTTGTTCCAGGTGTGCGCGTTCGATTAAAATCTTTTTTGGATTGCCATCATCGCCCATAATTTCAACCCAGCCGCGGCCAACAATTGGTGGTTCTTCGACCGGTTGGGAAATCTGATATCCCTGGGGCAGGTCAGGGTAAAAATATTGTTTGCGGGCAAATTTACTGCGGCGTGATATTTCCGCATTCAGACCCAGTCCCATTTTTATCGCCTGCTCAACACAGTATTCATTTAATACCGGCAACATGCCCGGCATGGCGACATCAACCATTGAAACCTGGGTATTGGGGGAAATTGACGGGTTATAGTCCGCGGATGCGCCACTGAACAGTTTGCTGTGGGACAGAACCTCGATATGAGTTTCAAGTCCGATAACCAATTCCCAATCTGTTGTTTTACCCTTTATCGTAAACATTTTTATTTTTCCTTGCTTTTTATGTTTTGGTATCTTATTATTGCTTTCGCTGGCCAGATAGCTCAGTTGGTAGAGCAAGGGACTGAAAATCCCTGTGTCAGTGGTTCGATTCCACTTCTGGCCACCATTTTTTATTTCCCCATTATTTTTGTTGGACGATTATCAATGCCGGCAAATTGTTCTATGTGCTTTGCCAATTGCATTACACGCATATCGTCAAATTTGCGGCCAACCGTTTGCATGCCCAGTGGCAATCCGTTTTCTGCCAAACCAGCCGGTACACTGCATGCCGGGATTCCGGCCAAGTTCATTGCCACCGTGAATAAATCCAACGCATAGTATTCCAATGGTGTTAAGTCTGAATCCAGCGGTAATGCCGTACCGGCACCAGACGGGCATACAATTAAATCGCATTGTTCAAACGCGCGGTCAAATGCGTCGGCAATCAATCTGCGGACGCGTGCAGCCTGCATAAAATAAACCTCGTACGATTCGCTGGATAAAACCGCCGTGCCGATAATTAGACGACGTTGAACTTCGGTTCCGAATCCGGCGGCGCGCGTCTTGTTATATGTGTCGATTAAATCAGACCCTTCTACCCGCAGACCATAACGCATGCCGTCATAGCGCGCCAGATTTGATGAAGCCTCGGCCGGGGCAATGATATAATATGCCGCCAGTGCATCCAGAATATTTGGAATAGATACAGGTACGATTTCTGCGCCCAATGATTTTAAGTCTGCGATACGCGCATCAAATATGCGTTTCATATCTGGTGAAATTTCAACATTTTCAAATTCTTGTATTACACCAATACGCAATTTTTTACCGTCGCCTAAAATTGGTTCCAGCGGTGTATGTGCATGAAATCCGGCATTCGCGCTGGTTGAGTCTTTATCATCATGACCAGCCATTACGCTTAATAATAACGCCGCATCATCAACAGTGCGCGCAATTGGACCCGGGGTATCCAGACTGGATGCAAATGCAACGCAACCCCAACGACTGCACAGACCATATGTTGGTTTCATGCCAACCAATCCTGTGATAGATGCAGGAAATCGAATCGAACCGCCGGTGTCTGTACCTGTACCGCCCATTGCCAATCCAGATGCCACCGCACTGGTTGTGCCACCAGATGAACCGCCAGCCGTTAATTTGCGTTCCAATTGCCATGGATTGACCGGCGCACCAAAATAACTGGTCTTGCTGAAAGTACCCATCGCAAATTCATCAAGATTGGTTTTGCCAAGTAATACTGTACCAGAATCAATAAATTTTTGCGAAACAGTCGATTCGTATTGCGGCACAAAATTTTCCAGCATGTGTGATGCCGCCGTTGTGCGAATGCCGCATGTTGCAAACAAGTCTTTCATACCAATTGGAATGCCATCCAACGGTAATGGATTGCCCGCCGCATAGCGCGCATCAGCCGCCGCCGCGTCCGCCAAGGCACGTTCTGGGGTTATGGTTATATAACAATTCAAATCCGCATTATATTTTTCAATGCGTTCCAAATGTGCACGCGTCAGTTCGGTTGCACTGATGTCGCCAGATTTTAATTTTTCTAGTGCGTTGGTTATTGTTAAATCAATCATTTCTTTTCACTTTTTTAATGTGTTTTCATTTGTTGTAATCTGTGTTCTTGGATGGCGCGTTTTATTATTCCTGGGCGGAACATAGATAATACCCGTTCATATTCGTTTAATAATTCTTGGCCCCCAGGTATCTGAAAATCATATTCCGACATAAAGCTAATGGCATTAAGGGTCATACAATATAAATTATAATCCAACAACAATACATTATATTCTTTTTCCAGAATATCATGCAGGTCAGCAGATTGCCTGGGTATATCGTAATCATAATATGATTTATACATTTGTTGTCGTATAAATTTACCATTTTCACCAAGATTTGATGTTTTGCTTAAAACAGTGCCTTCGTGTAATGGTTTGTTAGGACGGGCAATGTTATAGTCAATCAGCATAATTGCCGCCTTGCGTGCAGAGTTATAGTTCATACGGCGCATAAACTTCAAATGCAATTGACTAATTTCAAATTCGTATTCCCAATTACTATTTGCCACCGGGTCAGAATTTGTGTGTTTTGAATGAACAAAATTCTGTACACATTTACCATATTTTTGATTTACAGCGGCGACAGATGCATCGTACTGCGTGCGCAATGCAGTCATATTTTTGTTTATTTCATTTATTTTTTGCATAGCTTTTTGACTAAGTTTTTGCATGGAAAAACCTCTGTGTATTTATTTTGTTTTTTCTTTATATTTATCTGCAAAAAATCTTAGACCGATATTTTTTATAACAAATTCATCGCGACATTTGCCAGTTCTGATGTTTTCCAAGCAACTGTAACGGTCGCATTTGCTGTCCGCGCCAAGATTATAGTGCACTTGCATAAACGCATTTGCTTTTTTGTCTTGGTATAGGCAATTTTTTGTTATTTCCATAGAATTATCAAATGACTGATGAACAACTGCGCGTAAATTGGTCAGACAGCAGTCGTCGGGTATATTTGCGTATGTATTAAAAGATTTAATGTATTTTACGGCGTTATCGTATGGTGTTGCACCACATGTTACTGCCTTGGCATTACCGGTGTATAAGTCGTGAACAAGTAAAATAGTTGTTTTTTGTGTCATATCATTATCCCTTTTTTTATTCATCCATAACCTTGGGCACAGCAAAATATCCACGGGATACCCCAGCGTTATCAGGGTCATTTGCCAAAACTGCGTCGCGGATATTCCCATCCGTTACAACATCCGCGCGTTGTGGTAATTTATGTTCCGCAGGATTCAGCATAGGTTCAACGCCAGTTGTATCAATTTTTTGCAATTTATCCAGCCATTCTATTACAGAATCTATATTCATTTTGGCTAATTTTTCGTCTGATATATCAATATGTATCAAGTCCGCAAATTTTTGTAATTGTTGCTTGCTAAATGCCATGTCGTATCCTATTCTGTTTATATGTTATTAAAACAACAGGAAAAATTATACAATGATTTTGTCTGATTTCAAGGCTTTTCCGCGCGCAGGACGCATAATGGGAATTGATTGGGGCGCACATCGTACTGGGGTGGCTGTATCAGACACATCGCGTGAATTTGTTTTTACGCGCCCTGTGATTTTGTCTGGGCGGGGTGGGGCATCAATTGCGCAACAAATTGCTGATTTGGCACGCGCAGAAAAAGTTGTTGGAATTGTTTTTGGGTTGCCGCTGCATGCCGATGGAACAGAATCTGATGCATCAGAATCTGTACGCGCGTGTGCCGCAGAATTATGCACATACATTGATTTGCCAATTTGTTTTATTGATGAAACATTAACCAGCCGCATTGCACAAGATAATATGGGGCGGGTGCGTGTGTCAGATATAAAACAAAATTTAGATTCTGAATCCGCACGCGTTATCTTGGATAATGCAATCGCAATAATTCGTCGGTTAAAATAGCAAAAATGCCAGAATCTGTGTATATAGCACAGTTGTTATTCTGCGTCTTCTTCGCGTTTGTCTGGAATTTTACCATCGGCTGATAATAAAACAGCAATCCAACGCGTTGAATCAAATTGTGCAGTGATAATGAATATCGCGACCAATAACGGCACACTGAAAAACATGCCTGCAACACCCCAAATCATGCCCCAAAATACCAAGTTTATTAATATTGCCAAGGTTGACAGGTTTAATGTTTTTCCGGTGAATTTTGGTTCCAGGATATTTCCAAATATTACTTGTAATCCAATCAGCCCAATTGCCGTTAATATCGGTTGTTGTAATGATGGCGCGGTAACCAAAGAATATAATATCGGTAATGTACATGCAACAATTGCACCAATTGTTGGAATATAGCTGGTGATAAATACAATAAATGCCCATATCCCAGCAAATTCAACACCAATCATTTGCAACCAGAAATATGATAAAACACCTGTGATTGCGGATAAAACTGTTTTCATAAACAGATATTTTTTCATGTTGTCATCGATGCTATCAACAATAAAACGCGCTTTTTTATATTCTTTTTTGTTCGGAATCAAAGCCGAGAATTTTTTATTAAATGTGCTTTGTTCCACGAACAAGAATATCATATAAACAATTATCATGCCGGTTGATGTTACAATGTTTGCGACAGATGCGCCGACATTTGTTGCGATATTTGCAATATTTGGCAGCATGCGCGCATCAAATGTTATACCCAATGATGACGATAGGTAATTGCCAAATTTTATAAATTGTTGTTGCAAGCCCGGCAGAGCAGTAACCAGTTCATGATACATTGGTCGGATTTGTGTCGCCAAGAAATATATCAGACCGCACATTACCAATACCGCTAATATATTAGATGTCCAATCAAATGCCCGGGCTGCCACGGGTCGTGATTTTCGGTCTGTGTCATTATTAAATGGAAATATTTTTCTGCAATATGTTGCAATTGCATTTATCAGGTACCATAAAAAAGTCGCAACCAACAGCGGTATTAAAATTGACCGCCCCAACCACAAGAAAAAAACGATTACGATTGCTAAAATTATTCCATTCATTATTTGACCTCTATGCCTTGTATACATCTATCCAGCGCGTTTTTTGTTATTAATTTATTACGCCGGAAACATCGCTGATGTTTACCATCACATCTGGCGCAGTTTGACCATAATGTATTGTAAATAATATAATTGCGCCAATAACCAATGCCATATTAACAGCAATTGTGAACCATATATATTTTTTATTAATATCGCGCAGGAACGCAGGCACCCCGACAATACGCATCCATAACCCAGCGATAATCGCCAATATTAATGTTAATAGTATTGCGTTATATCCAAAAAACATACATGAAATTAATACAATAACTACAAAAGATGCAGCTGTGCGCACAGAACCAGATAAAATCCAGTCTGTCAATTTAGCGTACCAATTTGTGCGTATGTTCAGTGCACGCGGTGTTTTTGCATCATCAGAAATCAAATAACCTGGTATCCACAACAATGAAAAAGCCATTGGCATTGTGCAAATAATTTGCCATGTTTTTAACCCCAGTGCACGGCACCGCCAAAACTTTGCCCAGATGTTTGACAAGAATAAACCACACAAGTACAAGTAAAATATTGCCCCAATTGCCATAAGAATTATGAATGATATATTGGAATGCGTTTCCATCATCATCAGATAAAACATAATTTTATTTGCGTTTGCAAAAATCAACATCGTAGATATCGTGAACGCCAATGATACTATGAACAGTTGTGCGTTATTCAGTGCAACAAAACTGCGCTGGTCCAGTTGGGTGCGCGGCATTTTGTACAGAACTATTACCGCAGCAATTACAAACATAGCTACCAATAATGCCGTCATCAATGTGTTTGGCATTATGCCATCAAATACAGTTTGCGATAATATACCAGATATAAAACCAATTAAAACAAATAATACAAATGCTATTAACGCAAATTTCAGCGGATGCCATAAAACCAAAGATAACATAGATAGTGATTTTTTATTTGCCATGTTTTGTCCTTTGCTGTTTGTGCTTTATTTTATCATAACTTTGCCATTTGATAAAGTTGTTATATCTGTTGGTGCGACCAGGTCTGTAAAATTCTGTTGATGACTGATAAAAATAAATGTTGTATTGGTCATTTCGTGTATAACATTTGCAATTTGTTGTTGTACTGTGGCATCTGCACCAGAATCTGGTTCGTCCAGAATCGCCAATTTTGGATTTGTCATAACCAGTCGCAGCAACATTAAACGCTTGCGTTCACCACCAGAAAAACCAACATTGATACTGCGATTTAGCCATTCTTTTGGAATATCTAGTTTTGTGCGCGCATCTTCCAGTTTTGATAAAAATTCACCCATAGATAAATCTTTGCCCGTTTCAAAATGTGTATGTGCAGCAATGGAATGTTTCAGAAAACTTAATACAGTTAATCCCGGTATTTCTGGGACATTTTGTGCACCTAAAAATATTCCCATCAGTGCGCGTGTTGTGGCGTTTTGATTTGTTATGTCTTGACCATCAAATATTATTTGGCCGCCATCAATTGTATATGCATTATTCCCAGCAATTGTCGTTGCCAGGGTTGATTTACCAGACCCGTTTCGTCCAGACAGCAAATGTCGCGCACCGTGTGCAACATTCATATTAATGTCTGTTAACAATTTTTTGCCGTCCAGTGATACAGATAGTTTTTTTATTTCTAATATCATTTGCATACCTTGGTATTTTTATTTTTGTGCCAGTGCCATTTGAATTAGTTGCTTTGATTCAACCAAAAATTCCATTGGTAATCGCGATATAATCGGTGTCGCCACTGCGCCGATTATCATAGCGGTTGCTTCGTCTTCGGAGATGCCTGCCTGCATCAGATATAATAATTGCGCGGCATCTATTGCGCCAGTGGTGGCTTCGTGGCTTTGCAGATTATCAGCGTTTGCATGAATTATTGTTGGTATTGTGTTCGCCACTGCGTTATTACCAATAATGCGTGTGTCGCATTTTGATGCGTTGCGACCGCCGTGGCCTGTAAAACTGACCAGGCTGCGAAAAGTTTGATGTGATTTATCCGCAGCAACGCCGTATGATACGATATTTGAAACTGTATTATTGCCAATGTGAATCATTTTGGTTCCGGTATCAGCCCGTTGTGTACCGCGCGTGATGGCCAGTGAATAAAAATCAGATTGTGCGCCATCGCCGGATAAAATAGTTGACGGATATTTCCATGTAATTGCAGAACCAATTTCTATCTGGGTCCAATCAAGTCGGGCATTTGTATCACAGCGTCCGCGTTTTGTAACAAAATTTAGTATTCCACCAGAATTTTTGTTGTCGCCAGCGTACCAATTTTGCACAGTCGAATATTTTACAATCGCATTATCGTGCGCAATAATTTCAACAACACCGCTGTGCAGTTGATGGTTAGGGCGGCGGGGGGCACTGCAACCTTCCATATAACTAAGTTCGGCACCACTGTCAGCAATAATCAAAGTTCGTTCAAATTGACCAATTTTTGCGGTTTCTATACGAAAATAACTGGCTAAATCAATTGGACACTTTGTGTTTTTGGGAATATAGACAAATGTTCCATCTGAAAATACGGCGGCATTTAGTGCCGCAAAGAAATTATCTGTTGCGGGAACAACACTGCCCAAGTATTTTTTTACCAATTCAGGATATTGTTGCACCGCGTCAGAAAACGGTAAAAATATAATCCCCAGTTTGTTTAATTCGTCCGTATACGATGTATGCACAGAACGACTGTCAATAACAGTATCTGTTGCCATCCCCAGCAGTGCGCGTTGTTCGCTTTCCGGCAGACCCATTTTTTCGTATGTCGCGCGCAGGTCGGAATTATCAATTGGTTTTTGTTCGTTATAATAATTTAATTCGTCGTAATTAATTGGTGCGTAATCAAAATCTGCCCAATGCGGTTCGGACATATTGTGCCACGCGTGCAGCGCCCCCAGTCGCCATTGTAATAACCATTTTGGTTCATTTCTGCGGGCAGATATGTCGTAAATAAGTTCATCAGACAATTTTGCCATGTTTTATTCGTTTGTTTGCGCGGCCAGTTGTTTTGCCTGGGTAAAGAATGTTAAAGATTGCCCCAACAGACCGTCTGTAAATGTTGCAGCCAGTATTCCGTCTGGGTCAGTTGTTGTCAAGTGATTCAAAAATGCGTCTGCACGGTTCATATAGTTATCAATACTGCGTGCGACTTCGGCATCTAGTTTTATACAGCGGCGCAACTTTTCTAATGCGAATGGATTTTTGGCATATTCGTCCATTATGCCGCCCAGTGCGCGCCACAGTGGGTGTTCAGATGTACTGCGTGGCATAACATCAATTGCGGCCATGATTGGTATTAAATTTTGCAACAGGTCTTGATAAATCATTTCTGCGTGTTCTGCGACAGCGTTTGTGGCAGACTTGCTTTTCAGCAGTGATTGAATTTTTACAATCAGGTTATATTGATGGGTTAGTGTTTTTGATATATCGCGCATGCGTATGTTTGTCCGATATGCAAAAACTAATGCAGTAATTCCAATTAATAATACAAGTCCCAATCCGATTAAAATAAATATATCTTGCATCAATTATCCCCCGAAACATGTTATAGGTTATGTGATTTTTAGTATAACATCTTTTGGCGATTCGTGCGATTTTATCTTTACAAATAAATTTGTTATATTTATCTGTGCGTTTTAGTCTTGCACAGATTCGGTCAAATTGTTATAATAATGTAATAATAGTGAAAAAACATTCAGGAAAGGAAGCTTTTATGTTCCGCAAGTTTTTAATTGTTGCAATGTTTGCCACGGCGGCTGGGTATTGCTTTGCCGCAGAAAATCTGCCCCAGGTAGTTACATCAGAGGTTTTTTACACCCAATCTGCTGATGTGGCAGAAACCCAGGATGTCGTCCAAACGGATGTTGTTCAAACAGCAGCATCGGGGACGCAGGTGGTGCCTGTATGGCCGATTGCGGGTTCTGATGCAGATGTGCAAATCGCGTGCGAAGATGGTGCATGTACAGACGGCAAGGGTAAAGACAATATTCGTATTGTTTCAAAAATTGGTGCTGATTTAGTTGTTGAAAACAACTTTAATTTGGGCGCATCTGATGGCGATTTTGCCGGTTGGTCTGGTGGGGCAAATATGCTGCATGGGACGCAAATTCCGGTCGGGTTTGACGATGAATGTAAAAGTGGTTCTGAAATGCCATTGTTGCATCGCGAAATGCTGGAAGATGACGGCGGAACTGTACTGACTGTATCGCGCAGTGGGCGCAAAGATTGTACACAATATCGTGATGGATACGAAGCGTTTGCCGCCAAGATGGGATTAAGTGAATCTGAAATTAAATCTGCGAACAGTGTTGATGACGCTGAAACAGAAATCGCTGTTGATATTTCTGCAGATGCAGAACCGCCATTACAGTTAACAGACCAAGTGCGTTCGTGGGTCGTTGCAAATGGTCAAACCCTGCGCGAAGTTTTGCAAGATTGGTGCAATAAAGAAGGCTGGGATTTAGTTTGGACAACTTCGCGTGAATATCCGATAGAGGCCAGTGCGGTATTCAAAGGTCGATTTGTAGATGTGGCATCTGCGCTGGTGCGTAATTTTGCCCGTGCAACGCCTATACCGTACGCTAAGTTTTATAAAGGAAATCGTGTGCTGGTAATTTCTACATCAGAGGAATAATATTTATCAAGGGGTGGTGCGTTTGTCGTACCACAGGAGAAAACAAATATGACCAAACCGATTAAATTTTTTGTTATGTGTGGCATGATGTGCGCAATGCTGGCAGGGTGCGCAACCAAAGAATCTGCCCAGGTTGCAGCATCTGTGGACCAGGACTTTATCAATGCCTATGATGCGTTTGAAATGGCAAAAAATCCGCGTGCCCAGGTTGCTAATGGTGATACTGTTTCTATGTCCGAAGGGGTTTGGCTGGGGGCATCATCAACCTTGTTGGAACATCGCAATAATTTGCCATCTGAATTTGAAACCAGCACAGGTATAACAGTTTTATTAAATGAACCGGTCAGTTTGCAGGTCTTGGCAAATAATATTACATCTATTACGGGTATTCCGGTTAAAATAGACAGTCAAATTAACTCAGAAAAATTACGCAAAACAATAAATGTTGCATATACCGGTAAATTGTCGGGATTGTTGTCGCAAATTGCCACAGATTTAGACTTGTTGTGGTACTATGACAAATCTGCAATTGTGTTTTATGAAACAGAAACCAGAACATTTACATTATATGCGCTGGGGACAGATGTGTCTTATCAAACAGCGGTTGAAACAGATGATGGAAATACAGTTTCTTTGGAATCTACATTAAAAGAATGGGACGAAGTAGAAAATGCGATTCAAACAATCATCGGAAATGTTGATAACGCTAATTTCACTGTGTCGCGCAGTTTGGGTACAATAACTGTTACTGCGCCACCGTCAACATTGGCGCGGGTGGGTGAATATATTGAACGCCAGAACAAGCGCTTGTCGCAATTGGTAACGATTGATGTCAAGGTATTACAGGTGTCGGTATCAAATGATTCGGCATTTGGGTTGAATTTGGCGGCGGCAATTAATTCTGCGTCTGGGTTAAATATTGTTGCTAATCCAAAAAATAATTTGACGAATACAGATGCCAGTTCGATGAATATCGCGGTGTTATCAAATACTGTGTCGGCGGCAACCGGGGCAACGCACTTGGTTAATGGGGCCGAAGTTGCCGGTGCATATACCCAAGATCAAATTAAAAATGGCTCCTTGTCCGGATTGGCGGGAACAGACGCATTAATTCAAGCGTTGGCAAAGCAGGGCAAGGTATCGTTGGTAACAAATGTTGGTGTTACAACGCGTAATAATCGTGTTGCGCCGGTAAACAATACACGGACGACTGGGTATATCAAACGGTTTGAATCGCGCAACTTTACAACCGTTGAATCCAGTACCGTTGACCAAGACGATTTAGAAACAGGATTTTCAATGCAGTTGTTGCCAAATGTTTTGGAAAATGGCAAGATTTTGCTGCTGTTCAGAATGTCGGTGCGTGAATTGTTGCGTATGTCAACCCAAACAATTGGCGAAGTAACCCTGCAATTGCCAGAGGTTGAAGAACGCAGTTTCATGCAAGAAGTTATTATGGAATCGGGACAAATGTTGGTTGTGTCCGGTTTTGAAAAGCAAGAAAACAACGATACGCGTTATGGTTTAGGTGACCCAGACTTTATGGCGTTGTCTGGTTCGCGCGAGACATCCGCGACGCGTGATGTATTGGTGGTTATCTTGACACCCCAGGTTTTGGTCAGCCCAATGGATGCAGAACGCAGTATCCAGCAACATTGGGGTGCACCGTTGAATTAAAAAATCGCCCAAACGGGCGATTTTTTGCATCAATACATTACATCATTAAATATGAGATAACGGGCAAGTTTTTTTCTGTTGCAATAAGCGGTCTAAAAATATAAAGTAAATATGTCGCAAGTAATATTGCGATACGGGTGTGAGAACCTGGGGAATCAACAGCGTCGGGGGGAATTTTCAATAAAAACAAATATATTTCCGCGACGAAAAATAAAAATGCAATAAAGCGTAAAATTTACGCAAAATTTTTATTAAAAAATCCCAGATTTTCGCAGTATAGAACATAAAAATTCATGCCGAATCTAAACGGTGGTTTAGATTCGGCATATTTTTAAACATCCCACCCCCAGAAATCCGCCACATTTTTATCCCCATTGATGCCGAA
>CALXLO010000005.1 GCA_944389235.1 uncultured Alphaproteobacteria bacterium
AACCACCTGTGTTTTTCTGGTGGTTTTTGTTTATATTTTTATGGGGGTTAACATGGCAAAATCAAAAACCAAAGCAGGATTATTTGACGAATTGCTAAACGCATATTGTACATTGTTTACTTTGCTGGAACGCATAAAGCCAATCGTAATGGCGGAACTGGAATCACAACGGCGCGCATATTCATCCCCAAAATTCAAACATTCAAGATTAAAATAAATTTTGTAATAAAAAACAACTATACTAAGTTGAACTATTATCAAACGCCCCTGCGCTGCGGGATGCATCCCCATGCACAAAATAAAATCGCCCGTTGGGCAAAAAAAACAGCCACACTTCGCGCCAGGCTTCATGGGGTACTAAAATTTTTTAATCTTACCGGGCAAATTGAATATAAATTGATTTACATTTTACTTTTATAAAATCTAATGGTATGATTTTGATTGGCAAGGGCGTATTGCTCTTGCTGGGGCTTTTCAACCCTGCGTATAGCGTCAGAGTATGACGATACAATACTCCAACTTTTTGGTTGGAGTGCGGTGAATATATCGAATAAACCGCGCAATTCTATACGATTGTTGAAAAACTCCAACCACCTGCATTTTTCTGGTGGTTTTTGTTTATATTTTTATGGGGGTTAACATGGCAAAATCAAAAACCAAAGCAGAACTATTTGACGAATTGCTAAACGCATATTGTACATTGTTTACTTTGCTGGAACGCATAAAGCCAATCGTAATGGCGGAACTGGAATCAAAACAGCGCGCATATTCATCAAAAAATTTCCAAAATTCAAGATTAAAATGATGCTAAAAAAAGACCGGCATTTGCCGGCCTTTTTATTCATATCGCAGACTGTCAATTGGATTCAGTTTTGCCGCTTTCATTGCCGGCATAACCCCAGATGCCAATCCGACCACAATCGCGACACTGACCGATACCACAACCGGCCATGCACTGAATGGTACTTCATACCCCATTATAAATCGTCCAATACCCTGGGACAGACCGACACCAAACAATAATCCAACCATAGAGCCAATAAAAGAAATTAAAATTGCTTCGGATAAAAATTGAATAATGATATGGCGTTCACGGGCACCAATTGCTTTGCGTATGCCGATTTCGCGTGTGCGTTCTGCAACCGATACCAACATCATATTCATAATACCAATAGAACCAACTAATAACGATACAGCTGCAATTGCAACCAACAGCATGGTCATATATCCTGTTACGGTATCCATTGCCTCCATAACCTGCTTCATATCCATAATTTGAAAATCGTCGGCTTCGTCATCTGCCAGTTTATGTCGGTCGCGCAACAATGCTGTTATTTGTTCAATTGCCAGTGCATTATCTGCCCCGTCTTTTAGTTTTAATGTAATCATGCTTACAGAATTTGGGAATCGACTGCCTTGCAGACGCTTTTTTAGTGTAGTAATTGGTATAATAACCATATCATCTTGGCTGCCCATTGCGGAATCACCGCGTTCTTTGGTAACACCGATGATTGTAAAAGGCATATTTTGAACACGGATAACTTCGCCAACTGGGTTTTCTGGCATATTTAATTCTTCGGCTGTTTGGGGTCCAATAACTGCGTATGTTGAACCATTGCGCACGGCCGCCTGGTTAAAAAATGTGCCGTATTTCATTTCCAGATTTTGTACCTGTTCATATCCTGGGTACACGCCAACCATTGATGATGCCCAGTTTTGATTACCGTATATAATCTGGGCTGCGCTGTTTTGTACTGGGCTGAATGCGGCAACATCAGGTAATTGTCCGATAAATTCACCATCTTGCATAGTCAAAGTTTGGCGATTGCCAGTACGCACACCCGCGCTTTGCGCCGCGCCCGCGCGAATCATAATCGTTCCTGTCCCCAGTGATGAAAATTGGTCGCTGATTTGTTTTGACACTGTTTCACCAACTGCGACCATTATAACCACCGCCATAACGCCAATGATAATACCCAGTACTGTCAGGAAAGAACGGATTTTATTTCCACTGATAGACAGCCATGATTCTTTGAATATATCGTTAAATGTCATTATACAAATCCATTTTTATTATTATGTTATTATTGATGTTGTTGCAACACGCGTTCATCACGCGGTACGCGCCCGTCGTATGTTATGCGCCCGTCATAGATATGAATCAGACGCTGGGAATATTGGGCAATTTCAAATTCATGGGTTATCATGACAATTGTAATGCCCATTTCTTGATTTAATTTCTTAAAAAATGTCAGAATATCATTACCCATTTTACTGTCCAGCGCACCTGTTGGTTCGTCTGCCAAAATTAATTTTGGATTCCCCGCCAATGCGCGTGCGATTGCAACGCGTTGCTTCATTCCGCCCGACAGTTGTGTTGGCAAATAAGATTCAAAATTTTCCAGCCCCACCCGATGCAACATTTCGCGCGCGCGGCGTATGCGTTCATCCATCGGTAATCCGCGATACATCAGTGGCAACATTACATTATCCAACACACTGCGTTTTGCCAACAAATTAAATTGCTGAAACACAAACCCGATGTATTCATTGCGAACGACGGCCAATTCGTCTGTGGTCAGATTGGTAACATCTTTGCCATACAGTTTGTATGTGCCACTGGTTGGGGTATCCAGCGCACCGATAATATTCATACATGTTGACTTACCACTGCCTGATGGCCCCATGATAGATACAAATTCACCCTGGTTAACATCAAAGGTTATATCAAATAGAACTTGCTGTTCGCCACCCATTTCAACCGGAAAACTTTTACATATTTTGTTTAATGAAATTATATTTACCGGTGCGGATTTGGTGGATTTATCCGATTTTGTTTTCATAGACATTCTCTTGCTCTGTTCAATTATTTATCACAAATTATATCACGCATAACAAAAAAATTCATGTAAAAAAACCGGCATTTGCCGGTTTTTTTGCTTATTTTTATTATCTGGGTGGTCCCATACGAACACTGGACGAACCAGACGATGATAACCCATACCGACCAAATATTATGCGGTCGCCATCTTGGATTTCATCAGATATAATTTCTGTTTCGGTTGCGGTTACCAATCCTTTTTCATACGGTATTAACAGCACTGTTGATTTACCATCAACAATGCGTTGAATTGCCAGATGTGTTGACGGTGTTGCATCGCCTGGGTTATCAACAATACCATCAAAACTGCGCAGGATTAATGCAGAATTTTGCACTTTCCATACATCTGTTTTTTCAGAAATTAAAATGGTAACAAACGCTGTCATTCCTGGTTTCAGGCGCAAATCGCTGTTATCAACATCAATTACCACGGTGTATACCACAACATTTGATGTAATTGTCGGCGACAAGCGGACTTGACGCACATTACCAACAAATGTTTGTGTTGGATAGGCATCAACAGTAAATGTTACTTCTTGTCCTTCTTGAATCATGCCGATATCAGCCTCGGACACGGCGGTTTCAATTTGCATTTTTGATAAATCTTCGGCAATTTCAAACAAGTCTGGTGTTTGAAAAGATGCCGCAACAGTTTGACCCACATCAACCTGGCGCGAAATAACAGTGCCGTCAACCGGTGATGTAATTGTGGCATAGCCCAAATTGGTTACCGCACGGTCATATTGTGATTGCATGCGTTTAACAGACTGTTCTGCCTGTTCATATGTGGTCAAAGATTGTTCTAATTCGGCACGCGCAATAATATCGTCTTCGTATAATATTTTATTGCGTTCGTATTCACTTTTTGCATAGTTGCGTTGTGATTCTGCACTGACCAGTGATGCTTTGGCTTCATCAACCGATGCTTGTAATACAGACGGTTCTATTTCCAGCAATACATCGCCCTTTTTTACCTTGGAATTATAGTCAACATAAATTGCGGCAATTGTACCACTGACCTGGGAACCGACATTAATTGTATTTAATGGTTGAATTTCACCAGTTGCGGTTACCACTTGGCGTAAATCGCCGCGATAAATTGTCGCAGTTGCAAATCCCGCAGATTGATTGCCAGAATTTCCACCCATGAAATATGCCAACGCGCCTGCGACGACAATAAATAATAAAATCCACAATTTGCGGCGTTTAATCCACGCCCATACGCCAGACTTTTTGGGTTCTTTATTCATTTATAATGCCCTCCTCTATTAAACCATCTTTGATATCGCCGATTGCCAGCGCCAATGCAGCCCGTTTGGTAAACAAGTCATATTTTGCCGCATTATTTTGTTTATGTGCGTCTGCCAAGTCTGCCAACGCCTGTTGCCAATCCAGCATAGTTGCCTTGCCAACCTTGTACATACCGGCGGTAACATTTTCAGATTCACGCGCAGATGCCAACAGTGCTGCGGTCTGGGTCAACACAGTTTGTGCAGTTTTGTAATTTTGATACGCGGTAAAAACATCCAGCACCGCATTATCTGTTGTTTGTCGTTCTTGTTCTTGGGCGCGTTCATAGTTCGCCTGGGCAGCGCGACTGCTGTAATAATTTGAAAAGCCGGTAAATATCGGCATAGATGCACGAATACCAATACTGCCACTGATTTGGTCTTGACCCGCGTTGAACACATCAGACGGTGTGTTGTTCCAAGACAAACTGCCGCTGGCTGATATTGTTGGCAAATTAGATAAAAATGTGCTGTTTCTGCGATGCCATGCTGCATCTTTGTTGGCCGACGCACGCAATAAATCTGGTCGTTTTTGTCGCGCGATTTCAATTAATTCATCTATATTTTTATTTTCCGATTCAGAACCAAATTCAGCCGGCATATCGGCAATTGCTATATCTTGGTCAGCCGGGAAAGACAATTTTGCCAATAAATTACCCTTGGCAATTTCACGATTATTTTTTGCGCGTTCCAGTTCTAGTTCACTGCTGGCCAATGTAACATCAGCCTTTAACACATCAGCCTTGGCAACGACACCGGCCTTGTATTTAGTATCTGCCATTTCTTTGGCGGTTTTTGATACCTGTTGTACAGCAGATGCTGTTATAACATCTGCGTCGGCATTTAACAGTGCATAATATGCACCAATTATGCTGTATACATAGTTTTGTACCGATTCGCTGTAATCAAAGCCTGTTGCGCGCCAAGTGGCAATTAATTGGTTTACATCAGATAAACGCTTGCCAAAATCGAATATTAAATAAGACGCAGATATTGATGCGCCATACGACCAATTATCCCATTCACGGTTTCGGTATGGCAAGCTGGCAGATGCAGATGCACTGACCGATGGCAAGTATTGTGAATATCCGGCGTTTTTATTAAATCGCGCGGATTCCAGTGATAGATATGCCGCCGCTGTTTCAGGATTGCGACACAGCCCCAGTTCAATAACTTGTTGCAGTGTTAACTCGCCATCTGGCACAGATGTCATTGTGCGACAATTTTCAGCCGCAAAAACCGGCACCGGCAACATGCATAATGCGATTAATAACTTTTTCATTGATAAAAATCTCTCGTTATCCCCGTAATAATATATGTAATAATACAATTTTTCTGTTGAATTACAAATTTTTTTTGCTTAGTATGATTGCACACAGTTGTTGGCCTGGTGGCAGAGTGGTTATGCAGAGGACTGCAAATCCTTGTATGCCGGTTCGATTCCGACCCAGGCCTCCAAAAATCAAACATCCTGCAAGGGGTGTTTTATTTTTGGAAAATTGGAGCCATCGAACCGGCACGGTTCGCATAAGAGCAGGATTTTGCCAGCGCAAAATGTTTGCGCGCCGAAAAATCCGTGCGAATGGTGAGTCAAGTTGCGTTTAGCAACGGTTCCCGTATGCGCAGCGATACGGGAATGCGAACTTTCCGACCCAGGCCTCCAAAAATTAAACATCCCGCAAGGGGTGTTTTATTTTTGGAAAATTGGGGCCATCGAACCGGCGCGGTTCGCATAAGAGCAGGATTTTGCCAGCGCAAAATGTTTGCGCGCCTGATGTTTTCTTGTATTTTGCATTTTTGCGGTGTATTATCGGGCTATGATAAAAACACTGACTTTGACGAATTTTCGCAATCATACAATGTGCCGACTGTATACTAATAATCGGCATAATATAATTATAACCGGTCCAAATGGTGCGGGTAAAACCGCTGTACTAGAAGCGGTATCAATGCTGTCTGGCGACCGCGGAATGCGTGGTGCCCCGATGACTGATATTGCGCGCTTTGGCGGTGATGGCGGTTTTTCTGTTTTTGCAGAATTAAACGATGAAACGGAAATATCTGTATCTTATGCATCCGGCGACACAAATCGGCGGGCGCGTATTGATGGCGATGTGGCAACCATTGGCGATTTAGCCGCGCGCTTGCGCATGGTGTGGTTAACCCCACGCGAAGACAGAATTTTTATTGATGCTGCGGCTGGGCGACGCGCGTTTTTTGACCGTATGGTTGCCAGTTTTGATGCCGCGCATGCTGGGCGTGTGGCGCGATTGACAAAGTTATTGGGGGAACGCGCATTTGCATTAAAGTGTGGACGCGATTCGCGTTGGTTGGACGCGCTGGATGTGCAAATTGCGGCAACAGCTGTTTCTGTTGCTGTGGCCCGCGTGCAATATGCAGGTCAGTTAAATTATTTCTTGACCCGGTGCGCGGTATCTGTATCTGGTATGGTTGAACAGATGTTAATTAATGGCGGTGCTGCGGGGGCTGTGGAACGCGATTATATGGAATATTTGATACATAATCGTGAATTGGCGGGCGATAAAATGATTCTTGATGGACCGCATAAGTTTGATTTCAGTGTGTTTAATATCGCGCTGAACTTACCTGCCCCGTTAACCAGCACCGGTCAGCAAAAGGCTGTCTTGCTGGATTTAATATTGGCACATGCGCGACTGATACATACAAAAACAAATAACCGTCCGTTGATTTTATTGGATGAAGCCGCCGCCCATTTAGACGAAAATGCGCGGGCGCAATTGTTTGCAGACTTGGGTGCGGCTGATGCACAAGTATGGGCAACCGGTCTGGACGAAAATATTTTTGCAAATGTCCCAGATGCAACATTTGTTGCTTGCATGAACGGTGAAATAAATAATATACTGGTTCCGGGATGTACAAATGAGTAATATTGATTATCAAACATTATTAGATAACGCATTAAAGTCTGTGGTCAAAGACGCATTGATTCATGCACAATTTAACGGCTTGGGCGACGGGGCACACTTTTATATAACATTCAAAACGCGTGCACCGGGGGTTGTTTTGCCGGATTTCTTGCGTATACGCTATCCTGATATAATGACAATTGTATTGCAATATTCGTATAATAATTTGCATGTATCGGACAAAGAATTTGGTGTCCAGTTAACTTTTGATGGTCGACCATTTTTTATTCGCGTGCCATTTTCTGCGCTGGTTGAATTCAAAGACCCATCTGTTGATTTTATGCTGTCTTTCCAGCCCAAGACCGCGACCGCATCGGCGGATAATGATATGGAATTACCGCTGGATGAAAAAACAGAATCGGTACCAGATAATGGTCGCATTGTGTCATTGGATGAATTTAGAAAAAACAGAAATAAACACTAAAAAAATACCGGCATTTGCCGGTCTTTTTTTATTGTTTTACAGGTGAAATAATAATTGATTTTGTTCGTTCGTCGGGTTTAGATTTTGATTCCAGTGTACCGCGTTCACCAACAATTTCCATTATATGTGCAAACAATTCTGGCACTGCATCTTTGCCGCGCGCTAAAACTTTTTTTGAACCGCGGGTCATAACAGCGACTTTAACCTTGTTGCCTTCGTCTAAAAATTCAAAGACCTTTTTCATTTTTATATTCAGGTCATTTTCTTCTATGAAAGGTTTTACCCAAACTTCTTTCATGCCAACTGTTTTTTGGTTGCGTTTTGCCTCAGCCGCGCGTTTTTTTTGCTCATATTTATATTTACCAAAATCCATGATTTTAGTAATTGGCACTGCGCCATTTGAACTGATTTCAACCAAATCCAATCCTGTATCAGATGCCAACTGCAATGCTTGGGGTGTTGGCATTACCCCCAGATTTTCGCCATTATTACTGATTACCTGGACTGTTTTTGCAAATATACGATTGTTTACGCGTGGGCCGTTATCCCGGCGACTATCACGATTTAATGTCGGTTTAATGGTATGCTCCTTTTGTTTTAATTTTTTATATCATATTGAAATTATTATCTATTCATCTGCGTTTTTCAACAAATTTTGCGCAGATTGCAATGCGTTCCAAACATCGCGCTTTGCCGCAGGTTTTAATATCAAATAATTCGGGTGAAAAATCGGAATCAAATGCGCCCCAGATGTATGTGTAATTGCAACCCCGTGCCCATGTGGCAAAGAAATATTGCCGATTTCAGATGCTGCCACTGCGCCCAATGTTAAAATCAGTTGCGGATTCAAAAATTCTAAAATTCTGTTAACAAATGGGCGTGCTAAATCCAGTTCATCACGCGTTGGTGTGCGCCCCCCGGGGGTACGCCAAAACACTAATGGTACCAGTGATACATTTTCACGCGACATACCAATTGCGTTCAGCATTTTATCCAGTAATTCACCCGTGGCACCAGACAATATTCGTCCAGATGCGTCGTCATCAGCGCCGGGAACATCTGTTATTATAACCATCCCGTTTGGTTCTGGTGCAATATGTGCCAAAACAACATTTGTTGCCCCAGAACGCAAAGGATGACAAAATTCCGCAATCATGCGTTGCAGTGAATTAATGTCTGTGGGTCGCGCCGCCATTGCCGCGGCGGTATCTGGCGACATTTGGTGTGTTGGCGCAATTGGTGGTACAATTGATGTCTGGGTGCGCGATAATTGTGGTGCGTTGGGCTGGGCATCTGGTGTACTGGTAATATTTTCAGCATTGCGTAAAACCATTGGCGTATCATCCAGTTCCCACAAAACCCCAGCCATTTGCAAATCTTGCAATTCAGAATTATTCATTTTTTGAATTTCCTTGATTTTTTTACCATTTTAATATAGACTAAAACACGAGCAACAGAAACTCAAGGGAGTATTTTCATGAAAATAAAAAACTTTGCTATGTTGGCCGGTGTTGCCGGTTTGTTGGCGGCATGCGGTGGTTCAACAATTGTTGAACCGGCGGACTTGAATGACCAACGCGTATATTTTGCGTTTGATTCTTCGGAAATTTCTGATGAAGCACGCGATAACCTGTTGGGTCAGTCGCTGTATATGAAGAATCATGGTGATGTCAAGATTCAAATTGCTGGTAATTGCGACGAACGCGGTTCCACAGAATATAACTTGGCATTGGGTGCGCGTCGTGCAAACGCAGCCAAAGAAGTTTTGGTTAACGACGGTATTGACCCGGCCCGTATTTCTACAATTTCTTATGGTAAAGAACGCCCATTGGTCCAGGGTACTGGCGAAGAAGTTTGGAAATGGAATCGTAATGCCACAACAACAGTTAAATAATTATTGTTTAATTGTAAAGAAAACACCGGCATTTGCCGGTGTTTTTTATATATTTTTTAATTTATTTTTTTGTTTTTGATTGACCAGAACTTTTTTTCTGTTTTGTTCCGGCTTTTTTGTTATTTTCGCTGGTTAAAAAAGATTCCAGCCAATGATTGTCAAAGTTCAATGTTTTTACATCACGATTCCGCAACAGTTTTTGCTGCAACGGTATAGTGGTTTTAACACCTTCTATGACAAACTCGTCCAATGCACGGTCTGCACGCATGATACATGCCGGTCGTGATTGTGCATGAACAATTAACTTTGCAATCATAGAATCATATGTCGGCGGGATTGTGTACCCAGTGTAAACTGCACTGTCTACGCGCACCCCCAGTCCCCCAGATGGTGCATATAAAGTAATTTTTCCCGGATTGGGGGTAAAGTTTTCTGGGTCTTCGGCATTGATACGAAATTCAATCGCATGTCCATGTGGAACAACATTTGATTGGGTATACCCCAACTTTTCCCCCGCAGCGATTCGGATTTGTTCACGCACCAAGTCCACGCCATAAACCATTTCTGTAACTGGGTGTTCAACCTGTAACCGTGTATTCATTTCCAAGAAATAGAATTTACCGTCTTCAAACATAAATTCAAATGTTCCAGCATTTACATAACCCATTTTCTTGGCAGCGTTTTTGCATACCTCTATCATATCATCGCGTTGCTTTTGCGTCAGGATGGCGGCGGGGCATTCTTCCATAACCTTTTGATTTTTGCGTTGCAACGAACAATCGCGTTCGCCAAAAATTACGACATTGCCATGCGAATCGCCCAAGACCTGAAATTCGATATGACGCGGATGTAATAACAGTTTTTCCATATACAGTGTGTCATCGCCGAAACCAGATTTTGCCTCATTTTTTGTCATCTGGAACGCTTCGGCCATATCATCTGCACTCATTACCGGACGGATACCGCGTCCACCGCCACCTGCGGCAGCCTTTAACATTACAGGGTATCCGATGTTTTCCGCCCACGCGTATGCGTCATCTAATGTTTCAACAGCGCCATCAGAACCGGGTACCACGGGCAATCCGCATTTTATTGCAGTTTGTTTGGCGTTAACCTTGTCGCCCATTTTTTCAATCATTGCCGCAGACGGTCCAATCCAGATTAAACCATGCTGTTCAACCTTTTGCGCAAAGTCAGCGCGTTCGGATAAAAAACCATACCCTGGGTGAATTGCGTCGGCATTTGTTAACAGCGCAGCTGTTAAAATCGCAGATTCGTTCAAATAAGAATCTTTGGATGGTGCCGGTCCAATACATACAGATTCGTCAGCCAGTTGAACATGCATCGCATTTTTATCCGCAGTTGAATAAACTGCGACCGTGCGTATGCCCATATCGCGGCACGCGCGAATAATACGCAATGCAATTTCACCGCGATTAGCAATTAAAACTTTTTTTATCTGAGACATTTTTATTCAATAACAATTATTGGTTGATCAAATTCTACTGCTTGGCCATCGGAAACCAGAATTTCTTTGACAACGCCGTCTTTATCAGATTTAATCGGATTAAATGTTTTCATGGCTTCTATCAATGCGACGGTATCGCCGGCCTTGATATGTGCCCCAACCGATGTAAACGGCTTAGCGCCAGGTTCTGGTGCCAGATATGCGACCCCAACCATTGGTGATTTCAGTGCGTATCCACTAATTTTATCATCGCCCCCCGCAGGTTCGCTGTTTGTATTTTTGGATTCAGATGATACCGGAAAGTTCGGCATAGCGACCGCGGCGGTCTGTTGTTTGGACAAATGAATATGCTTGCGATAAACACCGAACAAAAACTGGCGTTCCAAGTCTAATTCTGTAATTCCCATTTCATCCATAATTTTTGACATGGATTCTACGGTTGCACGAAATGACATTTTATATCCTTTATTATATTAACCTTGCATCAATTTTTTCATGTGCCTGAAATTTTACCACAATCGTTGCGTATGTCAAGGGACTGGGTCATATCCAAATCCACCGCCCGGTCGACAGCGTAATATTCGTCGCAAGCCCATTATCGTACCACGCAATACACCGTATTTTTCAATGGCGCATGCGGTATATTCGCTGCACGATGGGACAAACCGACATGCAGCCCGTCCGCCGATAAATGGCGATATGCACGACTGATACATTCGCACCAAAGATATCGCGGCGCGGCGCGATACAGATATATGATTTTTATTGCTGGTGTTCGGCATTGTGTGTTTTCTTGATATAGTGCAGCGCTTTGCGCATGGCGACACGACCATCTGTTCGTTTGGCAATCAGTATCGGATGTCGTGCGATAAATATATAGTCCATATCATCACACATTCGCCATTCGTTAAATCTAATCCAATCGCGCAACAGGCGCTTTGCACGGTTTCTGTCCACGGCATGACGAAATGTTCGTTTGGTTGCAACGATACCGTATTTTGGGTTATCTGGATGCTTAACAGGCTTGGCGCGCACAAAAAAATATACGCTGCGCGCATTCAGGTCTTGGTCTGTTATTGCAAAATCAATATGTTTTTTTATTGTGTCTCGCATAGGGTATATATTATCATAATATTTATATAAGCAAATAAAAAAGCATTTTTGTATTATGGCGGCTTGATTTTTTCATCAAGTGGCTTTATAGTGCAAAAAAATCACAATATTGGGGGCAAAGATGTACAACTGGCTGATGAAATTCTTTTCTGCCGACATGGCCATTGATTTGGGGACGGCAAACACACTGATTTATGTTAAAGGGCGCGGAATTGTGCTGAATGAACCATCTGTGGTCGCTGTGGCGGAAAACCGCCTGTTGGGCCGCAAAGAAATACTGGCTGTGGGGACCGAGGCTAAACAAATGTTCGGACGCACCCCTGGCACGATTACAGCAGTTCGCCCATTGCGCGACGGCGTTATTGCAGACTTTGAAGTCGCCGAAGAAATGATAAAATATTTTATTCGCAAGGTACATCGCAGAAATCCTTTGGCGGCACCATTGATTATTATATGTGTTCCGTCATGCGCAACCCAGGTGGAACGCCGCGCTATCCAAGAAGCAGCTGATGCGGCCGGTGCACGCAAGGTTTATATCGTAGAAGAATCGACTGCTGCTGCGATTGGCGCAGGTTTGCCGGTTGAAAAACCTGTTGGTTCTATGGTGCTGGATATTGGTGGCGGCACAACCGAAGTTGCGGTTATGTCGCTGGGCGGGATTGTATATTCTAATGCCGTTCGTACTGCGGGCGACCAGATGGATTTAGATATTATTGAATATGTCCGCAAGAATAAAAACCTGTTAATTGGCGAAAATACTGCCGAAGATATCAAAAAGCGCATAGGAAACGCAATTTCACCAAAAGACAAGTCAAATGAATTATCGATGAAAATCAAAGGGCGCGACTTGTTAACCGGTACCCCACGCGAAGTTATTGTTACAGAATCGCAAATTTCATCTGCGCTGGAACAAACTGTGTCAAAAATTGTAAAAACAGTACGCGATGCGCTGGAATTAACGCCGCCTGAATTGTCGGCCGATATTGCTGATTTAGGAATTGCAATGACTGGTGGTGGGTCTTTGTTGCGCGGGCTGGATGCTGCAATACGCGCCGCCACTGGATTGCCGGTATTTTTGGTTGATAATCCGTTGGCATGCGTTGCGTGTGGTTCTGGTCAAATGTTGTCCAGTTTGGATAAAAACAAACACATATTGCAAACTATGTATTAAAAAAACACCGGCAAATGCCGGTATTTTTTTATTTATTTTAATCTCATCTTTTGTTGCATTTCAATTAATACAGGTGTTTCTATATTCAAATTTTTTGCGCGTTGAATTAATCCAGATAACGCAAATATACCTTCGACTGTACCAACCGGGGCATTTCCATGCGCGATTGCCATGCCACCTGCGAAATTACGACTGGTTTCAGATGTCGCAGATAAAAACAAGTCCCCTATTCCGCATAAATCCAAGAAAGTACGCATTTGCGCGCCAGATGCCATACCGATTTCAACAACTTCGTTCCATGCGCGTGTAAATATCATTGCGCGTTCATTTTCACCCGCCGCTGCCACAGAATTATAACCACATATTAACGCAACTGCATTTTTCCCAACACCACATATTTCTGCACCAATAACATCACTGCTGGGGTTTATATACAGCATACTTAATATCTGGGTTCCAATTTCAACAACAGATTGTGGACCGGCCAGTGTGCTGCCTGTGGGGATGTTGTGTGCAACCTCGGCCGCGAACTGAGGACCAGATAACACACCAAAATTTGTCGCACCTGGCATTTCAGTGCGGATTATTTCTGACATAAAATCACCTGTTGCCAGTTCTGCACCCTTGGTACAAATAATAATCGGCTGATTTTTATAGTACTGACATGCACTGCGTATTGTTTCGCGAAAGAATGCCCCTGGGGTTACAATTAGCCACGCATCACACGCACTTAATTTCGCCATGTCGCGCGATATTTGTATATTTTCTGGTAATTCTATGCCATCAAATTGCTTATATTCACCATCGTATGACCATAAAATAACATCTGACCCGCCGCGTGCAGCACAAATTGCTAATGCTGTCCCCCACGCGCCGGCACCAATTACACCGACATTCATTTCAATTTCCTTAATTTCTTTTCCAGATTTGGCACAACAACCAATCCATCATCAGATAATTCAATGGCGCGCATATACGCATCGCGTGCCAGTTTTTCATCATCCAGTGCGACATATAAATCGCCCAGGTGTTCAAACAGCGACGAACAAGACGCAGCAATTTCCCCAACCCGTTCCAGTATTTCCAGTGCCGCAACCGGTCCTTCGCGAACAACAACAACACTGCCCAGTGTATCCCACGCCATGATATTTGTTGGGTCTTGCTTTACCAACATCATTGCGTAATCATACGCGTTTTCTATTTCGCGCCCCTGGGCCGCCCAAATTTTTGCCTGTAATGCTAGTATCTCTGCATCCAGTGGCAAAACCGCCGACGCATCATACAAATCAGATTGTGCTGCGTCTAAATCGCCGAAAGTATAATATATTTGTGCCCTGCTTTTGGTAAAAAATGCACGCCCTATTTCATTCAGATTTTCATCTGCCAGTGCCGCATCTATTACACGCAGTGCCGCACGCCGATTTCCGTTTTGAACATTATGTGCAACCAGTTTACTAACCGCCGGCACAAACAGCGGATTTTCACGCGTTGCGCGTTCCAGTGCGTCTATATCACCCTTTTTATCAGCGGTACGCAAGACAGCGAATAAATAAAACGGGCTGGTTGGTGATATCTTATTAAAATATGTTTCATAATCACCAACATTATTATAAAAAAATTGCCCCAGATAGTAATTAACTGCATCACTGTGCTGGCCAAAATCTGGGCCTGTTAATTGCGCGAAACGCAATAACAGCATTGCTAAATCCGAATACATCATTATCTGGGTATGCGACACAGTTTGAACCAAACTGAACGCCAGTTGGTTTGCATAGCCGTCAAACATAGACCATTCGGGAACATCATCATAATCCAGCATAAATAAACCGCCTGGGCGTGATGTAAATTCATCATGCAGTGTACGCGCTGCATCGTCCATATTATTATGTTCATAGAACGACATTACATACATATAATCGTTCATATTCATAAAATCTGTGCTGACACTTGCAAATTCGTCTGCGGCATGTTTAATATCGCCATTTTGTGCATAAATTTGACCGCTGATAAAATGTTGCCAAGATTCGTTTGTGGGTAATAATTTTATAAACTTTAATGCCGATTTTGTTCGGTCTGTTGCAACAGATGACCACACACGCAGCGGTGCTGCCAACGCAGATTCGTCTTTCTTGTGGCGTTCGTATAATTTCGCCCAATCACCCTGTTGCACTAAATGGGCATCATAAATTAATCGTGATGCAGTGGTCTTTTCATCAGCCAATATTTCTACACCATCTGGCATATATCCGCTTAAAAAATCAGCCAAGAATTTTGTCGATTGAACTGTGGCATATTCTATTTCATTTAATTGACCGGCAAATTTTGCAGCATTTGCAAAATCGTTTACATATATTGCATGTTGCGCCGCCAAGAATGCGCCATATTGTGTTGTCGGATATTCGTGATGCGCATTGTTATTATGACCCGATACATAATACCATATTGCGCCACCTGCCACAGCGACAGCAGCCAATAACACAGCACCAATAAATAAAGTTTCTGTTTTTCTCATGTGAAAGTTATGCTACAATAAACTTTATGAATAATAAAGAAAAATTTGACCGATACGAATCATTATTGCGACAATGGTCGAAACGCATGAATCTGGTTGCCCCCAGTACACTGGATGATATAAAAACGCGCCACTTTGCCGATTCTGCGCAACTGGCAGATGTTTTGCCAAAAAATGCGCACATCGTTGATTTGGGCAGTGGCGCTGGCTTTCCTGGGGTTGTATTGGCAATAATGGGGTGGCGTGTTACATGTATTGAATCAATTAATAAAAAGGTTTTATTTTTATCTGATGTCAAAGAAAAACTGGGGTTAGATAATTTGACAATATATCACGGTCGTGTGGAAAACTTTGTCGCCACCCTGCCCCACGAAAATAAAAATATAGTTTTTACTGCACGCGCATTTGCGCCATTGGTTAAAATCTTGGATTATGTTGCAAAAACAAAGCGGCCAATTTTCTTGCTAAAAGGCCGGCAAATACCGGCAGAAATTGATGTCGCAAAACAATATTACAAGTTTGATTATGAATTGATACCATCTAAAACCGGCGACGGATACATTGTTATTATCAAAAATTGCCGGTAATTTCACATGAAATAAACTATAATATTTTGATTTTACTTACTTTTTATATTTAGGATAAAACTTGTTTCTTGTGTGAGTTTTATTTCATATGAAATATGTTATAATATATTGAAAACAGTTGATTTTTGTGTATGAAAATATATTGTCTTGACCGAATCGTTGACGATATTGTATTCTGAATTTGTTAACAAAAGGGGAATTTATATCTATGGCGTATATTATTGCATTTGCAAATCAAAAGGGCGGGGTGGGCAAAACCACAACGGCTGTAAACCTGGGGGCTTCGTTGGCGGGAATAAAAAAACGCGTATTGTTAATTGACCTGGATTCCCAGGGAAATGCCGGTACAGGTCTGGGGTTTGTCCGCAGTGCGCACCCACAAAGTGTTTATGGGGTTATTACAGGTTCTGCACCAGCATCTGATAATGTGTTGTCTACCGCGGTGCCGGGGTTGCATATTATGCCGGCATCACCGAAATTGGCAGCAGTGGAAAATTATTTGTTGGATGACGAAGGGGGAATATACAGTCTGCGTGACGCGTTGCGTCCATTACAGAACCATTATGATTATATATTAATTGATTGTCCGCCGGCAATGGGTGCATTAACAATGAATGCATTGGCCGCAGCAAACAGTGTTATTATACCATTACAGCCGGAATTTTATGCACTGGAAGGAATTACGCATTTGATTAACAATATTAATGGTATTCGTAATAAATGGAACCCGGAACTGGGGATTTTGGGAATATTGTTGACCATGTATGATAAACGATACGGTCAAACCAGTGCTGTCGAAGACCAAGTTCGCAAGACATTTGGTGATATTGTTTTCAAAACAGTTATTCCGCGTAATGTCCGTGTGTCTGAGGCACCCAGTCATGGTCAACCAGCATTGTTTTATGCATTTAATTCACCCGGTGCACAGGCATACTTGCGTGTCGCGACCGAGGTTGTTCAACGCTTAGAAAAAGAGGAATAAGATATGGCATCAAAATTTGGACTGGGACGCGGTCTGGCAGATTTGCAACAAGAAATGGAAAATATACCAGATATATCGGTGCTGGCGGCCGGTGGGCGTGTTGTTGTAAAGCAAATTCCACTGATTCAAATTGGGGCAAATCCAGACCAGCCGCGCAAAACATTTTCAGATGCAGAATTGGCAGAATTGGCGGCATCAATCAAAGAAAAAGGGGTTTTACAACCGATTTTATTGCGTGCGGTTGATGGGCGGCCATATATGTATGAAATTGTCGCAGGCGAACGCCGCTATCGTGCCAGTAAAATGGCGGGGTTGACAGAAATTCCGGCATTGGTAAAAAGTATTACCCCAGAAAACGCGATGGAAATCGCGCTGATTGAAAATGTCCAGCGTGAAAATTTGAACCCAATAGAAGAAGCCGCCGCGTATAAAAATATAATGGACAAGTGCGGGTATGAGCTGGCTGATGTTGCGCGATTAATTGGCAAGTCAGACAGTTATATCAGAAATATTATGCGTTTGGATAGTTTACCGGCTGATGTAAAAAAAATGGTTGCAGATGGCGAATTATCTGCATCGCATGCGCGCACAATTGCGGTCGCAGAAAATCCAACAGAATTGGCGCATCGGATTATAAATAAAAAAATGTCTGTGGCAGATACAGAAAAAATGGTGAAAGTTGCCACGCGGCGCGCATCTGGTCGTGCGTATTCGTCAAAAACAATAGACGATGCAACCGTGCGTGATATTGAATCGCGCCTGTCATCTGCGTTGGGGGTGTCTGTTACGCTGCGTGAAAAACGCGGTGGGGCAGGGCAAATTATTTTATCATTTGCGACCCGAACACAAATGCAAGATTTGGTAGATAAATTAACCAGATAAATCATAATAAAAAAAGCCGGCATTTACCGGCTTTTTTGATACTTTTTATTTAGTGTTGCAATATAAGTATATTTTCAGTTTATTTTATTTGCCTTTTTAGGATTCTTTTTGTATGTTTTTTGTGTAAAAACGCAGGGGACGATTATGGACGAAAAAAAATTATCGTTTGAAGACGCTTATAAACAACTGGCTGATTTAGTAAAAAAGATGGAATCTGGTGAATTACCGTTGGCGGATTCTGTGGCTGCATACGAACAAGGAATTAAATTAAAAGCATATTGTGAACAGTTGTTAAAAGAAGCAGAATTAAAAATAGAAACTTTGAAAGTTGGTCCAGAACAAGCATAAATGGATTAAATCGTGGCAGATAAAAGCAAATTAACCCCAGTTATGCAGCAATATATGGATATGAAAGCTGAAAATCCAGATGCGCTGCTGATGTTTCGTTTGGGTGATTTTTACGAGGCTTTTTTTGATGATGCCAAGGTTATCAGCAGCAGTTTGGGTCTGGTGCTGACCCAGCGCGGCACAGATGGCGATGGGGAAAACATACCAATGTGTGGGATTCCGTGGCATGCGGCAGATAATTATTTCGGTCGTTTGGTTCGCGCAGGTTTTTGTGTCGCATTGGTTGAACAAATGGAAACCCCAGCCGAAGCCAAAGCCCGTGGTCATAAGTTCATAGAACGACGCGTTGTGCGTGTATTAACGCCTGGGACATTGACCGATGAAAACTTGTTGGCACCCAAAAGTTCTAATTTTTTAATTGCTGTTGTGGCTGTATCTGACGGGTTGTTTGATATTGCGGGGTGCGATATTTCCACCGGCGAATTTTTTATTGGCAAAACATCTGATGTTATTGATGATTTGGTTCGCATAAACCCAGCCGAAGTTATTTACCCAGAATCTGTGGCCGAAGATGCGACTTTTTTACGCATACGCAATATGTTCAAAACGACACCTGTGTATGAAAAACTGTATCATCGGGCAGATATTGACCAGATTGTATCGCGTGTATTCGGTGGCGCGGTATCATCAGACAATGCGACAACAAATTGTGATGGTGCAATTTCGCTGTTGGCGGGCTATTTATTTAATACCCAGCGCGGTGCGGCGATAACATTTCGTGCGCCGTATGAATATAAATCTGGGCGACAATTATTGATTGATTCTGCAACATGGAAAAGTTTAGAAATAGATGCACCAATTAATGATGGTGGCGCATGTTTAATTGATGTGCTGGACAATACCAAGACAGCTGCGGGTGCACGAAAATTGCGGTCTTATTTACGAACGCTGTCCGCAGATGTTAATGAAATTCACCGTCGTCAAGAACATATTGGGCATTTATTATTAAACCCAGATGTTATGGGCATGGTGGCATCGGCGTTGGATAATGTGCCAGATGTTGGGCGCAGTCTGGCGCGATTAATGGCGGGGCGGGGTACACCGCGTGATATGCGTCATATTGCGAATTTTTTAACGGAATTACCAAATGCAGTAATGCTGGGCGCACGATTAGATTCTGATTTTTCTGCGCGATTTTCTGCGATTCGCACAAATGATGAATTGGCGCTGGAATTAAATCGTGCGTTGTGCGATGAATTACCGACATTTTTCCGTGATGGCGGTGTTATTCGTGATGGTTTTGATATATCGCTGGATAACATGCGGTCATTGTCGCATGGTGCGCGGGAAACGATTGCAGGAATGCAGGCAGAATATGCCGCCGCAACTGGTGTGCATAATTTGAAAATAAAATACAACAATATGCTGGGGTATTTTATAGAGGTTCCGTCCAATCGTGCTGATGCGTTAATGGCACCAGAATCTGGATTTATCCATCGTCAGACTATGGCGGGTAATATGCGTTTTACAACTGCGCGATTAATTGATTTAGATAATGATGTGCGCAGTGCAGCAGAAAAATCTGCCGCGATAGAGGCGGATATTATAAACCGCTTGATTGAAAAAATACGGGCGATATCAGATGATTTATTGGCGGCGGCTGATTTATTAGCGGATTTAGATACATGGTATTCATTAGCCGTTGCGGCAGACAAGTATTCATGGGTTCGCCCAGAAATTACCGACGATGTGGCATTTGATGTCGTTGGTGGGCGGCATCCGGTCATAGAATATGTTTTGCGCAGTCGTGGCGATAATTTTGTTAAAAATGATTGCAATTTGAATGCAAAGTCTGTTGCACTATTAACTGGTCCAAATATGGCGGGTAAATCAACATATTTGCGTCAGAATGCATTATTAGTTGTAATGACTCAGATGGGGTCTTTTGTTCCGGCAACGCGTGCGACAATTGGAATTTGCGACCAATTATTCAGTCGTGTTGGCGCGTCTGATAATTTAGCCGCCGGTCAGTCTACATTTATGGTTGAAATGTGTGAAACAGCCAACATACTGCGTCGTGCGACGAAAAATTCATTTATAATATTTGATGAAATAGGGCGGGGTACCGCAACATACGACGGTATGGCAATTGCCCAAGCAGTATTAGAATATATGAACGATTTGCATGCCAGAACATTGTTCGCGACGCATTATCATGAATTAACATCACTGGTGGGTGATGATAATGGGCTGTTGGGCAATGTATCGTGTTTAACAATTGATGTGCGTGAACATGATAACCAGATTATATTTATGCACAAAATTGTTGCAGGCGTTGCAAATCGGTCGTATGGTATCCAGGTTGCAAAAATGGCGGGTATGCCAGAATCTGTGGTTGCCCGGGCAGAATGTGTGCTGGACGCGCTGGAATCACGCGATGCACAGCATCATATATGTGATGCGCCATGTTTACGGGCGGAATCTGATGCAACGCGCCAGACGCATGGGTGTGTGGCACAACCAGGGGTAAAGGAACAATTAAAACTGTTTGGGTAAATGTTATGTCAGGAATAAGAAAAATACTGGAACCAGCATTTGTGGTAAGATATCCGATTTCGTCAGTTGGATTTTATGAATTTGGCAATATTGATGCACTAAAAAAATTCTTGCAAGAATTTGATTTTGTTCGCGGATGTGAACATCTGGGGTTTTGTATCCCGTCGTTTCAGTTGGGAACAAAGATGTCTTTTAATTTAGACGGCTATTCACATAATGCACTGCGATGGGGACCGCGTTTTATATTAACAGACGGTTCTGATTTTGCCGTCGATAACGGCAAAATGTCAATAACAATACCGAATATATCGCAAACGCGTTATCCAAATTTCTTTGTAAAGCAGTATTCTCAGGTGTCTTTGCCGCTGGATTATGCAGATGCAGTATTGGATTTACAAAATATGTCTCAGTTATGGCCAATATGCTGTGGTAATCGCACAAAATTGCAGACTTTTCTGGGGCGCGCAGCGCGGGAACGCTATCAAATAACCAGGTTATAAAAACACAGGGTGGCACCAATGTATGTAAAACCGCTGATTATATTTGAAACAAAGTTAAACGGGACATTGGTGGACAGTTTTCGGGTTTTTCGTACGCCGCACACATTAAAAACATTTTTAGAATCTTGGAATTATATGCAGCCATCGCCATCTGGTGAAATGTCCGAAGTTTTACCAGAATTTCGTCTGGGTACGCGGCTGCGTTTTAATTTGGATGATTATTTATGTCGGTCGGATATTTTGTGGGGACCGCGTTTTATCATAGGGCGTGCTATGCGCATGGATGGCAAGCGTTTATTTGTTGATGCCCCAATGACCAAGATTGGTGCATTTGGGTTGGCAAATTCACCGCGTGAATGGCGCGAGATTCCTTTCCATCATGGTATGGCAGATGCGGTAATTGATTTAACAAATATGCGCCAATTGTGGCCAAAATGTGAATTTAGTCGTTCTGAACTGGCGCGATTTATGACACGCGTTGCCCGACAAAGATATATTATACGGGGGCGTTAATCGTGGCAGACGGGTGGATTATCTTGGACAAGCCATCTGGCATAACCAGTCGTGCGGCCGGCACGCGCGTGGCACGCATGTTTGGGGCGCGAACATTTGGTCATGTTGGCACACTGGACCCCATGGCATCGGGGGTATTGCCCATCGCAATTGGTGCAGCAACACGAATGATACCGTTTGTTGAAGACGCACGCCCGTCAATCAAAGAATATTTATTTTCTGTTCAATTTGGCACAGAAACAGATACATTAGATATAACCGGCGCGCAAACTGTGCGTACAGATATTATACCAACAACAGATGCGGTTATTAATGCGCTGGGGCAATTTATTGGCGATACAGAACAAACGCCACCGATGTACAGCGCGGTGCATATTGATGGTCGTCGTGCATACGAACTGGCGCGGCGGGGCATGGCGGCGCAAATGCCGGCGCGGCGCGTGCACATTGATGCGTTAAAGTTAATATCGTGTAATGATAATTTATGGACATTTTGTGTACGATGTGGACGCGGGACATATATACGCGCATTGGCGCGTGATATTGCCGCTGCATGCGGCACTGTTGCAACGGTTAGCATGATACGCCGCACAGAAACAATCGGATATGATGTAAAAAACGCTGTAAAACTTGATTTTTTAGAAAATCTGGTTAATAATGGTGCGGATTTCAGTAAATATCTGGAACCAACAGATTTTGGACTGGGGGACATTCCGGTTTTGAATCTGGACGATAAATCGGCAAAATTATACAAAAACGGCGGGTTTGTCGCGACAAATGGGGCAAATGGATTACAACGCGTTTATTCTGATAGTAAGTTTATTGGTATTGGAATAATTTGCGATAATGTATTGCGTCCAAAACGAACAATAAAATAAAACAAAGGAAAAATAAATGTCCGTTACAAAAGAAAAAAAACGCGAATTGATACAGCAATTCAAAACAACAGATACAGATAATGGTGGTTCTGCGGCATCCCAGGTTGCTGTTTTAACTGAACGGATACGCAATCTGACCGTGCACATGAAGAATAATCACAAAGATTTACATTCCAGACATGGTCTGACCAAGATGGTTAATCGCCGTAAAAAATTGTTGGCGTACATCAAGAAAAACAGTACCACAGAATACGAAGATTTGATTAAAAAATTGGGTCTGCGTAAATAAAAAACCGGGATTTTCCCGGTTTTTTATTATATTACATTCCCATACAGTAAGCGCAATCACCGCCTGATATGCCGGACGGTAAAGATGCGTGTATTGTACAACATTCTGTGCGTTTTGATGTTGCGTTGCACCCGCTATAACTCTGCACATAGGTGCCGGTGCTGTCGCTAAGCGTTCTATCTGCGCGACTGCAATATGTCCCAGATAAACTCCAGCCTGATGGACAAGAATAAGATGTCTGATATGCCCCATTTGGACAGCAATATTTACCCCTGGTTGTTGAATTGCAAAAATTTTGCTCAGTATATGTGCATTGCAAACTGCCCAAAGCATAGACATTGCAAACAGACAACGCAAATACGAATACACTAAATAAGTATTTTTTCATTTGAAATATTCCCACTCTATATTTTTTACAAGTACATTATATCTTGCACAAAGATACATATCAATTAAATTATTTGCAATGGCGTAAATATGGTTTATAATCGGCACTGCGCGGGGGATAAATTGTTCATTCTTGCATTTTATTCGGAATGCAAAAACGAATGATTTTTCTTCGCGCTTAATTAAAGTTATAACAATATTAGATGGAGAAAAATATGTTATTCGGTTTATTTAACAAAGATGAAAAAAAACAATTAAATAATCCTATTGCGGTTGAAATTCCATACGGCAATACAACATTGCGCCTGGAAACCGGCCGCATGGCAAAGCAGGCAAATGGTTCTGTTTTGGCAACAATGGGCGGGACAATGGTCTTGGCAACCGTATGTGCAGAAAAAACAGCGGTCGAAGGGCAAGATTTCTTTCCGTTAACCGTTGATTACCAAGAAAAATTTGCATCTGCTGGTCGCATTCCTGGTTCACGCGACAGACGCGAAGGCAAACCATCAACCACAGAAACACTGATTGCGCGTTTGATTGACCGTCCAATTCGGCCGCTGTTTCCAGAAACTTTCAAAAACAAAGTGCAAATTGTTGCCCAGGTGTTTTCATACGACAGACAAAATCAGCCAGATATTTTGGCAATGATTGCTGCGTCTGCGGCGTTGGCGTTATCTGGTGTGCCGTTTGCAGGTCCGATTGGTGCGGCACGCGTCGGGTATTCAGATGGTAAATACATCTTGAATCCGTCCAAGTCTGAAACCGAAGATTCTGAAATGGATTTGGTTGTTGCTGCGACCAAAGATGGCGTTTTAATGGTTGAATCTGAAATCGGCGAATTAGACGAAGCAACAACATTGGGTGCGGTTAAATTTGGATTTGACGCACAACAAGATGTTATTCGTGCAATCAATGAATTGGCAGATAAAGCCGGCAAAGAACATTGGGCTGTGCCCGAACATTCAGATGAATATATCGCAATGCAGACAGATTTTGAATCTTTTGCGGGCGATATTGAAAATGCACTGCAAATAAAAGAAAAATTGGTGCGTCTGGATACATTGGCACAAATTCATACTGCGGCCAAGGCGCGTATTCCAGAAATGTTCCCAGAAACCACAACGGCGACATCGACACTGGAATCGTGGGCAGATGAAATAATTGAAAATATCACTGCACGCATTATGCGCAGTAATATCTTGGCGGGCAAGCCGCGTATCGATGGGCGCGATAATAAAACCGTTCGTCCGATTGAAATTGAATTGGGTGTGTTGCCGCGCGCACATGGTTCTGCGCTGTTTACACGCGGTGAAACCCAGGCGTTGGTATCATTAACCTTGGGCGGTGGCAAAGATGCACTGCCGATGGAGGGGTTAGATGGTGCCGAAGAACGCGACTTTATATTAAACTATAATTTCCCGGGTTATTCTGTCGGCGAATGCAAGGGCTTGAAATCACCTGGTCGTCGCGAAATCGGTCATGGAAACCTGGCATGGCGTGCGTTGCACCCAATGGTGCCATCGCGCGAAAAATTTGACTATGTTATTCGCGTTGTGTCAGATATTTTGGAATCAAATGGTTCGTCATCAATGGCGACAACATGTGGTGCCACATTGGCAATGATGGATGGCGGTGTACCACTGACCCGTCCAGTTGCCGGTATTGCAATGGGCTTAATCAAAGAAGGTGATGATTACGCTATCTTGACCGATATTTTGGGCGACGAAGACCACTTGGGCGACATGGATTTCAAGGTAACAGGTACTGACCGTGGTATTACGGCATTACAGATGGATATTAAAATTACATCTATTACTTTTGAAATCATGGAACGCGCATTGGCCCAGGCCAAAGACGGTCGTATGCACATTTTGGGCAAAATTGAAAAGGCTATCAAGGCACCACGCGACCATGTGTCTGAATTTGCGCCACAAATGTATACTATGAAAATCAATCCGGACAAGGTTCGTGATGTTATCGGCAAGGGCGGGGTGGTTATCCAGGCCTTGACGCGTGAAACGAACACTCAAATCGACCTAGAAGATGATGGTACCGTTAAAATTATGGCGGTATCCAAAGACGATGCTGATGCAGCAATGGAACGCATCAAAGGCATTATTGCAGAACCCGAAGTCGGTATGATTTATCCAGGTGTTGTATCTGGGGTCAAAGATTTTGGACTGTTTGTGAAAATTCTGAACGGATTTGAAGCAATGGTTCATATTTCTGAAATAACCGGTGAACGCATCGCCAAGATAGAAGACACCAAGATAAAAGAAGGCGATAAAGTATTTGTTCGCTATCTGGGTGCTGATAAACGCGGTAAAACGCGTATGTCTATGGTCGGTATTGACCAGAAAACAGGTGCGGAAATAGAAAAATAATCGCAACGATAACCGCGCCTGCCAATGTTCTTTGGGTGGCGCGGTTATTATAATTAACCAATGGTGTAAATTATGGATATGGAATCTTTGATGGCCCAGGCCAGCGCACTGCAAGATAAGGTCGCCGCGGCGCAAAATAAATTGGCGGCAACACATGTCAAAGGTATTGCCGACGGTGGCGCATGTGTTATTGATATGACCGGCAAGTATGACTTGGCAGATATAACAATTCGCGACGATGTGCTGACCCGTGGCGCAGATGCCGTTGCACAAATTGTTGCAATTGCCTATAACGATGCCAAGGCCAAGGCAGACGCATTGATTGAACGCGTAATGGGCGAAGCAACCGCCGGCGTTCCGATGCCAGAATAAAAAAAGGCTAGACAACGCGATAAAAAAGCCTTATTATTTGCCAGCGATATGGATGTTTAGCTCAGTTGATTAGAGCGTCTCGTTTACACCGAGAAGGTCGGGGGTTTGAGTCCCTCAACATCCACCACAAAATATAATCGCCCAACGGGCGATTTTATTTTGTGCATGGGGATGCATCCCGCAGCGCAGGGGCGTTTGATAATAGTTCAACTTAGTATAGCTGTTTTTTTTACAAAATTTATTTTAATCTTGAATGTTTGAATTTTGGGGATGAATATGCGCGTTGTTTTGATTCCAGTTCTGCCATTACGATTGGCTTTATGCGTTCCAGCAAAGTAAACAATGTACAATATGCGTTTAGCAATTCGTCAAATAGTTCTGCTTTGGTTTTTGATTTTGCCATGTTAACCCCCATAAAATATAAACAAAAACCACCAGATAAAAACACAGGTGGTTGGAGGCTTCTAACAATTAGCAAGAATTGCGACTTTTATTCAATATATTCAAAGTCCCTCCAACCACGAATTGGGTTGGAGTTTTTATCGTCCCTGCGGACGCTTGCTATTGGATTAGAAGTATCCAGCGACAGAACACCCGTCGCAAAAATTATTATAGTCAGCATAATTTAATATTGCAATCTGAAAATTGTTTGGTATAATCGCCAAGTTAAAATAGTTTTGGTGGTTAGTTCAGTGTAAATATTGTCGATTTCATGGACAAATCACCGGAACAAAGGCAGTTTTGGGTGGTTAGTTCAGTTGGTCAGCCGCGTGCGTTGACATCGTAAAGGTTGTCGGTTTCATGGACAAATCACCGGAACAAAGGCAGTTTTGGGTGGTTAGTTCAGTTGGTCAGCCGCGTGCGTTGACATCGTAAAGGTTGTCGGTTTCATGGACAAATCACCGGAACAAAGGCAGTTTTGGGTGGTTAGCTCAGTTGGTTAGAGCGTTACGTTGACATCGTAAAGGTCGTTGGTTCGAGTCCAATACCACCCACCATCTTTTGCCAAGGCTTCTGGCATGATAGTAAAAATAATGTTATAAAGAAAAATGCGAATGTATAAATAATCTTAAATTAAAATTCTGACGGGTTTTATGGGCACCCCGTTGGGTGCCCATATTATTTGAAACACAGGGGTAAACCATGACAACCAATAACAAAAAACAAAAATATTTAATTACATCTGCATTGCCGTATGTAAATGGTGATTTACACCTGGGGCATTTGGTGGGATGTTGGCTGCCATCGGATATATATGCGCGTTTTTGCCGCGCGCGCGGACGCGATGTATTATACATCTGTGGCGCAGATGAACATGGCACACCCGCCATCGTTGGTGCAAAAAAAGAAGGATTGCCCGTATTAGAATACAATAATAAATATTATGAAAAGCATCTGCGGGCTGTCCATGATTTTGAATTGTCTTTTGACCTGTATGGTCGCACGCACACGCAATTACAAGAAAAACTGATTCACGAATTATTTAACAGATTAGATGCACTGGGATTAATAGAAGAACGCGAAACCATGCAGCCTTTTTCCGTTGATGACAATATGTTTCTGGCCGACAGGCAATTGGTTGGGACATGTCCAAAATGTGGATATGAAAACGCCAGTGGCGACCAATGCGACAGATGCAGCGCAACATACGACGCATCTGAATTAATCAATCCACGCAGTACAATTTCTGGCAGTACAAATATTGAAATACGCCCAACAAAAAATTTATTCTTTTTGGCTTCGCGCGTCCAAGATGTATGGCGTAAATGGCTGGGGACACACGCACCAAAATGGTCGCGTACAGCGGCGGCAATTGCTGCGGGTTGGGCAAACGACGAACTGCGCGACACATCAATAACGCGTGATTTACCATGGGGAATACCTGTAAACAAGCCTGGATATGAAAACAAAGTTTTCTATGTCTGGTTTGATGCACCATGGGGGTATGTTTCTATATCCCAGGCCGCAACTGATGATTGGGCATCATGGTGGAAAAACGACGATACATATTATGCGCAATTTATGGGCAAAGATAATGTTAAATTCCATGCTGTATTCTTTCCAGAACAACAACTGGCGATAAATGATGGATGGAAAACTGTTGATATGCTGAAATCTATGAACTTTTTGAACTTTGAAGGTGGCAAATTTTCAAAATCGCAACATCGTGGGGTGTTTTTAGAAGACGCTATTTCAATTGCACCGGCCGATGCATGGCGGTATGCACTGGCGGCATCTGCGCCGGAAACAGATGATACTGATTTTACTTTTTCGCGCTTTGCAGATATTGTCAATAAGGACCTGAATGGGATGCTGGGGAATTTTGTGTCCCGCGTTTGTAAATTAACCGCCAAACACTTTGGCGACACTGTACCGGCGGCCAGTACGCATGATGCAGAACTGGAAAAACAAATAAACGAAAAATTGCGCGAATTAACAGATGCGCTGGACGCGTGCGAATTTCGTGCAGCTGTCTTTGCACTGCGTGGGCTGTACGCGATTGGTAATGAATATATGACACTGCAAGAACCATGGACACTGGTAAAAAATGGCAATCTGGGGGCAGGGGGCGCAGTATTAAATCAATGTATGCAATTAATTGATTTATATGCACGCGTGTCGGCACCGTTTATACCAAATGCCGCAGAAAAAATGCGCCAAATATTTAATGCAGATTTAGACTTGTCTTGGCCGATTCGATACGAACAACGCATTGCAAACGGGGTAAAATTTACTGTTCCGGAAAATCTATTTACACGAATCGATGACGAAACGGTCGCAAAATTAACTGATAAATATGCACCAAAATCAGACAACGCACCCAAACCTGTTACGGCAAAAATTATTGATGTAAAAGACCACCCAAGCCGTGAAAATCTGCATATTCTGACCGTTGATGATGGAACCAATCACCAATTACAAATCGTATGCGGCGCACCAAATGTTCGCCCTGGAATGATTGGCGTATTGGCACCAGTTGGAACAAAACTTGTTTGTACAAAAAAACCTATTGTCAAAAAAACAGTTGCAAACATAGAATCTTTTGGTATGATGTGCAGCGCGAAAGAGTTGGGCGTGGGCGACGATGGTGAAAACTTATTGGAATTGGATTCTGATACACCCGTCGGTCAAGTATACGAAAATATTAAAAAATAAAGGTTAATTATGTACAGCAACAGACAAGTTGATTTATCTATTAATGATGAAACGATACGCATTATATGCAATCAGTGCAAGGCAAATGAAAAATGTATGTCTGGGATGCAGTGCCAAGTTTTGCAATATATTACTGAACGCGTGCCAAATGTGACATGGCGTTATAGTGATGTAAACCCTAAAATTGGTATTGTTGCCGATTCCCAAGACGCACTGGACAAGGTACGCGTTATTGTAAACCGTGCAATCAGAATGCGTACAATGGATAAATCGCGATAATATAAAATATGACTGATGCCCGAAATGTTCGCCTGGTTTTAATGTCTTGTTGCGCACCATGCAGCGCGGGCGCAATAAAACAACTGGCCGATGGCGAAATTCCGGGTATCAGCGATTTTATTGTTTTATTTTTTAATCCTAATATTTTTCCCGCAGATGAATACGACCGGCGTTTAGCTGAACAGATAAAATATTGTAATTCGCTGGGGGTAAAATACGCAATCGGCGAATATGACCACAACGCATGGCGGTGCGCAGTACGCGGTATGGAATCAGAACCAGAACGCGGCGCGCGTTGCAGTGCATGTTTTCAATTTCGTTTTGATTATGCGCGACGATGGGCCGCAGAACACGGATATGACGCAGTGGCATCTGTATTCGGGGTGTCGCGACACAAAGACCAATCACAAGTTGACATGGCCGGAATTACCGCACTGGGTGATAAATATATGCCAATAAAATGGGACGAAAAATTGCGTCAGAAAATTGGGCACGAATCAAATTTCTATCGGCAAAATTATTGTGGATGCGAATTTTCTATGCGACCACAACAGAAAAATGACAACACTATGATAAAAATTATTCCCATCAGATAATATTTGCGCACGACATATTTCAATTCTATAATCCCAAAATGTAAAAGGAGTTTATATGTCATCTATACTTGTTTTCCCCGGCCAGGGTTCCCAGGCTGTCGGTATGGGGCGCGAATTATACGATAATAATCCAGACGCACGCGCCGTCTTTGCAGAGGTTGACGACGCATTAAATCAAAAATTATCAGATATTATCTTTAACGGCCCAATGGACGAATTGACATTAACAACAAATGTTCAACCGGCAATTATGGCTGTATCTATTGCTATGCTGCGCGCATCGGGCGTACCGCTGACAGAATATGTCGCAGGGCATTCACTGGGTGAATATACGGCGTTATGTGCCGCCGGCGCGTTGTCTGTTGGTGATACAGCACGACTGCTGCGTCTGCGTGGGGATGCAATGCAACGCGCAGTGCCGGTGGGTGCAGGACTGACCGCAGTCATTTTGGGGCTGGATATTGATAAAGTACGCGAAATATGCGCCCAAACAGATTGCGATGTCGCAAATGATAATTGCCCAGGGCAAGTCGTTGTATCGGGTGCGCGTGATATTGTCGAAAAAACACTGGAACTGGCGAAATCTGCGGGCGCAAAACGCGCAATGCCGTTGGCACTGTCTGTGCCGGTACATTGTCGGATTCAGGCACCTGCCGCAGATGAAATGCGTGCAGCACTGGAAAAAATAGAAATAAAAACACCACGCGCAATCTTGATTTCAAATAAAACAGCGGCACCTATGTCAGACCCAACAGAAATAAAAGATGCGTTGGTATATCAAATTACACACGGCGTACGGTGGCGCGAATCAGTACTAAAAATGCACGAACTGGGGATAAACGAAACAATAGAAGTTGGACCAGGGGCAGTGCTGACAGGACTGACCAGCCGTATTTGTCCAGAATTAACCGCAAAGAAATTGGAGATATAAAATGTTTGAATTAACAGGCAAAGTTGCTTTAATAACCGGCGCAACCGGTGGAATCGGTGGCGCAATCGCACACAGAATGAAAGAAGCCGGCGCAACAGTTGTTGTGTCTGGGCGCAATATAGATAAACTGAACGCACAATTTGATGATGGGTATATAAAAATTCCTGTTGATTTGGCATCTGACGGCGGCGCAATTGATTTAGTTGCCTCAACCGTTGATACCGCTGGAAAAATAGACATCGTCGTTAACAACGCAGGTATCACAAAAGATACCTTATTAATGCGTATGACAGATGACCAGTTTGACGATGTTATAAATACAAACCTGCGTTCGTGTTTCAAGATGTGTCGTGCGGTTATTATGCCTATGATGAAAAATCGTTTTGGTCGGATTATAAACATGGCATCAATTATTGGTGCAATCGGCGGACCGGGTCAGGCAAATTATGCTGCATCCAAGGGGGGAATGATTGCCATGACAAAATCTATTGCCGCAGAAGTTGGCTCACGCGGGATTACCGCAAACTGTATCGCCCCAGGATTTATCAAAACACCAATGACAGATGTTTTGTCTGATGAACTGAAAAAATCTTATTTGGCGCAAATCCCGGCGGGCCGCTTTGGCGAACCAGACGATATTGCCGCCGCATGTGTGTTCTTGGCATCTGATGCGGCATCGTATATAAATGGCCAGGTTTTACATGTAAATGGTGGCATGGGTCGATTTTAAGTAAAATGACAAGTTATGATGTAATCATTATCGGTGGTGGACATGCCGGGGTCGAAGCCGCCACCGCATCTGCCCGACGGGGTGCAAAAACATTGCTGATAACCCAAAACGAATATGATTTGGGCGCAATGTCGTGCAACCCCAGTATCGGTGGACCAGGCAAATCCCAAATGGTCGCAGAAATTGACGCAATGGGCGGCATAATGGGACGCGCCGCCGATGCTGCGGGTATTCAATTTCGTATGCTGAACGCATCACATGGCGCAGCAACCCAGGCATTGCGTGCACAAATTGACCGCGTGTTATATCATAATGAAATTGTAAAAATACTGAAAAACTATCCTAATTTAACTGTGCAAATTGAAACTGTAAAATCGCTGGACATCGCGAAAATGTGTATCAACAGCGAATATACTGCACGGGCAATCGTACTGACAACTGGCACATTTTTACATGGTCTGGTTACACGCGGAAATGAAAAAATATCATCTGGGCGTATTACTGATGACGGTCAATACCAAGCAGCAGATACAAATATATCAAACATTTTATCTGATTCTGGGTTTCGTATAATGCGTCTGAAAACAGGGACCCCCGCACGCATAGAACGCGCGTCTGTTGATTTTTCTGTATGTGAAATCCAGCCGGCCGACAACCCACACGATTGGTTTTCAGAACCAAATCCTGATAATAATTTCAGTGCAGTATGCTATATAACACACACCACCCAAAAAACACACGATATAATTCGCGAAAATATCGCATCCGCCCCAATGTATAACGGCGATATTCATGGCACAGGTCCGCGCTATTGTCCCAGTCTGGAAGATAAAGTTATGCGATTTCCGGAACATAAATCGCACCATGTTTTCTTGGAACCCGAAGGACTGACCAGCAACCTGATTTACCCAAATGGAATTTCGACCAGTTTTGGTACAGATATCCAAGATAAATGGATTCGTACTATACCAGGACTGGAAAATGCGCACATTGTACGATATGGATATGCCATTGAATACGATGCGATTGACGCACGCGCACTGCGTGATACACTGGCATCCAAAGATATTCCCGGTTTATTCTTTGCCGGTCAAATTAATGGCACATCAGGATATGAAGAAGCCGCCGCCCAAGGCATCGTCGCCGGCAGTAATGCTGCTGCATACGCATTGGGGTTGGCACCTTTATTGCTGGACCGAACAAACGCGATGATTGGTGTTATGATTGACGATATAACCACAATCGGTGTTGATGAACCGTATCGCATGTTTACATCACGCGCAGAATATAGGTTAAATCTGCGGGCAGATAATGCAATTGTGCGATTGGGTGATATGGCAGTAAATCTGGGATTAATAGATTCAAAATCGCGCGATAAAAAATACACATATCGCGCTGATAAAATTGCCGAAAATGATAAAATTTATGCCGGATATATCCAGCGCAACGAACGCGAAATTGCGGCGTACCGGCGTGATGCAGAATTAAAAATTCCAGCACATTTTGAATACAAAAATTTACCGGGATTAACCAACGAATTGGTTGAAAAATTAACCGCCACACGGCCAGAAAATATCGCAGACTTGTCGCGTATACCCGGCATGACCCCCGCCGGAATAATGGTTGTTATGCGTAAAATAAAATGTGGTAATTAAAAATATTAAAAAAAGCCGGCTTTTGCCGGTCTTTTTTAATATTAAAATCTGTATCCCAGACCGGTTGTCAAACCGAATCCAGATATGTCCATATCTGCGTCATATCCATATACATCGACACTGAATGATGCACCGGCATATTCCAGACCAACCTTGACATACATATTGTCATTAAATGTGTACTTTACACCGGCACCAATGCCATAGCCAAAACCAATTTCATTATCAACATCTAATGAATCAATACTGATAAATCCGATACCAGCAGATAATGAAATATATGGTTGTAATTTAGTGTCCATAAACGGAATATCCAATTTTAATCCCAAATCAAAAATAGATGTGTCTTCTTGATCTGAATAAGATGGGGTAAAGGCCAGTTGAATCCCATCAAAATCAGCACCAACAGACAGCGATGTACCCGCATTGATTGATGTTGTATCAATGTCTGACAGTGTTTGACTGTCCAATTTTGTTTTTGTCCCGGCACTGGAAAATATCGATGCGCCATATTCCATAAAGAATCTGGTGTTATCAAATATATTGGTTGTGCTGGCTGGCGTTTCTGTGGCAAAGACACTTGCAGGCAATAATGCACATAGTGCAACAGGAATTATTTTTTTCATATTTTTTCCTTTTATAAAAAAAGTTAAACCGCCACAGTATTGGCGGTCGGGGAGTTGATAAATCATATCTGTTAGATGATTCCGCTGTCTTTGGTAAAACCTGTTGTATACCAGCTGCCCCCGACCCAATGTCGGGGATATAACGGTGCAAAAACACCATTACACCAGATAACGATGCTTTCGCACCGAACAGATATGGACTTATCACAGTCCGAACGCCACATTAATGTGGGTTCTGGGTTCATTATGCGGGAAAAAATCCACAAATACAAGTAGTTGTATATCTATATATTACATCTATACGCATATATAAGTTATATATCAACAAGATTGAAATCACATCAATTTATTACTGGAAATCTGGGAAAACATATATTAATATAAAACGGCATTGCCGGTTTAGCTCAGCTGGTAGAGCATCTCATTCGTAATGAGGGGGTCGTAGGTTCAAGTCCTATAACCGGCACCAAAAAAATGTAATAAAAAAAGCCGGCTTTTGCCGGTCTTTTTTTGATGTTTTTTACTTTGATTTTTGACCCATTTCGACCATAATTTGTTCCAATATGTCCTGTAATTTTTTTGAATTTGGGTTTACAGAAAACAAAAATTCGCGTGCATCATTCGACAATTGGTCTATTTCTGAAAGCATTATTTTTAATACATGATATGGATGCAGACTGGATTTATATTTTTTCATCGGAACACCGTATTTAGCAAATGTATATTGACATACATCTGTAAATTTTTTATCCGATGGTACATAATAAACTGCGCGTTTACCCGTCCTATCTATCACAGCAGATACTTCCTTGCTTAAACGCGCCAATAATTCAGAATCCAGTTTTCTGGTCGCGTTTTTCATGTCGTTTGTTTTTATACAACGCATATACAAAAGTATTTGTTGATTTTTGGCAAAATACCGTGTATAAATATCCCCGTAATGAACACAGCAATAATTATTATAAAATAAACTGGCACTGCGCTTTGGCGGTGGCTGGGGCGCATAAGCGCCCGTTTTTTATAATGGCAAGGAGTATAAAAATGGCATATCCAAAAACAGAACCCAAGGCAGACTTTCCCGCGCTGGAACATGAAATCTTGGCGTTCTGGCGCAAAGATGATACTTTTCACAAATCATTGAATCAAACTAAATTAGGACATCCGTTTTCGTTCTATGATGGGCCACCATTTGCAAACAACTTGCCACACTTGGGACATTTGGGTGTGTCTGCGGTCAAAGATATGGTCGGACGATATCAAACAATGCGCGGTCGGCATGTTGTGCGCGAACTGGGGTGGGATTGCCACGGTTTGCCCGCTGAAAATTCTGTTGAAAAACGCCAAGGTCGCCAAGCCAAAGACATTGTTGCAACAGATGGTATTGACGCATTCTGTGAAATGTGTCGGTCTGATGTTTTAACTTATTCTGGCGAATGGATGAAGTTCATAGAACGCATAGGTCGATGGGTCGATGGTGGTAATGAACATGGATATCGCACAATGGATAAAAATTACATGGAATCCGTTATGTGGGCCATCAAAGAACTGTATAATCGCGGCTTGTTATACAAAGATTATCGTGTTAATCCATACGATTGGAAACTGGGGACTGTGTTATCTAATTCCGAAGCGTCGTCTGAATATATGGATGTTATGGACGATGCAATCACTGTTTGGTTTGAATTGGAAACAGGTGAACGCGTGTTGGCATGGACAACAACCCCATGGACACTGCCTGCGAACAGTGCGCTGGCGGTAAATCCAAATATGAAATATCTGCGTATGCGCGACAAAGGCGGCGCAATATATATCATCGCAGAATCCAGATTATCTGCATACGCAAAACAATTTGAAAATGCCGAAAAAGTCGGTGAAATAATGGGTACTGATTTGGTCGGAAAATCTTATACACCACTGTTTGATTACTATGCAAACACATCTGATTTGTTGTACCAAGTTATACCCGCAGATTATGTATCAGATGCAGACGGTACCGGAATTGTGCATATAGCCCCTGCATTCGGCGAAGACGATTTCTGGGCAGCAAAAAATATTGATGCAAATTTTCCTGTTATTTTGAATGTTGATGATTATGGAAATTTTGACGCAACTGTACGCGATTGGGTCGGTGAAAATATATTTACTGCAAACCCAAAAATTATTCAATATCTGCGTGAAAATGGGCACTTGGTCAAAAAAGAGCAATACAAGCATTCATACCCGTTTGGTCCACGCAGCAAAGAAAAATTAATTTATCGTGCAACTGATTCTTGGTATATTGATGTGCCAAAATTGCGTGAAAAATTAATCGCAAATAATGAAAAAGTACATTGGACATCCGCAGGCGAAAGATTCCGCACATGGATTTCTGGGGCGCGACCATGGTCTATTTCGCGCAACCGTTTTTGGGGAACGCCTTTGCCAATTTGGCAACGCGATGGCGAATACAAAATATTCGGTTCCATTGCAGAAATAGAAGAATTTTTTGATACGAAAATTAATGACCTGCATCGACCAACATTGGACAAACTGACCAAAGACGGTTGGACGCGCATACCTGATGTTCTGGATTGTTGGGTTGAATCAGGTTCTATGCCGTTTGCGTCGTTGCACTATCCGTTTGAAAACGCGGACAAGTTTAATGCGACTTTCCCAGCCGATTATATTATCGAAGGACAAGACCAAACACGCGGATGGTTTTATTCTTTGATGGTGCTGGCAACCGCACTGTTTGACAGCCCTGCATTCAAGACAGTTTCTGTTAACGGGATAGTAGTAGATGATAATAAAAAGAAATTATCAAAATCACTGGGGAATTATATAAATCCGTCTGAACAAATTGAAAAATACGGCGCAGACGCAATTCGCCTGTTTATGCTGGGGTCTAATTTTATGAAAGCGGAACCCGTCAGTATTGATATGGCAGGTCGCGTATTTAACGACGCAATAAAAACTATTTTAACACCGCTGTGGAATGCGTATCATTTCTTTACATTGTATGCAAATGCTGGAAATATTACCGCGCACGACAATGTAAATTCTGATAACACGCTGGATAAGTATATAATTGCGGAATTAAACGAATTAATTTCAGTCGTCAGATATGCACTGGATGAATATAAACCAGATATCGCAATCAAAGAATTTGTTAGATTCTTGGATATATTAAACAACTGGTACATCCGTCGCGGACGCGTCAGATTCTGGGACGAAGACCAAAGCGCATTTGATACATTGTATCATATACTGATAAATTTATGTCGCGCATTGGCACCGTTTGCACCGTTTATATCTGATTATATTTATAAAAATCTGACCGGTGCAGACAGTGTACATCTGCAAAGTTTTCCTGATGCGACAACATACGACAAAAAAATTGTAGAAAACATGCGCCGTGTACAATCTGTGGTTTCCGTGGGAAAACAATTGCGTGAACAATATAAATTACGCAATCGGTTACCATTGGCAAAAATGACCGTCGCAGGTACAGATTTATCAGAATATACTGATATCATCAGTGATGAAATGAATGTTAAATCTGTGGAATTTACAGACAAAATATCTGATGTAGCAGATGCGTTTATATATCTAATCACACCAAAAATTGGGGCGCGACTGGGGGGCGCATTGCGTGAAATTATACCAGCGGTAAAACGCGGTGAATATAAAATTGCAGACAATAAACTGGTCGTTGGCAAATATGAATTAAATGCCGATGAATATGAAAATCGTTTAACTGTGCGTGATGGCGTATCAGGCGCAGCATTGCCAGATAATACCGCCGTTGTTGTATTGGATACAGCAGTAAACACAGACCTGGTTGCCGAAGGGTTGGCAAATGATGCACTGCGTTTTATCCAAGATACACGCAAGACAATTGGTCTGGATGTTTCTGACCGTATCAATATGGTTTACTGTGCTGATGCAGAATTGTCAAACGCCATTGAACAACATCGCAGCAGAATTATGCGCGACGCATTGATAAAAAATATGTCGCAATCTGATAATTGTATGTATAATACAGAAATAGAAGGTCATAAATTAGCAATATCTATTGATAAAGCATAAAAAGGAGAAAATCATGCACATACATAAATTTTGGCATTGGATATTAAATTTTATCGCAATATTGTTAATCTTTGCGGCGGGGTTCGTTATTGGATTGTGGGATAATGCCAACGCAAGCAAAATAACAATTACTTCGCAATGCACAGGTATCGGTGTTTCAAAAAGTTTTTCTTCTAATTATGAAAGCATAAATGGTCGCGTTATCAAAGATGAACAAACAAAATCAGAAACATATACAACCCGCTGTTTGTGCTTTGCATCAGACAGAACACATAAAAATATCTGGGTTGATTCGGTGGAAATTTCTGGCAAATCCGCAGATGATGTACGCACGCAATGTGATAACACATGTCAAACATTGTGCGAAGAACATTTGGCTGAATTTAGTTTTGATAATTATACCAAATGAAAAACGCCTTAACACCAGAAATTTATTTCAAACATGTTCCGACCGTTATAAATATGAATATTCGGTCGGAATTATATTCCGTAAACGAATTTACATTTGCAGTTGCGGTTATTTTATCTGCCCAGGCAACAGATAAAAAAGTTAATGAAATAACCCCTGTGTTGTTTCAAATTGCCCCATCACCGGCAAAAATGTTGGCTTTGGGTTTGGATGGGTTAAAACAACATATACGCGTTTTGTCTTTCTTTAATAACAAGGCAAAAAGTATAATCGGGTTATCAATGGCACTGATAAACGATGTCGGCGGCAATGATGATGATTATAAATTTCCACAAAAATATCACAATCGTGATGCACTGATGAAATTGCCGGGCGTTGGACAAAAAACCGCTAATGTTATAATGAATGTATTATGGAATGCACCAAATATCGGTGTTGATACACATGTTTTTCGAAACGCGCATCGCTATGGATGGGTTGGACCAGATGTAAACACACCAGAAAAAACAGAAGAACAATTATTAAAAATAATTCCGAAAAAATATCATCCGATTGTAAATCATGTAATGGTATTACATGGTCGTTATATTTGTCGCGCGCTGCGCCCAAAATGTGGTGAATGCCCAGTTGCAAAATGGTGCAACGCACCAGATAAAATAATATAAAAAAAGTATAAAAAACACCGGCAAATGCCGGTATTTTTTATTCATAATGCAATCATGTATCCGCATGCCAATATTGCAATAACCATGACCACAAAAACTATTTTTTGTTTTGTTGAAAATTTCATCTTATTTTCCCCCTTTACCATCCGGTTGTTAAATTCGGACAACCAAAGTTTTCGCCATTGCTTAAAAATGTCAGTAATATACCAATAGAGAATAACAACGCGACACCAATTATCATCGGAACACCAATTGCCTTTAACCCTTCGGCAACATTATCTTTACCGCCAATTTTACCGCTGGTTATGGCTTCCCATCCATATTTAGCCAATATAAATCCGGCACCAACAAATGCCAAAGTACGCAATAATTTGAAAACATCTTGGAATCGTGCAATTAATTGGCATAAACCAGCATTTGACGCAGGTGCCGCCATTGCCGGCGCAGCAATTAACACGATTGCCAATGCAATTAATGCCGAATCTAAACCACCGTTTGTAATGGCGGTTTTTATTTTTCCAAAAATCCCAGATTTCTGCATTTTTTTTATCCCTTGTTTGTACCGAATCTAAACGGTGGTTTAGATTCGGCATTGTTTTTTATACTTTACACCCATATATTATGCCACTTTTCCGGGGATTTATCAAGAAAATAAAACCCCGCAATATGCGGGGATTTTTTATTTATCACGAATTTGGGCATTACATTTCTTTTCAACCCCAGAAATAACAGATTCTTGCATTTTCTGTAAATCTGAATCAGACATATTTTCTGTTGGTGTAATTGTGATAGTAAACGCAACAGACTTTTTACCATCACCCATATCAAACGCATCAAACACAATAACATTTGTTATATGTGAATCTGACTGGATGGCGGCGTTAACCAGTTTTTCTGCTGGCATATCTGAATCAACAATAAAGGCAAAATCGCGCGTAATTGGCTGAAAATCGTCCAATTTAGGTTCGCGCCCATGACGCGTCCCCGGCAGATTATCCACATCGTCAATAACCGCAATATTTACACGCGTTTTTATTTTCAGCGCATGTGCTGCAATTGGTGATAATTCGCCAAATTCCGCGATTTTCTTTTTACCTTGGAATATTGCGCCATATCTGAACGGATGCGCCCAACGCGGTGGATTATCAGACGACACTGTAAAATTCTGACCATGCATCAATGCGATTAAATCTGCCTTGACATCGTAAATATCGTATGGTCGATTGCGATGCGCCCAATGACGCGGCGATGTATTACCGGTGCGCACAATACATATTTGTGTTCTTTGCTGGCCCGGCATATCACCAGAAAATACAGTACCTAATTCAAACATACTTAAATCAGGATATCCGCGTTTTTCATTTTCAGAAACAAAATTCAGCATTGTACCCAACAAAGAATTCCGGGCTGTATCCATATCTGCCACAATCGGATTCACAATTCGCACACTGGGTGCATCAGACAATATTTGTTCTGTCTTGGAATTACCAAAACCGTATGCCTTGACTTCATTTAATCCACGCGCAGCCAGTTCACACTTGGTTTTCGTGTAAAAATCACTGTGTTTGGCCGGCGCAGATAATTTGTGTGTTGCTGTTTTTTCTAAACTGTCGTATCCATAAATTCTGATTAATTCAGAAACTATATTTTCAGCAATTTCAACATCAACACGCGCCGAATACGGTGTTATAATCCATTTATCGCCCTGTATATCAATTCCGAATCCCAGTTTGGTTAATATTTCACGCTGGGTATCAGGCAACATATCAATTCCCGTCTTGCGCATGAATAAATCCGGCGTATAGACGATTTTTCTGTTATCGGTTGGGATTGCCCCACCAATACCAGTACCAACAATTTTACCACCACATGCATCCATTATAATACGCGCAGCATTTGCCAATGCTGTGCCACTGATAGTTGGGTCTATGCCGCGTTCATAACGATATGATGAATCTGTTGATATACCCAAGCGCTTGGATGTTTTGCGTACGCACACAGGATTAAAATATGCACTTTCCAAAATAATATTTTTTGTTGCGTCTGTTGTCATACCGCGCGCACCACCGATAACACCCGCCAGTGCCAAAATACCTTTGTCATCAGCAATAACCATATCTGATTCGCATAAAGTATGTGTATTACCAAACAAGTCTGTAAATTGTTCCCCTGGTACTGCCATACGCACAGTTATATCACCACAAATTTCATCTGCGTCAAAGCAGTGCATTGGTTGCCCCATGTCATAACAGATATAGTTTGTCGCATCAATTGGTGCATTCTTTGGGTTTATACCAATTGCTGTTAATCTGTGTGCAATCTTTGTTGAACTGGGGGCAACAGAAATATTATGAATTTCACAAAATTGATATACTGGACAATTTTCTGTTTTAATATTTACCCCGCGGTCAGATTTTACTGGTGCCAAAACATCGTCTGTTGGCGCAATAAATTTACCCATGCCACATGCAGCTAAATCACGCGCAATACCACGCACAGCCAAATAATCTGGTCGGTTTGGGGTAATACCTGCATCAAACACTGTTGCCATATCCAGCACCGGCGTGCCGATAACAGTATCATCTGGTAATTCAATAATACCGTCATGGTCATTATTAATACCCAGTTCACGACCACTGCACATCATACCGTCAGATAAATATCCGCGGATTTTACCACTTTTGATTTCATGTCCTTGGATAACACATCCAGGCCGTGCCAACGCAGAAATCAACCCAACGCGCACATTGGGCGCACCACAAACAACTTGACGCAATTCAGTATCACCATCATCAACCATCAATATATGCAAATGGTCGCTGCCATCCATTGGGCGAACTTGTACAATCTTGGCTGCAATCGGAATAATTGGTGTGATTAATTCTTCTACTTCCAATCCTGTACGCGTCAGAGTATCCGCAATTTTTTGTGCAGATGCGTCTGTATCTAAATATTCCATTAACCAATCGTATGTCCATTTCATTGTGCATACCCCATTGTTAAAAACTTGCTTTCTTTACCCAGCGAATATCGCCGTCGTATAATTTTCTTAAATCGTTTAAGCCGTATTTCAGCATTGCCAAGCGGTCCCAACCAAAACCAAATGCAAATCCTTGGTATTCATCAGGATTTATATTGCAATTACGCAAAACATTTGGATGCACCATACCAGCCCCCATAATTTCCAACCACTTTTTACCTTGCCATTTCATGTCAATTTCAATGCTGGGTTCAGTAAATGGAAAATAAGACGGACGAATACGCAATTCTAAATCATCCATTTCAAAAAAGCGTTTCAAAAATTCTTTGACATCACCGATCAAGTCAGACAATGTTATGTTTTTATCTATATACAAACCTTCTATTTGATGAAACATTGGACCGTGTGTTGCGTCCATTTCACGACGATATGTTGCACCAATACCAAACATTTTTATTGGCGCACCGCGCGATTCCATACTGCGAATTTGTATCGCAGATGTCTGGGTGCGCATAACATTACCATTTTCTAAAAAGAAACTATCTTGCATATCGCGGGCAGGGTGATATACCGGGGTATTTAATGCAGTAAAGTTATGCCAATCATCTTCAATCTCTGGTCCGGTCCACATTTCATAACCAAATGATTCCAGTATCGCAGCAATATCTGCCAGCGCATGTGTTATCGGATGCAATGTTCCCGGGTTTTCCGGCTGAGGATTTAATGACACATCCAGACGCTGGCGCTGCATATCAGCCAACATAGCGGCATTTTCCAGTTCATTTTGACGCAACTTGAATAATTCACGCAATTCAGCATTTTCACGATTTAACGCAGCACGCGCGTCATTATCAAGATTTTTCATTTCTTTTAATCGCGCCGTCATTGTACCGTTTTTACCGAATGTTGCGGTATATAACGCCTGTAATTCATCCAACGATTGTATATTTTTAATTTGTTCTTGCATAACATTTACCCTTTTGAAACAAAAAAGCCGTCATACGACGGCCTTTATAATACAAAATATATACCCCACCGCCAAGGCTTTATTTAGCATCTGGGGAAATAAATCGTTTTGCAGTATCAACCAATTTTGCAAAGTTTGCATCGCCGGCATACGCCATCTGGGCCAGAACTTTTCTGTCCAGCGCGACACCTGCTTTTTTCAAACCATTCATAAATTGGCTGTATGTCATGCCATTTGCGCGTGCAGCGGCATTTATACGAACAATCCACAAACCACGAAATTCGCGTTTTTTCACACGACGATCGCGATATGCGTATTGTCCTGCTTTTTCAGTTTTTTCGCGTGCAGCACGATAAGTTGTACTGTGGCGACCCAAATATCCCTTGGCCCGCGCTAATATCTTGTTATGTTTTTGTCTGACGGTTGTTCCGCGTTTTACCCTTGCCATAAATCTACCCCCTAAATATTATTTCAAACCATACGGGGCCAAGATTTTCGCCTGTCCCTTCATGTTATCATTCAGATACTGCGGTTTTGAACCAGCGTTATTTGCACGCTTTGACTTACTGCGCAGCAGTTTTTTGTGGGCGTTTCTGGCAACACGAATTTTACCGGTTGCAGTCATAGACGCACGCTTTTTCAAGTACGATTTTGTCTTTAATTTTGGCATTTTAACCTCTTTTTTTAACTTATCCTGGTGGCAATGCCGTTGCCACTTTGGACACTTACACGGGCAATATTGTGGCATAATAAAACGAAAAATCAAGTTTTTATTGAATATATGTCTTTTAGTGGTTAAACTTATGCCCGATGAATCAAAATAAATTGTCCGCCAGATTAAAGTCTATTATAAAATCCGCCGCTGCGGCCGCGGTGTTGCCGGTATTGTTTATATATATTATGATTGCAAAACCAGATTATAAACTGATGGACGGATTGGCGCATGTTGTATTACCTGTGGCAAATTGGGTTGGTGATGTAATAACTTGGCCTGTGCGTGCAATTGGCGCAGCAGTTGATAATGTACGCGAATTATCCACTTTGCGTACAGAAAACGCAGAATTACGCGCGGCATTGGACAATGCGCTGCGCGATAAAAACGCATGCGATATTGCAATGGCTGAAAATCAACGCTTGGTACGCGATTTAGATATAATCCAGGCACAAGCGCATGATGCCGTTATCGCAGACATTACATACGATAACAGCGTGTTTCATCATGGAAACTTTTTTATAAACAAAGGTGTTCGCCATGGACTGGAAAATGGCATGGTTGTTATTTCACCAGACGGTATGTTGGTTGGAATTATAACTGATACCGCACCTGGTTTTTCACGCGTGCGAACATTAAATGATACAGATTCTAATATCGCAGTGCGCGTTGCTGGGTCTGATGTATACGGTTTTTTACGCGGTAATGGTTCTGAAATGCCGACTATTGGATTTTTCAGCGACCCTGAATTTGTACCAACACCTGGATTAACATTGATTACCAGTAATATCAGCGGAATGTTGCCAAATGGTATCATGGTCGGTAAAATGCAAAACGAAACAGATGTACAGATTTCCGCACCAGATAAATTATCACGCGTTATTGTATTACAGTTTGACGCACAAAATGAATATAAATAATGAAACAGAAAATTATTAATTTTTTACGCGCTGCGTTGCCTTTTATCGCCGTGCTGGTGCTGTGGCGGTTATCTGTGCCATTTTGGAATCCGGTTGGTATTTTAGCAATAATACCGATATTTTATTGTTCTTTTGTACGACCAGTGCCTTGGTTTACGCCATTTGCCGCAATATTTTGTTTTTTGATAGATTATCGTGGTGATACATTAGTTTTTTGGACAACAGCATATTGTTTGTTCTATGCAATTAATGGATTTCAAAGTTATATTGATTTAACACGAATAGATAAAAATGCACTGAATGTGTTTATGATATTTTTTGGATTGTCTATATTTATTTTACTGATGGTAAATCCGACTGTTGAAAATATTATGCACAGCGCATGGTTGTTTGCATGGACATCTACTTTATATATACCAATAACTGCAATAATCAAAAGGGTGTGTGATGATAGATAAAGAAGTCGCGCGTACTTTTGACCGACGCAGTGCATTATTTTTAACTGGTGGTGCAATATTAACATCGCTGTTGGTAATGCGTATGCTGCACATGCAGTTATTTAACTATCGTGAATATACGCGCAAAAGCCAAAATAATTCTTTTCGTATTCAAATAAATATGCCAGAACGGGGTAAAATATTATCTGGTAAAAACACACCAATATCACGCGATGCACCAACATACAGAATTTATGTAATCCCCGAAGAAACAGATGACCTGGATTATGTAATAAAAACTGCGGCGGCTGATTTAGGACTGAACAAAAAACGCACAGACAGAATATATGCACGAATAAAAAAACAACGCGCGTTTCAACCTGTGTTAATCAGTGAAAATTCAAATTGGTCCCAACTGGCAAAATTACAGGCACGCAATATACCTGGTCTGCATGTACGCAGCGGATTCAGACGCGTATACGAAATGGGTCCGGCCGGCGCACAGATATTTGGATATGTCGGCGCACCAGATAATCCGGTGGAAAATGCGCCTTTCTTTACCACTGGTATCACAGGTCTGGAAAAAAGATACGATGATTTATTGGCTGGAACCCCTGGTCAAACTGTTATGATTACAAATGCTGTTGGTCGTGTCACAGGCGAAGATAAATCACAATTTATACCGGCAATTACCGGTAAAAATCTGCGAACAACAATTGATGAACAGGCGCAACGAACATTATACGATTCATTGATGTTGCATCGGGCTGGATGTGGTGTTGCGCTGGATATAGATACCGGCGATATATTGGCAATGGTTTCTGCGCCCAGTTTTGACCCAAATATGTTTGATTCTGATGATGCAGACGAATATATGCAAACACTGCGTAATGATTATATGAAGCCGTTTATGAATAAACCCATAGAAGGTTTATATCCCCCCGGTTCAACATTCAAAATTGTTGTTGCATTGGCCGCATTAGAAGCGGGTGCAATAACCCCAAATGAAAAAATATTTTGTCCAGGACATTGGGATTACGGCGACCGACGATATCATTGCTGGGAATCACAGGGGCATGGTTGGGTTGATTTAGCAGGTGCGTTAAAACATTCTTGCGACATATATTTTTATCAACTGGCACTGCGGATTGGTATCGATTCTATCAAAGAAATGGCATTAAAACTGGGGCTGGGACAAAAATTTATGGATGGGGTGTTATCACGCGAAATGACGGGAATTATCCCAGACAGATACTGGAAAGAAGAACAAATTGGTTATCATTGGGTGCATGGCGATACGATTATTTCTGGTATCGGTCAAGGTTTTATATTAACAAATTGCTTGCAACTGGCGGTTATGATGGCACGCGCGGCATCTAATCGTGTTGTTATACCGCGATTAATCGCATCTGATACGCCGGTTAAATTTGACAATTTGGGATTGCAGAAAAAAAATGTTAATGCGGTATTGCGCGGCCTGGAACAAGTAACACGCAAAGGCGGCACCGCCGCCAGCGCCGCAATTAATGTTAATGGTGCGCGTATGGGCGGTAAAACAGGGACATCACAAGTACGCAGTATTTCACGCGCAGAACGCGAAAGTGGCGTGCTTAGCAATGAAGAACTGAAATGGAATATGCGCAACCATGGTTTATTCGTTGGATATGCCCCAATAAACAAGCCTAAATATGCCGTATGTGTTATAACTGAACATTCCGGTGGTTCCAGTTATGCAACACGCGCTGTTGGTAATGTAATGCAAAAATTACTGGGCGGAGAAAATAAATAATGGCAAAACAAACACGCGTTTCTAATGCCAATATGATGAGTTTTTCAGAAAAACTTAGCCGTTTTTCATGGTCTATGTTTATTCCGATGTGTTTAATATTGGCAATATCAATTGTTGTGTTATATTCCGCCGGTGGTGGTGCATGGCGACCATTTGCATTATCACAATTGATTAAAATAGGTCTGGGGTTTGCAGTATTCTTTGTCGCGGCTTTTTCAAATATAAAAACATGGATTAAATCAGCATACATTATTTACGCAATTGCATTAATTATGATTGTGCTGGTTACATTTGTCGGGCATACCGGTATGGGTGCACAAAGATGGTTGAATCTGGGATTTTTTCATGTACAACCATCTGAACTGATAAAAATTGCATTGGTGTTAGCACTGGCGCGATACTTTGCATGGATGAATTCTGTTGAATTATCACAAATAAAAAATTATGCGTTGCCAATGGCAATGTTATTAGTGCCTTTTTTGTTAATTGTGGCGCAACCTGATTTAGGAACTGCATTATCACTGGGGATGATTACAGTTGGAATTTTTTATATCGTTGGTGCGCAAAAAAAATGGTTTATTATCGCAGCTGTACTGGGGTTAATGGCGGCACCTGTTATATGGTTCGGTGGTCTGCATGATTATCAGCGCGACAGAATTATAACTTTTATAAATCCTGACCATGATGCCCAGGGTGCGGGATATCAAATTAACCAAGCAAAAATTGCATTTGGTTCCGGCGGAATGCTGGGCAAAGGATATATGGCCGGTACACAATCACAACAATCATTCTTGCCAGAAAAACAAACTGATTTTATATTTACCATGTTGGGTGAAGAATTTGGTTTTATCGGCGCATTTATATTGTTAATGCTGTATACTTTTATTGTTGGTGTGTTGTTCAGATGCGCAAAAACATGCCGCAACCGATTTGGTCAATTGGTGTGTTTTGGATTTATGTTGAACTTTTTTATTTATTATTTTATAAATATTTCTATGGTTCTGGGGTTAATGCCAACAGTGGGTGTACCTTTGCCGTTAATGTCTTTTGGCGGCAGCAGTCTGTTATCACTGATGTTTGGATTTGGACTGTGCCAGAACGCACATATTCATAAAGACCAACAATTATCTGCCAAAGGAAGTTAATATTATGAATTTGCTTATCGTTGAATCACCATCAAAAGCAAAAACGATTGAAAAATATCTGGGGGCGGGGTGGCGTGTTATTGCGTCTGTTGGGCATGTGCGTGATTTGGTCCCAGAAAACGGCAGTGTTGATACAGCGCATGATTTTGCAATGCGTTGGCAAATTATGCCAGGTAAAGAAAAACAAATAAAACAAATTACAGATGAACTGAAAAACGCAGACGCAGTGTATCTGGCATCGGACCCGGACCGCGAAGGAGAGGCAATCGCATGGCATATATTGGATATATTACGCGATAAAAAAGCATTGTCTGGGAAAAAAGTATATCGTGTGGCTTTTCATGAAATTACTAAAAAGGCGGTATTAGATGCAATTGCGCATCCGCGTGAAATTGACCAGAATTTAGTTGATGCATATATGGTACGACGCGCGCTGGATTACCTGATTGGATTTAGTATATCACCATTGTTGTGGCGGCGAAATCTGGGGCGCAGCGCAGGTCGTGTGCAATCTGTGGCGGTAAAACTGGTTGTTGACCGCGAACGCGAAATAGAAGCTTTTAAGCCAACAGAATATTGGTCTTTGACGGCAAAATGTAATTCGCAAAATTCTGAATTTAATGCGATGTTATCAGGGGTAAATGGTAAAAAAATTGAAAAAATGACCATTGCCGGTCGCGCCCAGATGAATGAAATATTAAACAAAATTGGTGAACCTGTGATTGATGCGCATGTTATCGCAATTGATAAAAAGAAAACATCGCGCCGCGCCGCAGCACCTTTTACCACCAGTACACTGCAACAAGAAGCATCACGAAAATTATATTTCTCATCGCGGCGAACAATGTCTGCGGCACAAAAGTTATATGAACAAGGTTTAATTACATATATGCGAACAGACGCAACAAATTTGTCTGGGGACGCAGTAAATGAAATTCGCGAATATATACAAAAAAATTATGGCTACGCGTTTGTACCTAAATCACCAAATATATATATAACTAAATCAAAAAACGCCCAAGAAGCACACGAGGCTATTCGTCCAACACATTTTGACGGGGCGCAACCTGCACTGTCTGGGGATGAAGAAAAGTTATATGATTTAATATGGAAACGCACAATTGCATGCCAAATGACAAATGCCGAATTTGACAGCGTCAGCGCAGACATAGAAACAGACGCACATAACGCGATATTCCATGCTGTTGGTACCACGCGTACATTTGATGGCTTTATGCGTATATATACCGAAGATAAAGATGACGGCGATGATAATTCTGAATCAAAACTGCCGGTATTAAATGTTGGTGATATTATAAAAATATCACAACTGACCCCAGAACAACATTTTACACAACCACCCGCCAGATATACCGAAGCATCATTGGTAAAAAAACTAGAAGAACTGGGGATAGGGCGACCGTCTACATACGCGACAATTATGTCAACAATTGTTGATAGAAATTATGTTGAACAAGACAAACAGCGCCGTTTTCATCCGACACCAGGTGGCTGGGTAATTTCTGCATATTTATCAAAATATTTTAATGATTTGGTTGATGTTAATTTTACCGCAAAAACAGAAGATACATTGGACGATGTTTCAAACGGAAAACAACAAAAACTGGATGCTTTGCGTGATTTCTGGAACCCAACATCTGTAATGATTGATGATGCACGCGGTATAAAAACATCTGAAATAATTAACGCAATAAATGAAAATATGCACGCGCACTTGTTCCCAGATAATAATGATAAATGTCCAAAGTGTGGCGGAAAATTGGGAATAAAATTATCAAAATATGGCGCATTTATCGGTTGTGAAAATTATCCAACATGTGATTATACACAAAAATTGACAGATTTTGGCAACGCACCAGATAAAGATGCCACACCCCAATCAAAAAACGAACCTGTTGATTTAGGCGATGGAATATATTTTCGTATTGGAAAATTTGGTCCGTATGTAACGGACGGCAAAAAAAATGTTGCTGCAAAAAAATATACCGCAGATACAATAACATTGGATGCTGCACGCGAATTATTATCGGGTGAAATAAAAAAATCTGAACCTGTTGTAATTGGTGAAAATCCAGCAACCGGAAAAACAATATATTTTTATCCGACTGGCAAATATGGCGCATATATATCTTCGAATCGTGTTAATGTTTCTGTATCTAAGCAGCCTGATTTAGATACTGCGATTGAATTAATAAATAATAAAAAACCAACAAAAAGATTTACAAAAAAATCTAAAAAATAATGGCAGGATTTGACAGAAATTTTACTGATGAATTACGGGCGCGATTATCATTGGTGGATGTTATATCGCGACGCGTACCATTGGTAAAAAAAGGTCAAAATTATTGGGGATGCTGCCCGTTTCATAATGAAAAAACCCCCAGTTTTTCTGTTAATGAAGACAAAGGTTTTTATCATTGTTTTGGTTGTGGCGAACATGGCGATATTATATCTTTTGTCATGAAATCTGAAAATGTTGATTTTCGCACCGCAATAACAGAACTAGCCGCCCAGGCTGGATTAAAACTGCCAGATTACAAACCAAAATCACACGAACAAATTGCACGCGAAGAATCTTATTTTGAAATAATGGAAAATGCGGCATCAATATATCAAAAAAGATTATTTGACCCAGATGGTGAAATCGCACTGGCTTATATTCGTGGGCGCGGATTTAATAATGATATGATAAAAAAGTATCGCATCGGATACGCACCTAAAAATAATATAATCGCAAACAAATTTGTAAATATTAAACAAGATAATTTGCTGGCAACTGGATTATGTCGTCGCGGTGATTATGGTATGTATGACTTTTTTCGTGATAAATTAATGTTTCCAATTTTCAATGCGCATGGAAAAATTGTCGCTTTTTCAGGCCGCAGTTTAGATGGCAGCGAACCCAAATATATAAACACATCAGATACAGAATTATTCCATAAACGCAAAACTATATTTGGATTTAATTTTGCACGCGATGCAATTCACCGCGCAAATCGCAGCATTGTTGTCGAAGGTCAAATTGATGCAATTCAAATGCAATGTAATGGTTTTCCTGAAACAGTTGCACCACTGGGGACTGCATTGACCGAAGACCATATATCTATGTTATGCAAGGCAAATCGCAATATAACATTTTGTTTTGACGGTGATGTCGCCGGACAAAAAGCCGCCGCACGCGCATGTGATATTGTTATGCCATTTTTGCGTGATGCGTCTGATGTAAAATTTGCATTTGTATCTGGGGGCAAAGACCCAGATGAAGTATTAAAAACCGGTGGTCAGCCAGCAATGCAAAAAATTATTAATGATGCAACACCACTGGTTGATTTTTTATGGAACTTGGCAAACGCCGGATTTACTGTATCCACACCAAATGGGCGAACCCAAGCAGAAAAATTTATTAAACAAAAAATTGAAAAAATATCTGATGCGACTTTGCGCGGCGAATACGAACATGAATACAATTCACGCATGTTTAATCAATGGCATAAATGGACAAAGAATAAAAATAATTTACAAAAAATTGAATTGCCAGAAATTGATGCCATCACAAAAAACACACTGATATTTATAACAAATAAATATCCAGAAATTGCCGAACGATATGTTGATTTTCTGTCGTCATTAAATATTTCACTGGATGGCAACGCACCAGAATTACCAATGAATGAACGCGATGCAGAAAAATATATTGTATCATTAAAACTGCAAAAATGGCTGGAAACACTGCATATACAGCGCAAAGAATTAACTGCACAAATGTTATCAGGTGTTGATGTTAATGAACAAATATCTGAAATAGATAAAAAAATACATGACGCAAACGAAAAATTAGAACAATTAATTTCTATATAAAAATACCGGCAAATGCCGGTATTTTTTGTACTTTAATTATTAAATAAAAAATGACAAATATCGCCGTCTTGCATAATATATTCTTTACCAACAAGACGCATTTTGCCCGCATCGCGCGCAGCAACTTCGCCGCCACAGGTAATAAAATCGTCTGGTGATATAATTTCAGCACGAATAAACCCGCGTTCAAAATCAGTATGAATTTTTCCGGCAGCCTGGGGGGCGGTCATGCCGCGTGTTATTGTCCATGCATGCGCTTCTTTGGGACCAATAGTATAAAAAGTTTGCAATCCCAGTGTTGCATACCCAGTACGAATAATTTGATCCAACCCAGATTCAGATAAACCTAAATCTTCCAGAAACATTTTGCGTTCAGACAAATCGACAATCTGGGCAATTTCCATTTCTATTTTTGATGATATAACCAATACTGGTGCAATTGCGCCATATTTATCACGCACTGCATCTGAAAATTTATTCCCAGATGCCGCTGATGCTTCATCAACATTGCATACATAAATTACTGGTTTTGCAGTTAACAAATTAAATGGATGTGCATCAATACCAGATTCACGCGCCGGCGTGCCACGCGCCAATCCATCACGAATTGCGTTTGCATCTGATAATAACTTGATTGCGTTTTTATCCAGACCATGCGCCTTTTTTTCCAGATTTTTTATCTGTTTGTCCAGACTTTCTATATCTGCCAACATTAATTCTGTTTCAATAGTATCAATATCTGCCAATGGATCTATTTTTCCATTAACATGCACAATATCGTCATTTTCAAAACATCTGACAACATGAATTATCGCATCTGTTGATAAAATATTGCCCAAGAATTTATTTCCTAATCCTTCACCAGTTGATGCGCCACGAACCAAGCCTGCGATATCAACAATTTCTAGCTGGGTTGGTATAATTTTTTCAGATTTTGCAACATCTGCCAATTTATGTAATGTCGCATCAGGAACAACAACACGACCGGTATTAGGCTCAATCGTACAAAATGGATAATTTTGTGCATCAGCCGCCGCACTTTGCGTCAACGCATTAAATAATGTAGATTTACCGACATTTGGCAATCCGACAATTCCACAATTGAATCCCATTTTCAAATCCTTTATAATGCAGATAATATGTCATACCTATGGAACAAATTCAATATAAAAACCTTTGCAGCGGAAACTGTTGTTTTTCGTGATGGTGTATTTTGCCCAGATTTATCAACATTAAAAAATACAGATATTGACAAGAAATACGATTTGCCTGTTCATGTTATATATGTTGGCGAAATTGCCGGTAAATGCCGGCTGGAAATTAATATCGGCGCAGAAAATCAGCCAGTATTTTTGTCTGTAAATATAAAAAATAAAATGCCGGCTTTTTTGAATATTTTTATCAAAAATGCCGGGAAAAATTCTGAATGTCGCGGTCATGTTTTTATTGAAAATATGTCCACAATAAATTATGAATGTTTGGCACATCATTATGTGTCCGATACTGGAATTTTAATAAACACAAAATTATTGGCACACAGAAATACAAAATCTAAATTATCTGGTACCGCAATCATAGAACCAAATTGTGAACACACTGTATCGGATATTGGATTTTCTGCAATGGCAGATGATGGCGCAAGAATTGAATTTTTACCATGCCAAAAAATTGCATCTGTTCCAGATTCTGCCCAACATAGTGCCACAATATATCACGCAACAGAACCGCAAATAGAATACTTGCGACAAGCTGGTTTATCTGGTGCCGAAGTTGATGCCGCTATGCGTGAAGCATTTATGAATGATTTTTCGCTGTTTTAATAAAAATCCCGGTAAAAACCGGGATAAAATAATACGCAAATATGCAATTATTTTTTTCTAAACCCCTGCTTTGCCTTTAATTTAGGATTTGCTGGGTCAATTAAAATAACCTGTTTACCACGACGAATTTGTTTAACATTGCCGCGTTTTTTCCAAGCCTTTAATGAACTTAAAAACTTCATGTTCGTATCCTTTGTTGTGTGGTCATTATAAACAGTTTTTATAAAAAATCAAATATTATATTAATTATTTGTTGTTTTTATTGGGCCTGTTAGTTTTGTTGAAAATTGTTTTTAGTTTTTTATTAACAAGTTTTCAACAATTTTTTGCCAGATTTCTGGCGATTTTTGTTATGTTGTTGAAAACATCGGTTTAATAATTAACTGTTAAAAACATGATTAGTTATCAACAATTTTAACAAAATTTTTATGTTGTTTTTTATACTTGTTGAAAACTGTTGAAATTGTTATAATTTTAGCATCAGGGGGGATTTTATCCAAAATGCGACAGCAAGTACTGAAAGCATTAGCAAATCCGGCGCGTATATTTTATGTGCCTTATACATTGGCTGTGATTAATTTCGCAGTTCAATTTATTGTATTTATAATAGTGTTTATTGCTGGATTAATTGCGTATGGGGCTGAATCTTGGGTAAATCCGCTGTATTTTCTGATATCTGTTTGCCTGGTGCATATAATATTGGCGGCGTTTTCAAAGCGTGAACCACAACTGGGGCAGATTATTTCAGCAAAATTACAGTTGTTTAAGAAAAAAATACCAGGACGGTTGGCGGCATAGAATATGAATGAATTTTTTGACAGTTTCGCAGGCGGTGTATTTCCTATTACAGCCACAATTTTGATTATGGCTGTGGTGTTTGTGTTTATTATACTGTTAATCTACATCCCGGCATTAACGCGCAAGATTTTCCCGAAATTTGGATATACACGCTATTCTGCATATCTGCCGTTCAAGACAGTGTATAATGATAATTCGTTGACATTGACAAATGGTGCTATATTGCGTGTATACCGTGTCGCAGGTGTTCAAACCAGTATGCAAGATGCGCAAACGCGTGAAAAATTCTTGGGCCTGCGCGCCCAGTTATTTAATCAGATTCGCGACCCAAATGTCGTACTGCGTTTTTATATGATTCGCGATGCAGTTGATGAAAATACAGACTATGAATTTGATCAACCTGTATTGCAAAAAATATATAATAAATGGAAATCCCAAGGATTGCGGATTTTTACAAATAATTATTATATTGCGCTGTCTGTTGGCGGGACAAACGCACGCGAAAAATTAAACCAATACAGCAGTTATATAGAATCTGTCTTGGCGGCATATAAACCAACAGTTTTGCGTAATGATTCACCAGATAATATGGCGCGATTCTTTGGTCGTATATTATCGCCAATTACAAAACCATCGCCAATTGTGTGTGATAATCGTATTGGTGATATTGCAACTGTTGATGATGTTGATTTTTTGCCAGATGGCACTGTGCGTTATGTTGGGGCAGGGCGGCAAACTTTTGCGGCAATGGTGTCATTCAAAACATCGCCAGATTATCTGGATGAAGATTTCTTTAATTCTATATCAACCATACAAACAGAAATGATTTGTATGAACGGTTTTAGTATAATGGATGCGTCCGGCATAGAAAGTGTTTTACGGCAACGACGCGCCACAGCCGATGAAAAAAACAAGTCTTCGACAGAACAAATTTCTGCGGCAGAATCTGCGATGGATGAAAATATTTCCGGAAATCAGAATCTGGTTGGATATTATCCGTTGTTTATAATATTTGGTGCAACACCTGATGCATTGAAAAAATACATAGATGATTTTAACAAGATTGCTGCATCGTTTGGGGTTTCACCAATTACAGAAAGTTTTGCAGCCAAGGTTTCTTGGTTTGCACAAATTCCGGGTTTTGATACATTTCCACGCAGTTTCAAAATGTTGTCAAAAACTGCTGCAATCAGTGTGCCTATGTCCAGTACTTCGCGTGGTGTTTCAAACAGTGATTGGGGACCTGGACCATTGGTTGTATTTCCAACTGCCCAGGGGACACCGTATCAATTCCAATTCCATGTATCTGACCAACCGGCGGCTGTGGCACATACTTTGACAATTGGACCAACAGGTGGTGGTAAAACAACATTGTTTAGTTTCTTGATTTCGCAATCATTGCGACACCCGAAATTAAAAGCTTTCTTTTTTGACCGTAATAAAGGCGCGGAAATCTTTACATTGGCGGTCGGTGGAAAATATGTTGTTATGCAAGGCAAAGAAAAAGATGAATCTGCTTTGACATTTCAAACACACTTAAATCCGTTAAAAATGCCAGATACTGCATCTAATCGGGCGTTTTTACGGCGTTGGTTTGCAATGATTACAGGACAATCTGACCCGTTATCAAGTGATGAAATTGCGCGTGCGGTTTCTGTTAACTTTGATTACTTGCAGGAAAATGACAGATTGTTGAAAAATTTATGGGAAAGTTGTTTTTCATCATCTGGTAATATGCGGCCGGCATTGAAAAAATGGGTAGACCCATTGCAATATGGTGATATATTTAATGAAGATTCTGATACATTGGATTTGAACGCCAGGTTAACAACTTTTGATTTTACCGAAATTTTACAAGATGAAGTTTTGGCACCGGCGGTTATATCATATATATTACACAGAATAAATAATATAACTGTATCTGGTGGAAACCCGTCTTTAATCATGATTGATGAAACTGCGCCGATGCTGGAAAATAAAATGTTTCGTGAAAACTTTATTACCGGACTGCAAGAAGGGCGCAAAAATCGCCAGGCATATATGGTCGCGTTCCAGCGCGCAAATGTTCTGGATAAATTGGGAATTGGTGATGTTGTTCGGGGGCAAGCACAAACTGTGCTGTTTTTCCGTAATCCAGCCGCCGATGCGTCTGATTATGCGTATTGGAATTTGAATCCATTGGAAATGGCATTTATCCAAGGCAAAGCATATCCAAATTTGAAACGCGCTGTATTGCTGTCGCGGCCGGTTACAGGCGAATCTGTTATATTAAATACAGAACTTGGCGGATTGGGTAATTTATTGCGATTGTTTGAATCTGGGCGGTCGTCTGTTTTATTGGCCGAAGAATTATATAAACAATTTGGAAATAATTTTGTTGCAGAATACCTGAAAAAACAGGGCGCAGGTGATGTGTAAAAATAATATATAAAATGCGTATAGGGCAACTGGCTATAATATTTGGAATGTTTTTTTCTGCTGCTGCGATGGCAGATGATTGTTTGTCGTATAAAATTACCCCAAATGTTGATTTAACTGTACCGCAATGGACAAAACAAGTTGTGCAACCATTACAAGAAATGGATTTTTTACATGGTAATGTTGTTGCAACAATGGTTGATAATTATGATATTGTTGCAGATATTACAAATATAGAAGATGGATATTGTGTTGCACTGAAATCTGTTAATGCGATGGTTGGATACAGTGATTTCTTGGTCCAGATTGATATTCGCCATGCGCCGGATACATGTTCATACAACGCGATTTTGGCACACGAGGACGAGCATATACGCGCATATCTGTCGGTGATGGATGATAACCGTAAAAATTTGCAAAGTGCGATATATAATGCTGCAAATTCAATTACACCAATTTTTGTTTATAATCAATCTGATATAGATGCCGCAATTAATGAATTAAATGCTGAATTACAGGCGCATCCAGATTTAATTTTAGCAAAACAAAAAATCAAAGCTGCCGAAGAAATCCGTAATAAACGCGTTGACCAACATGATACAGGCGAAAGTTTACGCAAATGCTTTGAATAAAATTATTTATTCACGCGTATATGTAAATGTTATGTCGCCGTCGCGCAAAACTAATGTATTTGATGTTAATTGTTCAATTTCATATACATCGGTAAATTCAATTATTTGACCGTTACCAATACTGCGCCCAGTCATAATTAAATTATCACCATCGCGCCGCCAAGTATCATACGCCAATGTTGCCATGTTTACAGATGATGCTGTGCCGTCGGTGTTTAATACAAAACCCTGGGTCATATTTTCCATGCCAGGCACCGGCTGAACCCAAGTACCATATATGGTCGCATCACCGCACGCCGCTAAAAATAAAATACAAAATAATGAAAATATCTTTTTCATGCCTTATATTATATCAATAATTTTAATATTGTTAAATCATTATTTATATTTTTTTGCAAATACATTAAAATGCGTATAAATCATCTTTTGATAATTAATTTTTTATAATGTATTAATTTAATTAAAAAAAGCCCAGAAATCTGTGCGGAATTTTGGTTGCCGGGTATGGATTTACTTCGCTGCACTGAAACATTTGCTTGTGCAAACGGGCGTACTGCTGTCCGCCTGGTTTCTGCGGTTCAAATCCAATACAATACGCATAAAATAAAAAAACATACCACAAAGGGTATGTTTTTCATTTTAACTGGTTGCGGAGTGTGGATTTGAACCACAGACCTTCAGTTAACGGGTCAAGTGTTTAATAGTGTTTAATATTGTTTAATTTTTCTTGATTTTCTGCGTGCTGTGTCACATAATAACTTTAACAAGATTTAATAAAAATTGGTAGCAAAATGTGAAAATTTGTGATATCAGTAGCAAATAGGTAGCAAAACAAAAAAGATAACGGGTCAAATTTACAGGGGTAAAAAATGACAGATACGACACTGAAACTGTTCCAAGATACGAATATCAGAACCCAATGGGATGCGGATGCTGAAAAGTGGTATTTTTCCATTGTTGATGTTATTGCGGCATTAACCGGCACAGACAACCCAAGACGTTATTGGTCTGATTTAAAACGCAAGTTAACTCAGGAAGGTAGTGAGTTGTACGAAAAAATCGTACAACTGAAATTACAATCGTCCGATGG
>CALXLO010000006.1 GCA_944389235.1 uncultured Alphaproteobacteria bacterium
ATAATTACACGTCTGTGCAAACATAAACAACAAGAACAAAGTCCGCAAAAAAATCCCACCATTCGGTGGGATTTTTTCAGATTTAATTGTTCAAGCTTAGAACTGAGCCCCAAACTTAACACCAAATCCAATGCCATCTTTGGTTTCCCAATCGCCTGTGCCGTGGGCCATTTCACCGCTGATGTATGCACCGATGAACATATCTTGGTTGATGTTATAATTCACACCAAATTTACCGGTCCAAACACCTGCGTTTTCTGCCCAGTCATCCATGATGCCTGTATATTCTGCACCCAGCAACAATGCCCAATCAGATGTCAACGACAGGTATCCATCCAATCCAGCAATCAAGGCATGCAGCCCATCATCACCCCAGTTGAATGATTCTGTGTTCTTGTAATTAAATTCAACATGACCAGCGACAGTCCACATATCTGTTACATATCCGCCACGAACACCAACGCCCCATGTATACATTGTTTGGTCTGCGTCTAAAAATTCTGCGCCCCATACAGGTTTCAAAGCATAGGATGCATACGCATCAAGTTTCCAATTCATATCATCTAACAGACGATAATCAGCGCCAATTTCGAAATCGCCCCAACCGTAGTGGTCAAAGCCATCGTTTTCATAAACATTTGTATCAATCCACATTGATGCACGGTCTGTGATACCATAGCCGAACTTTTCTCTGACACCCCAACTATCAATATCTTCTGTATGTGAATTTACTTCTGTAATGCTGTAAAAGCGACCTTGGTCTGGACGATACATCGGATTATCGTTAATTGCAGCGTTCGCACTTGTCGCCGCAAAAACAGCCAATAAAGATGTTAAAAATAATTTTTTCATTTCCTGTCCTTTTATGGTTTGGTTAGCAAAAACTAGATTTTGTACCTAGTTATAATAATTATGTAATCCGAATAAGACATTTTTCAAGAATAAAGATTTTTGCAAAACGACAAAAAATGTGGTATAAAGGGGGCACAACGAATCGCGGATAAAAATCACATCAGTACATAAAAAACGCCAGAATCAATGGCGTTTTTTGTTTATATTATATTTATTCAGCGGGTATAAAATTTATTATACTTTTTAATGAATGACGCATTTTTATTTTTCGTTTTGAATTTTTTTTATCACGCGCCAGTTAGCATGATTTTTTATATGTTCGTTATAAGACTTAGAAAACCGATGTCCACCACTGCCATCTGCGACAAAAAATAAATAGTTTGTATCTGCTGGTTGCAAGACAGCATGTATTGCATCCAATCCGACATTTGCAATCGGCGCGGGCGGCAGGCCACGATTAGTATATGTATTATATGGGCTGGGTATTTTCAAATGTTCGCGCAGTAATGGATGCCCCTGCATATCCCCCAGTTTGTTTGTCAGTGCATATACAACTGTTGGGTCCGCCTGTAATCGCATATTATCACGCAGACGGTTCAGATACACACTGGCCACAATTGGCATTTCAGATTTTTTAGGGGTTTCTTTTTGAACAATTGATGCCAATGTTATAATTTCGTTCCATGTTTTTAACGGTCGTGGCGCAACGCGTCCGGCGCGTTCCCAGTTTTCTTGTAATGCAACCATTTTCTTGCGCATTAAATCCAACAATGCTAAACGCGAAGTTCCACGCGCAACACGATATGTATCTGGGAACAAGTCGCCGTCGCGCAAATTACACACGGGCAAATCAGTCCCTGGGCCACATTCAACAGACCCAGTCAGCGATTCGTCTGCCATTAATAATTTCTTTATTTGTTTTATGGTTAAACCTTCGGGGATAACAATTGTTGTTGCTGCGACATCACCATGCGCAAACATATCAGCAATGCGCCAAACGCTGGCACGACGCGGAATATCGTATAATCCAGATTGAATTTGTCCACCATTTCCACGAACGGCAATTTTGAATAAAGTCGGTGAATTAATCAGCTGTTGCGATTGTAATTTTTCTGCAACACTGGAAACAGTTGCACCATTTGGAACAGTAAATGTTACAGGGGTGCGAACAGTACTGTGTACACCAAATATATATACAGCGATTAAAACAACAATTAATATTGCTGCGCAAATTACATTTATATATATTTTCCCAGGAATAATAGATTTCTTTTTCATAGCCAGGTAATTATACAAATAAAAAATCAAGTTGCAAATTGCAAAAAAATAAAAACCGCCATCAGCGGATTTTTTTATTAAGTCAGTGGTCGGAGTGACTGGGTTCGAACCAGCGACCTCTACGTCCCGAACGTAGCGCTCTACCAGGCTGAGCTACACTCCGTCATTTCACAGGCAGGCGGATTATGCAACGATTTGATACAAAAATCAATATTTTTTATTCGATATTTTTTGTTTCACTTGTGAAAAATATCTGCAATACTTGTTTATCGTTTAATGCACAAAATAAATATAATATTAAGTATTAATTTATCTAACAAAGAGGATTATTAACCTATGTTTGCGCTGAAATTTTTACAAAAAGATAATTTTGAAAATTATGAAGATTATGTTAAAAACGCTGTTCCAAATGTGCCAGAAAATTTCAATTTCGCATACGATGTCATAGATGTCTTGGCTGAAACAGAACCAGATAAACTGGCATTATTATGGACAGATGACAGTGGTGAAAAAAAGAAATTTACTTTTCGTGATTTGTCCCGCATGTCAAACGCCGCGGCGAATTTCTTGACATCGCGCGGTTTGACGCGTGGGGACACTGTTTTGCTGTTTATGCGTCGTCGCTGGGAATATTGGATTTTGATGTTGGCAATGCACAAGGCTGGGATTATTCCAATTCCATCAACGAATCAGTTAAAGGCCGAAGATATTGAATATCGTATCGAACGCGCGGCATCGCGTGCAATTATCGCATTTGACGATGGTCATATTGTTAACGAAATAAAATCAGCAATTGGCGACCGTGATGTTCAATTAATTTATAATACTGATGTTGCCGATTCTTTGACAACCATGCCAGATACTTTTGAACGCGTGCCAAATGAAAACACAGATACAATGGTTATTTATTTTACCAGTGGCACCACAGATTTACCTAAAATGGTTGCACATAATTTTACATACCCATTGGGACATATTAATACGGCTGTTTTTTGGCAACGGTTGCATGATGGGGACATACATTTCACATTGTCTGAATCAGGCTGGGCAAAATGTTCGTGGGGTAAAATGTACGGTCAATGGCTGGCGGGTGCAACGGTATTCGTGTTTGATTTTGCCGGAATTGCAACTGCGCATGACTTATTAAGTGCAATGGCCGACAATCACATTACATCATTCTGTGCGCCACCAACTGTGTACAAGATGTTGATACACGCCGATTTTTCACATTATGATTTATCCGCATTGAAAAAGGCCGATGTCGCCGGCGAAGCGTTAAATCCTGAAATTTTTGAACGCTTCCAATCTGCAACTGGCATTAAATTACACGAAGGTTTCGGTCAAACAGAAACATGTATAATGCTGTTTACAAATCAGTGGATTGAACCAAAACCAGGCAGTATGGGCATGCCTGCGGCGGGGTGGGATGTTCAATTATTGGACGAAGGGGGACGGCCTGTGCCAAATGGTACTGTTGGTGAAATTTGCATATCATTAAAGAACGGTCATCCGGTTGGTTTGTTCCAAGGATATTATAAAAACGAAAAATTAACATCCCAGGTGTTTCGTGATGGATTCTATCATACTGGTGATGTGGCATATCGCGATAACGATGGATACTATTGGTTTGTTGGCCGCAATGACGATTTAATTAAAACATCTGGATATCGTGTCAGCCCATTTGAAGTAGAAAGCGTATTAATGGAACACCCGGCGGTACGCGAAGTTGCGGTTACAGGTATCCCAGACCCATCACGCGGCATGGCGGTCAAGGCAACTATTGTCCTGAATAAATATTTCCAGGGTACTGATGTTTTGGTGCGTCAATTACAAGACCATGTACGCAGTCGCACAGCATCATATAAATATCCGCGCGTAATCGAATTTGTGGACAGTTTGCCTATGACCATCAGTGGCAAGATTCGTCGTGCATTAATTCGTACACTGGACAGCGCGAAAAATACAATCATTGAACCGATTAAAAATACAATCGGGCTGGGCAAAGATGACGATAAATAAAAATGGGGTTTATCCCCATTTTATTTTTTTGTGATATTGTCTATCATCCATATAATGTTTTTTCTGTTTGAATTGGGCAAAGAATTTAATTTTATTATTATATCAGCTGTCTTTTTGTCTGTTATATAATCATTATCCAATTCATTAAAGAAACGCACAACTGGCACACCTATTGCATGCGCAATTTGACATAACCGCGACACAGAAATACGATTTGCAGCCGTTTCGTATTTTTGAACTTGTTGAAAAGTTATGCCAATTTTGTTTGCAACATCTTTTTGTGATAGTCCCATTTTTTCACGCATAACCCGTATCATTTGTCCGATACGAACATCTGTATCAGATGGTGCAAATTTTTTTCCAGACATAACAATTCCCCCCAGTTATTAATAAAATAAAAAACCACCAAACATCAGGTGGTCGGGGGCTAACAAATCACAACTAGTCATGATACGTGGTTTTCAGATAAATCTTTATCACCACGCCACCCCGACCCATATAGAATCGCAGGCTTGCGGTGCAAACATGCACTCGCCGAAAAAAAAATTAACGATGCTTATTTGCACCGACTAGTTGCAAGGCTTGTTAGTGCCCCGAATCCACTGTTATGGATTCAAATAAATTATACACGATTTATTTTATAGTTCTAGTTTTTTATTTTATACGATATAAATTTAATAAAAAATCGCCCGGATGGGCGATTTTTTTTTATTTTTCAAATCGTTTAATTATTAAACTGGCGTTTGTACCACCAAAACCAAACGAATTACTTAACGCGACATCAACCTTGCGCTGTTTCGCAACATTCGGCACCAGGTCAAAATCACCAACCTCTTCTTCTGGATTTTCCAAATTAATGGTCGGTGGAACAATGCCATCACGAATCGCCAAAACACAGAATATCGCCTCTACCCCACCGGCAGCACCCAACAAGTGCCCCGTCATAGATTTCGTTGACGACATTGATACATCTGTACCAGCGAACAAGGTCTTGACCGCTGCTAATTCACCCATATCACCCAATCCAGTTGATGTGCCATGTGCATTAATATAATCAACATCACCCGGCTGCAAACCTGCATCTTTCAATGCAGACTGCATTGCGCGCATGCCGCCTTCGCCACCGGGGGCCGGGGCAGTAATATGATACGCATCACCCGACAGACCGTATCCGGCAACTTCGGCATAAATTTTAGCACCGCGTGCAATGGCATGTTCGTATTCTTCCAGAACCAATATGCCCGCACCTTCGGACATTACGAAACCATCGCGCCCCTTGTCCCATGGCCGTGATGCTGCCGCTGGGTCATCATTGCGTGTTGATAACGCCTTCATCGCACAGAAACCCGCGACACCGATTTTACCAACCGCACCTTCGGAACCACCAGCAACCATAACATCTGCATCGCCATGTTGAATTAAACGCACAGCTTCGCCAATAGAATGCGCCGCTGATGCGCACGCCGTTACCACAGATAAATTCGGTCCCTGTAAACCGTATTTGATAGACACATGTCCCGCAGTCATGTTAATAATAGCCTTTGGAATAAAAAACGGACTGATATGACGCGGACCACTTGAATACAATTCAACACAGTTATCATATATTGTATTCAGTCCACCAATACCGGCACCAATCGATACCCCCATTCTGGTTTTATCACCATCATAATCTGCCAAACCGGCATCCCGCATTGCTTCATCTGCGGCAACAACGCCGTACAATATAGACTTGTCCATTTTGCGTTGTTCACGCGCATCTATGACAGAATCAGGATTATATTCACCCGGCGCAGTTCCAATAACTGGCAGCCCAGCAATTTGCGATGTTAAATCAGACGCGTCAAATGTATCAATTTTACGCACCCCAGAAACACCGTTTATAATGTTTTTCCATGCGTATTCAATTCCTGTTCCAACCGGTGAAACAATACCCATACCGGTAATAACAACTCTTTTCATCAAACATATCCTTTATGTATTTTTACACAACGACAATATAATAAAACCTTTTGCGGCGCGCGTACAGAAAAAAATCCGTCGGCACAAAAAATACCCCGACGGACATTTTATATCATGGAACATACGCCCCCAGATATTATTTTTTATGCGCATCAATATATTGAACAGCTTTGCCAACTGTATCTAATTTTGCGGCTTCTTCATCAGGAATATTGATATCAAACTTTTTTTCAACTTCCATAACAAATTCTACGACATCCAAAGAATCTGCGCCTAAATCATTAACGAATGCAGAATCTTCTTTTACTTTTTCTTCTGGCACACCCAGTTTATCGGACACGATTTTTTTTACTTCTTCAAAAGTTGTCATTTTTTATCCTTTATTTAGGTTAAATTTGTGGCCCAATCATGGGCGTCATTATTAAAAACTATCATTTTATGCCCCCAGTGTCAAGGAATTATAACAAACGATAACAATCACTTGACAAAGGCGAAAATATATGTATGTCAATTCATTAATTCTGACAGCAGGTTGTTCATGTTAGTGCGTATTTCTTCGCGGTCAGATGCCCACACCAGCTGGCGCATCAGGAATTTATGCACATCGTCCATTGTCAAATTTTCAATCCCAGCAGCCATCGCAATTTTATGCCATGCGATGCGCGGGTCTGTTAAATGCCCCCGCCCCCGCCCCGGAAAAACCCAGCGACCATTTTGTGGTAAATCTTGTAATAAAACAGCTGCTGCATCAGACAACGGCCAATCACCCCATGTATAATGATTAAAATCTAAATCACGCCACTGCATTGCAAATACACGCGATTTCGGTGCAAACCCATATATCAACATTAAAAACGCTGCACGCAAATTTTGCGACGGTTCACGCCTAATTGCACGCACCAATCTATGAAATCCTGTTTTATTTAATGGTCGCACCCGTCGTACCAGCTTTATTTTTTGCAAATCTGATACAGGATTTGTTTTCGCATACCCATTATCAATTGCGTATTTATATACGCTTTGTAATAAATCTTGCATACGACTGGCAATTGCGCGACCGTCAATATTATTAATAACTGTGGCAATATCATCAGATGTAATATCTGTTATATTCTTGTCCAATAATGGCGACAAGTGCCGTCGAATAGCGCGTTCCAGTTTTTCACGCGACAAACTGTTGCGGCGAATACGATTCGCAATATATATTTCAAAAAATTTTTTCAATGTTATTTTTTTATTGCGTCGCCGCGGTTTTTGTGCGGCACGCGCCAATATTTCTGGGACCGCACTGCGCGCAGATTCAACATCAGTTTCCGGATAGTTTCCAATTATTATTCGTCTGTCGCGACCATGCACGCGTTTACGAACAAAAAATGTTTTGACACCGCGACTGGTAATATACATGCGCAGTCGCGGTTCTGACATATCTTGGACAACATCAAACCCTGTTGCAGGCGTTGGCAAATTATCCAATATAAATGGATTAAAAAAGAATTGATGTGCCATATCGCCCCCCTGTTGTTTTAGTGTTGATTTATTTTATTGTTCCAGAAATTGCGTTGAGAATTAATTGCTGATTCATATCGCTTTAACACACTAAAAAATTCATTATTGCGTTGATGAAACGGACAAAATTCTTCGTTGCACGCACCATATATATTATTTGGATTAAAATTCTTGCAAAACGAATCGTATGGCGCATTAATTAAATCAGTACGATATTCATGCCGTTTAACACATGCGCGTATATCATCTGGATTTTGACTTTTACCAATCCATCTAATCAAAGAATCGTATGTGCAGAATTTATCTAAACGCAAAGATGCACATTTATATTGCAGTGCACGCCATTCTATAAAATCTGCGCGCTGCTGCTTAATTGGCGTTGTTAAGATATATTGAATTTTTTTCATATTTTTCCTGTTTATTTATCTAGTTTTTTTGTTCATTAATGATGCCCGTAATCTATCCAGAAACACTGACTTGTTTCCCTTTTGTTCCAGGCGGTTCATATTAACATAGCGAACCATATCACCGACTGTTCTCATGCTCATAATCTGGTCATCAGAAAACACGATATTAAATTCTTTTTCAACATGACCAATTAATTCCATCTTGTCCAGACTATCCAATCCTAAATCATTATCAAAATCCGTCCCCAGTTTTATTGCATTGGCACGAAAATTAAATAATTTTGATATAGAACCTTTTACTGTATTAAAGTTTTTCATAATAAATCCTCTATTTTTATTATCTGCAATTTGCGAATTTTTGTATCCAGTAAATATTGCGCTGTTTTTTCAATATATGCAGCATCCGTGATAAATCAAAGAATGCAACATTATTTTTATAATACTTGCATTGTGTTTTGGTGCATGGAACGCAATAACTAAAATGTTCACAGCGTTCCAGACTGACACAAACCCCAGAATCATTATCACGACCAAAATCCGGCACCTGTGATATATATGTATAAAGACATCCATCAAATCCAGCCGACAGCCGTTCGCGTGATATATCATACTTGTGCTTTGCATCTGACACTTTGGCACGCAAGTTTTTATATTCTGCAACATCTGCACGAATTGCGTGCAAAGGCGTTTTAACAATATACTTCAACATAGACATAATTTAATTACCCTTGATTTACTTTACCCGACTGAATTTTTCCGCCCAGAATTTTGCGCGCTGATTTTTCAAATATTCATATTTTGATTTATTTTCAAAATAATCATTATTATGCTTGTAATACGAACATTTTTGCATATCACATGGCCACCAACTGGGCACAAAATACGGACAATTTAATTTATATTCTTTTAATACATTAAATCCTGTTTCAAAGTCTAATTCTGGGTGCCACGATGTTTGAATACAACCACAATATTCCTTGGCACTGGGGACCAGACGAAAATCTTTACCAAAATTACATGTCATACGCGCACGCGACAAAAACATATTGCGTCGCGCAGATGCCGCGCATCGCCCCAATTTTCTAAATTCGGCAATATCAGACAATATATCGCCCCCAGATGTATTTAACAGATATTTCACAAAGGTCATTTTTATTTTCCTATTGCTTAATTTACTTTTAATGCGTTAATAAATGCAGACTGTGGTATTTCTACATTACCAAATGTCCGCATTCGTTTTTTTCCCTCCTTTTGCTTCTCTAACAATTTACGCTTGCGCGTGATATCCCCCCCATAGCACTTTGCGGTTACATCTTTGCGATATGCCGCAATTGTTTCGCGTGCGATAATTTTACCACCGATTGCCGCCTGTAAAGGAATCTTGAATTGGTGCCGCGGAATTAAGTCTTTTAATTTTTCAACGATTTGTCGACCGCGTTTTTCTGCTGCACTGCGATGACACATAAACGACAAAGGTTCTACATTTTCATCATTAACCAGTATTGAAACCTTTACCAAATCAGATGCGCGATATCCTTGGACAACATAGTCAAATGACGCATACCCAGACGATAACGATTTTACCCTGTCGTAAAAATCAAATACAATTTCTGCCAGTGGCAATTCATATACCAACACTGCGCGATTACCAACATAGGAAATATTTACCTGGATGCCCCGCCGTTCTGAACACAGCGACATTATTCCCCCCATATATTTATCAGGCATCATAATTGTTGCACGAACCCACGGTTCTTCGATAGATTCTATTTTGGTCAAATCTGGCATATCCGCGGGATTTTCTAAATCAATTACATTGCCATCGCGCAAATGAATTTTATATAACACGCTGGGGACAGTATTAATTAAATTCAAGTTAAATTCGCGACGCAACCGTTCACTGATAATTTCCATGTGCAACAGCCCTAAAAATCCGCATCGCAACCCAAACCCCAGCGCAGACGATTTTTCTGTTGTAAAAACAAACGATGCATCGTTTAGTGCCAACTTTTCCGCACTGTCGCGCAGATTAGGATAATCATCTGCAACAACCGGAAAGAACGACGAAAACACCACCGGCACAGACGGTTTGAACCCAGGCAAAGGTTCACCACCATCCCCCAGTCGCGCATCTGTTATTGTATCGCCAACCTTGCAGTCATGAATTGTTTTCATACCGGTTATAATAAACCCAATTTCACCGGTCCCCAGTATATCAGTATCAACCATTTTTGGCGTAAAGTATCCGATTTTTTCAATCGTATATTCTGCTGCGGTTGCCATAAATCTGATTTTTTGCCCGCGCTTTAATTGCCCATCAACCACGCGCACCAATATCACAACCCCTAAATAAGAATCATACCAAGAATCAACCAGCAACGCACGCGTCGGTGCGTTTTCATCCCCCCGTGGCGACGGCAGACGATGTACAATTTCTTCCAGCAAATCAGGCACCCCTGCCCCAGTTTTACCAGAAACACAAATTGCATCATGCGCATCCAGTCCGATAACATCTGCGATTTGTTCACGCGTTGCATCAACATCGCTGGACGGTAAATCTATTTTATTTAACACTGGCAACATTTCTAAATCGTTATCCAATGCCAAGTACGCATTTGCCAATGTTTGCGCCTGGACCCCTTGGGTTGCATCAACCAAAATCAGCGCACCTTCACATGCCGCCAAACTGCGTGAAACTTCATAAGAGAAATCAACATGCCCTGGGGTATCCATTAAATTTAATTGATATTCCACCCCATCACGCGCACGATAATTCAGCCGCACAGTCTGGGCCTTTATCGTAATTCCGCGTTCGCGTTCAATATCCATAGAATCCAGGACTTGCGCCTTCATTTCGCGCGATTGCAAACCACCCGTATATTCAATTAAACGGTCTGACAGTGTTGACTTTCCATGGTCAATATGCGCAACGATTGCAAAGTTTCTGATGTTCTTTTGATTCATACCCAAGACCGTATATTATGCGGCAATGATACACCAGTATATTTTAATTGCAATCAATTTTTATAAAAAAATCTGCAAACTATTCCGATTGATTTTTATCTAAATTTTCAAAAATTTTATCCAATCGCGCCGCTGTATCCAGCGTATCATCGTATTCAAAGCGGATTTCTGGCACATATTTTTGATTCATTCGCGCCGCCAGTGTATATCGCACAGTCTTGGTTATATTATCCAAGCGGTGTTGAACCGCATCAATATCTGCATTATGTGAATAATAGAACAGCCGCACAAATTGCAGTCCGCCATGCGCCACCGCCCCAACCAAAGACACACCGCGCAACAATTCATCATCACTAAAATCGTCGCGCAATATTTCTGCGACCAGTGTTTGAACTTTGCTGGCGACGCGTGCCGCACGATTAGAGTTATTATGCTTTTTTTCCATTTATTTTTCCTGTATATATATTCAGATTGTAAATTATAAAAGATTAAATTACAATCAAGTAAATTTTTTGTCAAAGGAATGTATGGATGAAATTCGCAGAATATATATTAAGCAAATCAGAAAGTCGCACATATTCATGGATTGTATTTGTTTTGACCATCTGCGAATCTATATTTTTATTTGTTCCACCCGAAGTTTTTATGACCCCGCCAATTATTGCGAACAAAAAACGGGCATTACCAATAACAATTGCGGCGGCATTGGGGTCAATTGTTGGTGGCATAATTGCATACATGATTGGTGCATGGCTGTGGGATTCACTGGGACAATGGATAATTAACACTTTTACGAATCCTGATTTAATTGAAACAGCAATAAAACCGATGTTCAGTAAATACGGAATTTTAATCATAGTACTGACTGCTGTGACCCCTATACCGTACAAGTTGCTGGCAATATGGCTGGGGTTTATTGGTTATCCATTGTGGATATTTGTTGCAGTATCTGCGATATTCCGCACAGGTCGCTTTGCAATAATTGCGACCCTGTTATATTTTTTCCAAGAACGCGCAAATTTGATTGTTAAAAAATATTTTTGGCCGATAACAATAGGCGCGATAATCGCCGCCGGTCTGGGTGTCGGGTTAATATCATTGTTTTAACCCCATAATTACCGCCACACCATTAATACACTGTCTGATATTAATGCTGAACCCTGTTCATAACTGCGTAATTCTGTGGCACTGATGCCAAACATTTTTATAACATTTTTTCTTGCGTCTTAATTAGCATTACATTCATGTCCCCCCCCTGTTTTATTTTTACAAAAAACACCGCCGTGATAAAGGGCGGTTAAAGGCCGGAAACTATACAAAAAAGTGTCGCGTATTGGTTATTCCGCGACCCTCCAACCCAAACAGAGTTTTACTATTGAGACTTCTAAACCCAGCATTGATAATCCAACCAATGCGTATTTATTATCGCACAAAGATTTTGCTATTTCAAATTATTTTATAAAAAACACCGGCAAATGCAGGCGTTATTTATTGAATCCATACAGATGCATAAGTTTCCGCTGTTTCACTGCCCACAGGTATTTGTACATTTCCCTTGGAAACAGTAATTGTACCATCGGCCTGGGATACATTTGTAACAACAGCCCCCGCACCAGATGACACAACATTAACATTTACATTTGCCAGGTCTTCTTTGGTTGCGTATGTACTGGCCGCGGTACCAGCATCCAGCTTTGCCCCCAACGCATCCGTTAATCCAGAAATCTTGGACTGGTCAATCGCAGCATCTGTGGCAACCATATCATTTGTTATTGTTCCTGTTGTGATATTACCAGTTTCATCTGTAACAACTGCTTTGTTTGCGTTTTCCACGGTTTGTGCAATATCAACCTTGCCCGCCAGCGCAGTATTTATAACCTTGTTTTGAACAGGGTTTTCACTGTCTGGACTTAATTCAGCATCTACGATAACCTGGGCTGGCAAATCGCCTGCAATAACTTGACCGGTTTCATTTGTCATTAAAACTTTGTTTGCGGCACTTTCGCCCAAATCAGCATCCATTTTCCCAGCATCTAATTCATTTACCGCATTAACCAAGTTGTCTTTTGCAGTTGTTGTCAACGATGTAATAGTACCAATTTCGGCCGCATTTGTTGCAGCGGCATTACCAGCGGCGGTGGCATCAGATTGTGCAGCGGCGACATCTGCGACCAGACCGGATTCTGCATTACCCACGGTTTCAACCAGTGTATCAACCGTGCTGGATTCCGCCTTGGTCGCCAACGCAGTTGCCACGGCCTTTTCAGACGGATATGCCGTATCCGTTGCAGACGCAGTATCACGCACAGTATTGACTTTGTTCTGGGTATCTTCGGCATTCATGCCCAGTGTCGCTGTAATTTGATTTCCCGTTACAGATACAGATGTTATAACATTACCATCACCTGTCGTGCTGCTGATTACATCTGTTTCAACATTACCGATTGCCTGGTCAACATAGTCTTTGGATGCAACATCCGCCCGGGCAACGCCGACAACCAGCATCGCCATAACAGAAACGGCTAAAACAGCATTCTTTTTTATCATGTCTACATTCTATCTAAACCAAGCGTTTCATATCTATTTATTCTATCATTTTTTGCTGTGCGACGCAAACCTGCATCGCACAGTTTATCGCGCAATTACATTACGGATTCGCGTCGCCCTCATGGGTGACACCACGGGCAATAACTTCCCATTCAAACGTTGTACCATTTGATACCAACACACACTTGTTGGTCGGGTTGCTGCATTTGCCACTTGGCATTGGGATCTTGGCATCGGCCGCCGTCTGGGCTGCTTCTGCCGCATCTGCGGCCGCATCAACCGCGGTTTTCAATTCATTAACAGCACCCGGTACCGTCTTCGCCGTTGTTGTGAATGTGTTATCTGTGATATTTTGTTTTAATGCAATATCACCCGAAACATCCGCAACCTCACCGGCCACTTCATTAATCGCCCCGACCAAGTTTCCTTGTTCTGTGGTTGTCAAACTGGTCAAAGTACCAATCGCCGATGTATTGGTTGATATATCACTTGCGTTATCAGCGATACCCTGGGTATTTTCTTCAACCTGGGTCGTCAATTCAGATATATCTGTTGTAATACCAGACGTTGCGGTTGTAATTGCGGCATTGACCGCACCCGCTGTCGGATACATTTCATCACTGTTCTTGTTTGCATTCCATGTTGTCGTTGTAACACGATTAGCAACATTTTCTTTTGCACCCAACGATGCTTCTAATCCATTAATTTTTGATTGATCAATGGCTGCCGACGCGGAAATATCTGCATTAACGATTGCGCCCGCTTCAATATCACCGGCACCAACAGTATCTTGACTGGCCAAACCACCCAGACCTGTAATTTTTGATGCATCAATGGCCGCCGATGCTGAAATGTCTGCATTAACGATTGTACCGTCTGCAATCATGCCGCTTGTAACTTCACCAGTTGTAATATTACCATCCGCCCCAGTAATAACAGCCTTGTTCGCGGCACCAGCGCCCTGGGCGACATCAACCTTGCCGCCGACCGCTGTATTTATTCCACTGGTTGCGGCGCTAATTGCTGTTGCGACCGCGGCAACAGATGGATATCCTGTTTCACTGGTGATATTTTGTGAATATGTTGCCGATGTAACCAGTTGTGTATCTTGTTTACCCGCCAAACCGGTTGTCAAAGATTCTTGGGTTGCGTATGTATCGGCCGCTGTTTCAGCATCCAATTTAGCATTCAATCCTGTTTCCAATGTTTCAATTTCCCCTTCGGCGGTATCAACCCGTCCAGACAATGTTGTTACAGATGTTTCAACGGTACCAACCTTGTCATCAACATACTGACTGGACGCGATATCTGCGTTCGCCGTACCGACCGACACAGCCATTAACAATGTTGCAAATATACTTGCTGTTAGTTTTTTCATTTTACCACCCTTTTTTTAGTTTTTTATTTGTTTATCAAAACTCTTTTGTGTCTTATTGTGCCGGAACGGTCACATTTATCCACGCCAAGTCCCCATCGGTTGTTACCGACAATACACATAACCCAGATGCTGCCATGCAATCAGCATCAGGCTGCGGTATAGCTAAATCCACGATTTTGCTATCTGTTTCCGTCTTGGTATATGTTGTTGCGACATCTGCCTTGGCGGATAAATCTGTTTTCAGTTGTGAAACATCTGATGTTATATCTGCAATTGTTTCAGCATCAGGCATATCATCTGTTTTAGATTTAACTTCATTAATTGCGCCGACTAAACTTGTTTGTTCAGTGGTTGCCAAATCGCCCAGCGTACCAATTGCATTTGCATTTGTATCGACACGCGTTGTCAATGCGTTAACATCTGACACAGACGCTTTATCGTTCAACGCAGTTGCCACCGCTTTATTTTGAATTGCGTTTTCACTGTCAGTACTTAATGTTGCATCCACAGTCGGTATTGTCGGCGCGTCCGTCAAGTCAGCATACGAACCACTGACCGCAACATTTGCCAATCCAGATACCTTGTCCGTACTGATTTGTGGTATATCTTCTGCTGTCAAGGGTGCACTGCCTGTGACCAAACCCTTGGCATCATATGTTATCTTGGTGCCGGTCCCTGGTTCAATCGCCGCATTGGCAGACACTTTATTATCAATAGCACTATTAAATGTATCGTATTCTGCAACTTTTTCTGCGGTGATACCAGAATCCACCGCCGCCTGTTGCGGTTCTGTTAATGTATCTTGTTTGTTCATCAGCCCCGTTGTCAATGCACCGATATTATCACGAATTTCTGTTAAATCGGTACCATCTGGGATATCGTTTCTTAATTGTTCAATCGCTGTATGCACTGCCGCCGCAGATGGATATTGCGTCGTCGTTGATTGTGCATTGACCGTATCTGTTTTATTTGCTGTATTTTCCGGCACATAGCCCAAAGATGGCTGCATTCCAGAAACAGAATCCTTTAATTCGTTTACCTGTCCTGCCACATAATTGACAGTTGATTTCATTTCCTCTGCATCCTTGACTGTGGCATAAGTTTGCGCAACATTTATTAACACTTCATTATCGCGCCGGTCAACATAGTCCTTGCTGGAAACCAACACAGGTGCCGCGTCTGCCGCCACGGGTCCCAACAAAGCCGCCATCATAATAAAACTATAAAATACAAATCTTTGTTCTTTCATTTGTTAACGCCACTAAAATACAATTTCATACCATGTTTGCGCGCCTTCTGCATCTGTACCGAAAATGCGATTAGGCACAACCTTGTCCATAATGACTGCCTTGTCCGCCTTGTCCAACGAAGATTGAACATCTGGGGCCAATTTTGATTTCGCAATGGCTGCATCGTCTGCGACATTGCTGTTAGAAATCTGACCTGTGAACGCAATCTGATTTAATGCAGATGTATCAACTTTGTTTTCAACCGCTGTTTGAATATTCTGCACAGTCTGATTAAATTCTTCTAAATTACCTTGGGTCGGCAGGTTTGAAATATCGCCCTTTAATTCATTAATTGCCGCAACGATTGTTTGTGCTGCTGTATTTAACTTGCCCGTACCGAACGCCGTTTGAACGGCCGTTAAATCACTTTCTGTTTCAGCAACCCGTGTTGTCAACTCGCTGACTGCGGTTGAATTTAGCGTTAACTCTTCTTTGGTTGCATATTGCGTTTCCAACGCATCAATGGCGACACCGATTGCCTGATTCATTTGTTCCGTTGTAGAATACATTGTTAAATCCGCCGCTTCGCCTGGTTCGCCCTGGGGTCCCGCCGGTCCGGTAATTTCCGCCTTGGATATCAAGATATTCCATTGCGTATCACCGTCATATTTCCACAGCAAATTATCATCATTTGAACCGATAATAATTTCGCGACCGTCTTGACCTGCGACCAAATCCAAAGAATCTTTCAGATTGTCGACATTAACAAAAATCTCATTACCGTCTATTTCAATAATATCATCGTTTGAAATCAATGTATCTTGTTTAGCATCCAACGATTCAACAAATCTGTCGTCTGCGGTACGCAATTCTTCGACATCAGTTTTTAACCGGTCAATATCTTGTGCCATTGCCGCCGCTGCATCCGGGTCAATTCCCCCGGTTCCGCCACTGGATGACCCGCCCCCAGACGATGACCCACCAGACACAACCGGACGCAACGCCCCGCCACTGGACGACACCGCACCGGTCAAATAACTGCCCAACGATAGACGCGGTGTTGTGGCAACGCGTCCTGTGGCTGTTGTTCCACCTGATGCGACATTTCTGTTGCTGGTATTAGCAACACTGACTGAACTGCCACGCACAGAATCAGATGCCGCACTGGACGCACTGGAATAAGTGCCATTACCACCCAATGTACGAACAGCCATCGCGGCATGTGCCGCGCCGGACATAAATCCCATGGCACATATAACGGTAAAAACTGATACACCAAAACTGTTTTTCATCAATTCTCTCTGCCTGTAATAATAATATCACAAATCCCAATATTCACCAAACGCATAATCTCTTAAAACTCGTATCGCAGTCCCAGCGATATAGAATTATCCAAGATAAAGTCTATTTTATTTTCCATATAGTATTTTGTATTTGTATCAGCCCATGGATAAAACTTATGCGAAGAGCCCATCAGTCCCGCCAAGCGATAGCGCAAATCCAGCGCAACATTATCATCTAAATTCCAGGACCAGCCCAACATCACACCAATCATTGGTGCAAAGCCGTAATTTTTACGGTCTGAACCATCGGCAAAATCAGGCGCATCAATTGTTGTGATTGGCATTGCCGCACCAACGCCGGCCCCCAGATAAAAACCAATATCAAAATCGTAATAAGCATTCAACATTGCATACGGAATTTGCAATGTAAATTCTGTTTGATTATCACGGTCTTCAAAATATCCTATATATCCTGCCTCTATATCCAATCGCCAACTGTCGAAATTTTTACCGACCAAGAAACTGCCCCCGAATACAGGCTCAAAAGAAAATTCATTGGCAACATCATCTGGCCGTTTGGGCATATCGCTTTGCGCGACATATTTATTTGTCCAATTCAGCAAATTAAAATCGGCACGCAGCCCAATATACCAACTGTCATTCGTTGGCTTTGCAACACTTATATTGTAATTGCGATTATAGTTTTGTGCCAGATTGCTGTACGCATTTGTTCTGGTTGCATACGGCGATGCAGCATACGCACCAGACACCGCCAACATTGCAAACGCAACGCCCAATACTAAATTTTTCATCTGTATTCCACCCTTAATAAATTACAACTATTATATCATAAAAAGGCATTAGTTCCAAACACAAATTATTACTTTTTTATAAATTAAAAAAATCATGCGTACAAAATATTTTATTTCTCTGTTTTCTTGACCAAAGTATATTTTTTTAATACTATTTTTATCATGTCAGATAACACTGCAATATCTTTTGCAAATGTTGGTGCGCGATATGATAATGGTCGCGAAGTTTTATCTGATGTTTCTTTTAATATCAGTCCTGGCGCGTTTTATTTCTTGTCTGGTGCATCTGGCGCGGGCAAGACAACATTACTGCGATTAATATATCAACTGCATCGTCCATGTCGTGGGCAAATAAAGTTATTTGGAAAAATAACAAACGATTTATCGCGTGATGAAATTTCAAATCTGCGGCATAGAATGGCGATTGTTTTCCAAGAATATTCTTTGTTATCACACATGACGGTATTTGATAATGTCGCATTACCGCTGCGTGTGCGTGGCATCGGCGAAGATAAAATAAAAAAATTGGTTATCAAGGTACTGGAATGGGTTGGTCTGGCAAAATATGCAAATGCTAATCCCAAGACTTTGTCCGGGGGCCAGCAACAGCGCGTATCTGTGGCGCGCGCAATTATTATCCAGCCGGCAATTTTACTGGCAGACGAACCAACCGGCAATCTGGACGACGAAAACGCATCGCGTTTAATGGAATTGTTTGTTCAAATGAACAAAACATTTGGTACAACAATTATTCTGGCAACACACAGTACTAAATTAATGGAAACATATCGGTTCCCGACAATTCATGTTGAAAATCATCGGGTCAGTTTTATTGACGGCGCACGCCGACCAACACAAAAAATTATTACCCCAACCACAACAAAAGTATGGAAGGGACCCAAACCACAAAACTATTTTGCAGAATTATCAAAACAATTTGAAAATATTGAAAACGCATAAAAAATATGAAAAAGCCAATTGTATTTTCACTGGTTCGCGAACAATCTGTCTTTATGACGGCAATTATGGCACTGTTAACATTTTTAGCCGTATTGGCATTGGGAATTGCGTTGGCGATTGGCACTGGGGTTGTGCGATGGAATACCCAATGGGATTTATATGCAACGGTCCAAATTATGGATGATAATAATGTCAAAACAGTTAAAAAAATAATTGACGAAAATCGCGCACATATAACCAGTGTATCTGAAATAACAACTGACCAGATGCGCGATTTAATGCGACCATGGATATCTGGTGGCGGTGCGTTGGAAAATTACCTGCCCCGGATGTATGAATTACAATTTGATACAACAGATAATCTGGAATCAATCGGCGAACAGATTGGGGCGCATGCGCGCTTTCTGACCCATGCCCAAGCATTAGAAACATCGACATCTGCGGGATGGAAAATGATATTTATTGCGACATTTGTATTAATTCTGACATTGGGGGCAATTGGTGTATGTATGTCATATATTGCGCGCAATACAGCAATGCTGCACCGGCGTGAATTAGAGATATTAAATCAAATCGGTGCCAGTGATAATTATGTCGCACGCCAGATGCAGATAATTATTACCAAGATATGTATTGTCGCATGCACCGGCGGATTTATCATTGCAGCCCCGGTATTATTGTTAATATTGTCGGCGGCGCACAGTGCGCGGGTTGGGTTGATGGCAATGCTGGACATATCCGGCGGCGGATGGATTGCATTGATATTATTACCGATTGCAATCATAATATTTGCGATATGGATGACGCGCCGCACAACATTAAACATTTTGAAAAGTGAATAAAGTGAAATTATTTACCCCGTCTTTATTAATTCTGACAGTTTTAGTAATTGGTGGCATGGCGTTTAAGTTTTCAACCCCATCACAGTGCACAGAAATTTTACCACACGACAACATATTTGTACTGACTGGCGACATGCGCCGCATTCCATTTGCTGTGCGCCAAATGCACGCACATCCGGGTTCAAACCTGTATATAATCGGGGTTGGTGGCGACGCATCGTATACCGGCAATGACCGTATCAGCATAGAATCTGATTCAAAATCAACATATCAAAATGCACGCGCGATTCGGAAAATTGCCGACGCACATAACATAAATCGCCTGGTAATAATTACGACCGAAGACCACATGAATCGTGCCCGATACTTGATACGACGGGAAATGCCGAAATCAACAATTATTGCGTGCCCTGTACCACTGACCGATATGCCAACAACAAAAAGACTTGAACGATGGGGGATAGAATATATAAAATACATCGCGACATTAATGGGAATAAATGAAAGTTAAAAAACAAAGGGTTAAAAAATGATACGAACAATATTATTCAAAATTATTCTGGGGATATATTTTGTATTATGGTCGCCGATTTTATTAATTGGATTGATATCTGCGCGTCTGACACGATTTCTGATTATAACATGCGCAATGGGCGTATTGGGTCTGGCGCGAATAATTGCCGGCATAAAATATGTTGTGCATTTTCCCCCAACCGAAGAAAACGGTGTCCCATTTGCGCCAAACGGCAACATCAGATTGGATGGCAAGGCAATAATTGCATCAAAACACATGTCTATTATGGAGGTTGCAATTCTGGTCACCCGTGTACCAAATTCGTTTTTTATTATAAAACGCGAATTATTATGGATACCGATTTACGGTTGGGCATTTTGGCGCATGGGATTACAGGGCGTTAACCGCGCGCGTGGTGCAACAAACATGCACAAATTAACAAATGCCGTCGCCAAAAAGATAATGGACGGCATGGTTTTAATCATATTCCCCGAAGGCACCCGTGCCAAACCAGGTCGCAAAATTCCCCTGCGCCGCGGTTTGTTATTTTTAGCACACGAATTAAAATTGCCAATTTTACCCGTTGGCACCGACACCGGTCTGTATTGGCCAAAACGCGGCCGCATGCACAGTGGTACGGCAAATATATGGTTTGAACCAATGTTGCCATGCAACGCATCGTTGGATGAAATCAGCGCATCAATAAACCGCCACAGCGCATAAGCAGTTATTCTGTTTTTTTATATGAACAACTTTCGCCTGGATTGGTGTATATAAAGGTCCCGGTCATGTCTTTACCCTCTATACCATGTTTAATATAACACTGTTCTATTGCTGTCGCACCTTCTGGGCTGGTAACATCACCATCATCAAGACCGGGGCACGGGCTGCATGAACCACCTGTGCCATAATATCCTGCATTGCAAAGACATTTATCTTCTGAATTAACATGACCATTAGCATCACACAGAACACATACATCACTGTTATCGTTATACTTTTGGTACCCACTGTTACACGTAATTGTCTTTACAGAGCATGTTTGTGCTTTAACAGGACATTCTGTGTCAGGATAATGAATAGTGCCATCGCTTTTTTCATTTCCATATGTACAAGTCGCATTTTCGGGACACCAACTTTCGTCTTCCACACAATCAACACTGCAGGTTCTATAGCAACTATTCTCTTCGGTACCATTACCACCACCATTTGGATAATCGGATGGGCATTTTGTACAATTGCTGCCACTTCCGAAATAGCCAGCATTACATTTAGATGATGAACTGGTGCTTGTTTTGCAATCACAACTGTTTTGGTCCCAAGTCACAGTAGTAGTCGTTGTTGTTGTATAAGCATCATAAGTGTAAGTTTTTTCAGAAGTCCCCGGCTCACAATCGGCCGGCATCTCACACTTTACACAATAATTATATGTTACTTCGCATTTGCCAGCCGTAGCAGTATCCGACCACGTTTCATACCCTTGTTTACACTTGCTACAAGAATAAACCAGGTTATTACCATCATAACATCTTTCTGTTGAGCTTTCACAGCCTTCAGTAACTGGATTATTCGCAGGTTCAGGATCCTCTGAACATCCTTGAGGCTGACAAGTAGTTCCTCCCCCCGTACCAGGATCCGTGCCCCCCCCACCTTGGCCACCAGAACCAGAGCCTGTTTTACATTCTGCATCACAATTGTCTGGCGTTGTAGCGCAGCAAATATCACTAACATTATTGCCATAACAAACAGATGTTCTATTTGTACCTTCTCCATACTTTTGTACACAAAGCCCCATATCTGCACCACCTGGGTCAACAATGGCATGTGATATTGTTGGAAATACGGATGTTATGTATAATACACATAAAAACAGCAATTTTTTCATCTCTTTTATCCCCTTGGGTTTTGTATAAAACAAAATCACGCCCGTTATTCGTTTCGGGATGTCAGAGATTTAATCAACAGAAATTTTTTATGCGTTAATGTATTTTAATACGCACCGCCGCCCACATTTATGGACGATTTTTTTATTTTTCGTCGCACACGAATTTACATACACATATCTATAAAAAACGGCGCAAAATGCGCCAAAAATATATCCATTCGTCACGACGCTGTTGACCGGGTTCTCACACCCCGTCGGCAAATGCCCGCCGACATTTTTTATGTTATATGGTTTATAATTTTATTGCAACAGAAAAAATATTAAAAACCGCTGTTTAATCACACCATGATGTGCGACGACCGCCATCATACGGTCGTGCCAAGTGTTCTGACACCATTACCGCGCCAACATCGTTTATCATATCCGTTGCGACAAACGCATCAATACGCCCCAGATATTTATCATCTTTAATCCCAGATAATTCAACCATCGCACCACACGGCAATATTTGTTCCAACCGCCGCCGGGCATCATTTGCCATTTGAATCTCACTGGCACATTTACCGTGCAATTCGGGGGCATCTATGTTTGAAATTCTGACGCGTACCGGTACATTTATATCATCTGACACCATTACAGTTGCACCGAATGTATCACCATCAATAACATAATCAACAACTGCTGGCATTGCAATTGCCGCCAACGGCATAACAGCCAAAAATACAAAAAATCCCAAAACAAATCGCATATTAATACTACGGCAACCGCGGCGACCAAGTCGGTTCAACACCATTTACGCCATCTGGTAAGTCTATTTCATATACATTTTGTCCCGTAATATCCACACTGCGAATGTGGCTGATGCGTTCCAGACCATCCAGTGCTTTTTCTGTTTCATAGTAAACCAAGCGGCGCGACCCTGGTGCCCAGGATGGAGCCTCCATATACCAGCCACCTGCTAAAATTTTTTCATTACGACCACGCGGATTCATAATACCAATATAAAAAGTATCATCTGCCATCTTGGTAAATGCAATAAACTGCCCGTCTGGCGACCATGCCGGCGTGGCATATCGCCCTGCCCCATATGTAATGCGTTCAACATCGCCGCTGGCTAAATCCAGAACATAAATTTGCTGATTACCACTGCGGTCAGAATTAAACGCCATCTTGGTACCATCGGGCGAATAAGACGGACTGGTATTCAAAGAATTACCAAATGTTAACTGGCGCAATTCTTTGGTTTCTATGTTATATTCATATATATGCGTAATCCCATTTTTTACCAACGATAACGCAACCTTGGTACCGTCGGGCGAAAAACGCGGCGCAAAGTTCATGCCACCAAATTGCCCTAAACGCCGCTGTTGACCGGTGTCTAAATCCAATGTCCAGACCATTGGGTCATCGTCCCGAAATGATAAAAATACAATTGTCTGCATATTTGGCGAAAAGTGCGGCGACATAACAAATGTATCTTCATCAGATAAATAGCGCATGCCATAACCGTCTTGGTCCATAATTGCCATGCGTTTAATACGATTTTGTACCGGCCCCGTTTCTGCGATAAAGACAATCTGTGTATCAAAATAACCGACTTCACCGGTTAATCGTTCATAAATTGCATCTGCCATAATGTGCGCCAGCCGACGAACAGATTTCCGCGATGCGACCAGACTTTGCGCCTCTATCTGTTCACGGGATTCAACATCCCAAACATAAAATTCCAGATTATAGCGACCATTGGATTCTGCGGATAATTTTGCCTGAACTAAAACCTGGGCCTTTACCGCCGACCACAATGAAAAATCCGGCATAGTACCCATTTTTACAAATTCTGGCAACGCATCGCGCGAAACAATACGAAACAGTCCTGTGGATTTCAAATCAGCATCAACCACATCGCGTATCATTTCTGCATCATCCAGCGACACATTTCCGACAGGTTCAATCTTTTGCACCGCAATTGATATCGGCTGGGTCGCATTGGCAACGATATCAACCTTGATTTCTGCACGCGCCGGCATAACCACCATAACACACAATACAACCAGCGCAAAAAAATGTCTGAACATTGTAAACAATCCTTTCCATATATCAAAAATCTACAACATTCAATTCTATATGCTTGTAAAATAAATTGCAAGAAAACCCGGCACAAAAGCATATTTTTTATTTTACCCACCATCAACACAACCAACCACACAACAGCCATCACAACAGTATTTACGGCAGTAATTACAAATGTATTGACAAATGCCAATACAATGATATAGTCGTTTGTAAAGACTGTGGTGTTTGCATCTGTATAGGGGGTTGTGTATATGCCAAATGTAATGCAACAATTATTCGTAATGAATATGGAATCTTTATTGCGCGAATATGCGGCTTTTCGTGCATTTAATAAATCGGACAGTGTTATAAATATGCGTATCCAGCATCAAGTACTGGAACGAATAAAACAACTGGCTGAACAACAGCATGTCCCCTATCAAACATTGATATCGTCTGTGCTGTTTTCACTGGCCAACATAGAAGAACAAAAATAACAACGGGGATAAAATATGGCGTACAAAAAATCTAAAAATATTTTTTCACATCTGAACAATTGCGCCAAGAATACATACGACGACAACCCGCCAAACTTATTTTCTGATATAGATAACACATCTTGGTGCGATTATTGGTTGTTTTCTGATTTATATAATTTGTTTGGCCCGATGTACATCGGCAATCATAATGACATAGACATAACTGGGCGCGCAGCAATAACCAAACACGATTTTAATACAACTTATCGCCACAGCAGTAAACAAACCACGCCTACTTTTTACGATTTTTATAATGGACATGTTGCAACATTTTATAACAACTATGCCATAATGGATAAATATGGAACTATGCGCAACCAAAATGGGCCAGATGCAAAACTGACCCGTTATGCATGTTGGGCTTTTATTCATCAATGGCCACAACTGATATTTGCCCAAACATACTTTATGATGCCGTCTGTAAAATTTGATGAATTATATAACAATGCATATCAATATGCACGAATTGCACTGCGAACAGAACTGGCGCACACAGAACACATTATCCACGGCATCGCGCATCGCAATCACGCCAACATGCGCCAATTTAATTATTATATAAACCGTGCATTCTTTTACGGGCGCGACACTAATGATATAAAATGTGCATACGGCATACCACTTGCATCAAACGACCCATTGGCTAACTATATGGGCTCCTATTCGTTGACGGCACGCAGTCGCGGTATGCGTAATGCAATTGCAAAAATTGACACAACCCCAAACATGCGATTTGAAAAATTTTCAGATATTTTATACGACGAATTGGTTGCAGCACGCGTAAAGATGATAAAAGAAACAAACATCGCCCCAGAACAAGATATATTCAAAAAATCTGTTGCATCGGTATCGCGTCAATTAAAAAACACAGAACAACAGTTTATACAAAAATTTGCATTACAAAATTTACAGCGATAAAAAATGGCGGGCCTGCCGCCATTTTTTATAAAATTTACCATCTTGTAATAATGTCTGCACAACCAATTATCCCTAAACCAGTTGAAGACAAGAAAAACTGTAAGACAATTCCAATACCAAATAACAATATAAAACCGACCAGCATCCCAGTACCCTTCGCTTTCAAGTCGTCCATTTTAACTTCGCCCTTAGAGATATATCCCCACGCCCATCCGGCGATAATGAACGCAGCACCAACGAATGCCAATGTCCGCAAAATAGAAAACACGCCATACATTTCGCTAATTAATTGACACAGACCAGCATTATTAACCGCACCAGCCACAGCCGCCAATGACGGTGTTGCCCCAGCCAATAGAACCAAACCCGCAACACCCAGATTTTTTAATAACTTTTTCATAGAAATCCCCTTTTATATTCCTTGTTATGAATAATTTTATCATAAAACAACCCGTCGTTCAAGCACATCATAACAAACAAAAAACCAGTATCAAACGATACTGGTTTTATTACTTTCAAACACAATTCTGTTTTTACATCGCAGGAACGATAACATATCTGCGTTTCAGAACCGGCTGTCCACCACAAGAATTGCATGATGTGCGTTCAACTGTGGCTGCACACGCATCACAAGAAACTTCTTGTGCCGCCGGTGCCAAGACTTGGCGTTCATTGCGTTGTGGCAAACCGAATGTATCGCGTGCATACAAATCTTCACAGCGTGTATTGCGATAAATAATTTTTTTGCCATTATCTATACCGCTAACATATTGCGAGAAATTGCGTCCATATTCGCCGGCATAGTAAATACAATCTTGACCGTCTTGGGTGTATCTGACACCGCCTTTGTAGTAATCATAATATGCGCCACAACCGGCCAAAGATGTTAACGCGATTACAGAAACCAGAACTTTTTTCATGCTATCTGTCCTTTTATCAAACTTCTGCGTTATTCTCTGACCTGCTCCCCGATTCGTACTATGATTATTGCACAAAAATTTACATTGTCAATAATTTAAGCAGATTATATGCAAATGTTCCTTAATAAAAATCAAACAAGACGCATAACATTGTGCTATAATCTGTATACAAAGATAAAAAAGGCAAAAATATGGATTACAAAGATTTCGGTTTAGTAAACACAAAAAATATGTTCCAAGACGCAATTACAAATCACTATGCTGTGCCCGCATTTAATTTTTACAACATGGAAACCTTGACTGCGATTATATCTGCCGCACGCGACACACACAGTCCGGTTATCTTGGCGGTATCAGAATCGGCATTAAATTATATGGGTGGCGATACATTAATGGGAATGATTTGGGGATTAAAACTGCGCCCATCCGATATGGTGGCATTACACTTGGACCATGGTCATTCATTTGAATCATGCGTAAACGCAATAAAACTGGGCTTTTCCAGCGTAATGATTGACGGTTCTGCACTGGCATTTGATGAAAATATTTCACTGACCCAAACAGTTGTGCAATACGCACATAAATACGATGTATCAACCGAGGCTGAACTTGGTTCCTTGGCAGGCATAGAAGATGAAAACACAAAATCAGAAAAATCGTCTTATACCAACCCAGACGATGTCGTTAATTTTGTAAACGCGACAAATGCAGATTCTTTGGCGATTGCAATTGGCACCAGTCATGGCGCGTACAAGCGAAAATCAGACACCGAAGAATTGCGTTTTGATATTCTGAAACGCATCGCAGACCAGTTGCCTGATTTTCCATTGGTGCTGCATGGCGCATCAACAATCCCCCAAGATTTCGTAAATCAAATAAATAAATTCGGTGGACAAATACAAAACGCGCGCGGAATACCAGCGAACCAATTGCGCCGCACGGTTGAAATGAATATATGCAAAATAAACACGGACAGCGACCTGCGCTTGGCATTTACCGCGGGGGTACGCCAAGAATTGTTCTCTGCCCCAGAAAAATTTAATCCGCGTGATTATTTATCAGTTGCCCGGCAAAATATATATAAAACATGTATCACAGAAATAAAAGAAATCACCCAATCTGCAAACAGATTGAAATAAAAAAGCATTTTTCTGTTGCGATAAACAGGCAAATTAAATAAAGTAAATATATCGCAAATAATATTGCGATACAGGTGTGAAAACCTGGGGTGGGAATCAGCATCGTCGGGGGATTTGTTAGTAAAAACTAAGTATATTTCCATGACGAAAAATAAAAATGCAATAAAGCGTAAAATTTACGCAAAATTTTTATTAAAAAATCCCAGATTTTCGCAGTATAGAACATAAAAATTCATGCCGAATCTAAACCACCGTTTAGATTCGGCAATTTTTTATTTATAAAAATGGCAGATTTCTGCATGTTTTATCCCCACTCTTTGTGCCGAATCTAAACGGTCGTTTGAATGTGTGCATGTTGCTGACGGTATGTATCGCTGCAATGCCCGGCCTCTTATATGCCGCTAGCACTGGTGGCGAAAATATTAACTTTTCAGATGACAGGTGTATGCATAATTGTATGGATTGTGGCAGATGGGAAGGTTATGATTGCTGTACAATATGTAATGACTTCACTGGTGGTGGTGGTGGGGGCACCGGGTTTGGTATGTGCGTATCTGCCGGCTGTACGGACATCGGCAGCAGAACAGAATGGCAGGACCCAGGTTCATCCGCATCTGTTCTGGGCGAAACGGGTGCAACCAGTTCCAGCAATGTTTGTTTCGATATTGATGGTGTCGAATATTATGTAAAATCCGCAACGGCATGTAAATCAGATTTCACCAGAAAACAGTTTGTTATTCTGGGCTGTCCATCAAATATCACTTTTTACAAGTGTCTGTACAATTATACAGCGCCTGTGACTGGTGACGAATGTAATGAATCAACATGTATTCCAACCGCATGGACATTGGTAACCAGTGGCAACGATGCCGTTCAACAGCGTACAAATCGTGGCTGTGGGGCAACTGGCGCTTGTACCACAGTCATACCAGATGAAGTGCGTTGTCCAACCGGATATTATGGTACGCCAGCAATAAATATACGTACTAATACCATAACCGCATATTGTACACCGTGCCCGACACATTCGTCTGGAACGCAAACAACCGCTGGTCCGGGCGGCGTAGCTGGTAATATGATCGGCGGCGGCGGACAAAATCCAGGTACGGTTGATATTACAGAATGTTATTTACCATCCGGCATCGAAGGTACAGACAGCACAGGTACATGGATATATGACGATAAATGTCATTACAGTAATTAAAACATTCATTCGGTTCAAAAATAAATTCAAATAACAGAAATTTTTTCACACGACAGATGGCGATTTCCCCACCCAGTGCACGACTTTGGCGATACAGAACGCATCTTGGGAATATATTTTGTACTTACGCAGTACAAAATTAACCAGTCCTGCCCTGCATGTAAAAATTAATGACCAGGTATATTATGGCGATATGTTTCCAACAACGCCAGTAAATACAAATCCCGATTCTTTAACCGGAATGACCAATGCCAGCGGGTCAATTAGTACATTTCGCCCCCTATGACCAAACTGATACGATTCAAGAGTTAAAAATAAATTAGAATGATACAGATGCACGCGATAATAACCGCGAAGTGTACAAATTGCTACACGAGCCGGTTATTACCGCGCGCAGATGTGTTATTATAATTTATTTAGCGCGTTCAACATATTCCAAGGTTTCAGTATTTACCACTATTTTTTCACCTTGTTCGATGAACAAAGGCACTTGAACACGAACACCATTGTCCAAGATTGCTGGTTTGCCACCACTGTTGGATACAGTTTGACCCTTTAATGCAGGTTCGGTTTCTGACACAGTGGCAATAACTGTCTTTGGCAAAGAAACTGATACAGGTTGACCTTCTACAAAATTTGCCTTGACCATCATTTCAGGTGCCAAGAATTTCATCTGTTCGCCCAATGAATCAACCGGCATTGTAAACTGTTCATAATCAGACAAATTCATAAAATACGCGTCTGTGCCATCAGAATACAGATATTGGCAATCAAAATCTTCTACTGTTAATTTTTCAACTTTATCTTCGGCACGCCAACGGTCATTGCCTTTGTTCCCAGAATCAATATCACGCAAATCCGCCTGGACAAATGCGCCACCCTTGCCTGGTTTAACCTTGGTAATAGACATTACAGAATAGCGTTTGCCGTTATGCGAAATGACCCAACCAACACGCATATCATTTGCAATATATGATGCCATAATAATACCTCTTTGTTTTTTGTGCACTTATTATAAAAACCGCGCACGCCGATGGCAAGTATTTATTAGTCTTTATTTTTATGTGCCAAATAGCGATTTATACTGTCCATAATTATTTTATCGGCTGTTGCGCGGTCTGCCCAACCATTGACACGCGACCATGCGTTTGGCTGCAAATCTTTGTAATGATGGAAAAAGTATTCAATTTTTGAACGCAGAATTGCAGGTAATTGTTCTATGTATTCTGTATTTGTATAATACGGGTCAATATTATCACGCGGAACACAAATAATCTTTTCATCGCCGCCGGCCTGGTCTTCCATCAACAGCGCACCAATCGGTCGCACTTCTATCAACACCCCTGGCAGCAAGGGTGCATTACAAACAACCACGCAGTCCAACGGGTCCCCATCATCCCCCAATGTTCCGGGAAAGTACCCATAATTTGCCGGATACGCCATTGGTGTATGCAAAATTCTGTCAACCCGCGACAATCCGGTTGATTTATCCAGTTCATATTTTACACAACCGTTTTCTGGTACTTCGATTATTGCGTTCATCTTTTTTGGCGGTTCTTTGCCTGGTGCAATTTCTTCTATACCCATAATATACCCCCTGTATTTCGCGTAATGTTATCATAAAAAACAATTCCACAAAATAAATATTTGTGGAACTGTTCAAGGACATATAAATGTTAAACAAAACTTCTACATACGCATCGGCATCAATACAAATAATGCGTCTGTGTTTTTATCAGTAGATTTAATGATTGTCGGCGACAGCGGGTCTTGCATTTCCATTTGGAATTTTTCGCCTTCGACCTGGCTGGCGACATCCATCAAGAATTTAACATTAAACACAACAGTAAACGCACTGTCGCCATTGTATTCAATATCTAATTCTTGGGTTGCGGTTCCTGCATCTGGGCTGGACGCATTTACCACCAGTTTATTCATAGAAAATGTTAACTGCACAGACTTGGTTTTATCGACACTGGCAACGGATACCAAGTCCACCGCATTCAAGAACTGCTTTCTGTCCAAGATTGCAATCTTGTCATTACCCTTTGGTATAACGACACGATAATTTGGATATTGTGCATCAACCAATTTACTGGTCAAAGTTGCTGCACCAACAGTAAAGCGTGCCTTGGTATCAGATAATTCAACCATAACATCATCAACAGTTGCATCTTCCAGTAATTTTGACAATTCGCCAATCACGCGGCGTGGTAAAATAACCGCCGGCATTTCTGTACTGCCTGCGGGTGCCGGCATCGCGCACAGTGCCATACGCTGGGCATCTGTTGCGACCGCCGTCAACATTTTTTCTTTGCCTTCGTCAGATATATGGAAATAAATTCCACCCAAGTGATAACGCACATCATCCGTTGGAATTGCAAACTTAGTCTGATTAATCAAGTGCGCCAAATCACCTGTTGTCATTTGAAATTTAGTTGTTAAATTACTGCCCGCCATGGCCGGGAAATTTTCGGCCGGCAATGTTGGCAAATGAAATACAGCACGCCCACTGGACACAACCAACTGGTCCCCAGATTGTTTGAACGATATTTCTGCATCATCTGGCAATTTACGCACAATGTCATATAACATCTGAACCGGCACAGTTGTGCGACCGCCCAAAGTTATATCTGCGGCGACATGTTCCACCAATTCCAAATCAACATTTGTTGCCGACAGAACCAAATCATCACCGACATCAATTTTTACATTCATTAATATCGGCAAAGTTGCGCGTTTTTCAACAATAGACTGCATGTGTCCCAGCGCACGGATTAAAACCTGGCGAAAAACTGAAAATTCCATTTATATGCTCCTGTTAATATCTCTATAAAAGTACGCCTACATTCCTGTTTGTCAGTTTATCAAAAAATGCCGATTCGGTGCAAGGGCAAAACAACCTGTTTTACCGCGACAAAAACACAATATTGTCAAACATATTATTTTTGATTTAATATTCCAGCGGCTAAATCTTGAACCGGCAAATTCATCCATTCTGGGTCGCCGTCTTTGGCCGGTGCGCCGCGTTCCATTGCTGTTTGGCACGGATTATCATCAGCCAACCAATTTTCGATTAAATCACCCGCCAACAAACCGACACCAGCACCTGCGACCAAGCCAATACCACCTGTAAACGGTGCCAACAACAATCCGATTCCTGTGGCAGATGCCACCTTGCCGGCGACTGCAGCACCACTGATTTGGATATCTGGTTCTGCCAAATTACCGGTAATTTCAATAGAATTAACAACATTACCCGTCAGTGATAATTTTAACCCGCGTACCGGCACCGTTGTTAACGCCAGATTTATATTTTCTGTTCCCAAATTTAATGTACCTGCCAAACGCACATCTATGGCATTAGTTTCCACCGCAACACCATTTTGTGTTTCAATTAAGCCTTCGCGTAATTTTGTATTAACTGCAACACAAGAAATTCCAATTTGATTATACTTTTTTTCTGACCGGAACAAATCTTGAATACTATGTCGCAAAGTGGTCAAGAAATCTGTCCCATACATATTGGCAACCAATGCAGAATGCGCATACCCCCCGGCCGCAGAATAAACGCGTACAGGCCCACTGATTGTTTGCATCCATTCAGACAAGTTTGAACCGCTGGCCTCTACATACAAATCAAGATTAACCGGCAAATCAGAAATAAAATCGTCAACATTTATTTCATCCAGCAATGTTCCAATTACTATATTTCTGCCCATACCACCTGCGCGGATATACATGCGGCCTTCACTGTCTATATTACCATTTGCAGCAATTTTAACATCGCCACCTGCGATATTTACACCAACATCTGCGCGTGCACGACCATTATCAACCTTTAACGCAACATCTACATCACGCAAATTCAAATTGCGATACACAATAAATTGTTCCAACAAGACATTTAATTTCAAATCTGTCTGCACCAGTTTATCGCCAAACAGTGGTGTATCCTTAAACACATTCAATGCGCGATTTGGGTGAATCCAGTTTCCACCATATAATCCTGGGAATAATTCCAACAAATTAATATAATCAGATTCCAAGTCTGCATTTATTATTGGTCGCGCGCCCCCCCAATCAACAAATCCGGAAAAACGCAATTCATTACCACGCATTTTTATTGACGAATTACGCAATGTCAGCCGTGTCCAATCAAAACCACCGGCAATAGATACATTCATACTGGACATTCGCGACAGGTCTGTATTCAATATAGCCCCCAGCGCACTAACATCTGGTATATCACCTTTGATAATAAAATCTATTGGTGCTTTACTGGTACCTTCCAGTGCGATATTTGCAATTAGCGCGTCACCACCTGTTGCAAACGCAACGCGTACTGGGTAAACCTTGCGTTCCGAATTATATTGCGAAAACACCACTATAAACGGGAAAACTTCGCGTTCAGATTTTATCCATCCACTGTACTCGCGACTATCTGAATGCGGGATATATCGAATTTGTACACCGTCCAAATAATAAGATGCATTTACTATATTTAATGCTAAATTTTGTATTTCCAATCCGCCCAAGCCCAATTCTTTGAATGGGAAAGCGTCTGGTTCTGTATTGTTATTTGCCGCATCATCTGTTTTATTATCAACAGTATTTTTTGCATCATCATCTGGCAATGTTGCCACAGAAAATTCCCCATCTGCATTGCGTTCTAAATTAATCGCTGCGTCATATATTTTTATATTTTGAATTGTTGGCATATCGCGGAACAGCGAAATTAAATCCAGCGTAACATCAATTTTTTCTGCGCTGAATATATATTTATTCGTTGCCCATTGTGCACTGGGGATACGAACCTGGTTTAATTCTATTTGCGGACGCAACGAAAAATTCCACGATACCGCCCCATCTATTTCGACCGGCAATCCCGTTGATGTACGCAACACAGATAAAACACTGCCGCGCAATTTTTCTAAATCAATCTGCGACAGCGCAACAACAACCGCAACAACCAGCCCCATAATAAACAAGGCCAGCACACGCATCATTATAAAAAAAACACTTCTTTTTTTCTTTTTTCTAACCATTTCACACATTTTTTCTTACGGCAACGGAAATTCCAAGAACTGTATTACCGGTCGCATAAAATCCGGTGGGGTTGCACGCAAAGTTATAATTCGTCCAGTTGACGGATGCTGGAATGTTAACCTATACGCCAATAAAAACAAGTTATTTGTCGCCAGGACAGAACGCAGCGCCCCATCAGGCTGTTTATCTGCGCCATACAAACTGTCGCCGACAATTGGTGCATGCAGACTTTGCGCACTGTGCACACGCAACTGATGTGTACGCCCTGTTTTGGGTGAAAATCGCACCCAAGACAAATGTCCGCCGGCCGTGGCCAATACATCATATTCTGTAATTGCATGTTGCGGACGCTGACCGGTGCCACCATTTATTCTGTCTGGGGTTTCAAATACCTGACCCTTGACCATATAATTATCAATAACACCGTGTTGCGGGCGCACATCACCATTTAATAAAGCCAAATATTCTTTATGCGCCGATTTATTTTGAAATTCTGCCGCCAATACTTGGGCTGCGCGTTGATTTTTGGCAACAACCAAAACCCCGCTGGTTTCCCTGTCTAAACGATGAACCAAAGATATTTTATCATACGGGAACAACGCCGCCGCCATTTTATCAACAGATTTACGAATACCTGTTCCGCCCTGAACCGCCAAACCCGCCGGCTTGTTAAATACGACTATATCCGCATCATCATGAATTATACAGCAACGCAAATGTTCTAAATCAGATAATGAAAAATTATTCCCAGATTCTGTTTTTTTTGCTGGTGGTGCCGCATAACTGGTCAATGTCGGTGGCACACGCACGACATCGCCGGCACATAATATTTCTTGTCCCTTGGCGCGCGAAGAATTAACACGAATTTGCCCACCCCGACACAATTTATAAAATTCCCGCTGGGGCATAGACGGGTATCGCCGAACGAACCATCGCAACAATCGGGTACCATCTTCTGTTTTTGAAACTTCTACTAATTCTGCCATGCGCGTCTATTTTTATTTAGTATGTTTTATTCACCGTATGTTATACGAACAACATTTTGATTTCCTGACGCGTTACAATCACCTGCCGCACCACTTTGCGTACGCCCAGACATTTCATAACCCACAGAACCTTCCCATCCTTTGGTTATAAAATATTCACAATCAGACTTGGATAATCCTGTGATAGATATTATGAATTGGCGTGCATTTGACGGATTAACAGATATTTCGTATGTTCCACCATAGGGATTTTGATTTGACATACCAATCGCGCCAAAAATTGTAGAATTATTTATATTAGAATAATCATCATATTCACTGAATATACTGCGCACTTGGGTAACCATTTGCAAGACTTCATCATTTACAGTCTGATGTTTTTGCATATTCATCGCGCTGTTTATCCCAGCGATTGCGACAACGGTAATGACCCCCATAATCGCCAACACCCCCATCATTTCAACCATAGACCGACCAGATTCTTGTTTCATTTTTATAACCCCTATTTGCTATTTATTTTTTTATATTCTATCATAAAAGGCATGAATATTCAATTTTCTGATTTGATTGAAAATAGTCCCAATGCCCCCGGCATATACAAAATGTACGATTCCGACGGCACACTGTTATATGTTGGCAAGGCTAAAAATCTGGCAAATCGTCTGCGCCAGTACACAGACATATCCAAACTGGAATTACACAAACAAGTTATGCGCACATTAGTCGCGCGGGTTGAATGGGAAATAACCCCCACCGAATCAGACGCACTGATATTGGAACAAAAGCTTATTAAAACATTAAAGCCGAAATATAATATCATGCTGACCGATGGGAAAATGTACCCAATGATTGCACTGACCGCATCGCAATATCCGCGTCTGTTAAAATTCCGCGGCAAGATATCCCAGCGACGCGATGTATACGGTCCATATCCGTCTGTATCTGCATTAAACGAAACAATAAAAACAATTCAAAAAGTATGTCGTCTGCGAACATGTACAGATACATTTATGCGCAATCGCACGCGTCCATGCCTGTTATATCAAATTGGTCGATGCAGTGCACCATGTACAATACCGCAAACAAATTACAATGAAAATGTTTCACTGGCGCGACGGATATTAACCGGCGACAGTCAACCAATTATTGCCGACCTGACCCGTGAAATGAAAAAATATTCTGATATAATGGACTTTGAACATGCTGCCGAATGTCGTGATAAAATTGCAGCGTTAACACAAACATCAAATCGCGGTATACGGCGCAATCGTGCACATAGCGCGAATTTTAATTGGAACGATTCTGTTAATGACCTGGAACAATGGTTGGGGATAGAAATAAAATGCGCGGGTGTGTTTGATAATTCACATCTGTTTGGGAAAAGCCCTGTTGGTGCAATGATAACATTTGGTCATGATGGTTTTATAAAAACAGGATATCGTCATTTCAAATTGCGGGACGCATCGCGTGCCGGCAATGATATTGCCATGATGGCGGAATTTGTATCACGCGCAGTATCGCGTGGCCCCAAATTAGACTTAATAATTGTTGATGGCGGACCGGCGCAATGGAACATTGCCCACGAAACAGCCCCCGATATACCAATTTTAGGTGTGACCAAGGGCGTTGTACGCGATGGTGATGAACATTTTATAATGCCAGACGGTCGTGTATATCGTGACATGGCAAAAGATTCGCGTCTGTTTTTATTACTGCGCGCGGTACGCGACGAAGCACACAGGTTTGTCATAACATTTCATCGCACGGTGCGCGCCAAGAATATGACATCATCTGTACTGGATGAAATTGATGGCATCGGACCTGGGCGCAAACGCGCATTGCTGAATCATTTTGGTTCTGCACGCGCGGTCGCCGATGCAGATTTAGATTCATTACGCCATGTCCCAGGTCTGGGGAAATCGGCCGCAGAAAAAATATATGCCCATTTTCATTCCGAAGTGATATAATTTGAATTAACCAAAGGAGAAATCATGAAATTTTTTGTAAACTTTTTATCTGCATTCCGCATTACTGCGGCATTTGCAATTATACCATTAATAATGTTCAGTTCTTATAATCCGACAATTTTCTGGTGGGCAACATTTATTGTATTTATACTGGCTGCAATATCAGATTGGTTTGATGGATATCTGGCCCGTAAATACAATGTATGTACAAAACTGGGTGGCGTTATGGACCATATCGGCGACAAATTGTTGGTATCAAACACATTAATTATGTTGGCGGCATTAACACCAATATGGTTTATTGTTGTACCAGTTATATTAATGATTGCACGCGAATTATATATCAGTGGCCTGCGCGAATTTCTGGGCACCCAGAAAATAGAAATGCCGGTACCCAAGGCGCGCTTTTCAATGGGCAAGGTAAAAACAGCCCTGCAAATGATTACGATAACATCATTTTTATTGTTATTCGCGCTTAGCACAATGTTAACCCCTGAAATGGACAGTCGCGTAATGATGTGGACAGTAAATATATTATCACAAATCGGCATTTGGGGATTATGGTTATCATTAATTGCATCTGTATGGTCTGCGACCCAATATACATTTACATTTGCAGAAAAATTAAAACAAATAAAAGAATAAATATTTTACGAACACAAAATCTTGCCAAATATGGCAAGATTTTTTTAATGCAAAACTTTATATTTTTTGATTATAATATATTTTGAGTTGGGAATTTTTTACATTAAACGAACAATATTTTTATCACACATTCTAAATGTAAATTATCCCATAAACATAATGGAGATAAAAACATGCGATTTTCATATTTTGCGCTGGTTACAACATTAATTTGTATTGTTGCTTTACCTGCTTTTTCTGTCGGGATTAATTCATGTTATACAGAAACATCCCAAAGCGTTACAAACGGACGGTTAATAACACGCAAAAATAAATATTTTTATCCAAACTGTCCAGAACCGGGAAGTGCCGGCTCAATGTGTATATGCGCAGACAAAGAAATAGAATATTTTTGCGACTGCAACAGTGGCTGGTATGCAACAAATGCCAGGCCAGCAACCGCAACATGTAAATGCAACGCCTGTCCTGCGAACAGCACATGCAGCAGTTATACTAATTTTTCTTGCAACCGTGGTTATTATAAATCAGGTGGTGGTTGCGCCAGATGCCCCAAAGACAGCAACACCGGTACATACGGCACAACCAGTGGCAGTGGTTCAACATCTATATCATATTGTTATATTCCCGCAAATGGTTCGTATTCCAACACTTACGGCAATTTTACATATACAAGCAATTGTTTTTATTAATAAATTTTAACATTATAAAACGCGCCAGGGACAGAATTTTATACACCCTGGCGCGTTTTTTTTCAGAACCAACCCTTTTTAGCACTTTTTGTGCCGGCAAATTCATTTAATAATTTCTTTTGTTTTTCGGTCAGTTTTGTTGGCACACGCATATTTACATCTATATACAAATCGCCAAAACTGCCTGCGCGTCTGGTTGGCATACCATGCCCACGCACGCGCAATTTTTCACCAACTTGTGTCCCTGCGGGAACTTTGACCGCTAATTTTTTATCGTCAATGGTGTCAACTTCTATTTCACCACCCAGTGCCAGTGTCGTAAACGGAATATCAACATGCGTAATTAAATCTGCACCATCGCGTTCAAATCGTTTATCTGGGCGCACCCGCACATCCAGATAAAAATCACCCGCCGGCGCACCATTTTGACCGGCTTCGCCCTGACCCGCCAGACGCAAACGCGTGCCATCTTCGACACCAGCCGGGATATTTACATCCAATGTGCGACTTTTACGCATTGTGCCTGCGCCATCACATTGTGTACATTTTTTATCAATCTTGTGGCCGGTACCATTACATTCTGGGCACGGTGTTTCCATTGCAAAAAATCCGCGCGATGTACGCACATATCCACTGCCACCGCAACGCGAACATGTAGGTGCAGGCTTGCCATCTGCGGTGCCATATCCATGGCACTTATCACATTCAACATTTGTTGTAAATTTTATCGTATGCGTTGTACCAAAATACGCATCGCGCAGGTCAATAACAACTTCGTCCAGCAAATCGCGTCCCCCGCGCTTCGCAGATGCCCCTGCCCGCGAATCGGCACCAAAATCACCAAAGCCAAAACCACGCATTGCTTCGCGTAATATATCATCCATTCCTGCGCCGCCCATATTAAAGTGAAACGCACCATTTCCAAATGGATTTGCCCCATTTCCGAACGGGTTTGCCCCCGACGCATTTCCCCCGGCGAATGCTGCATCACCAAATCTGTCGTATGCAGCGCGTTTTTGTGGGTCTTTTAATATATCAAACGCATTATTTACTTCTTTGAATTTTTCTTCGGCATCTTTATCGCCCGGATTTCTGTCCGGATGATATTTCAGCACTAATTTATGATATGCTTTTTTAATATCGTCGTCTGACGCATTTCGCGCCACGCCCAAAACTTCATACGGGTTTTTATTCATTTTTCATCATCCATAATTATTATGTCTTATGATATATAAGTATACATATAAAAAAATCAAGACTATAAAAATCCTTTTAATTTCTGGGGGCGACAAAATTCTTTCACTTGCAAGAAAATTAAAAATATACTAATAATAATATGCTATGACAGAACAAAACACACACACATACGATGCATCAGATATCCAGGTATTAGAAGGGCTGGAACCTGTCCGCCTGCGTCCTGGCATGTATATTGGCGGCACAGATGAAAAGGCATGGCATCATTTGCCGGTGGAAATACTTGATAATTCTATTGACGAAGCGGTTGCCGGTTTTGCAAAAAATATTTCTGTTAATCTGATTGATGCCAAGACTATTGAGATAACCGACGACGGTCGCGGCATACCAGTTGATGAACATCCGAAATTTCCTGGTAAATCTGCACTAGAAATTATTTTAACCACCCTGCATTCTGGCGGCAAATTTAATAATAATGTATATAAAACCAGTGGCGGATTGCACGGCGTGGGCAGTTCTGTGGTTAACGCGCTAAGTGCTGAAATGATTGTTGTAATTTCGCGCGACGGCTATGAATGGACACAAACTTTTTCACGCGGTCGCCCAACCAGCGCAATGACCCGCGGCGCACCAACGAAAAAACATGGCACAAAAATCAGATTTACCCTGGACGATGAAATTTTCGGTGCATCCGCGGTATTCAAGCCGGTAAAGATATATCGCATGGCGCGTGCAAAATCGTTTTTATCACGTGGTGTGCGCATAGATTGGAATTGCAACCCGGAATTATTAACCGAAGACATGAATATTCCGGCGCAAACAACATTCTATTATCCAAACGGTGTTGCGGACTTTCTGGATGAAAAGACCCGCGATAAACCGCGCATTATGCCCAAGATATTCAACGGCACGGTCGATTTCCCAGATGACAGTGGACGCGTTGAATGGGCGTTAACTTTTTTAACCGATGAAAACGGTGCTGCATCTGATGATGGATTTTTTGCGTCATACTGCAACACAATTGCGACAATTGACGGTGGCACACATGAAAACGGGTTCAAGGCGGCTATTACCAAGGGTATCAAGGCATACGGTGATAAAGTCGGAAATAAATCAGCGGCATCTATAATCAGCGACGATGTTTTTGATTCTGTTGCGGCAATTGTATCTGTATTTTACAAAACCCCGCAATTTTTGGGTCAAACCAAGGAAAAATTGTCTAACCCAGAAATTGCGCGATATACAGAAAACGCCCTGCGCGACCCGTGGGATATATTTTTGGCATCTGACCCAAAAACCGCGAATGCGATACTAGAATTTGTCATAAACCTGGCAAACGCGCGCATTAAAACGAAACAAGTCAAAGAAATTGCCCGCAAAACCCCAACGAAACGCATACGCATGCCGGCAAAATTGGCAGATTGTTCCAAACACGGTGTTGACGGGACAGAACTGTTTATTGTAGAAGGCGAATCCGCCGGCGGCACCGCGAAACAGGCGCGCGACCGCGCGACCCAGGCAATTATGCCACTGCGTGGCAAGGTGTTAAATGTTGTATCTAATTCAGACGAACGATTCAGTGCAAACAAAGAATTAAATGAATTGATTGATATTATCGGTGCCGGCACTGCCAAGGATTGGGATGAATCCAAACTGCGCTATGAAAAGATAATTGTTATGACCGATGCCGATGTCGACGGCAGTCATATTGCATCATTACTGATGGCGTTCTTTTACCAGGTCATGCCCCAGTTAATTTATGGCGGTCATTTGTATTTATCGTGTCCACCGCTGTATAAACTGACATGTGGGACAGAATCGGTATATGTCGATTCTGACGAAGAACTGGAAAAATTAAAAGAAACGAAATATAAAAATAAAAAAATAGAAATATCGCGGTTCAAAGGGCTGGGCGAAATGATGCCAAATCAATTAAAAGAAACCACAATGTCGCCAAAAACGCGTCGTTTGATTCGTGTTGATTTGCCACCGCGTACAGATGATGGTGCCGAAGACACAGAAAAGACGCGCACAATCGTGTCAGAACTGATGGGTAAAAAGCCGGAATTTAGATTCAAGTTTATTACGGAACACGCCCAATTCGTCAAAGATTTGTTTGTATAAAAAATTGCAAAAAAAAACACCGGACTGAAAAAAAACAGTCCGGTATTTTTTGTTTTCCCCATCTTATTGGATACCGACGCGGAACTGGTCATTCCAGTTGGCGACAACTTGACCGCCGACTGTACATTGCAAATCTTCAAATCCGTTTTCTATTTGTCCATTTTTAACAACATGACTGGTTATTAATCCACCCGCAGTTCCCAACACGACCCCTGCAATAGAATCCGACAACAAACGCGATGTATTAAAATTACCTTCGGTGTTGCGCCACTTGCTGACATCTAATGTTGCCGCCGCGTCATTAATAGATTTAATCGCATTGCTGATATTTGTACGCGACACAGTTATTCGCGCATTCAACGCAGCATTGGCGGAATCTGTATTTACCTGGCTAATCAGCGCCATCAGCTGATTATACATATTATTAAACACGATTTGGTTCGGTGCATCGCCGCTGCAATATACCAATATATTATTTATTTGTGTTGTGATACTGGCATTATCAGCATATTGCGCCGTATAACTGGTTATTTGTTGCAACACATTCGCATCACAGGTAAATAAAGACACTGATGATGGCTGATTGTTAACTATTTGGACACTAGCCACACCACCAGACGAACTTGCTACACAATGCTGCCCGTTCCAGTCTTTATTATCTTCACAAATACAACTTTCCCCATTCCACACAGCACCTTCTTTAGCGTCAGCTGCCTTTATACAATTGATTAATTCTTCTGATGCAATACAATATGTTCCAGATATTTCATAATACAAACGACTGTTTGAATTTTCTATGTTATTTACTGGCACCCCATTTCTTATATCTGCTTCAGAACACCCACCCTTTATATCGTGTGCAATCCATTTATACACATCACATGTATATATTTGTTGTACAGCAATATTGTTGCCCTGGAAAGCATGACCTGCCGGCACCAAAACAACAGTACCTGTATCGCACTTCATATTATTACCACACGCCCATACACGATTATTAAAACTTGTTTTTGGTAATAATGGTGGTCGCCAATTTATTAAATCTGAATAGTCTTGATAAGATTCATACAAAAAGCTTGCACTATTTGCCGTTTGAAACAACGCATCTCCTGACATAAATCCGTTTGTATCAAAAACACTAGGATTAAAATTTACGCTATATTCTGCACAATCAGCCCAAACAAGTTGTGGTACAACAGATACAAAACACCATAATCCAATTAATGACAAAATCCGTTTCATAATTCTCTGCTCCTATTTACAGGAATATGCCCATAAATTATTATTTATATTTTATCACAAAATATCAGTATTTCCAATAATGAAATTAAAACGCGCCATTTGGCGCGAATATTTATTTTTATTTATATTCTGCAACCATTTGCGAAATTTGCGCCGCCAAAACCAAGTCTGTTTTCTTTAATTTTTCAATTTGCGCAATCGCATACAGAACTGTTGCATGGTCGCGGTCGCCACAAACACGACCAATTTCCCCCAGCGACATATTTGTTGCATCTTTTAATACCGCCATCATCATTTGACGCGCCAACACAACCGCGCGACTGCGACCACGACCACATACCGCATCATACGATACCGCCAGTTTTTCACACATAGATTTCACCATTGCAATTGGCGTTTTCGCCTTTTGCAAAGAATCTGCTAATAAATGCTGGGCAATATCCATTGTTACAGATGTACCCATTAATTCTGCGTATGTTTTGATTTTCAACGCAACCCCACCAATCAAATGACCATTGCCGGCAACACGCGATGCAATTTCATCGGCAACATCAGACGCAACCCCGGCGCGCATCAGCATAACACGGCGAACATTCATTGTCGGTGCTGCAACATCTGCGACCAATCCAGATGCCATCAGCGATTGCATACGACGGTCAAAACCATTCAAATTATTTGGGGCGGCATTTGCTGATAAAACGATGTTCTTGCCCGCGGCGCGTAAATCAATAACCAATTGAGCAAATTCTTCGCATGTTGCGCGTTTGCCGGCCAATGTTTGCACATCATCTAATATAAATGTATCGCAATTGCGGCAAAAATCTTTGAATGCGAATACAGACTTATCATGTAAACTGCGTGTAAATTCAGAAACAAATTGACCACCAGACATTTTTATTGTGCGCCCCATTGATGCGCGTTCAATGCAATCTAATAACAACGATTTTCCACAACCCGCCGGTCCATAAACAAACAACGGCGAGAATGGAACCATACCCGCCGCCAGTTTTTTGCATGCCGATACCACAAAGGTATTTTCATCACTGCATACGAACGCCGCAAACGCATCTTGGGTCGCCGTGTGCGTTGACGCGACATTCGCGGCCGGTGCATACTGCTGTACATTATTATCATTTGCAATTACCGCCGCGCGCGCACTGCGCACACAAATACGCAGCCCCATTCCAAATTGTGCCGCAACTGACACCAACACCCCAGAATGCACACTGTTAATAAAATCCGCAGAAAATTGATTTTGTGCCGTCAAAACCAAAACATTATCACAAACATCGAACTGTAACGGCGCAATCCAAGAAGTAAAACTTGCAGAATCCATTTTCGCGGCAATGGCCCCCTTGATTTGTTCCAAGTTTGTCATTTCAATTTTTGCCGCTGCCTGCATATCGTTTCTCCTTCTTCCTTGTTCCCCTCAAAAATTATCCATCTGCGCCAAGGTATAAAAACCACCCCGACATAAACGCTAAATTTTTATGACGATATTTCGTTCAATAAAATTTAGTGTTTCTGTTTTTCCGTTTGGGGGATATGTGTCCCCCGCCCCTCGCTTTTATTTTATTGATTGATTTATTTATCAATCGTTTTGGATACAGCAAATAAGTTATAAGATTAATTCCACTTTGCAACCAAATGTTAAACAATTTTTGAACATTTATTTTTTGACAACGATTCGTTTTTTTGCCTGTTTTCTGCGCTTTGTATATACACTGTATATACATAAAAATATTCACGCACGAACATATCCGCCATCGATTTTTCTTACCAAACCCTGCAATTCCAAGACGACCAAATCTGCTTTTATTTCCGAAACAGATTTTTTGACAATTTCTGCCAATACAGATTCTGATACAGGATTTGTTCCCAACGCATCCAATAATACATTTTCCGATACAGATTTTTTTTCATCGCCACCCAAATTTTTATTTGATTTGAAAAAATCAGACGGTCCGCTGCACAATTTTGCCGCCCCAGACGCAATCAATGAATTTGGTCCGCACGCCCGCGAATCAGACGGATGCGATGGTATCGCCCATATTTCACGCCCAAAATCAGATGCGAATCGCGCAGTTTTCATACTGCCTGAATTAACATCTGCCTCGCCCAAGATTAATTTTTCCCCGATTCCTGCGACCCAACGGTTGCGTTGAACAAAATTTGTTGCGACCGGCGTAAAACCAACCGGCATTTCACTGACCACGGCACCGCGCGAAACAATTTCCCAATACAGCGATTCGTTTTCTAATGGCCATATATAATCAACACCACCGGCAACGACCGCAACCGTTTGATTATCGCCATTTGCACGCAACGCCCCACGATGTGCGGCGGTATCAGTTCCCATCGCCATCCCAGACGCAACCACAATACCATGACCGGCAAACGCATTGGCAATATCAGATGCGATTCGCATTCCTGCGAATGTTGCATGACGCGTACCCACAATACTGACCATTTTTCGACGCAAAGTTTCCAGATTTCCGCGCACTGATAACACGGGCGGATGATTTTTTACCTGTTTCAACATTGGCGGATAAAAAACCGACGCATCATCAATATAAACGACCCCCAGTTCTTGGGCACGATTCATTTCTTGCAACACCGCATCACGCAAGCGATTATCATGCTTTAATGTTTCTGCTGCCGATTCGGCATTTCCGAATTGCGAAATCAGTTCTGCATATCGCGCAGGTCCAACCCCCGGCGTTCGCAACAGCATTAATTTATAAAACAGACTGCTATTTTCCATATCAAAACATACTATAAAAAAATCTATACATATTAAAAGTATAAAAACGCCGTGGCGGCGTTTTTATACAACACAAAGACATTTACATATAAACTTATTTAATTTGCTGTAATCCATTTAATATAAATTCATAATTATATGTATCACATTCATCTGGTTTTGCAACCCCCACCCATACATCACTGTTGCATTCTTGTTTCAGCGCATTCAGTGCATCAACAATTTGCGTATAACTTGGGTCGCGCGCGCCCCCAGAATCGCGCAGAACCAGCAATTGCGACAACAATAATTCATTTTTATCCAGATTTGTATTTGCCTGACCTTCTACGGCACCGCCAATCCAACGATTACCAAATAATTCCATCGCACCGACCCCCAGACCGGCCCCACCGACGACACCACCAACCGTCGCCCATGTCCGCGTAGATTTTTTAGCATCTAATATGCGTTGACGCAGCAGTTCATTATCTGTCCATTGACCGCATGTTATATCTTCACCAATTATGAAATAGCGCCCAGCAATATCATCAACACTGATTTTTGGGTCATTAGATTTAACCTCTACCCGAACGAAACAAACATTATTATCTGGGTTTTGGACATCTTCTACCATAGACGAATAATCATTTGTATTGCTGTATCTGGATGCCCAAACAAAAGTATTACCAACACCGATATTATTACTGATACACGCCTGTTTTTCTTTTTCACGGTTATTTGTTGACGGTGGCACAACAGATTCTGCATCGACCCGCACTGCGTCTGGTGTAATTGTTGGCGTTGTTGCCAGTTTGGCTTCATTGGCATTTGCCATTGCCGTAATTTGATTAGTTGACGCGGTAACGCGTGGTGCACTCATAACCATCTGGGATGCCATAGACCGTCGGGCCTGTTGATTATTCTGCACGGCGAACGCCCCTGATGGCACAGTAATTAATCCGACTATAAACCAAGATATGATTTTGTTCATCATTCTCTATCCTCGTTATCATTTATGATGCATTATATCACAAAACGCGCTGAAAATAAAGAATAAACAATAAAAACAAAATGCCGCGTTCGCGGCATTTATTACTTTTTCCACTTCCATTCTATTTTTGATTCGGTTCCGTTCAGCAATCTGGAAATATTTGCACGATGTCGCCAGCAACACAACAATCCTATGGCCAGATAAGCCAAACCGATTCGCCAATCTGTTACGAAACCTAAAATTGGCATTAAACAAAAAACAACAACTGCCCCCAACGACGAATACCCTGTTGATAACGCCACGACCAACCATTCAACCCCACAGACCAAGAAAGCCAACGGGTTTGACACTAACAAAATACCGAACAGTGCAGAAATACCCTTGCCCCCCCGGAATCGCAACCATATTGGATAGCAATGACCAACCACGGCGGCAAATCCGGCCCACGCCGCCAGAACATCGCCACCAACCGACATACCAATCAGCACCGCCGCAATAACCTTGGCCATATCCAGAACCCATGTTGCCGCCGCAGCGCGCAGCCCACCGACACGCAAAACATTTGTTGCGCCAATATTACCACTGCCCACCTGGCGCAGGTCGCCCTTGCCCATCAATCGCGTTAATATCAGCCCCATTGGTATTGATCCCAACAGATAAGCGACTATAATTACAACAATATATTCAAATATCATTCTATTTTTCCTTGATTTTATGTTTGTTTTCTATAAAATATCAAAAAACATTTGTAAATAAAAGGAAAATAAAGTGGCAAATCATAAGTCATCTAAAAAAAGAATTTTAGTAACAGCCAAGAAAAATGCTGTAAATAATGCGCGTCGCAGTGCGGTAAAAACCGAAACTAAAAAGGCGTTAAACGCAATCGCATCTGGCGACAAGACAGTTGCAACAAATGCGCTGCGTATGGCGGAAAGCAAGATTATGAAATCAGCGGGCAAAATCATGCCTAAAAAGCGTGCCGCACGCAAAGTTTCGCGCTTGGCAAAAAAAGTTGCAAAAATGGCATAACAAAAATTTTTTATGTTCAGAATAAAATCCGCGTCTTCGCGGATTTTTTATTAGTATATAAAAACAAACACAATAATCTTATCCACCGGTGTGATATGTTTGACCGTTGTATTCCAGGTTTATTCCATCACCCGTACCAGATTCCAATATGCCATAACACATACCGCCATTATAACCAATATGTATCGCAGGCGACGATAACTTTTCACTATATAATGGTATTACTAACCCACTGCCTGTACGCAATGTTGTAAACCCCAGCCCACATAACTGGCTGCATACACCGTCTGAACTTTGATTATACCCGTCATTACACACAGTCGTATATTCACAACTGTTGGGATAATTAACAGTACCGCTGACTGGTACATTTGTACCGCCCGCAATGCTTTGATTAATACAATTTTTTGCGCACCCACTTTGACTGGTTGCTGCCGGACCATCGCGATAGCCCGCCGGGCATTGTGTTGGTGCCGTCGCCCCAGACTCAGACCAATTACCCACACCAACAGAAACACATAAATTGCTTTTCAGTTCTTCAAATGTTTTTCCCCACTGTTCGCCCTCTAGATTAGGATTGTAATACGACGCATTGCATATACTTGCTAATGGTTCATACGCATTACAGGCATTGCCGCATTTATCACTTACGCCATAATCACCATCACAATATGAACAAGAATAATACTTGAACGTTCCCTTTTCATCAGATGTCTCTACAAAGTAAATACGACATTCTGATAAATTGTCATGTATACCATCTTCACTCCAATAATCATGTCGTTGTACTATTCCGGCATACTCTATTGCAGTTGGGCATTGCTTGCAACCGCTGGCACCCGCAGTATCTGAATATGTTGCGCCAGTGCACTGATTACAATTGGATGTCTTGCCATAATACACGGTGTGCGCCGGATTCCAATAGCCCGCCGAACATGTCGATGCAGACGAATCATTGGCTGTCTTAACATATTTCCCCGCAGGTACATTCATATAACACCCACTTTGACTGGTTGCTGCCGGACCATCGCGATAGCCCGCCGGGCATTGTGTCGGTGCCGTCGCCCCAGACCCAGACCAATTACCCGCCCCAACAGAAACACATAACTTATTTTTTAATTCTGTACTGTTTGCGCCCCATAATTCACCCCCAGCAGTTGGGTTGTAATACGATGCAGAACATTTACTAGCCAGTGAATCATGTGCATTACACATAGTATCACTGCATGCAGCACTAACCCCATAGTCGCCATCACACACAGCACAACTATAAGTAAAAGTTCCCTTGGCATCAGATTCTGCCATCCACGCGCGACATCCGGTTAGTTTATTGTGAACACCATCTGATGTCCAATACCAATAACCAGTAACGATATCTGCATTTTTAGTTGATTTTGGACAATCATATTTAACCCCACTGATGCAATATGTTGTACCGGTGCATTGTGCTTGACCTGTTCGGGTGGTGGAACTTCCACCCGTTGAATAATATCCTGCTGATACACTATTGCGCACACCACCACTGCAATAATATTGATTACCGCCACAGGCTGCTTGACCTGTTCGGGTGGTGGAACTTCCGCCCGTTGAATAATATCCTGCTGATACACTCTTGCGGGTTCCACCGGTGCAATAATATTGATTGCCACCGCATGCCGGACAGCTGCTGCCGCTTTTATAATATCCTGATTTACAAGATATGCTGATTGAGCATGTTGAAGACGCGGCATTACACGAACCACCGTAATATTGTCTGCCGCTGGTTGATGAACTGCCGTGGGTACAGGT
>CALXLO010000007.1 GCA_944389235.1 uncultured Alphaproteobacteria bacterium
AAAGTGGAATGCAGGCGGTTGTTTTAGCCAGAGTTTCAACAAAAGAGCAAGAAGAGGGGCATAGTTTATCTGCCCAGCTGAACCGGTTATACGATTATTGTAATCGCCGCGGATTAGATATAATTCAGGAATTTACCATCGTGGAAAGTTCCACCCGCGGTGAAAGGCCAGAATTTCAAAAACTGATTGCATTCATTAAAAAGCAACCCCACAAAGTTGCTTTGGTTTGTGATAAAGTTGATAGATTACAGCGGTCTTTCCGCGAAGTTCCTATATTGGAAAATTTACGAAAGTCAGATAAATTGGTATTGCACTTCATCAGCGAGAATCAAATTCTGGATTCCAATGCTAACAATTCCCAGATTATGGCATATCAAATATTCGTAATGATGGCTGAAAACTATACCAATTGCATATCAGATAATGTAAAGCGGTCATTTGAAAAGAAACTGAAAGACGGGACAATATTGGCGGCGGCACCTGTTGGGTATTTGAATACAACCATAGATGGTGTAAAAACAGTCATCATAGATCCTGAACGGGGCTATAAAGTTCGCCAGCTGTTCCAACAATATGCATCAGATGTAATATCCATTCGCGATATGGTTGAATATGCCAAGTCAATTGGATTAAAATACAAAAATGGAAATTATTTATCCCGCAGTCAAATACACAACATTTTACACAATCCATTTTATTATGGATATATGCGGGTCAAAGGAAAACTGTACCCACACATATACGAACCATTAATAACCAAAGATTTATTTAATCGCTGTAATAAAATCAGCATAAAACGGCACGGCCAAACCCAGGCCAAGGCCAAAAAGAAATTCTTGTTATCTGGCATAGTTCGTTGTGCCCATTGTGGCAATTTGTTCAGCCCGTATTTATCCAAAGGCAAATACCCCTTTTTACAGCCACCAACCAATAAACCATGTGTTCATCATAATATCTCTGTCCGATTGGTGATGGATGTTTTATATGACATATTCAAATCTTTACACCTGGGTGATGAATTGCCGGATGTAATCAGATTAATTAACGATAAAAAACAGATGGAGCTGTCCAATCGGGATAAAATATTGTTGGAATTAAATGAAATGGAATTAAAAATAACGGACAAGAAAAATAGATTATTGGATTTATATCTGTCCCGCGGAATAGAAGAAGATGAATACAAACGGATAACGGCTGAATTGGACAATGAACAGAGCACCATCACCAGCCGGCGGTTGAATCTGGATAACAGTATCAGTACATTTTATGATAATTTGGCCAGGATGATAAAAATCGCAGATTCCTGCTATTTTTTAATAAAAAGTTCGAGGTTTTCTCAAAAACGGCAAATAATAAAACTGTTGACCTCGAACTGTTTAGTTGATGGAAAAAATGTAGTAATAACAATAAAAAAGCCCTTTGCTCAAATGCTTGAAACAAAGGGTTGTCTATCTTGGCTCGGGCAACTGGACTCGAACCAGTGACATACGGATTAACAGTCCGTTGTTCTACCGACTGAACTATGCCCGAACAGCCCGCATATCATATAATCTTTTTTATCCCATTTCAAGTCTTTTTTTAATTATTGCGATTAATAGTTTTTAGTGCTATATTTTTACCCGTCCAATAAAACATAGAGGAAGCAAAATGTTATTAAAAGGAAAAAAGATTTTAATTACTGGGGTCGCAAACGATTGGTCTATGGCATGGGCCATCGCCCGCCGCGCACACGAAGAAGGCGCAGAAATTGCTATGCCGTATGCTATGCCAAATTTGGAAAAACGCGTTCGTCCACTGGCGGAATCTATCGGTGCAAAATTTGTCCAAGAATGCAATGTTCAAAATGATGAACAGATGGATGCTTTGTTCAATAATATAGAACGCGAATGGGGCAAGCTGGACGGAATGTTGCACGCCATTGCGTTTTCTGACAAGAACGAACTGACCGGTCGCTATGCAGATACAACGCGCGCGAACTTTAATAATACAATGGATGTTTCAGTATATTCATTGGTTGATTTAACGCGTCGTGCGTCTAAATTAATGACCGACGGCGGCAGCATTATAACCCTGACATACTATGGTGGTGAAAAATCTGTGCCGAACTATAATGTTATGGGTGTGGCCAAGTCTGCGCTGGACAGCAGTGTTCGCTATTTAGCATCTGATTTAGGTCGCGACAAGATTCGCATTAATGCAATCAGTGCTGGTCCAATTATGACATTGGCATCATCTGGGGTTGGCGGCATGAAGTCTATGCTGCGTTTGAATGCAGAACAAACACCATTGCGCCGCAATATGACATTAGATGATGTATCTGGTGCCGCGATTTATTTGTTCAGTGATTTGTCCAGCGCGGTTACAGGCGAAGTGCATCATGTTGATTGCGGATATTCAACAACCGGCATGATACCAAATGATTTGAAAGATGTTTTACTGCATGGCTTGGACCAGCAAGATAAGTAAAAAATTGTCTTGATTTCGCAAAAAAAATCTCGTCGTATGGCGGGATTTTTTATTGTATTAATTGCTGATTTTTTCTATAATCGTGGCATGAGAAAAACGCCTGATTTATTGATATTGGCTGAACATGCGGATTTAATGCGAAAGTTATCGCAGTGGGATATTGCGTATCATCAAAATGACGCACCGATTGTTGATGATGCAACATACGATGCCGCGCGCCGTCGTGCCTTGGAAATAGAATCTGAATATCCAGAATTGGCGAAAAATGGTGCGTCTGCGCGTGTTGGTGCAGCGGTATCGGAAAAGTTTACATCATATCCGCACAGTGTGCCAATGTTATCAATATCTGATGTCTTTAACCAAGGCGAAGTTGCAGATTGGTTCAATAAACTGGCAGACAAAGATATATTCATAGAATTAAAAGTTGATGGTGTATCATATTCTGCGCGTTATGAAAACGGCCGTTTGGTTCGCGGTTTAACGCGGGGCAGTGGGGTTGCTGGTGAAGACATAACGGCTAATTTACGCACGATTTCCGATATTCCACAGCAATTACAGGGCGATTTTCCAGATGTGATAGAGGTTCGCGGTGAAGTATATATGTCGCGTGCGGATTTTTTAGCGTTAAATGCGGTGGCGGCGGAAACTGGCGATAAAGTTTTTGCAAATCCGCGTAATGCGGCGGCTGGGTCGTTGCGGCAATTGAATCCAGCAATAACTGCGGCGCGTCGTTTGTCTGCGTTTGCATATACATACGGTGAATTATCATCGCGCACATGGGCAACCCAGTCAGAATATTTTGATAAGTTGGAATCGTGGGGATTTCGTACAACGCGTGCATGGGCGCATCGTGCACATACTATGGATGAAATTCAGTCGGTATATAACGACACAATGATGGCGCGTGCAGATATCCCATTTGATATAGACGGATTGGTGTTAAAGGTTAATAATGTCGACCTGCAAGAACGCATGGGCGCGCGCGCAAACAGTCCAAGATGGGAAGTGGCATATAAATTCCCAGCGGCGCGTGGTATAACAACTTTGCGCGATATAACTGTCCAGGTCGGACGCACAGGGGTATTAACCCCGGTTGCAGAACTGGAACCGATAAACATAGGTGGTGTTTTGGTTTCGCGTGCAACATTGCATAACGCAGATGAAATTGTACGATTGGGCGTAAAGATTGGGGACAAGGTTATCGTTCAGCGCGCTGGTGATGTTATTCCGCAAATTGTTGGTGTCGCTGAACCCGCACCGGATGCAATGCCGTTTGTGTTTCCGGACAAGTGCCCTGTATGTGGTGGGGCAGTGATTCAAGAGATGGGTCAGGTGGCGCGTCGTTGTGTTAATACTTTGGGATGTCCGGCCCAACGCATTGGCGAACTGGAACATTTTGTTTCGCGCAAGGGTTTTGATATAGCAGGACTGGGGACCAAGCAATTAGAATTGTTTATTGCGCATGGCTGGATTGAAACGCCCGCTGATATTTTTACATTGATACAGAATCATGGCGACGATATAAAAAAATTGGATGGATTTGGTGAAAAATCTGTTGCAAATTTATCAGATGCAATATCGCGTGCACGCGATATTGACCTGCATCGGTTTTTGTTTGCCATCGGTATACCAGAGGTTGGCGAAGCCACAGCAAAAATTCTGGCGCGCGCATTTGGCAACTTGGATGCAGTGCGTAATGCACCGGTGTGGAAATTAAAACAAATTGATGGCATCGGTGATGTCATGGCCGATGAAATAGCATCATTTTTTGCAGATGCGCATAACGGTTCTGTGCTGGATAAATTGTTGACACAGGTGCATGTGCGCGAAACTGTACCGTCGAATGACGCGGTTCAATCTGGACCATTGGCGGGTAAAAAGGTTGTTTTAACAGGTACATTACCAGATTACACGCGTGATGCGGCACGGGAAATTTTAGAACGCATGGGTGCGCGTGTTCAGTCCAGTGTATCGCCCAAGACAGATATTGTTTTGGCTGGGGCTGATGCTGGTTCTAAATTAGCGCGCGCCCAAGAATTAGGGATTACAATCTGGTCCCAGCAAGATTTTGAATCGGTTATTTCAACAATGCTTACTGGTAACAAATAATATTAATAGCGATATATTTTTGCATTATCGCCCAACAAATCTCCTAATGTAAATTTACCTCCTTTACCATCTATAAAGTATGTCTCGGCAGACATATAACAGTCGGATATGCTGCCCGAACCCTCATCAGATGTTGAACCACCGGGGCAATCATATGTTTTATTATCATAACAATAATGTCCAGCGGGGCATATTTCTGTTTGGGCATATAACACACGGCCCATTTGTTGATCATTTTCGGGAAAGGTTATGTTATCATCGGGTTGATATGTTCCACAACCTGTTCCTGTGCCGTCATTCAGAACACATATATATCCTGTAATCAATTCACCATCTTCAAACCAGTCTGGATTATAAGCTTTTGCGAGTCGGGAGCTATTTGTTACATCATATGTCGCGTCCGCAGTGCGACTTAGCGCGGAACCAGGCATGGTTTTTTCATACCAAATATGAAAATCATTTATAGTATATTGTGCATACAAGTCGGGTTCATCCAGCCATAGTTCCGCTTCTAAATTCGTATCAACCAGTGAACCGTCGGCTTTGAATACTTGGTCGCCACCCTCGGACTTAGTATAATAACCATTGAATACATAATATGGTGCAGATGGCTGTAAACTGCTGTTGGCCAGCTTAGTATTTGACGAATGCCCTTTGATTAAACCTGTGCCAAATTTAAATGTAATATCATAGTTTGTATAGTCTTTCCCGCCATAGCTGGGCAAATAATCATACGGATTATTTGTGTTTAATCGAATTGAATATTCTATACCTTCACAGAGATCTCCTTTACCGCCGTTTTGTATTGCATTCTTGTATGCTTCTTGTATATTGTCGCCGTTTCCAACAAAAGTCCATTTGTGTTTCCCATTGTATCCATTACCACATGGTGTACATTTGTTACCTTCACCCGAATAATATTCACCTATTGCACATGTGAATATCCATGGGCATCCGTATTCTTTCTTATGGCCGGTTAATTGACATCCTGGTGATAAAGGACAATTTGTTGTTTTCGCACCTGTTATTTGTTCTTGGGTCGTAACTAATTCAGCACCTACTGGGGCATGGCACTCGCCATCACAGCTTAGGCCAGCCTCTTGCAGATCAGAATAGTGGCCTGCATAGCAATTATAACATTTCCCTGTATCCTGTTCGCCAGTCGCCTGCTGTTTATAACATCCCCCACCTGTGCATGTAAAATTTACCCAAGGGCATGGTAAATTTTCTTCACCAGGGGCAGGCATCCATCCTATACAACCTGGGGAACAAACCAATAAATCCTCTGGGTTTTCTGGATTTATTATACCCACAGCAAATACATTATTGTAAAAAAATATGCTAATTATTGCCACACTCAGGCACAAAGATGCCTTCATATTCCCACTCCTGATATTTAATTTGTGGGAATACAAAGCGTATTCCCACAATGGTATTTAATGTTGTTTTTGCGATGTTGATTTTACCGTCCAACCATTTTGCACCAGCCATAAGCTGTCTGATTGTAATAATGATCCCGGATAAAATTGAACATCACCTTTGCCACGAATTTTTGGCGAATAATCCAGCGCACTTTGTAATCCAGGACGCAAATCCATCAGTATATTTGATGCCTGCATCGAGCCCCAATTGCCAGATGGAACCAGGTATATGTTTTTTACATCCGGATGATCAACATAGTATTTTACCAAATCACTGGGCATATATTCATAATCGTTTTCATTATGATATAATTTTACAAAAATTGTTGAAGAACGATAGTAATCAAAATATAAGTCAACTTCACTTGGGGCCGGTTCGTATGGTGATGGTTTTTCACATGATGTTACAACACTGGCACCCGCCAAACCTAATATTGGCAATATTTTTTTCAAATTATATGGAATGATTTTTTTGAACTTCATAACATCCCCCTTAATTTTTTATAATGTTTTTTATTTAATGTTGTTGTTGATTAATCGTCCATCCGTTTTTAATAAACCACAGACTGTCCGATTCGTTGATGCCTGATTTGAAATCAAAATCACCCCGACCGCGTATTTTTTGCGATTTGTTTAACAGTGGTTCCAGATATTGATTGCGTAAATCGGAAATAGTTTGTTTACTGTATGTTGGCCACAAAGTTCCGGTTGGAACGATATATATGGTATCAATATAATCTTGGGCTAAATAAGTTTCCAGTCCAGAAAATGTATATATTTGATTCCATTCCCACATAGCATCCAGTGGGTATCCTGATTGTAATTTATATTCAATCACTGTCTTTGGGCGTTCAATCGGTTCAATTTTTTCACATGATGATACAACACTGGCCCCCGCCAACCCCAGTATTGGTAATATATGCGATAATTTATATTGATTGTTTGTTTTGATGCGCATAGGTCTACTCCTTTGGTTTATTTAACCTGCGGAAAATATAAATATTGCGCAAAACGAAATGGTTGATTTTTTAGTGCATATTGCACCGGATGAAAAATATTCCCACTCGTCCGCCATATTTTATTTACCGCCGTGTGTAATTGGCGCATTCTTGGCGTTACAAAGTGATTATAGGTGCTTTTTTCTGAATAGGCAAGATTTTTTTGTGCCCCAGTAAACTGTGGCGCGGCGGGTATTTTTTATGATATAATTCCATATATGAAAAGTAATACTAATCTTAATTCACGCAATTTACAAAATCGCGCACGCAGTGGGCGTGCAAAATCGCCATCGCGCGGAATGCGGTTGTTTGTATGGTGTGTAAATTTAATTATGTTGGTGTTGGTTGGTGTTGCAATCTATGTTGTCATTGTCTTTTTACAAATGCCGTCATTAGACGCAATTTTACATGAAACGCGACCGGCGGCGGTTGTTTTCTTGGATAAAAGCGGTAATGAAATTCGGTCGTCAAATCGCATAATGGGAACCCCTGTATCAGTTGAAACTTTGCCACCACATGTGTGGCAGGCGATTGTCGCCATAGAAGACAAGCGATTTTTTGAACATGGACCAATAGAAGTTCGTGCAATTATTCGTGCAATGGTTTCTAATCTGGCACACGGGCGTTTGGCGGCAGGGGGGTCTACTATTACCCAGCAGACGGCAAAAAACATATTTTTATCGCGTGAAAAAAAGATTTCTCGTAAAGTCCAAGAATTAATTTTGTCTTATTGGTTGGAAAACAGATTTGATAAAAATCAAATATTAGATTTATATATGAACCGGGTATCGTTGGTTGGCGGCATGCGCGGTATTGATGCGGCTGCGCGCGTGATGTTTCAAACGCCGGCAAATAAAATGTCTATTGCCCAGGCGGCACAAATCGCGGCAATGTTAAAGGCACCGACCGCATACAGTCCACTGGCAAATCCAGAAAAAAACATCGCCCGCGCACGCGTTATTTTGCAAGAAATGGTGCGTCAAGGATATATTTCTTTGAACCAAGCGCGTATTGCAGCACGCGAATTGGCACCTGCTGCGCCGGCACCGAATACAAATATATATCGTTATTGGACTGACTTTGTGTTGGATGAAGTGCGTTCTATAATTGGGGCATTTGATTCTGATATGTATGTGTATACAACGCTGGATATGGATTTACAGGATAAAATTGCCGCAATTTTACCGCGGCATGTTGGTGCATATCAGGGGGCGGCGGTCGCAATGACAACAGATGGTGCAATTCGTGCGATGGTCGGCGGCACAGATTATCAAGAAAGTCAATATAATCGTGCATTGGCACTGCGGCAACCCGGCAGTTCGTTTAAGCCGATTGTATATTTGGTTGCGCTGGAAAACGGTATGACACCAGACAGTTATGTAAATGATTCACCGTTTACAATTGGGGATTATTCGCCCAAAAATTATAACAATAAATATTATGGTGATATAACACTGGCAACAGCGTTTGCAAAATCTGTTAATTCTGTACCGGTAAAATTAACAGAAACATTTGGTATTGATTCTGTTCTGAATATGGCAGGACGCTTGGGGGTGGGCAATAAACTGCGTCGTGAATATTCAACTGTGTTGGGTGCATCTGAAATGTCGCTGTTAGATTTAACAACAGTATATGCAGTTATTTGGAACAATGGGTATTCTGTGCGACCATATACAATTACAAAAATCACAGACCCGCATGGCAATATAATTTATGAACGCAATCCATCAGATGCGTTGCAAATCTTGATGCCACAGACGGTGGATTATATGACCCAGTTGCTGGCAGATGTTGTAAAAATCAGTGGTACTGGGCATCGGGCAATGGCGCATGGGGTATTAGGTGGCAAAACAGGAACCAGTAATGATAATCGTGATGCGTGGTTTATCGGCGCAAAAAATAACTTGGTTATTGGTGTTTGGACTGGTAATGACGATTTTACCCCAATGTCATCAAAAATTACAGGTGGCACAATTCCTGCAACCATTTTCCATGAAATTGTGAAATAAATCGCTTGAACGATCAAATTTTAATTGATGGGCAAGATATCAAGACTATAACCCAGGATTCTTTGCGTCGCAGTATCGCATTTATTCCCCAAGAACCGACATTGTTCAATCGCACAATTCGTGAAAATATTGAATACGGCAAACCGGGTGCCACGGACAAGCAGATTCGTGATGCGGCGCATCGTGCGGCGGCACATGATTTTATCATGGGAACTGAAAAGAAATATGATTCCATGGTTGGCGACCGTGGTATAAAATTATCCGGCGGTCAGAAACAACGCATAGCAATCGCACGGGCTTTCTTAAAAGATGCACCAATTTTGGTCTTGGACGAGGCTACATCCGCACTGGACAGTGAAACGGAAATTGCAATTCAAAAATCTTTTGATGAATTGGCGCGTGGGCGCACAACCGTCGCCATTGCGCACAGATTGTCAACGCTGCGTAATATGACGAAAATTGTCGTGTTGCAAAATGGCCAGATAATAGAGCAGGGAACACACAATCAATTACTGCGGCGGCGCGGGGAATATGCGCGGTTGTGGAAACTGCAATCTGGTGGTTTTTTACAGGAATAAAATAACCGATAAAATCTGTTTTTATTAGCATTGATTTTATGATATAATACAGGGTATGAAATGTAGGAACCTGTTGTTTTTATCACTGTTGTCTTGCTTGGCGGCTGTGCCGGCGCGCGCAAATTGGGAATATGCGGGAATTTATGTTGGCGATGGTACTTATATGGATGACGGCAGTCGTTTTACCATGTCTGTTCGCGGGGGGGCATCTTTTGGATATGGCAGTATAAAAAACAACATTGGTGAATTAACCCCGTTATATTATATTAATGATACCCAGACAGAAATAATGCCGTATTTGGCGTATGAACAATGTCGCGCCAGTGGCGAATGCAGTAATTTTAGCCCGGCTGGGTATATAAACCTGGGAAATTTGCCCGCAACCCAGAATTTTGAAGCATTTGCATTCGCAGCAGGGGCCAGTGTCGGTTGGACTTTACCGAATGCTGCCCAATGGCGGATTGAGGCTGGCTGGGACCACATCGCGCAATCGGAATATAATTCTTCGCCGTTTGTTCGCGGCATGGCGGAATTATTCAGTGGTGCGGCGGCGGGCATCAGTGCAGAAATTTCCAGTGGCGCTGTTCAATCAACAGTTGCAACAGATATCATCAGCGTGATGGCGTTTTATGATTTTTATGATGGTATTCAAAAGCCTATGCGTACGGTTATACCGTATGTCGGATTTGGTGTCGGGTATGCAGATATCAAGACGGTGTTAAATATGTCTGACCCGTATGGTGATTTGTCGTCTGTATACGAATTGGGACAATATGGTGAACGGGCATCAGAACTGGATGCGGTGTCATTTTATCGTTCGGAAACAAATTCTTCGAATGTTGCAGCATTGGCGGCATTAGGATTGTCGTATGGCATAACGCAATCAATATTTTTTGATTTTGGTGCGCGGGTTGCCTATGTGCCTAAAATCAGATGGACTTTAAGCAACAGCGATGGTACATTGCATCGCGATTGGTTCAGCACAAATGGTACGATATATGCCAATATAATGCTGGGGGTGCGGTTTGAATTTTAATGGTAATAAAACTTGCCCGTATATTACGGGCATTTTTTATTACCAATGTTTTATAAAGCAAAATAAAAACCACCATTTTCATTTTGGTGGTCAGGAGGTTGAGAACAATCAACAGAATTGTGTCGCGTATTCTTTGGTTATTTCGCGAACCCTCCTGACCTAAGTATCGTATGTTCAGGAGCTTGTTTTTCGTCGTAAAATTAAAATCGGCGTTGACCACCAATTTTTAATATTCAGACGCTGTTGAACGGGTTCCCACACCCTGTGTCGGCGCACATAGACCGGCATGACTATCTTAGCGTTATGATTTTGGTATTGCAAGACGAAAGTGTAAAAATTTTTTAGGCTTATATTCCATACTTGCCACGATTTATGGGGCGATATGATAAAGCCTCGGTCAAATCGGGCATTTCAATGTTTTCAGCACCGCGCAAGTCAGCAATTGTTCGTGCAATACGGCGTATACGGTTATATCCGCGGGCAGACATTCCCATTTTTTGTGCGGCATCATTCAAAAATTTTGTTAGTTCATCAGATAACGGTGCGGCTGTATCCAGTGCGGAACCGTCCAGGTGCGCGTTTGGTATTCCTTGGCGTGCAATTTGCCGCGCGCGTGCGGCAACAACGCGTGCACGAATTTGTGCACTGGTTTCTGTTGGTGTGTCAGAATTGTTATTCATATCCCACGGATTTACAGGGTCAACATCAACATGCAAATCAATTCTGTCCAGCAGTGGACCAGATATTTTATTCTGATACGCTTCGGCACAGCGCGGTGCGCGCGAACAAGACAATGCTGCATTTCCCAAATGACCACATGGACACGGATTCATGGCGGCGATTAATTGAAAACGCGCCGGATATGTCGCAGTGCGCTTTGCACGCGAAATCATTATTTTGCCAGCCTCCATCGGTTGTCGCAATATTTCCAGTGTTGAACGATTAAATTCCGGTAATTCGTCCAAGAACAATACGCCATTATGTGCCAATGATATTTCACCAGGTCGTGCGTCTGCGCCACCACCGGCCAATGATACCGCGCTGGATGTATGATGAACACTGCGAAATGGTCGTGTTGTAATCAGTGTTTGACCATTCAGTTGCCCGGCAATAGAATATATTATTGATGTTTCCAGAATTTCATCTGGGGTCATTTCTGGTAAAATTGTCGGCAGTCGTGATGCCAGCATTGTTTTCCCAGACCCCGGCGGTCCAACCATCAGCATTGCATGTCCACCGGCCGCAGCGATTTCCAATGCGCGTTTTGCCGCGGCTTGACCGTGTACTTCGGCCATATCTATGTTTTGTATTGTTGTGGTGGTATGGGGTGCTACTTGGGGTACGGGTAAAATTTGACTGCCTTTGAAATGGTTTATTAATTCCAGTACATGAAACGGTGCCAATATGTTTGTATGACCCGCCCATCGTGCTTCGGTTCCTTGGGTGCCGGGGCATATTATGCCCATGTTATGCGCATTTGCCCAAACACTGGTTGGTAAAACACCGTCTGTTTTAACAATGGCACCGTTCAGACCAACTTCGCCAATTATTACATATTTGCTTAATTCGTTTTCTGGCAACACACCAATTGCGCACAGTATCCCACATAGTATCGGCAGGTCAAAGTGTGAACCAGATTTTTCAACATCGGCTGGCGACAGGTTTACAGTTAATCGCTTTGGCGGTAAAGATAAATTTAACGCAGACAAAACATTTCTGATTCTTTCCGCAGATTCTTTGACCGCGCGGTCTGCCAGTCCGATTATATTAAATTCTGGGCGCGCAAGACCAGTTGACAGTTGAACTTGGACATCAATTGGTGTTGCGTCCATTCCATTAAATATGATTGAATTCAAAGAAATCATATTCGCATATTAAAACTTGCGCAAAATCAATTCAAGTTATAAAATGTCCCGAACAAAGGGGATAAAAATCATGCCAGCCAAAAAAAAGACAAATGTTGCACGCGATTGGTTCAATACTATATTTTATGGCGTGTTGATTGCAATTGCGTTTCGCAGTTTCTTGCTAGAACCATTTAATATACCATCTGGGTCAATGATACCGACACTGCATGTTGGCGACCATATTTTTGTTGAAAAGTGGCCGTATGGATATTCGCGGTATTCTTTCCCGTTTGGGTCGTGGCATTTGTGGAATGGGCGTTTCTGGGGGCACGAACCAGATGTTGGTGATGTTATTGTTTTTCGTAATCCAATTAATGAATCGCAAGATTATGTCAAGCGTCTGATTGGGAAACCGGGTGATACAGTTCAAATGATTGCGGGTCGGTTGTATATAAATGGTGAAATGGTGCCGCGTGAAAATCCGCGCCCGTATGTTGTGGCAAACTTACCAAAATCTTTGCGCAGTGCGGGGTATTATATACCTGAAAAAAAGATGAAAATAGACGGTAATAAAATATGGGTTGATAACAAGCCTGCGGATTTTAATTACACAATTGAATACAAAGATGATAAATTTTGTCGTGCAAACGAATGGGCGTGTGGCGTATTCGAAGCAACTGAATATACAGAAACATTACCAAACGGTGTTCAGCATAGCATCATAGAAATGTCTGATAATGCGCGTTTTGATGATACTATGTTGTTTACAGTACCGGAAAATCATTATTTCTTTATGGGCGATAATCGCGATAACAGTGGCGACAGTCGTGCAGATATTGGTTATGTCCCGCGTGATAATGTCTTGGGGCCGGTGTGGTTTATATGGTATTCGCATAATTATTATTCACCAATGTTGGCATTTTGGAACTGGGGTAAAAAAATGCGTTGGGACAGATTTGGAATGGGGATAGACTAAATTGATAAAACTAAATTATACTTTCAAAAATCCAGAACTGTTGGATTTAGCGTTAACGCAAAGTGGCGCAAATGCCCAGTGTAATAACGAACGACTGGAATTTGTAGGCGACCGTGTGTTGGGATTGGCGGTTGCCGGATTGCTGTATGATATGTTTCCATCAGAAAGCGAAGGCGAATTAGCGCGGCGGCACGCTATGTTGGTGTCGACAGAAACACTGGCGCATGTTGCCGCGATTTTAGGTGTTGATAAATGTGTGCGTCATGGTCATATTACAGCAGGGCGGAATCAGCATATTTTTGCCGACGCGACCGAGGCTGTATTTGGTGCCATATTTATTGACGGTGGTTTTGATGCAGCATGTAAAGTTATTGTTGATATTTGGCGTGATTTAGCGGCCGCAGATGTTATTGCCCCCAAAGATGCAAAAACTGCGCTGCAAGAATTGGTACAAAAATCAGATGGCGGCGCATTACCTGTATATGAATATCTAGAACCGGTCGGCGCGTCGCACAGTCCGGTGTTTAATGTGCGGGTATCTGCGATGGGGCATACCGCAACGGCATGTGGCGCATCCAAGAAAGCGGCCAGTACCGCCGCCGCCGAAGAATTGTTGAAAATCCTTGCAATTTCAGGGCAGGGCATATAAAATTAATCGCAAATAAACAAAGGGTTTTATATATGTTTACTATATTATTGGTTTTATTAATAATTGTCGCGATATTGATGATAGGCATTATTTTGTTGCAAAAATCCGAAGGCAGCGGTATGTCCGGTTCGTCTGCGGCATCTATGTTTGGTGGTGCGCTGACCGGTGCGGCGGCGGGTAATTTCTTGACCCGTGCGACAGCGATTTTGGCAACTTTGTTTTTTGTTTTATGTGCGGCATTGGCATTAGTGTCATCAAAGTCTGATATGGCATCACAACAAAGTAATTTACGCCAAGAATTAATTGAACAAACAGCGGCAGATACAACATTGCCGACAACAAACATAACCCCAGATGGTGCATCAGACGCAATCCCAGAATAATAATATCTGTTTGTCGGATAAAACAATCGTGTGTCAAGCACGGTAAATACAGAAAAAAATATCCTGCATTTTGCAGGATATTTTTTATAATTTATTTTTTAGATGATTTCTTTTTTGCAGGTTTCTTGGCTGTGGGCTTTTTCACAGTTGCGGAAACGGTCTTTTTACCAGAAAATTCATTCTTAAATTCTTTGTACAGCATCATGATGCAAACATACGCAATCAATGCGCTGAATGCTGTTATTAATCCATATATTAACCCGTCCGAGAAAAATGCAAAAAATATAACCGCAACAATTAATACGATTGTATACCCCAGGTTTTTACCGAAAACCCTTAAAATTCTTTCAAAAGTGTTCATATTTTGTCCTTTTGGTTGAACGGATATATTATATCATATTTTGCATAAAAAATCCATAAAAAACAGACTGCTAAAAAACAGTCTGTTTTATTTTCACAGGGAGTATGAAAATTATCTTTGTCAGAATATTTTATAATATTACCTGACCACCAATGCGCGCTGTGCGTGGAATTGGTCCAAATGAAGAACGCGGGCTGACATAAATATTACCACGAACGGTAAAGTCGCCACAAAATTGCAACATTCCGACATCGCGCAAGAATAAATTACCGTCTATCTGCATGTTGCATGGTAATGTATATTTTCCCATGTTTTGTAAATACAGGTTGCCGTGAACCGTGTCGCCATCGTGCAACATTGTTGCTGCGCCACGACTGTCAACAATGACATCGCCGTACATAGTTTTACCAATGCGCGCTGTTTGACATTTTGCAACATGGTCTGGACGAACATGGGCGACATTAATTGGTGCGTCAATCAATTTGCGCGTTTTTGCATCGTGTTGCAACGGCAGACTGGGCACTGTACGCGGGCGTACAATACGCTGAATATTTGTTTCAGAAATATTTACTTGGGTGTTTGTTATGCTTGAAACTTCATTTTGTGCAACCAGTACAACATCGGATTTGTTATACCCAGTCAGATTGATAATTAATATAGAAAACAATACAATTATGGCACATAACAAGGTTATATTTGCTAAACCAACCAAATTAATGCCGCAAATCCATGACCATGCGCGTTTTGCAGCACGACCAATTGCACGAAACGGTACGCATATCGCGTTCCAAACGCGCGGCCAAAACGATGATTTTTTTGCCGTTTGTGTTTTATTTGTGCGACGGCGTTTTTTTTGCTCTACGCGTTTAGCGGCAATTTTCATTTTTAATTTTTTGAACATTACATAACCTCTTGATTGGTTGTTATCTTTGTATTTATTATGGTCTAAAAATAATATTTGTCAAGTATTTTGTCAATATTTTTGTCAATGTGCTTTTTGTGGGACAGTTTGAATTTGACGGGGCAGTGTGTTTTGTTATATGATTATTTGTATGTCGCGTTTTGCGCTGATGTTATTATTTCTATTATCTGGGTGTGTGGCAGATTGGCGCGCGCCTGATGATTTTATATATCGCCCGATTAAGACAGAATTTTTTGATATCGCGTCTTGGCAACACATAACAGATGATACCAGTCCAATCCATATTTACATAGAAGGTGATGGTCATTCTTTTAATGCAGATGGCGTGCCCACAGATGACCCGACACCGCATGATACCGTTTTGCGTGATATGGCGATGTCTGATAATTCGGCAAATGTTGTATATCTGGCGCGGCCATGTCAATTTATAATGTCGCCGTCGTGTACGCAATCTGATTGGACAGATGGGCGGTTTTCTGCACGGGTTATAGATTCCATGGCTGATGCTGTTGCGTCTGTGGCGGACAATCGGCAAATTATATTAATCGGTTATTCGGGTGGGGCAATGGTTTCTGGGTTAATAATAAATAATAATCCGGATTTAGATGTTATCCAGTGGATAACAATTGCAGGGGTTTTGAATCATACCGCATGGACAGAATATTTTGGTGATTCACCGCTGACAAAATCATTAAATATGGATGTTGTACCAGATGTTCCGCAAATCCATTATGTCGGTTCAGATGATGCCGTTGTCCCACCAGATTTGATTCAGATTCCAAGTATTGCAGATAATAGAATTATCGTTCCAAATGCGGTACATGGCGATTTTGGTGATTTAAGATTAGATTTTATATATTGACAAAATAAATAAAAAGTATTAAATAAAGGGATGTTATGAACAATATAAATGTTTTACCGATTTTCAATCAAGCGGCCCCTGGAATATGGGAAGATTTCTTGCGAATTCGTGCATTTGCAATGCGGCATATTTATAATCATCATGTATCGCATGCAGAAACTGTTGCGCTGCGTAATGAATATGAATTAAATTGGCGGCGACGCGGTTTTAACTTTGCGTTTGGCGCATACGACGGTACTGATTTAATTGGATTTGTTAACGGCGATTGTTGCGACCGTGTTGCGACAATTCGCGGACTGTATGTATTGCCGGAATGTATGTCGAAACATGTTGGTTCAACATTATTAAAGTCTGCGGAAAATACAGGTGCAATTGCGGCGCGTGAACTGGATTTAGTGTCTTTGCTGAAATCGCGCGGTTTTTATGAACATAACGGTTATACCCCAATCATGCACGGCAGCAATCGGTACAGCAAAAAAATTCGTAATCGTGTGCAGTGCAAGACAGTGCCGGTATTTTATTCTATACCGTCGTTTACGCGGGCATGTCGTCAAATATCTGTGTTTAATAAAACAGAATTTAACCCAGGTATGATAAATCAAGAACATACGCCGATGTTTGCATATCTAGATGTCGATTCAATCCCCCAGGGTTTCGCATTCACAGATGATGCAACGACATCGCGTGCGTATGTTGCCCAGCATCAACCAACAGATTTTATTGCTAAACGCCTGCATCGCGCATGCAATGCGTGGATTGCGGCATATAAACAAATTAATAATAAAACAAATGGTTCCAGATAAAATCCCAGATACTGTCCCAGGACGCATAGAATATTTATCACACTGTACCAGTGCGGAATGGGAATCGTTGTGCAAGGGGTGTGGATTGTGTTGTCTGTGTAAATATGCTTTGCGTGATGGTGTCTGTTATTCGCGCATGGCGTGTAATTGGCTGGATTTGAAAACGCATCATTGTACAATATACGCACATCGTAATGAAATGCCGTTTTGTAATAAGATTTCTGTGGATATGATATTACATGACGGGGTATTGCCAGATACATGCGGATATCGTGAGTTTATTTTTGGTAAATCGAACAAAAAAATCAGCGTTGATTTTTCTGATGTGATACATTTACAAGATGCGTACACCAAGAAAATAGAATTTATAAAAATGTTGATACCAGAATCAATAAATTGGTGCGGTCGTCAAAGATAAGAATTAATTATAAAACCCCGCAATTTTATATGCGGGGTTTATTATTTTAAGTAATGATTTACATCATTCCCGGCATACCGCCACCCATTGGCTGGGCTGGTTTTTCTTCGGGAATTTCAGACATCACCGCGCCGGTTGTTAATAACACGCCTGCGGTACTGGCAGCTGCCTGGATTGCTGTTTTTACAACTTTGGCTGGGTCAATAATACCGGCCGCCATCATGTCGACATATTCACCGGTTTGTGCGTTGTATCCAAAATTATAGTCTTTGGATTCACAGACCTTGCCAACGACGATTTCGCCAGATACACCAGCGTTTTCTGCAATTTGTGCACATGGTGCAACCAACGCACGACGGACAATATCAATGCCAACATTTTGGTCAGTGTTTTCGCCGCTTAATTTATCTAATGCGTGTGATGCACGAACCAGTGCGATACCGCCACCAGCAACGATTCCTTCGGCAACAGCGGCGCGTGTTGCAGCCAACGCATCATCAACGCGGTCTTTCTTTTCTTTGACTTCTACTTCGGTCATACCGCCAACTTTGATAACTGCGACACCGCCAACCAATTTAGCCAAGCGTTCTGCCAATTTTTCTTTGTCATAGTCGCTGGTGCTGGTTGACATCAGTTTACGAATTTCGTCTGCGCGTGCATTAATTGCAGCCTTGTCGCCGCCACCTTGGGCCAGTAAAGTAGAATCTTTGCTGACGACAACTTTTTTGGCAGTACCCAGAACATCAGGTGTGATATTTTCAAATGTCATGCCCATATCATCAGATATCACTGTTGCACCACAAACTGCGGCGATATCTTTCAGCATTTCTTTGCGTCTGTCGCCGAAACCAGGGGCTTTGACAGCGCAAACCTTTAATCCGCCACGCAATTTGTTCAATACCAATGTTGCCAATGCTTCGGATTCAACATCTTCGGCGATAATTAACAACGGGCGACCTGATTGTGCGATTGGTTCCAGTATTGGTAATAACGCTTGCAGACCGGTTATTTTCTTTTCCGAAACCAATACTTGTGCGCCATCTAATTCTGCCAACATTTTTTCGCTGTTGGTTACAAAGTACGGGGACATAAAGCCCTGGTCAAATTGCATACCTTCGACGACATCAATTTCTGTTTCCAGACCTTTGGCTTCTTCAACAGTGATAACACCTTCTTTGCCGACTTTTTCCATCGCACCGGCGATTTTTTCACCGATATCACGGTCAGAATTTGCAGAAATTGTTGCGACCTGGGCGATTTCAGCACTATCTTTGACCGGGCGCGCATGTTTTTCAATATCTGCAACAACCGCCGCGGTTGCCATATCTATACCGCGTTTTACATCCATTGGATTCATACCTGCGGCGATTACACGGCGACCTTCGCGAATAATTTTCTGTGCCAGTACAGTTGCTGTTGTTGTGCCGTCCCCTGCATCATCACCAGCCTTTTTGGCAACTTCTTGAATCATGCGTGCGCCAATGTTTTCTTGCGGGTCTTTCAAAGATACTGCCTTGGCCACGGTAACACCGTCTTTGGTCGCGACCGGTGCGCCGTATGATTTATCAATAACGACTGTGCGACCCTTGGGGCCCATAGTAATTTTTACAGCATTGGCCAATGTGTCAACGCCGGATGCTAATTTATCTGTATCAAAAACGATTTCTTTTGCCATCATCAAGTCCTTTGTTTTTTATTTCAAGATTCCTAAGATATCTGTTTCTTTTATTAACACATAATCTTTTCCATCAATTTTAACTTCGTTTGCAGAAGATGCCCATTTTGCAAATAATACGACATCATCAACCTTTACCGACATTGGAACACGGTCATCGCCATCGTATGCGCCATCGCCGATTGCAATTACGCGCCCGCGTGATGGTTTTTCTTTGGCATTATCTGGGATTATTATTCCACCAGCTGTTTTGTTTTCTTCTTCTATCCGTTCCAACAGGACATAATTATGTAGTGGTTTGAACATTTTATTCTCCTTGGTGTTTTCTGTTTCTGGGCATAAATATAGTGCGATATAACACGATTTCAAGGCTTGATTTTATATCGGCACTATAATATGCTGGCAATAGCCAAACAATGGGAATCAAAGGGGTAGATATATGTATGATAAAAATAATGTATTTGCAAAAATAATCCGTGATGAAATTCCGTCGCGCCGCGTATACGAAGATGAATTTGCCGTGGCGTTTTATGATATCAGTCCGCGCGCCAAGACGCATATATTGGTTGTGCCACGGGGGGAATATACAGATATTTATGATTTTACTGCAAATGCCCCATCAGATATTCAAACTGGGTTTTGGCGCGCAGTGCGCAACACTGTTGATGCGATGAATTTGCGTGAAAATTTCCGTATTGTTGCGAATACCGGTCCGGGTGCTGGACAAAGTGTGTTTCATTTTCATGTACATATAATGTGCGATGAACGGTTCAAATCAGACTTTTAAGTTGCGTGTTATCCCACGCGCCCGCAGAAATCAGATAATTGTTGCAGACGATGGAACATTGCGGGTTTATACAACTGCTGCGCCAACAGATGGCGCGGCAAACGATGCGGTAATAAAAATGCTGGCCAGACATTTTGATGTGCCTAAATCCAGCATAAAAATTATTCGTGGTGCCCAGTCGCGTGATAAAGTTGTTCAATTATTGTAATTTAATATTTGGTCAAACAAATCACTTGGGGTTGCGGCACCATGAATATTATAGTCGTGTACACTTTCAATAAAACCGCAATCGTGCATGTGTATAAACAGTCGCACAAACGGAATCCAAAAACCGGCGGTGTTCAAAAAAAACAACGGTTTATTAGATTCACCAATTTGTTGCATTGTCATTATATCTGTTAATTCATTCAGCGTACCAATGCCGCCCGGTAATATTATAAACGCGTCTGATAATTCAAACATTTTTTGTTTTCGTTCATTAACCCCGTCAACAATTTTGATATCAATTCCGTCATGTACAGGTTCTTGTTTTTCAATAACATTATTCGTTGAAACGCCGATAATATGTCCGCCATTTTCAATCGCTGCGGTGGCAACCGTTCCCATCAGTCCGACATCGCCACCGCCAAAAACCATACGAATTTGATTATCTGCTAAAAATTTTCCAATTTTTGTCGCGTCGCGCGCATATTGTGGGTTCGCCCCCATTTGATGCCCACAGTATACAGCAATAGATTTCAAGTGTGATGTCATTTTTATCTTTTCCCTTTATTTTTGCGAATTATAGCATAAAATGTCGTTGTTATGAATCAAAACTTTATTGATTTTATGCGCCAGTTCACTGGTTGTCGTTTGGCAGTTGCGGTCAGTGGTGGGGTTGATTCTGTGTGCTTGCTGTGTTGGCTGGCGCAAATCAGTGCGGATGTTGTGTGTTTGCATGTAAATCATGGTTTGCGCGCAAATGCAGAAATCGAAACGCAATATGTGCGTGATTTATGCGCGCAATTGAACATCCCGTGTCAGATTTTTTACTGGACAGATGACAAGCCTGTTTCAGGACTAGAAGCCGCCGCCCGTACTGCGCGATATAAATTTATGACAGATTTTTGTCGTGATAATAATATTGATGCGCTGTTAACTGCACATCAGGCAGATGACCAAATTGAAACTTTTTTGATGAATCTGGGGCGGGGCAGTGGTTTATACGGATTGGCGGCAATGCGTTCAATTACATATCGTGATGGTATTAAAATTGTGCGACCATTACTGGGGGTTCCGCGGTCAGAACTGAAAAAATATTGTGATGAAAATAATATTAAATATTTTACAGATGAAATGAATGCAGACCCGCACTATACGCGTGTGCGCATTCGGCAAAATCGCCATTTGTTGTCAGATAGTTTGGGTATTTCTGACGCACGCATTTTATTGGCGGTACAGAATTTAGGTCGTGTGCGTGATGCGCTGGACGAACAGATTGCAGATATGACGCGTACAGTTGTTGAAAATCGTCGTGCTGTGTTTATGGCATCTTTTCTATTTGACCAATCCCCCGATATTAGATTAAAGTTGCTGGGGACGCTAATTCAACAAATTGGGGGGGACGAATATCAGCCACGCTTGCATTCTTTGTCAAATGCACTAAATAAATTGCAGCACGATTGTAAAATTACATTGGGGCATTGCACTTTACGGCGCTTGGGTGATAAGATTTTAATCGTTCCCGAAGGGTCAAAAACAACATTTAGGACAAGATATGGAAAATCAAAATCAACAAACAAATCAAACAAGTCAGACAAATCGAAACAACAAGAAAAGTAAATTTTTTCGTCGTGGCGATTCTGGAAATTGGTTTTTAATTGTCTTTTTGGCAATTTTCTTTGCGGTTGTGGCAAATACATTTTTCAGAAATAACGCGCCCCAAATTTTACCTAATGGTCAGCCTGTGCCTGCGCCAGTTGAATTGACTTTTTCAGATGTATTAAAACGCAGTGCGGAAATTCAAACAATGGACATTCGTGGCAACAGTGCGTCTGGTGTTTTGACAGATGGTACGCCATATACAGCGACAATAACCTATGACCCAGAATTATTAAGTCAGATTTCACAAAATGGTGCCCAGGTTTCAATAGATGCGTCAAAAACATGGGTTGATTATCTGGGGACATGGGTTCCAATTTTAATGGGGCTGTTTTTTATATGGTGGATTTTCCGTGGTTTCAAGGGTGGTGCCGGTGGATTAAGCCGTGCACTGACACAGCAAAATCCGACAAAAATTACAACCGGCAAAACAAAAACGACATTCCAAGATGTTGCCGGCATTGATTCTGAAAAACAAGAACTAATGGAAATTGTTGATTTCCTGAAAAATAAAGAAAAGTTCCAGGCAGTTGGTGCGCGCGTACCGCGTGGTATATTATTGTCTGGGGAACCTGGGACTGGGAAAACGCTGTTGGCGCGTGCGATTGCTGGTGAAGCAAATGTGCCGTTCTTTGCCGCGTCAGGCAGTGATTTTTCCGGCATAATTGTTGGTTTGGGGGTCGCCAAAATCAAAGAAATATTTGATATGGCGAAAAAGAACGCGCCATGTATATTATTTATTGATGAAATTGATGCCATTGGTCAGCGACGCAGTACACATTCGTATAACGACCAGGACCGTGAACAGACACTAAATCAATTGCTGATTGAAATGGACGGATTTTCAAATGATACCGGTATTATAGTTATCGGTGCGACAAATCGTTCTGATATGCTGGACCCGGCGTTATTGCGTCCCGGTCGCTTTGACCGCCAGGTTTATATAGAACTGCCGGATTTGGCGGGTCGTCGCGAAATATTAGATTTATATGCGAAAAAGGTCAAAGTTTCACCAGATGTAAATCTGCAAGATTTAGCGCGCGGAACAACCGGTTTTTCAGGCGCAGATTTGGAAAATCTGTTAAACGAAGCTGCATTGTTGGCTGTACGCAATGGTCGGACAGAAATTGCCCCCGCAGATGTAGAAGAAGCGCGCGATAAAATATTAATGGGCCCGCGCAAGATTCGCAAGATGCGCCCCGAAGACATCAAATTAACGGCATATCACGAAGCAGGGCATGCGTTTGTCAGTGTTATGTATGCTGATGTTACAGACCCGATACACAAGGCAACGATTATTCCGCGTGGGCGTGCGCTGGGGATGGTTCAGCACTTGCCAATTGATGACAAGGTTTCAATGACTATATCCGAAGTGCGTGCGAACTTGGCGGTTGCACTTGCGGGTCGTTGCGCCGAAGAAATATTCTTTGGTCCAGATAAAATAACAACCGGCGCAGAAAGCGATATTGCCATGGCAACGCGTTTGGCACGATATTCTATAACAACGGCGGGGCTGTCGCCAAAAATCGGATTGGCGGCAATCAACCAGGTTAATAATTTTGGTAATCGTACTGCATTAGAAAACGCATCTGAAAAAACAGCAGAACTGGTTGATGCCGAAGTGCGCGCATGGTTGGACGATGCACATGCAAATGCTGCCAAAATCTTGGCCAAGAACAAAGATACTGTTCGCAAATTGGCCGAAGAATTACTGGCGCGTGAAACATTAACTGGTGAAGAAATCAAAGAAATTGTGCATGGTAAAGCAACAACATCTGCGCGCAAAACAACCAAGACAACGCGTAAAAATGCAAAAAACAAATAACGAACCACAGTTTGAAATACTGCGTATGCCCCCAGAAAACACCAATTCTGTTTTGGTGTCTGTTGGGGACGACGCGGTTATATTTGACCCATGGGGTCATGCAGACGCATGGTCAAAATTATTAGAATCACGCGGGCTGAATTTACGCGCAATTTATGCAACGCATGGGCACAGCGACCATATTTCCGCGGCACCAGCGTTGGCAGAAAAATATAATATTCAGTGGTTTTTGAATCATGCTGACCATGATTTAGTATTGTGGGGAAATCCGCTGCTGGATTTTTTTCAAATTCCACATATTGAACCGGATTATCGCCGTCCATCAGATATTGCTGGTGGTCATACAGACATCTTGTCGGGTGTATCAATGGATGTTATTGAAACGCCCGGTCATTCTGCGGGTGGTCTGTCATATTATTTCCCAGATTTTGGGATTTTATTAGCAGGTGATACATTGTTTCGCGACAGTGTTGGCCGCTGTGATTTGCCGGGTGGCGATGAATCTGTGTTGCGTCAATCTGTGGCAAAGATATATGCCATGAATTTGCCAGATGAAATCTATGTCGTTCATGGACACGGGCTGGATTCAACAATCGGTATATTGAAAAAACAAAACCCGTTTTTTAAGTCTGGGGATTAATAACATTTAACCCCAATAACACTTTGATATATATGTGTATGTCCCGCTGGTATCACTGCCACTTGTAACATAGCAACCAGATATACTGGTGTTGCTGCCGGCATCACTGGTCCCAGGACTGGTGCAGGGCGAACAATTGGTACCACTGCCATAATAGCCGTTTTTACATCTGTATTGTGTTGTATAACTGCACGAGCACAAATTGCTGTTCCAATTTGCGATTCTTCTCGATTGATATGTTGCGCCGGAAACATCTGTCCATGAACCGTCGACACATGATGCAGGCTTGTTGCAATCTTTGCATTCTGTATATGGAAACGGACCACATCCTGGGACTGTAATATTTCTGGTTTCTTTTTTCCATCCACTTTGACATGTTGTGCAAGAATTAAATCCATATGTCCCGCCAGAACCGGTATAACATGTTAAACTGGCGATGGTACATCCATTAAGTGTCGCACTGTTTAATAATGTGTAATTAACACATGCCGTGACGGCGCATGATGCCCCGCCGCCAATATTACCACTGCCGCTGCCGCTGCCACTGCCACCGCCGCCGCCAACAACAGAACTACCGGTGTCGTTTCCATCGCCAAGGCATCTTATACAGCATGTTGCGTCTATGGAATAATCGTATGCTTCGCATTCGGTGCCGCGACAGTCTTTGCAACGGCTGTCGTTGACAAGTGCAACAGATTGTCTGGGGAACATTGCAGCAATACATACCACCAGCAATATGCACGCATTCAAACGACCGTTTAGATTCGGCACAAAGAGTGGGGATAAAACATGCAGAAATCTGCCATTTTTATAAATAAAAAATTGCCTAATCTAAACGGTGGTTTAGATTCGGCATAAACTTTTATGCTAAATCCCGCACAAATGCAGGATTTTTTACATTTTTATAGTATACAATTTCTTGCTTTATTGCAATACAAAAAAAACCCAAGATGCGTTCTGTATCGCCAAAGTCGTGCACTGGGTGGGGAAATCGCCATCTGTCGTGTGAAAAAATTTCTGTTATTTGAATTTATTTTTGAACCGAATGAATGTTTTAATTACTGTAATGACATTTATCGTCATATATCCATGTACCTGTGCTGTCTGTACCTTCGATGCCGGATGGTAAATAACATTCTGTAATATCAACCGTACCTGGATTTTGTCCGCCGCCGCCGATCATATTACCAGCTACGCCGCCCGGACCAGCGGTTGTTTGCGTTCCAGACGAATGTGTCGGGCACGGTGTACAATATGCGGTTATTGTTGCGTTTTGATTAATCCCAGATATTTTGGGTGTACCATAATATCCGGTTGGACAACGCACTTGGTCAGGTATTACAATCATGCATTTATTGCCGGTGCATGTGCGGTATGTGCGTCGTTGTACAGCATTATCGCCATTTTCGACCAATGTCCATGCATCAGGCAGACATGTTGAAGAATCGCATTCGCCGCCACCCGGACTGGGGGCGGTATAGTTATACAGACATTGGTAAAATGTTATTTGGTTGCAACCTTGGATTACAAATTTTACACGGGAATAGCCTGATTTACATGATGTTGCAGATTTTTTATAATATTTTATATTGTTTATATCAAAACATACATTATTGTATCCATCAGTGCCGGCATCACCCGCGACCGCGGCAGAACCTGTATCTTGGTATTCTATGCGGTCTGATATATCGGGGCATGTTGTATATGTGGTGCACACATACCCGCTGCCGCCGCCACCAGTACCAGAACCACCATCACCACATTTGCGACAACATGTACTGGTAATCAGGTCTTCACACCTCATGCAACCGCTGATGCATTCTATTACTTGGTCCCAATCAATTCCTGTGTATTCATCGCCACTGGCGGCAAACGACATTTGCGGTGTGATTATTAATGCGATTAACAATATAAAATATTTCATGATTTTTATTCCCACTGTTTTAATAAAAACCACCGGAAAAAATTTCAGGTGGTCAGGAGGTTGGAAACAATCACATGAATTGCGTTGTGTATTTTATATTCCACAACCCTCCTGACCGGAATCAGGAGGTTTTTCATCGCAATAATTAAAATTGGCGCTTTTATACGCGCCACCAATTATTATTCCGACGCATGTGTAGAGATTTCCAAGTCTCATTGATGGAACACCCATCAACATTTTAATTATATACTGTGTAAAACATAAATACAAGATTAAACTGATGGCGTAAATATCAGTACGCGTTCGATTCCGGCCAGGTCTTTGTCAGCGTGTTCAAATCGCCATCCGTGTTTTATAAATATTTCACGAACACAATCGCCCATTCCGGCACCGATTTCCAGATATAATTTTCCATCGTCTGCAATCCAATTATGTGCATTTTGGGCGATTTTTTCATACGCATATAATCCATTATGTCGCGCGTACAGTGCACTTTTAGGGTCGTGTTTTGCGCCACGGGTAACACGCGTATCGCCGTATGCAATATATGGCGGATTTGATACAATTACATCAAACCGTTCAGTTATCATATTGGGCAAATTAAAATTTCCGCGTTTTACGCGAATACGATCGGCCAGCCCCAGTTCTGATATATTTTTTCGCGCGACGCGTCGTGCGCCAATTGCGCGTTCAACCGCCACACCACGCGCGTTGGGAATGTTTTTTATAATTGCTGCGATTATGCAACCGGTACCTGTGCCTAAATCCAGGATACGCGGCGCAGAATTTTTATAATCTGCAATTACTGATTCGACCAATGTTTCTGTATCTGGTCGCGGGTCCAGTGTATAACGGTTTGTATAAAATTTCAGACCATAGAACCATTTTTGATGTATTATCTTGGCCACCGGCACACCACGGCGCAAAGCACGCGCCATACGCCAAATTTTTATTTTTGAAATTTTTGGCGTGTTTTCAATGATTACCCGCGCTGCACGCAGTCCGCCGGCATCACGCAAGGTTTCAAATGCTTGATTTGTGGTCATGAAACAATTATAATCCGACACATGAAAAAAGCAAAAAATATTCTGAATATGCGCAATCTGGTGCATGTTGTTATTATCGTGGCGGCGTTTTTGGCGGGCATTGCAGCGGCATTGGTCATTGCTAAAAATTCTGGGGTCGGTATACATAATGATTCGGATTCGCATACAGTGGTTGTTGATGTTGCCTCTGGCGACACTTTGACCAGTCTGTTAACTGACCAGGGCTTTACCACTGCGGATGTGTTGGTAATTGCAGATGTCTTAAAAGATGGCGCAGATATATCCAGCCTGCGCGCGGAACGCGACAAGATTGAATTTATCAGACCTGAACCAGACGCAGATGTATCTCAAATTGTAATAATTCCATCGCCATGGCGACGCGTTGAATTGACATGCAATGATGCGGGTGATTGGGAATGTAAAACTGTTGATATAGAACGCGACACGCGCGCAGTATATCGTACAGGTGAAATAATGGACGGGGACAGTTTTTATCTGGCGGGTGCACGCGCGGGCATCCCAGACGGCATTTTGGCCGAAGTGTATGATTTATTAGCGTTTGAAATGGACTTTGAACGCGATGTTCGTGCCGGCCAGCATTTTTCCGTGTTGTATGAAGAAAATTTTTCTGATGGTAAAAAGATAGATAATGGTCGTGTGTTGGCGGTTCAGTTTCAGGCGCTGCGTGGTAATGTGCAGATGTACCGTTTTCGCAAAGATGATGGCAAAACCGGTTATTATGATGAAAACGGCAACGGCGCAATAAAATCATTAAAGCGCACACCAATAAATAATGCCCGTATAACCAGCAGTTTTTCTAACAGTCGTAAACACCCAGTATTGGGCTATACCCGTGCACACAAAGGGGTTGATTTCCGGGCATCGACCGGTACACCAATTCCTGCGGCGGGCGCTGGACGCGTTGTTGCGCGGGGTTATAACAGTGGGCATGGAAATTATATTAAAATTCGTCATAATTCATCGTTTGAAACATTGTATGCACACATGTCGCGTTTTGCCAAGGGCGTTGTTGTTGGCACAAATGTTAAACAGGGTCAAACAATCGGGTATGTCGGTTCAACAGGCCTGTCAACTGGACCGCATTTGCATTATGAAATAATCAAAGACGGTCGACATGTTAACCCAATGACAGTAAAATTACCGGCAATCAGCAATCTGGGGCGGGCAGACAAAGAACGCTTTTTAGAATATCGCCGGGTTTTAGATGACGGCATAAAACAATTGGCGCAACATCCAGATTGGTTTATCCAGATGTAAAAAAAAACGCCTGTTCAGGCGTTTTTTTGTTTTATACACCAGATGGTCTGCGGCTGTCCGAATTAATTTTACAACCAGTTAGAATTTCACTTTCTGACATTGTATTTGTCCCATTGCTGAATAACTTTACACATTCTTGGAATAATGTGTTTGATGTACAGGCATAGCATGTTTCCATCGCGCTGCGGGAATATTTGGGCCAATATGATTTATCAACGCATCTGCGTGAAGTTTTATCAAACAATTGTGAACCCGGGTCGCATTTGACGCATACATCGCCACTGATGCCCTGGAAATTTGTTGTTTCGCAATCTATACAACTGTTTGATGATGTGCTGGCAAATGCCTTGGGGGCAACGCAATATTCAACACAAACATTATTACGCCATAACTTGTTTTGCAGTTCGCACGATTGGGCATCGGATAGCGTTGATTCTGATGCGGCATTGCTGCCATCGGATGCGACAGAACAATCACCCGTGACATCGCCGCAAACATTTGTTGTTTTAACATAAGTGCAAGTACCCGCAGCAGTTGATTTTGTTGCTGTTTCTGATGTTGACCATGGTGTACTGGTGCTGGTGGTTGTAAAGCGACCATGGGCACTTGCAGACCCGCCACAACACCAATAACGGGTGCCATTCCTGTCAAAATAATCACCGTTGTATAAATAATTTTTTTTATGAAAGCCTTTAACTTTTTTATCGCTGCATTTTTCTGGAGCTTTGCCACAAAACCAAAAAGTATTCGTACCCTTGGTATCAACATAGCAACCATTTGCCGAATCTTGCAAAAAATCGGCGTATGCGTTCGCTGCAAATAATGTTGCGACTGCGACAGATAATAATATTTTTTTCATAAAATGTTCCCGCTTTCCAAAATTATTTATATATATTTTATTAAAAAAAGTGATGCGTTGCAATGTATTATTTTTTATCAGGTAAAAAATCAAACCGCCGTTTCCGGCGGTTAAATTCCTGGCGCGCCCAGAAGGATTCGAACCCTCAACCTTCTGATCCGTAGTCAGATGCTCTATCCAATTGAGCCATGGGCGCAACGGTCTTATATTTTATACTGTTTTATTCAGATTGCAAGAAAAATTATATGCTTATTTATTACCGGCCATTGATTCCAGACGCGCAATTCGTTTTTCAACCGGCGGATGGGTCGCCATCAGCGAACTGGTAAATTCGCGCGGACCGCCAGGATTCGCAATGCACACTGCCGACATAGATTTTACCTTATCCAGGCATTCCACGCGCGCATCAGTTGTAATCTTGCGCAGTGCAGATGCCAATGCCCCCGGATTTCGTGTAATTTGGGCACCTGTGGCATCGGCGGCATATTCGCGGTTGCGCGATATTGCCATACGCAATATCGGGGTTATCAGCACATTAAATACTGTAAATGCCAACCATACCATTAATAACACTGCGCCAGTGGTGTTTTTGTTGTCTTCGTTATTGCCGCCGCCACCGAACATTGCCAATCTTAAAATCATATCTGCGGCAAAAACACTGACCCCGACACCAGTTATCAGCAGCATATCCAGCCGTATATCGCGGTTGCCAATATGCGCCATTTCATGTGCAATTACGCCTTCTAGTTCCAGTTTGTTTAACTTTTTTATAATTCCGCGGGTCAGTGCCACAGACGCATCGCGTGGGCTGCGCCCTGTGGCAAATGCGTTCATAGAATCGTCATCTATGATATATACCCGTGGTCGTGGCAGTCCCGCCGCCATGGCGACATTTTCAACCGCATGGAATATTTCACGGTTTTCGGAATCTGTGTCAAATATTTCATGTGCATGTGCCGAATTTAGCATCATTGAATCCCCAAATGCCCATGATATAACCAACCATACTGCGCATGCGATAAATGTTGGAATCGCAACATTTATTGCGGTTTGCAGTGCTTGGTCTGCGGGTACAACAATCCATGTAAATAAAAATATCAGCGCAATAAATATCAACGGAAAGCATATTACTAAAATCGCAGTCTTTATATTATTGCTGCGAATATGGTCATATACAGTTTTGATTCTGGTCATAGTAAATGGTTCCTGTTAAATTTTGGTCATTTGGCACATATTATAAACAAAAAACAGGGCAAGTCATGAAAAATATTTTATATGCATTCTTGTTATTGTTTTGCTGGGGCGCATACGCTGCGCCAACATCAAATGATTATAGTAATTTGTTCGGGGCGGCAAAATATTTGGATGATGCAGCAGTTGCGTGGGGTAATGTAATTTCTGGGTTTGGATTGGGCGGTAATGTCGCAGCGTATGTTCAAGATGTGCGCTATGACGATATTGCGGCGTTTACAAATGCGATATCTGTATTAGGCTTTAATAATACCACAATGGCATTATATGAAACAAATAATCATCTGGACCGGGCGTTTTCTGTTGTTTCAATGCCATTGATTGGACGGCGTGATGGTTGTGTCGCAGGGCGGTTAAGTTGCGATAATTCACGAACATTGGTCTTGGATGGTCAAGTCTTTGGTTCTTTTGCAAATTATGATTCAAATGAAAATGCAGAATTTAATACGCGTAATACGGGTGTATCAATCAATGCCAAGATGTTTGTCGCAGATGGATTGTTATTCGGCGCATCATATACGCGTACAATGACAGATACACACGATAACCGCGTTTATACAGATGCCACCGGCAACAGCATTACTTTATTTGGTGAATATTTATCGCAATCAGGATTTTTTATTAATATGGGCTTGAATGCCGGTCATATCAGTTGGGCAGCAGATAAATTAATTGCACTTATTGCCGACAGCAGTGTATATGATACAGATTTTTTTGCCGGGCAAATAAATTCAGGTATGCGAATCTTGCGCGGTCGCATATCTATAATTCCGCAAATTAGCATGCGGTATGCCCACATTATGACAGATAATTATATCGATTCTGTTGCCCAAGAATTTAGCGATTGGCGATACGATACAATGACAGCGATGGCAGGCATAGATGTCGGATATGATTTCGTTGGGTCTGATTTTGTTGTGCGCCCCGCGATTCATATTGGTGGTGGGTACGATGTAATCAGCGACGGTACAGACAACATAAATGTGCGTCTGGTTGGTAATCAATCTTATAATATACCAATTAATGCCCCCGCACGCAGCGCGTTTAATGGGGCACTTGGCGTAATGTTTTACAGCCCTTATTTTAATGCGGGTATAAATTATAATTTGGATGTTCGCAGTGGATACATAGCACATACAATTGGGGCAATGTTAAAAATCGGGTTCTGATTTTTTGCGAAATTTAACATCAAAGCTGCCGTTGTTAATGGGACGAACAGATATAATATATGGGCTAAGCACACTGTCATTTGCCCACTGTTGAAATTTTATTTTTAATATGCCGCTGGCACCGGTAATAATTGTTGCGTTGCGTACCCCAGATTTTGCAAGTTCCATAATTTTATTCCATGCTTGTTCTTCGGTTTTATAATGTAAATCCAGTACGATGCGTTCTGGTATTGGTGGATTTTGTGATGGTATTAGTTGACCCAATCGTAATTCTGTGCGAACAACATGTCGTGTGCGCGTTTCATCCGGTTGAAAATCCGTATCAATCATTTTTGCAATATCTGAATCAGATAAGTGTTTCATAATATAAAAGTATAATAAAAAAATTAATTGATACCAGTATAAAAAGTCAGTAATATTCAAGATGAATCCATATTGAGATATGTGGGTTCGGGACTTAGAAAATCCCTTATACCTTCGGTGTGGAAAACACATCGTTAACATCAGGGCACATATTGTGCCGGTCCCGACAATTTGGTCGGGATGCTGTGGTTTATACAACAAGGGGCACGCGCCCTTAAAATCCACAGGATCATCAAGGTATATGATTTTTCTAACATCCCGACCACCGAAAAAGGTGGTTTTTGTTTTTTGAATCAAAAAGGGAATGAAATGAAAAATCCGTATCTGTTATTGTTATCATTTGCATCGTTGCTGGTATGTTCAGATGGATGGGCGGTTTTGCTGTGTGAAAATTGTACCGATGCGCACGGCATGTGCCTGCGTACCGGCCCCAGTTGTTGTGCGCCATGTAATACCGGCGGTGTAGTTATACCAACAAAATGTGGAATTGGTTATTATGGTACATATCCAAATTGTACAAAATGTCCAGCCGGTCCGAATGGTGAACCGACAACATCGCTGGGCACATCGCTTACGGTTTCTGGGTGTTATATAGAAATTGGAACAGATTTTGAAGACGGTACGGGTTATGGTGAATATGTGAAAATGTGTCATCCTTTTTGAGTTATAAAATGCGTTTATATAATGTATCAGCATTTACAAATAAAAAAACACCCCGAAATATCCGGGGTGTTTTATCAAAGACGGTCTTGTTAAATACTGTCTGCGTTTATCCAGCGACCGTTTCTTAACAGACCCGGTGCCATGCCTTCATTGCTGCGCAGGGCATCAATAACACTGCGTGCCTGGGATGCATCCAGATTGATTATACGAACTTTGAACATGTCGCCTTCTTGGATAACGACCGCATCACCATATTTTTTCATTCTGGCCGCCAGTGCATCTGCACTATCTTGGGCATAGAACGCCGCCAACTGTACACTGTATTCACCAGCAGTAATCACCGGGGCGGTTGCCGTGGCATCTGGTGCCGTTGTTGTTGTAACAACTGTTGTCGTTGTTGTTTCCACAGGCTGAACAGTATGTGTTGTCTGGGTTGTAGTTGTTGCGCCAATTGTTGCATTTTTAACTGCAATAGATTCATCGGCTAATACTTGAACTTGGACTTTGGTTTGACCGTTCATCCCAATGCGTTGTGCCGCCGCCGGGGACAAGTCCATAATACGCGTATTTACAAATGGTCCACGGTTGTTTACACGAACGACCACAGATTGTCCATTATCCAGATTTGTAACACGTGCGATTGTTGGTAATGGCAATGTTTTACTGGTTGCGACCATTTGGTCCATATTAAAGACTTCGCCATTGCTGGTTTTTGTTCCGTTTAATTCAGATGGAATAATTCCGGCAATACCAGTTTGGTTATATGTTAAATCTTCTACGGGGATGTACTGGACATCTTCGACCTTGTACGCACTGCCGACATAGTATTTTGGTGCCGGTGCCAACAGATATGTGTTATTCAGCGATTCATCAGTTGTTATCAGTGTTTCTTCGCCAAAACCGTCGGCCGCATAGCCGTTAACGGTGCTGGTATCAGTTGTGCTAAGGTCTGTACAACCGGCCATAACCGCTGTCAGAACAGCCAAAGAAATTATTTTTTTCATTATGGGACTCCTTACATTCTTATGTAAGGATTCTATCATATAAAAAGTCTGCTTTCAACTTTATTTTGACTCTATTTTTTTATTTATCAGGTATGCAAGTGGTAAATATATAACCGCAAAACCGCCAATTGTAAACAGCATTGCAAACAGGCTGTTAACAGGCACCATCCATAATACCGCCCCCATTGCCACCGCCAATATGATAAACGCAATAATTGCATATATTGTGCGGCGTTCTGTGTGTATTAAACCGCGGCGGCGACATGCGCGTCCCAACAGATAGTTTTTCAAATAACCACTGACCACAACGCCAATTGGTATCGCCAAGTATCCAACAAAATGAAATGCCCCCAGATAGATTGCAATTGCCACAATTAATGAAATTATGCTGGTTTTAACGGGGGTACGAACATCTTGACTGGCGTACAGGGTACGGCTGTATATCTGGCTTATCATCATCGCAGGCAGGGCAAAGACCTGAATCATCATTGCTAATGCGACTGCGTGGGTTGATTCGTGTGTCCATGCGCCATATTCAAACAAGTACTGGATTATTGGTTCCGCCATTACAAACAGACCAACAACACATGGAACAATCAACATCATCGATTGACGCATAGATGAATTTTGCTGAATATAAACACTGCGCATGTTTTTTTCAGCCATTGCGTTTGATATAGACGACATCAGCACTGTCCCAACCGACAGACCAATCAATGCAAATGGAAACTGAATCATTCGGTCCGAATAATACAGCCATGATACTGCGCCACTTTGGAAACTGGCAACCAGGGTGCCAACAATGATTGTAATTTGATAAAAACCATTCCCAACGATACTGATACCCAGTCGCTTGAACATGCTTTTTATCGCTGGGGTCCACCGTGGTACAATTAATCGCAATCCAAAATGCTTACTGCGAATCCTGTGCCACAAGATTGCAAATTGGATAACGCCAGACAAAACAACTGTAAATGCCATGATATACAGCACTGTTGTCGGTGCAAAAAACGCCGCCAGCAACATTGCGCATATCAGCATTACATTTAACAGCACGGGCATAAACGCGACCAGCATAAATCGTGAAAACGCGTTTAATATTGCCGATAAAAATGCCGACCCACATATAAATATGACATACCAGAACATTATTCTGGAAATTGTGGTGGTTAATTCAATTTTGCCGGGCTCATCGGCAAATCCTGGGGCCAAAATCCATACAATCAGCGGCATAAAGATTTCAAATAAAATTGTTATGCCCAGCAATGCCACCATTAACCATGAAAATACATTTTTGGCAAAATTTTCATCTTTATTTTTGCTGGTATACATCGGGATAAAGATAGAAGATAATGCACCTTCGCCCAGCAAGTCGCGAAACAGATTCGGTAATTTGAACGATGCCAAGAATATATCAGACAATCGTCCTGCGCCAAAAACATGCGCAACCATTAAATCGCGCAAGAACCCGAACAGGCGGCTGATTCCTGTCATAACACCAACGCCGAAAATATGTTTGCCTAGTCTCATGGTTTGGATTATACTCACGAATATAAAATAAAATCAAGGCAGGAATATGTACATAAAAAAATTTTTAATATTAATTGCGACAACTGCGCTGGCGGCGTGTGCTGGGACAGATAATGAAATCGTCCCCCAGCGACCGTTAAACGAAATTTATAAAAATGCGTATGCTGAATTTAATGATGAAAACTATGAAACAGCCGCATCAGAATTTTTACAGGCCGAAAATCAATATCCATCCAGCCAATGGGCCGCAGATGCGTTGGTTATGGCGGCGTATTCACAATATATGGATGGTGATTTTGCCGGTGCAATTTTGACAGCGGACAGATTTATGCGGTTTCATCCTGGTCATCGTGATGTGCCATATATGTTATATCTGCGCGGCATGTGCTATTATCGCCAGGTCAGCGATGTTCGTCGCGAACCGGGTATGTCGGCGTATGCACTGCAACAGTTCCAGCAACTGGTTGACCGATTCCCGAAATCTGAATACGCTAAAAACGCAGAAAACAAGATTTTAATATTAAAAAATTATATCGCAGGCAAGGTTATGTATTCTGCACGGGCAGACATGGCGCGCGAAAATTGGCCCAGTGCGATTTCACGCTTGCAATCTGTTTTAACAGATGCCCAAGACACCGTCATGACACCCGAGGCATTATATCGCCTGACGGAATGTTATACGGCAATTGGTTTGCCAGAACAAGCGTATGGATATGCAGAAATGTTGCGCTTGAATTTTCCGGATAACGAATGGTCAAAAAAACTTGATGCACGCCCGTCGGACTTTGAATCTGGTAAACAAGCAAATTAATTAATTATCTTTGCCGGTTGCGTATTTCTTCTATGGGGATTATTGCGGCTGGTGTTGGCCCCATTTGACCGTTATAATGACTGGCGCGGTTTTCGTTATACGGTTTGCGCGCGCCGGTAAATTCTTCGTAATAAATTTGACCTATGCGCATATCAGGATACACAACTGTGGGATATAAAACCTTGATTTCCAGTGTCCATTGCCCACAAAAGCCGTCGTCGCCACGGCCGGCTGTATGATGATTCAATATAAAATTGCGTCCGACTGATGATTTGCCATCTATATATGGAAACAAATTATATGTTTCTGTGTATTCAACTGTATGCCCCAGATAACCAATGTCTGGGGATAAAATCAACCCGTCGCGCGGTATTTCAATATCTGTTGTTTTATGTGATTCTGAATCACACGGATCCAGCAAGAATCTTGGGTTGCGTGGGTCATATTTTTCTGGGTATTTACGATATTCTAAATACGCACTGTAATCCCAAAACCAATCACGCATAGAATATATGCGCCCGCGGTGATATTCTATTGCAGGCAGCATTCCATACGGTAAAGTTTTTGTATAAATCTTTAATTGATTCCCCAGATGTAAATCATAACTGTTGCTGCCCATGCATTGATTATCAAAAGGTGTTATTATTATATCTGGTTTTGCGCCGGGATTATTTGGGTTTTCTTGGCGCATGCGTCGTAGTATTTCTGGACCTGTCAGTTGCATTATATTATGCCTTGTGGTTGACTCTCTTGGGGTAAACTGTACAATGTTGATACAGATTTGCAAGATTTTTATTCACTTTTGCATTTGGTGTGCTATTGTTGTGGCATGGAAAAAACATATTCTGGTTTTGTGGCCATCGTTGGCCCGACGAATGCTGGTAAAAGCACCCTGATTAATCAAATTATGGGGCGCAAAGTGTCTATTGTTTCGCACAAAGTGCAAACGACACGAACAAACCTGCGTGCAATTAAAATGGTGGGCAATCGACAATTAATATTTGTCGATACACCTGGCATTTTTCGACCGGCGCGTCGGCTAGACAGGGCGATGGTTGGTGCGGCGATGGATGCAACCGGGGACGCAGATGCGGTTTTGTTGGTAATTGATGCACAAAAGGGTATAACCGATACAGTGTGTGGATTGGTTGAAAAAATACGCGACCACAAAAACCTGTTTGTTGCATTGAACAAGGTTGATGCAGTATCTAAACCGGCGTTATTGCCGATAACTGCCGAAATAAATGAATTGGCGCACCCGCGTGATATATTTATGATTTCTGCGCTGAAAAACGATGGGGTGGATGAAATGTTGCGTGCGCTGGCAACTGTTATGCCGGCGGGACCATATTTGTTTGACCCGCATGATTCGACAGATGTGCCAGATAATTTATATCTGGCGGAATTAACGCGTGAAAAGATTTATAAATATATTCACCAAGAATTGCCATATCACATTAATGTAATGACTGAACGGGTGGATGTTGATAACGATGGTGTCTTGGACATATATCAAAAAATCGCTGTTCAAAATGAAGCCCATAAAAAGATAATAATCGGACGGGGCGGGACGCAATTAAAGAAAATCGGTACCGCTGCCCGACATGATATACAAAATCAATGGGGTGTAAATGCGCGCCTGCATTTATTTGTGCGTGTTGAACCAAATTGGGAAGATGTTGCTGAAAATTATATTGACCAAGGATTAGAGTTTAAGAAATGAAAATAAAATATAAAATTATGATGACGGCGTTATGTACAATACCTGTGATATCCGGATGCAATACAGAACATAGTTATATAGTTATCAGTAAAAAAAATAATCGTATCGTGTTATCTGATACAGAGTCTGTTGAAAAGCCTTTACATTTTATGAATTTTAACAATATATGTGATGGTATGGAATATTATAAATACATTGATATTGGCGATACATTGTTGATGACGCGAAAATTGCCGGTCAAGAGTAAATTTATAAAACATTATGTTTGGACCAGAAATGGTAATATGCCGCGCGTATCTAAAATTAATGGGCAAACATTAAATATTATACAAAAAACGGCTATGCGCGACAGTTTAATGCGTGAAATACAAAAGATAAAATAACAATGCTGCACACATCTGATTTTGATTTTGAATTGCCAACAGAATTAATTGCGTCGCACCCACTGCAACAACGCGATGCATCACGCATGTTGGTGGTAAATGGGAATACTTTGTCCGATAAGCATATTCGGGATTTCGTGGACTATTTACAGCCCGGTGATGTTGTTGTGTTTAATAATTCGCGCGTAATTCCGGCGCGATTTGATGCAACTGATTCACACGGCGCATTGCACGAAATCACATTGCATACCGCAGAAAATGACAAGGTCTGGTGGGGGCTGTGTAAAAAGTTTAATAAAATACCAATTGGTGAAATATTAACATTAACCGATGGCACAACTGCGCGCGTATTAAATAAAAACGACGACAGCGGTTTGGAATTGGAATTTAATTGTGATAATGTTTTTGCGGTGCTGGATTCTGTCGGCAAAATGCCATTGCCACCATATATGAAGCGCGATGCAGAAGTCGCTGACCGTGAACGCTATCAAACAGTATATGCGGACCCATTGGGGTCAATGGCGGCACCAACTGCCGGTTTGCACTTTACGCCAGAACTGATGGATGCAATTACACAGCGTGGTGCAAAAATTGTAAAGATAACTTTGCATGTCGGTGCAGGTACTTGGATGCCGGTAAAGACAGAAAACTTGAACGAACATAAAATGCACAGTGAATGGTGCTGTATCACACCCGAGCAGGCCGATATAATAAACGCTGCTAAACGCGTAATTGCGGTTGGAACAACATCTATGCGTACATTGGAAAGTGCGGCAACAGACAACAGCATGTTGTCGCCAGATGCGCGTGCGTCGCGTGTTGTGCCGATTTGTCGTAATACGGATATTTTTATAACACCGGGGTATAAATTTCGTGCGGTTGATGTATTGCTGACGAACTTTCATTTACCAAAATCAACGCTGTTTATGTTGGTATCGGCATTTGCGGGACTGGATGAAATGAAAACTGCATACGCGCATGCGGTGGCGGAAAAATACAGATTCTTTTCGTATGGTGATTGTTGCCTGTTATTCAAAAAGGAGAATGCGTAATGTCATTAAAGTTTACATTATTGGCAACAGATGGGGGCGCGCGTCGCGGTATGGTGGAAACAGCGCATGGCACATTTCAAACACCTGCGTTTATGGCGGTGGGCACAGCTGCCACGGTCAAGGCATTGACCATGGATATGGTTGCTGCAACTGGGACCGAAGTTATATTGGGTAATACTTATCATCTGATGATGCGTCCTGGGGGGGATTTGGTCGAGAAAATGGGCGGCTTGCATAAATTCAGTGGCTGGCATGGTCCGATATTAACCGACAGTGGCGGGTTTCAGGTTATGTCATTGTCTAATTTAGTAAAAATGCGTGAAGATGGTGTTGAATTTACATCGCATATTGATGGCGGGGTAAAGCATTTCTTGCGCCCCGAAGATTCTGTACACATTCAACATCAACTGGATTCAAATATAACGATGGCATTGGATGAATGTTTGCATTTGCCTGCGCCGCGTGAACGCGTTGAAAAAAATGTTGATATGGTTGCACGCTGGGCACGCCGCAGTCGCGATGCGTTTATTGACCGTTCGGGTTATGGTATATTCGGTATTGTCCAAGGAGCAGATTTCCCGGACCTGCGTAAAAAATCGGCTAAACAATTAACAGATATTGGGTTTGATGGGTATGCGGTCGGCGGTTTGGCGGTCGGCGAACCCCAAGAAGTTATGTTTGATATGATTGCGATAACAACGCCATTATTGCCAACCGATAAGCCGCGATATTTAATGGGCGTTGGAACACCACTGGATATATTAGGGGCGGTTGAACGCGGAATTGATATGTTTGATTGTGTTATGCCGACGCGTGCCGGTCGCACTGCCCAGGCGTTTACCAGGCTTGGCACATTGAATATGAAAAATGCGCGTTTTCGTGATGATGCGTCGCCAATTGATGATAAATGCGGATGTCCAGCGTGCAAATTATCACGCGCATATATACATCATTTAATCAAGTGCAATGAAATACTGGGGGCAACATTGTTGACGCAGCATAATTTGTGGTTCTACCAAGATTTAATGCGTGATATTCGTTTGTCCATAGAAACAGGATGCTTTGCACAATTCAAACAAGATTTTATTGCAAAATATACAGGTGAAGAATAATGAACGATATTAAAATTAATAATATTCCCGGTGCACCAAAATTAGTATTAAGTGCAAATGATAAATTGTACCTGGCCACCGCGACAAAATCTGTGGACAAGTTGACATTTGTTTACACATTGGCGTGTCTGCGTCGTGGCAATCGGTATGAATTGAATCCAACAACAGAAATTGCAACATTTGATAATGCGCATGATGCGATGATTTATCATAAAGCGGTACAGCAGGTTATGGATTTTCAGCAAAAAATGGTTGGTCCCCAGAAAATCAAAGAAATCTTGACCGATGATATTTCGGCGTTTAATCAAAATGTGCGATAAAATCAGTTGAAATAAATTCCTGGATTTTATAAAACTGAAATTATAACCAAGGAGGTTCCTATGCCCAGAAAGAAAAAAGAAGTTGCTGTTATTGACCAAGGCGGTGCAAAAACAGTCAAGAAAAAGAAATCATTTATTACGCGTGTAAAAATTATATTCGCGGTTGTATCGGTCGTATGGATTGCAGCGGTTATATCTGTGCCGTTATGGGTCAAGAATACTTATTCCCAGCCGATAAAAAAATCAATTGTTGTATCAATGTTTTTTGACTTGCAACGAAATATAGTTGAACAATATGAACGGTTGCTGGACGGTATCAAGGGTGCCATTAACCTGCAAGAACCGGTTGCGTTTGCTGTGGACAAGGTTCGTATGGTTGGCGATGCGGTCGATGTTGTAACAGATACCACAGCCAAGGCCAAAGATGTAACCGCAGATGCCAGTGCTGCCACAGAAAAAGTCAGTGAAACGACCGAAAAGGTTGGCAAGTTGGCGGGCTTGGCAAATATGTTTGGTATTGATACCAGTGGTGTGAATAAAGCATTGGACGAAGTTAACCAGGGTGTAGACCAAGTAAATGCTGGTATTGACAAGGCAAACGAAACAATTGCCCAGGTGGATAATACTGCCGAAATGGTAAACCAAAAACTGGATGAAATAGAATCACAGTTAACCAGCGCGTTGCAGATTCAAATAGATGAAGTAATTGACGGTGTAATCAAATCGCAGTTAGATAAAAATACTGGTGGTTTGGGAACAACATTGTTAACTAACTATGGTATTGAACATGTGTATCCATGGCGGCCGTCGTCTTGGCCTGTTGCGACCCAGATTTATGATGATTTGGCGCAGTCAGATGTTGATGTTATTACAATTATAACAGATACTGTTGATGACTATTTCAATTATGTCGCGTGGGGCTTGGTAATTGCAGTATGGGTTTTGGGGTTATGGATATGGCACGCCATGTTCAAAAAGACCAAGTCTGTTATTGCGCCGTTTATTGTATGTCCGCGGTGTGGTCATACATTTGCTGATAAACGGACAGCGTACGGATTTTTGCAAATATTCCAACCATGGAAATGGCTGTAAATGGTTTGGGAATCATGCAAAGTTTCTGGTGATAGTGTCGGCGCGCCTGTCAAAGTAAAAATGACAGGCGTGCGATATTTGTTGGTTGCGCTGGGGTTGCTGGTGGCATCTGGTGCATCGGTCGGTATAACATGCGCATTAAAAGACGCAAATGATTTGAAACGCCAAGAACTGGAAATACAAAAACAGCGTTTGGATTTAGCGCGTCGGCAATATACGCTGGATTCATTGCAATATATTGCGTCGCAGAAAACACGATAAAAAATAACTTGCAATATAGAAAAAGATATGTCAAAATACCTGCGCAGTGCGAGCGTAGCTCAGTTGGCTAGAGCGCAACCTTGCCAAGGTTGAGGTCGAGGGTTCGAGCCCCTTTGCTCGCACCAAAGTTTTATAAAAATCCACCGATAGTGGATTTTTTATTTGTAAAATTTATGCCCAGATGTCTGAATACGCAAAAGCCGCCCAGGCGCGCTGTGTGTTATAAATATGACAAAGTACATCTGACCGTAACATTATTTCAAAAAACCGCCAATGGCGGTTTAATATTATTATAAAACATTTTTATTTGTCGGTGCGTGTTGTTGCACAGGTCTGCAAATTATCGGGATTTTCGCCGTTAAAGAATATATAAACATCTAATTTTCTGTCTAATTTTCTGGATTCGTTATCTTTACCGGTGGCGCAATCATCGCCCGCAGATTTTGTTTTAATCGTCGCGCCGCTTGGTAATGTCCACTTATTTGTTATATATTCTTTGACAGATTCTGCGCGTGCAGCGGCCAATTGGTTATTGTTGCAAATTTTTTGTGTCGCACACAGTGGTTTGGATTGGATAATTTTTTGATTATCTGTGTGTGCAACTAATATAATTTGAAAGTTTGTTTCATTTGTGGTTTTTTCTTGCAGGATTTTAATCGCGTTATCCAAATTTTCTGTGTTATTCACATTTATTTTACCACTGTCAAACATATTGCCATTATACAGGGTAAATACTGGGGTTGGGGCAGTGTCTATTATTTCGTCTGGCATACATTGCATTTCATATGACAACCATGGATTACCATTGTTGCATGTACAAGTATTCAGTACATCGTCCCATACGCCTTGGGTTTCACATGCGTTTTGTTCAGCAGAAATTTGTTCTGGAATTTCTGGTTCTGGCGATTTTTCAGGTTCTGTTATTGGCGCGTTAACAACTGCTTCTTCTTTGGATTTTTGTTCAATTGGTTGTAATTCTATGGTGATAGATTGGCGCAATGCGTTATATTTTGCGATTATTTCATCAGACATTTCTTGCGGTTTATCACCGACATAATTTGTCAAAATGTTTCCGGCAATTCCGACCAGCGCGCCGGCACCGGCAATCATTGCACCCGTTTTTAATTGTGATGCAGTATCTGATTTTTGTGCCGCCCATTCCGCAGCGTCGGCACTGGTTGAATCTGACAGTGCGCGTGATAAAGATGTAAATACACCATCGGTTTTGCCGATAGATTCATTATCATATAGTCCTGATTCTGACGCATCAGATATAATTTGTGATTCTAACCCAGGGGTCAGTTCTAATGCGGTTTTGCGCGCCTGCAAGTCGGCCGCCAGTGCGATATATTCTTGGCGCAGGTTTAACAGCAAGCCCGCAATTTGCCCAGATTTCCTTGGGTTGCAGCGTGTAAGACCCATAAATCAGCCACTTTTTCGC
>CALXLO010000008.1 GCA_944389235.1 uncultured Alphaproteobacteria bacterium
AATTATAGTAAATGGTTGTGTAAAAGATAAAAGAATATCTTTGCATACGGGCAACATTATAGAGGCTTGTAAAAGAAGTTATCTTAAATCGTTCTGATTTATCGGGCGTGCGCGAAATAAAATGGCCAGATAAAAATACATGGCTCAAACACCCTCAAAAATCTTATGATTTATGGCGGGCAAAAATGCTTGTACAAAACAGGTTAAAAGAAATCGCCCAGCCAAACATCCCCGGCCGTGATATATCCAATGAATATTAGATTTTATCTTTGCTGTGCATAGTGCGTTTTTTAATATAGCGGCCAGAATCTTATTAGATATTCTGCTAATAACAGCTTCAAATATCTTTACATTATATTGTGATATCATAGATATTTCTTTCTTTGCAGTAATATCATAATAAATGTTCAAAACCGTTCCTGCTGATTTTATTACCTGCTTTTTATATTTAGTTGTCATACCATTGGCGGTAAATGACGGGCACGATACACTGCGACACACCATAAATCTATTTTTCTGTGGAATCGTTTTTCCGATTTATGTTATAATATAAATAACCCATGGTAAGTCCCTTGGGCCGGGGAGTCGAAACCCCATCTAACGTGTTCATCATGGACAAAACACTCCAAACCCGGGTTGGAGAGTGGTGAATATATTGAATAAGCCCGCTATTTCGTTAGATGTAGTTTCGACCTCCAACCGCTTGATTTTTTTCAGCGGTTTTTTTCAGGAGGTTTTTACATGTTCCGACATTTGGGCGTTCTTTTGTTGATATTTTTGCCAATAACCGCACATGCGGCAACTTGTGACCCGGACCAATATCTGGACGGCGAATTTTGTTATACATGTCCTGCGAATGCAACATGTGACGGCACGAATTTTACATGTAATGCAGGCTGGTTTGCCGACGGCGCAATTTGTACGCAATGCAGCGTTGCAAATTCGTCATGTACCGGTCCTGATGATTACAGTTGTTTGCCTGGTTTCTATGACAAAGACGGTAAATGCAACGCGTGTCCTGATAACGCGACCTGTGCCGGCGGGCATGAGTATTTTTATTGCAAACCGGGGTATTATAAACAGTCGTATAACAATGTTACCCAACAATGCTTGTCATGTGCAAATCATGTATGCGATGGTGAAACACTTATCAGTTGTGGCGCGGGGTATTATTTACATTATACGAAACGGTGTACATCTTGTACTACCGGTCAATATTGTCCAGCCGGAACGACAACTATTATATGTGAAGAAGGCTATTATAAATCAGCCGCTGGAAGTTGTTTGACTTGCCCAATGGGATATTATTGCCCACATAATACCACGGCAGCCGATATGTATAAATATTGCGCATCTGGATACTATCGCACAGGCGGCAGTTGCAGCGAATGTCCCGATGGCGTTGTGTGTCCCGGTGGAATATTGGATGAAATGACATGTCCAGACGGATTGTTCAAACACGATAATGGTCAATGCCTGTCGTACGCACCGGGTGATTGTGGCATCGCACCAAATTGTAACCCGGGTTGTTGGAATAACGGCGATCAATGTACATCATGTATTGCAGAACATTCAACATGCACAGATGGAAATGATTTTACATGTATGGCCGGATATTATAAAAACGGTCAATCGTGTGTGGCATGTCCCCAAAACTCAAACTGTCCTGTGGGCAGCACGCAAATTTCATGTATGGATGGATATTATTTGGATGCCGGTCAATGCACAATGTGCGAATCCTATGGATATTATTGTACAGGCAATATTCGCTATGAATGTCCGCCTGTAATCGTGGGCGAAACATTAAAATTACCGCCCGAAACTACATTAATAACACATGGTAAAAATTATACACTTCCGTCATCTGCGGCATGGGCCGACACACAGTGCATAATTCTGAATACACATTTGTCTGCACCAGATGGCGAGTATATGATAAAAGAGTCAAATAACTATGATGGTGCAATGTACAGCATAGATGATTCTTTGATTAAATATTGGGTGTCTGCGGCAACTGGGCGCTATTTAAGTAACAGGGATATTTCTCCATCTAGTAACGAATTTTACAGAAACAACAATCCTTGTACCAACGGGGCGGAAAATTCATATTATACCGGTCCTGGTTCGCCCGATGGCAATGATTGCCCATGGGTGTGTAATGATGGTTTCTATCGCGATGGCAATGAATGTTTGACTTGTCCGCCTGGGATGAATTGCGTCGGTGGCAGCTTGGTTTGTCCAATTGGTATGTATGCTGATAAAAATCAGTGCTTGGCATGTCCATCTGGATATACAGACGCGCAAACCAATGGTGCACAATCAATTGATATGTGTCAAAAACGGTGCGATGGCGGGACTTATGTCGCCACCCCAAAATCAAATACATGTACAAATGTTGGCGCAGGATATTGGATTGGTGAAAATTATACAAACTATGGTGCAACAGGTACGCCTAATGCATGCGACGACGGAATGACTACATCAGGCTATGGCGCGGGCGCAGACGAATCCGCTGATTGTGGTCGAATTTTACATGTTGGCGACAAAATCATATATTTGCGCAGCGCGCGTCGCACAACCCCGTCATTGATGGTTAAGTATGCAGATAAATTATTTTACGGCAATATGTCGCCAAACGCGCCCGGCGATGTAAAAATAAAAATTGGAAACACAATATATTCATTATATGACGATTCCATGATTGAATAACCCCGCAATCCACACTAAAACACGCGACATCCCGCGACACTTCCGCGGGATGTTTTTCAAATAAACACCCCCAGATATAAATAATATTGTTTACCTGGGGCTAATCAGCACAGTACGACAATTGAATTGGTCTTATAGAAATTAATTTATCCGATTTAGGAAAATATACCGCTGTACATAAAATAGATAATAGGATATAATTCAACTATATCTAGATTTTAATTCTGGATTAAACACAAGGGGGAGATAAAATGACGCATAATGGTATCTGGGCGGCTGTCGATAAAATTGCAGCAAGACAAGGTTTAAGTTGTTCTGGACTTGCACGGGCATGTGGTATGGACCCAACCGCGTTTAATAAAAGTAAAAGAATATCAAAATATGGCAAGCCGCATTGGCCATCTGGAAATACATTGGCCAAGATAGCATCAGTTGCGCATCTTAGTCCCGAAGAATTTGGTCGTATAATTCGGCAAAAGTAAATCTGTTCTTTATTTTATTTTATTTATTTATTTATTGTGTCGTGTATATATCCATCCCGCACCCGCGGGATTTTTAATGATGTGTTTTGCAAATATCGCGTTTTATGTGAATTTTATGTTGACACGCAATGTGAATTTTCTTTATCGTTGCAATATAATATTAAGCAGAGTTTGTAATGAATAACAAGATAACAATCAAATTAAAAATAGAATTATCAATTCAGCCATTATATTGCAGCATTTGTGGTCAGCCTATCTTAGGTAATCAAAAAATATCATTGGACCATTATATTCCGCGTTGTCATGGCGGCAAAGACGAAGCGGCTAATTTATTGCCAGCACATACGATTTGCAATTCTATTAAAAACGACATGATGCCAGACCAGTTTGAAGTGGTCAAAAAAGATTTATATCAACGCGCATTGGACACATGGCATATTAATCGCAAAGATAAGATAATTGTTGCAAACGCATTAAAATATATGCGTTAAATTTTTTATTTATAAATATAAAAAATAATAAAAATCCCGCGTGCTGCGGGATTTTTAATCGACATTTGTTCGTATTTAGAACAAATAGCGTATACCCATTTTAACTTCATGCGCATACACAAATTCGCCACCAACATTTGACGAATTGAAACGATAACCGATATCAAAAGCCCAGTCTTCGTTAAAGTTGTATGCCGCACCCAGACCAACCTGCCATTCAAATCTGTACAGGTCATTATCTGCAACGGTGTTATCACCCAATTTTAATCCAAGTAATGCGAACATCGGTGCCATTTCTGATGGTGCTTGCAGATTTAAGGTTGCTAATTGGCGATAAGAGCCGACACCAATACCGGCACCAATATATGGGGCCCAACTTGAACCTTGGAATTCAAAGTCATAATACATATTAAACAAATAAGAATTATGACGCACAGATGTTGATGCATCCATGCTCAATTCGCCCAGGGGTGGCATTTCTTTCGAATAAATATTATATCCGTCTTCGGATGCGCTGCGCAGTGCAACTTCTATTTCACCACGAACCGAACCCCACTTGACCCCAGCGGTAATTTCACCGGCGTATGCCATATCAAATTTCATATCGCCACCGCCGTTTGGTAAAACATTATGTGTTGTTTCGTCGTATCCAACGCGTTTTGCAGATGTTCCAGCCTTGTCAATAACCAGACCTAATCCAACATAAGGTGATATTTCTGCCGCGAATGCAGATGGTGCAATCATCGCAGCGACTATAAATAAAGCGATTTTATTTTTCATTGTTTCTCCTTCTGACTGCTATGTTAAGAAAACTATCCTATATTAAATTGCAAGTCAACAAAAAAACAATGCTATTATCTGATAATTGTGTATTTGTGTGATTTTTCGTTAAATGAAATTTCATTTGTTATTGTTGTATTGTCTATATCTGTTTTATCTGGCGCAACAACCAGCATATCATCTGTTGCGTTGTTTTCATGGTGTATTACCGCAATCACACGACCAGAAAACCGTTTCAGTGCAATATTTGGACCCAACACATACGCCCGTATCGGATTGCCATCGCTGGACCTGGTTCCTGGAATCAGCCCGATGTTCACAGGTCTGTTATTTCCCATTGGTTTGTCTATTTTAACGGTTGTCATATTGTGCAGCATTTCACTTGGCGCAATTTGTATCGGGCGCGATTTTTGTAAATACTTTAACACCATATAGTATCCAAACTTGGTTGATGGCACAAAGTCGTTATCTGATTTTATTTCTAAAATTTTACTGGGGCTGGCCCATTGGACAGATTGAACTTCATCAGGTTGCATTTTAATATCGGCGATATTAATATCTTGGCGTATCATCCATACATCAATAAAGTGCTTTGGCCGCTTGAAAGAACCAACCCAAACAGCGTTTTTTATATCTGGTGTTATGCCGATTTCTTCGGTGCATTCGCGCACGCATGCATCCCAACTGGTTTCGCCAGTCTGAACCCCGCCGCCAGTTGGCCCCCATTTGTTTGGAAATTTTTTAGCCGACCCCAAACGCTGTTGCAACAATATTTCACCGCGTGAATTTACGAACCACGCATGCACAATCATTCTGTTTAATCCATTGGGAATATATTGCCCACGCGTGGCCTGCCGAATAATTCGACGCGCATCATCATATAAATCTATGATTTCAGGCATGGTTTTACCCCCGCTGTCAGATATATACGATTAAAATAAATAGCATATCCAAGTACAATTTCAATCAGATTTTATGTTGAAAACATATTTGCCTTTATAATTAATCAGATAAGATTATTTACCCCGCACGAAACACATCATTAAAAATCCCGCGGGTGCGGGATGGATATATACACGACACAATACAATAAGTAAATAAAAAAAAGAACAGATTTACTTTTGCCGAATTATACGACCAAATTCTTCGGGACTAAGATGCGCAACTGATGCTATCTTGGCCAATGTATTTCCAGATGGCCAATGCGGCTTGCCATATTTTGATATTCTTTTACTTTTATTAAACGCGGTTGGGTCCATACCACATGCCCGTGCAAGTCCAGAACAACTTAAACCTTGTCTTGCTGCAATTTTATCGACAGCCGCCCAGATACCATTATGCGTCATTTTATCTCCCCCTTGTGTTTAATCCAGAATTAAAATCTAGATATAGTTGAATTATATCCTATTATCTATTTTATGTACAGCGGTATATTTTCCTAAATCGGATAAATTAACTGCTATAAGACCAATTCAATTGTCGTACTGTGCTGATTAGCCCCAGATAAACAATATTATTTATACCTGTGGGTGTTTATTTGAAAAACATCCCGCAGAAGTGCCACGGAATTGATTTATGCGTTTATTATTTCCATAACACATCACGCTACATTATAGCCGCCGGCATGGCACATGGCCCGTAAAAATAGTTATTTTAACCGGAGTGGATAAAAAAACACCGCCCAAACGGACGGCGAATCAGATTTGGCAGCCCCAACCAGATTCGAACTGGTGTTCTCGCCTTGAAAGGGCGGTGTCCTGGGCCTCTAGACGATGGGGCCAAAACTTAAAAATGCCGGCAAATTATAACCGGCATTTTATATATTGTCAAGGTAATATTACCCAAATTTTTATTTTGATGTGTCAGATTCTGGTGCCGCTGGCATTTCTTCAACCTGGGTTGTTAAATCTAACACTTCGTCTGCGGGCAATTCATCTACTTGTTGGAACACAATTTCTTTGCCATCTGCGTTCTTTAATGTCAAGCGCCCATTACTGAAATCGTATGTTTCAACAGTTGTCATAAACTGGAAATAATCTTGTTCAATCTGCATTGCATCCATCGGCCCCATCATCATTGTAGATGCAAATGGATGGAAAGTAATATGATTGCCGCTTGCTTCGTATAAACCATTATACAGGTTTACAACCTGGCCGCTGACGCGCATTTCATCTGGTGCGAAAGACAATGTGATATCAACCGCATCATTTGCAGATATAAAGTTTGCGCCTTTTAATTGTTCTGGGTTTGGTGTGCCGTCGCCGCATGCAGCCAATGCTAACACGCCGGCCAATACGGATAAAGATTTCAGATTCATTGTGTTTTCTCCTTGAAGTTTTTATATATTGACCTGATGAAAGTTATTATACCAGCACATAAATATATATCAATAAATAATCACTAGGAAAAAATAAACACCGCTGAAATAGCGGTGTTAAAAAGCTGGCGGGATTGACGGGGCTCGAACCCGCGACCTTCTGCGTGACAGGCAGACGCTCTAAACCAGCTGAGCTACAACCCCTGAAAGCAAGGCTTATATTATACTGTTCACGGAATAAAAGCAAGCAGTTTTTTATAAAAAATTACATAATATAAAAATTCATATAAAAAAATCGCCCGGATGGGCGATTTTTTTTTATTATATGTTTTTACTGTATCAATTTACCAATTGTTATGGCGGTATCACACATGCGGTTTGAAAAGCCCCATTCATTATCATACCATGCCGTAACATGAACCAATTTGTCGCCCAAAACGCGGGTTTGAGACGCATCAAATATTGAACTGTGTGCGTCGCCTTTGAAATCAACAGAAACCAAAGGTTTATCATTATATCCAAATGTGTTGGATTGGGCCGCACGCATTGCGTCGTTTATTTCATCTGCGGTCGCATCTTTGGTCAGATTTACAACCAATTCGACAACTGATACATCTGGGGTGGGTACGCGTATTGCCATACCATCCAATTTACCCGCCAGTTTCGGCAGCACCAGTCCGATTGCCTTGGCCGCGCCAGTACTGGTCGGAATCATAGACAACCCTGCCGCCCGTGCACGACGGAAATCTTTATGATTTTTATCCAGTAATTGTTGGTCGCCAGTATACGCATGAACAGTTGTCATCCATCCGGATTCAATACCAAATTTATCGTCCAGAATCTGGGCAACTGGTGCCAAGCAATTTGTTGTGCATGATGCGTTTGATACGATTAAATCATCTGGTGTTAATGTATCTTGGTTAACACCAAATACGATTGTTTTATCTGCCCCGGTTGATGGCGCAGAAACCAATACACGCCGTGCCCCACAATCCAGATGTACGCGTGCCTTGTCCGCAGCAGTAAATATACCTGTGCATTCCATAACAACATCGATATTCAGTTCGCGCCATGGCAATTTAGTCGGGTCTTTTTCAGCAATACATTTTATTTTTTGATTACCAACGATTATATATTCGCCATCCAATTGAACATCCATTGGTAGTTTTCCATGAACAGAATCATACTGTAATAGATACGCATTTTGTTCGGCTGGTGCCAGGTCGTTTACAGCGACAAATTCAATATCATCGCGACCAGACATTAATGCAGCACGCAATACCAAGCGGCCGATGCGACCGAATCCGTTAATAGCAACTCTTACTTTTGACATTTTATACTTCCTTTCTATATTTGTTTTATTGGACGGGGATATTTTATCACTGTGGCGAAATAGTGCAATCTGAAAATTTATTTTGGTTTTGTGGGCGACTTGAATTTCTGGTTTGATAGTTTATAATTGCGGAAAATGACGGAAAAGTATGAATCTTATATAATCACAGGTCCGACGGCATCGGGCAAGTCTGCATACGCACATAATTTAGCGCGCAAATTACACGGGGCTATTATAAATTGCGACAGCGTGCAGATTTATCGTGGAATTGAAAATATTTCGGCCAGTCCTTTTGCCGGTCGCCCGTTATCTGACGAAATAGACGGTGTGCCGTATCGTTTGTTTTCTGTATTGCCGTTGTCGGAACAAATCAGTGTTGCAGACTATCTGAATATGGCACGGCGTGAATATGATAATGCCAAAAGTGCTGGGTATACGCCAATATTTGTTGGTGGTACAGGGTATTATATAAACGCGATTATAAATGGTATTTCACCCATGCCAGATATATCGCACGAAAACCGTTGTCGTGCGCGTGAAATGGTGGCATCTGATATAGATGCTGCGCGTAAAGTTTTACCGCCAGAATTTACAGCAACTGACCCGCAACGGGTTGCACGCGCAATAGAAGTTTTTTTAGAAACTGGTCGTCATCTGTCAGAATGGCAAACAATGCCACGCAGTGGCGCAATTACACCAACACCATTCAAGATTTTAATTAATCCGCCCACAGATGTTGTTCGTGCGCGAATTGAATCGCGCATTCCGGAAATGTTGCGTGGTGGCGCGATGGATGAAGCATGCGCGATAATTGCGTCAAACTGGGATGTTCGTCGTGCGATTGGCGCGGCGCAATTATGTGCGCTGGTGCGCGGTGAAATTACGATGGATGAATGTGTACGCGATTGGATTACAAAAACAAATCAGTATGCTAAACGGCAGCGCACTTGGTTTCGTACCCAGTTCGCTGCCGATGAAGTAATAAATCATGCGATTTAATTATCGTTGATATTTGTTTTGTCCACGCATGGTGATATAGCGCTTTTGTGCTTCGCTGAAATTTTTAGCTTGGTCTTTGACATCAATTTGACCTATGCGCTTTCTGATTCTTTTGTGGGTTTCTGTTTTATTAGGGCGATTTAATTTTTCTTCGTGTGCTTGATTTTGCGCCTGGATATTGGCAATCAGATAACGAATGTGATTTGCTTTTTCAAATAATTCAGATTCCATTGCCTGGGCAGCTTGGCGGCGGGTTTCAAATTTATTACTGTGGACAGTGTACCCAGACAGATAGTCTGCCATGCCTTTTGTTAATTTTTTAATAAATTTCAGTTGTTTTGTTTTTACATTGATAAAAACAAATTGATTTGTTTTTTGTATTAACATCTGTTCCAAGTTCGCGTCGTATGGAATAATATCGCGCCATTTATCACCAAATACATCAGCGTTTGCATAATTAACAGTCGACAGTTTAATTGCTTCGCGTATAATCTCGGACTTGAAGGCACGAAATAAACGCACAGCTTCGGCGCGTTCTTGTTCTTTGTTCATCAGAAAACTCCATTGTGTTGTATAATAATATTATGGCACAAAATTATAAATTTGTCAATATTTTTATCACAAAGTAAACGGCAAACTATGGTTAAATGCGATAAAAATACAGTGTTTCAAAAAAATTATTTTCCGGGTGTTATCATGCACAAATGATATTGAAAAAATGGAAAAAAGCAGGTATTTTATAATCATGTTTAATGCGGGCGATATCGTCAAAGTTTTAATACCAAATGTTGCAAATTCTGGATATGATTACCGGCTGACTGCGCCGGCAGAATTGGGCAGTTTTGTTCGTGTAAATGTTATGGCGCGTTCGTATATCGGCGTTGTTTTTGGGGTGGGGGACAGTGGTTTGCCACCAGAAAAAATAAAAAACACCACAGATGTTTTTGCAGCGCACTTATCTGTCGCGGATTTACAGTGGATTCAGAAAATGTCTGAATGGACACTGATGACACCGGGCGCAGTTTTGCGACTGATTGTGAATGTACCAGACGCATTTTCGCCACCGCGGCAAGAACAATTATATGAATACAATTTTAATACATCTGCCCGTATGACATCTGCCCGCCAGGCAGTTGCTGATGCATTTGCGTCAAATGATAATGATTCAATGTCTGCATCAGACATTCAAAATATTGCGCATGTTAGTGGCGCTGTTGTTCGAACGATGATTCAGCATGGAATTTTGATTCCGCGAAATGTGCGCATTTGCGATGCAGATTTTTCACAATATAAATATCACGATACTGGTGTTGTTTGCCTGAATACAGAACAGGCAGCCGCCGCAAATGAAATTGGTACATCAATCGCCCATGGTGGATTTTCTGTATTTTTATTGGACGGCATTACCGGCAGTGGTAAAACCCAGGTTTATTTTGATGCGGCTTGGCGCGCATACAGTCGTGGCGCGTCTGTTTTATTAATGATGCCAGAAATCGCGTTAACTGCGCAATTTATGTCGCGATATGAACATCGCTTTGGCGCACCCCCAGTTGTATGGCACAGCAATTTAACCGCGTCGCGTCGTCGTCAAATTTGGCGCGGTGTTTTACGCGGTGAAATTCGTATGGTTGTCGGTACGCGCAGCGCGCTGTTTTTACCGTGGCAAAATTTAGGATTGATTGTCGTTGACGAAGAACATGATACATCTTATAAGCAAGAAGATATGGGAAATTATCATGCGCGTGATATGGCGGTTTTGCGTGCAAAAATTGCTGGTTTTCCAATTGTGTTGGCCAGTGCAACCCCATCCGCAGAAACATTGCAAAATGTGTCAGACGGAAAATATCGCCGATTGCGCTTAGTATCACGGTTTGGTGGTGCGACTTTACCAACAATTGAAACGATTGATATGCGGCAAAATCGGCCAGAATCATATTCTGTTGATGGGGATTCTGATGATGCGCCACGGCGGTCGGGATATTTATCACCGATTCTGTGCGATGCAATTCGTCAGACCTTGGGTGATGGACATCAAGTAATGTTATTTATCAATCGTCGTGGGTTTGCGCCGATTGTGCAATGTAAACAGTGCGGTTGGGTTGCCCAGTGCCCTGATTGCAGTGTCGGAATGACATACCATAAACAAATGGGCAAATTAATGTGTCATATTTGTGGTCGCGCCGCGCCAATGCCATCGAAATGCCCAGATTGTGGAAATGAAGTATCTTGTCGTGGGGCAGGGCTGGAAAAAATCCAAGAAGAAATATCTGCAAAATTTCCGTCTGCGCGTACAGCATTGGTATCCAGTGATACAATTTCATCGCGCCAGGCACTGGAACGTTTGGTGCATAAAATGGAATCTGGCGATATAGACATAATTATTGGTACACAAATTTTGGCCAAAGGTCATCATTTTCCAAATCTGACTTTGGTCGGCGCAGTTGATGCAGATATGGGATTATTTGGTACAGATTTTCGTGCGGCTGAACATACTTTTCAACAATTGTTCCAGGTTGCTGGTCGTGCGGGTCGTGGTGATGCGCCGGGGCGGGTATTGCTGCAAACATATCAGCCGGAACATCCTGTGTTGCAAGCAATATGCAGCAGCAATCGTGATGCGTTTATGGAATCTGATATGAATGCGCGCCGTGCAGCAGGCATGCCACCATACGGACAATTAATCGCAATAATTGTTGAATCACAGAAAGAACAAGTATTGCAAAAATTCTGTTCTGATATGGCGGCATGCGCACCAGTCGCAGATGGTGTAAAAATTATGGGACCGATTATTGCCCAGGTTTATCAAATTCGTAATTGGTATCGTATGCGTTTTTTGGTTGCTGGTGGTGCGCGGGCAATGCTGCAACCGTTGGTTGCGCGTTGGATGGCAAAGTTGCGCGTGCCGGCAAATGTACGCGTTAAAATTGATGTTAATCCCCAGAATTTTTCATAATGATATAAAGAAAAGGGGCCCATGCGGGTCCCATTTCTTATCTTGTCTTTTGCTGTTTAACAAACTTGCGTTTGATTGCGTATAGTATATTTGCGATAATATCTGTAATACCAAAATAGTTTAATAAGTCTGTTTCACGCTGTTCCGCATCATGCAATTTATCTGAATCATATTTACGCAGTTGTTTATCCAGACGCGGATTATAAATGCGTTGTGTATTATCAGACATTGATAAAGGTTCTTGTGTCATGATATAACCTCTTGCTTAATCATGAACGTGGAAATTATATCGCGTTCAAGTATTTATTATACCACTTCTGTTACGGCGCGCAAGGCCCCATCGCGAGATAATTGTACAACGCGGATTTTCTTTTTCATTTCTGCAATTAAATCAGTTCTGTCGTATGCCGGTTGGGTATGTAATATCCGGTCAGCAAACGCCGCATACGCCGCATCTGCACTTTCTGCATGAATGGTTGTATAAAAGTGGTCGTGTCCAGTCCCCAACATTTCCCATAACACAGCAGCATTATCGGTCGAAATTTCGCCACCGATTATAACATCTGGGGTCATGCGAACGACCAAGTCCAACAGTCTTGCATAATTAAATTCGTTTGTTTGTTCTGTACGCGACAACACAAAGTGTACCCGATTTAGTTGCGGAACGCGGATTTCGCGTGCATCTTCGACCGTTATAACCCGACTGTTTTTATCAATCAGTGTTAACATGTGGTTCAAGAAAGTCGTTTTACCCGTTGCAGTTGCACCACTGATTAGAATCGGGCTGCCGTCGTTAATGGCGGTCATTAATCTGTCGTATGGGTCATCTGGTCGCACAGATTCGCGTGGTTTCACTTTTAATAATTTTTGACCGCGTTTCAAATGATAGTTTTCAAAACTGGTATCTGGGGCAGCGGTCCCACGGATGTTTAATGCAACGCCACCGGTTATATCGCGGTCATCATATTGTACATTTGGTCCTGCGATAGCAGTAAATCTGTGATTACCGGGCAATGTTGCATATACAACCGGCATACCATGAATTGGGTCAAATGGGCGTTCATAAATATTTGCCACAGTATGAATCAGGTCAATCAGATACTGTTTGGTCAGGATTTCTGAATTATATGCCACCCATGGAACATCGGTACCGTGCAAGCGCAGCCAGACTTCGCCAGCATGATTGATTGCAATTTCTTCTACGAACGATGGCGTATAAAATTCTTGCAACGGTTTCAGTAAAGATTCTAGTACAACATTTGACATTGTTTTAATTTTATCATAAATCCTGACTTGAATCAAAAAGGTTTATTTGATAAAATTGAAAAAAAGAGAGAAATATAAAATGAAAAAATCCTTGCTGATAATGATTTGTTCTGTAATGGCATTGGGGGCGTGCGCGACGGATTCTGATATGCCGTATAATACGACTGACTTTGCCCAGGGCGGGGCAGACGCGCCGTTATACAATGAACGAACCAGCACTTTTATGCAATCGGATAATCCGTATTCTAATATTGATTCTTATCGGCCAAAAACTGCCGCGGAAAAAGAAGCCAGCGATAACAAGTGGAATACTGCGCGTATGGAAACGCGTTGGCGTGAATATCGTGGGGCGATGGTTCGTGTTCAAATATTGTTGGGTAATACCGATTTGCGTGAAATGCGTTTGCGTTTGATGCAGAATGCAGATGGTATGGATATTGATGGTGATGCCCGCACCGTTTTGGCCAAGGTTGCCGACTATGAAATGAAACGCGTTTGTGGTCGTAATGCGGACAGTATTGTTATGGTATATGACCGTCCGTCATTTGATGTAATGCGCCCGACACCGTATTTTGATTATCGCATCGAAGCCGAAGGGTCAACTATGCGTGAATACGGTTTCAGATGTGTTTATAACAACTAACCAAATAAAAATAAGGGGGGACAGCTGATGAAGAAACTGATGTCTGTGGTCGCACTGTGTGGTGCAATGTTTTTAACTGCGTGTGACAGCAATGCCGGCGCACAAAATGGTGATACTGTGATAATTGATTTTGCAGGGTACAAAGACGGCGTTGCGTTTGATGGTGGAACTGCGACGAATTTTCCATTGGTCTTGGGCAGCGGTCAGTTTGTTCCCGGGTTCGAAGAACAGTTAATTGGTATGGAAAAGGGCGAAACCCGTGATATTAATATAACATTTCCCGAAAATTATTATCCAGAATTGGCGGGACAATCCGTCATCTTTACCGTAACGGTAAATGATATCGTGAAAGAATAATAAAAAATCCCGCATCCGCGGGATTTTTTATATTGCGGTGATAAATATTTTTAATTCATTGGCGCGTTTTATTACTGCGTCTTTATCTACGACAAAGCATGTTTTTGCGTTTACGACAATCCCACGCAATTTTGCCGCCGCAACAGCGTTTACAGTGTCAACCCCAATTGCCGGAATATCAATGCGTAAATCTTGACCAGGCTTGGTCATTTTTGCAAATATGCCACTTGGTTTTTTGTGATTGCAACGCATTGCAACAACCCGTTCTAACATTTTCGCGGTGCCTTCGGCAGCTTCGACCGCGATTACTTGTTTATCAACAACAACAGACGCACCAATATCTGCCGCGCCGATTATATGTGATACATCAATTGCGCGTTCAATATCGCGTTTATCACGGGCGGTGGGTTTTGTTTTGGTTTGTACGCCCGGTGTCTGGAAAGTTAATTCCGGTGCTGCGTCTTGGGCGGCAATAATTTCAAATCCGCGCTTTTCCAGTACTTTATTTAATGCCACTGCCATAGAATCGTACCCCCGTTGGTTTTTTATCAGACTTATCAACAGCCCCAATGTCCACAAATCTGGTCGAATGTTAGATAAATTCGGATGCCCCAGTGCCCCGACAAATGTCACACGATGAATTTTCCGTCGACGCAATTCGCGCACGCCGCGCCACAGACCGCCCAGTCTGATAACGATATCAGGTTTCAAGCGTGTATCATAAAAATCGCGCAGACCGATTGTATAAACATCCCAGCCATTGCGTCGCAATGCGTCGCGCGTAAAGAACGGCAAATCTAATGCGCCAGCGACCAAAGCAATTTTTTTATCTTTATTTTTATTCATATTTCAAATGGTACGCGTAAATCGGGCTGGAATCAAGTTTCATTTTATGCTAAAATTTTATATAATGATAATATAGTCAGGTGCAATAAATATGAAAAAAATAGCATGTCTGGGGATTTTTACCGTATTATTGTCTGGTTCGGCGTTTGCCGGATATGATAATGAACAGTTCCGTGCCGAAATTGCCGAAGGCTTGGATTTAGTCGGTGCGCGTGAAAATGTTGATGTTGCAGATGTCGCGCCCGGGGAATTGGGTTTAGATGTGTATCAGTCTGCGGATGCGGTACAAAATGATGATATTCAAATGTTTATACCGACATCGTTATATCTGCGTGCCGGTGGCGGAATAAATCTGGGGTTTGCAACAGATGATGCGCATGTTGGCGATGTTGGATATACCAGCTGGAACAGTTGGACAACACAAATCGGGCTGGGGTGGAATTTATCGTCTTATGTGCGTACGGAAATTGATTTCCAAGAATCAACATTTACATTTGATAAACTGGACAATGCGAACGCATCATATCAAACACTGGGGGCGATGTTGTATTTTGATTTCGCACGCCGATATGTTCAGACCGGTGATATTACCCATCGTCGCGCGTTTGTTCCATTTATGGGGCTGGGGGTCGCCAGTGGTTTTTACCAGTTTGATGGCACCAATGGTGCAAACGGTTTTGTTATCGCAGCCCCGCGTGCAGTATTGGGCTTTAATGTGATGTTAAATGATTTGATTGGTATTGACATTATGTATCAGTACCAGATGATGATTGGAAATGGATTCGGTTGGGATGTACGCGCAGGCGGGGTGGATAATATCAGTAATGTTATCGCATCGTTCCGGGTTAATTTCTGATGTATAAAGGACAAGGGCAGAAAATGAAATCGAAAATTTTGCTGGCTGTTTTATCTATGCTACCGTTCGCTGCAAATGCTGCGATTCCATATAGGGTGGAACAGGTTAAGATGCCTGTGCCGGAAACGCCATCAGGCTATGATGACGAAGCGTTTGCCCGTGTTCGTCGGTTTTATGTTGGTGGTGCATATAATTTGTCTGTGTGGAATGACTGGGGCGATGGCACTGTTGGTATAGACGGCAAGACCACATCTGGTTTTGATGTTTCTGCTGGGGTGCGTGCATATGACATTTTCAGGGTAGAGGCAAATTATATATACGCAAATGCTAAATGGAACGACTTTTCATTGACCGGTAATGTCGCGATGCTGAATGCGATATTTGATGCGCGTATAGATAACATTTATCGTCTGTTTTATAATCAACGCATTGTTCCGTATGTTGGGTTTGGTGTTGGTGCATCATGGAATACCGCCGATGGCACCACAATCGACAGCAAGGTATCACCTGTGGCGGCGGCATTGGCGGGTGTCGGCATTGAAATGGGTGAACGGTTCGCAGTAGATATTGGATACAGATATATGTACATGTTTTCACCAAAGTTCAGTGCAGTTGATAATTTGGCACCGGCGGCACATCAATTGCGTGTCGGGGCGCGTGTAAATTTCTGATTACGGGGTATTATGAAAACTTGTCCACTTTTCGGTATTTGTGGCGGATGCAAGTATGATTTTGCCGCCAATGATTATCGCGCACAAAAATTACATGAATTACGCGAATTACCAATAACTAGTGATGCAATATGGATTGCGCCGGGTAATCGTCGACGCGCAGATTTCGCTGTGGCAGATGGAAAATTTGGTTTTTTTATGGGACGGTCTAAAAATATTGTTCCTGTTCAAAGTTGTCCGCTGTGTTGTCCGGAAATAAATAATATCTTGCCAAATATTGCAGGTTTACCATGGTCTGGGGCAGGGGGATGCTTGATTACTGCGTGTGATAATGGGATTGATGTTGCTGTAATTAGTACGGTGCCGTATTTTAGTACGAATTTCAAACATGCTGCAGAACAACTGGCAGTGTTGCGTGTGTCGTGGAATAATAATATCGTTGTTCAACATTCGCAACCAGTTGTAAGTTTTGCTGGACATACTGTTAATTATCCACCAAATGCGTTTTTACAGCCAACAGTGTGCGGCGAAACAATAATACGCGATATGGTTATATCTGCGGCGCGTGGTGCACAACGCGTGGCAGATTTATTTTGTGGACTGGGGAATTTTACATTTGCGCTGGATGCAGATGGTTTTGATATTGCGGGTATCGGGATGCAGCGCGATTTATTTCGACAACCATTGACAGTTGGTATGTTGAATACATACGATTGTGTTGTAATGGACCCGCCACGCGCAGGCGCAATGGCACAATGTTCAGAATTAGTAAAATCTGGTGTTTCGCGTGTTATATATGTATCTTGTAATCCGCAATCATGGCGGCGTGATGCGAATATATTAACGCACGGTGGATTTCGCATGACGACATTGATACCCGTTGACCAGTTCGTCGGCAGTGCGCATTGGGAACTGTTTTCCGTTTTTGATAAATAAAAAAAACGCCGGCGATTGCCGCCGGTGTTTTCGAATGCCCCGAAAGGAAGGAAAGGAGAAAAAGAAATGGGCATTCTAAACCATGTTTGGGGCCCAGAGTCCAGAGGAGAGAGAATGTAGGAGGGAGTCTGAATCCCTGAACCCCATGGGGTTTTCACCCCGTCGCCGGGGTTTCCCCCTTTGACGAATCGAAATGTAATACATTTTATGTTATTTGTCAAGTATTTTTGTCAAAATATTTTTTTGTGTTGTTTTTGGGACAGTTTTCTGCGGATTTTAGGAAATCGTCCTTGTTGCCCATAGTGTCATAGTGGAATAAAATCAATATTAGACATTTATGTCTAGGTTATCTGGATTTTCCGGATGTATAAAATAAATAGGAGAGAGAATTATGACACATGAAGATGTTTGGCGCGCTATCGAGCGTTTCGCAACAGAACACGGGATGTCTTGTTCCGGGTTGGCAAAGTGCAGTGGATTGGACCCGACAACTTTTAATAAAAGTAAACGCTGGTCCAAAGAAGGTCAGCCGCGTTGGCCATCTACGAACAGTATATCAAAGATACTGTCGTCAACCGGTGCCAGTATCCAGGACTTTACAAAATACATAGACCCCCAGGATAAAGGCCGCGAATAATTTTATCGGTTGTATATCGTGGACCGCGGCATTGTTTGACCGCGGTCTTTTTTATTGGACAATCTGATGGGCTTTTACTATTCTAAATAACATGTTGGACGGTATAAAGATTTATTCATCTGATTCTGTATGGTGCCAAATATTGACTGATTTAGGCGCGACGATATCTGATGTGCCTGATGCGGCTGATGTAAATTTTGATATGTTGAAATTAAATTTACCGGCAACACCAATAGATATTAAATCTGCGGTTTTGGCGGCATTTAATGGGGTTGATATATTGAATCAAATTTTTGGTAAAACGGTTGCGCTATCACCGATGCAGGCGCGAATTGTTATACTGTTGCATAAAACAGGTGGAATGTCCGGGGCAGATTTACGCACTGCGATGGGGTATGCGCCTGATGCAGCAACCCATACCATAGATACAGCAATATACCAATTACGCAAAATATTTGGTCATGGTTTTATCAGCAACGATAATGGGGTATATCGCATTGGCAGGGTATAAATTGTTTTCTTATGATAAAATCCCCAGTACCCAGACATACGCGCTGAACATGGTTGCGTCGGGTACGGCGCGTAATCATACGGTTATCGTGGCTGAGGCTCAATCATCTGGTCGTGGTCGATACAAACGGACATGGGTTTCGCATCATGGTAATTTATATGCCAGTTTTATTTATTCGTCTGATGATGAACGCGACCCCAGGTTATCTTATGTTGTTGCAGTTGCTGTGGCGGAAACATTAATTTATTTTGGTATAACGCCACAGATAAAATGGCCAAACGATATTTTGATTGATGGCAACAAGGTTTGTGGCATATTGATTGAATATGCAGGGCGATTTGTAATTGTTGGTATTGGAATAAATATAAAAAATTGTCCAACCATAGAAAATTATAAAACAACATGTATGAATAAATATATCAATGTTGACAAGGCGGATGTATTAAATAAATTGATGGTTAATCTTGACAAGTGGCGACGCGCAAAATTTATTGATGTTCGTGCGCGCTGGATGGAATTAGCCGCCGGATTAAACAGTGTTGTAAAATATCGTGGTGATATATTTGAATTAATCGGAATAAATGAAAACGGCGCATTAATATTGCGTCGTGGAACGCAATATATGTTGGCATACGGCGATGAAATAACAATGTAATTGTTATTCAGAAAAATATTATCTTGACTTTTTATTAAAATTATGATAATATACAGCACATAAACAGCAAGGATTTTATACCGCGTTCATCCGCGGATTTTTTTTGGTCGTGCAAATTGCGCGACCTTTTTTATTTTAACCAAAAGGTTATATATCAATGCAATTGACGCTGATAAAAAATTCAGATGAATTAAAGTACGCGCAATATAAAATTGCGCGTGTTGTTTTTGCACAAACGCATGCAGTATCTTTGCGATTAGTGGAAGCAATGACATCGCTGATTGCAAACAATGCAAAATCCAGTGGACGAAAATTCGAATCTGTTGCATCAGATGCGAAATTATTTGATGTACTGAATGATTCATCGCCGGACAAGAATTTGTTATTTGTTGATGAATCTAATCGTGGATTTCAAATGTGTCTGCGTGCAGCATGGCGAATGTTGCATGGTACTTTGTCAGACAGTTGCTATGGCGCGACACGATTTCATCGTGCTGATGTAATTCCGTCATGGGCAACATCACTTGGATATATTGCAGATATAGACGGATTTTTATTTTATCTATGATTTAATCACAGGGTTTTTATTATGCAAAAAATTCTTAATGGTGGTTTTTTAGCCGGACACCGAACATATATTATTTCTGGCATCGGGATATTGTCAGCAATTGGTGCGTACTTGGTTGGTGATTCAGATATCTTTACGATGCTGCAATCAATATTTACTTTGGGCGGAATTTATTTTCTGCGCAAATCCAGTGAAACAAAAGGAATCAAAAATGGAAAAAATTCCAGAAAAATTTGTAAATAAAGACGGTTCATTAAATACAGATGCGTTATTAAAATCGTATTATGAATTAGAAAAGAAAATCGGTGCGATGATATCTGTGCCAGATGCAAATGCAGATGATTCAACGCGCGCGAAATTTAATCGTGCGATTGGTGTTCCTGAAAAGCCAGATGAATATCCATCGTCTGCGTTGTTTGATGACGATGCGTTGCGTGAAAAGTTTTTTGAAATTGGATTAACATCATCACAAGTTGAAAAATTATACAGCATTGCCGAAGAATTTTTATCACCAGTGTTGTCAGATTTATTTGATATGCAAAATGAAACAAGTGCGTTTGCAGAACTGGAAAAATTTTTTGGCAGCACAGAAAAAATGTATGACGCATTTCGTGCAATAAATACATTTGGTGAAAGATATTTGCCGCGTGATGCATTCGACGCACTGTGTGCCACACCCCAGGGAATCCGCAGTGTGTACGCGATGATGCAATCTATGGAACCATCTGTACAAACAGATGATTTGCCATCGCAAAATTTATCTGATGCAGAACTGCGTCGCATGATGCGCAATCCAAAATATTGGCGCGACCATGATGCAGAATATGTCAGAAAAATTGAAAATGGTTTTAGAAAATTGTATTCATAATAAAAAAAATTCACTTTCTCCTTTACTATTTTTTATGTTTAATATAAAATATAAAGTAAGAACAAAAAAATTTGTTCTATCCAACAGAAAGAAAAGGAGAGAAGAATGCCATTCAAATTTCTGAAACCAGCAGCGAAATCAGCGGCGAAAAAGCCGGCTGCAAAGAAGCCTGTGGCCAAGAAACCAGCGGCGAAAAAGCCGGTTGCGAAAAAAGCACCTGCCAAGAAAGTTGCTGTTAAAAAAGTCGCAGCAAAAAAACCAGCTGCAAAAAAAGTTGCAGTGAAAAAAGTCGCGGCGAAAAAGCCGGTTGCGAAAAAAGCACCTGCCAAGAAAGTTGCTGTTAAAAAAGTTGCAGCGAAAAAACCAGTTGCAAAAAAAGTCGCAGTGAAAAAAGTTGCGGCGAAAAAGCCAGCTAAGAAAGCATGTGCAAAAAGAAAATAATTTAATTCCCTGCATTGCGGGGAATTTTTTATACGCCTGATTTTTATCGGGCGTATTTTTTTTTATAAAATTTTCAGTCTGATTTTTTTATATCGTCGGACTGAATATTTTTATTTCGGACAATCCTGATAATGGACCCGGGAATTGGCATAGTGGCGCGTATATTAACGCATAACCGCGATACCAGTTTTATTGGCGCAATTTATTTTGCGTATTTTATTTATATAAACAAAAAAAAGGAAAATAAAAAATGTCTGTTTCAGTAGATAATGTTTTTATAAAACAATTTGAAGCCGATGTTCATCTGGCGTATCAACAGATGGGAACAAAATTGCGTGCAACAGTACGCAGTAAATCTGGTGTTGTTGGTGCGTCTACGACATTTCAAAAAGTTGGACGCGGCACCGCCAGCACAAAATCGCGTCATGGTATTGTTCCAGTAATGAATCTGAATCACGAACCTGTGGAATGTATATTGCAAGATTATTATGCCGGCGATTGGGTTGACGCATTGGATGAATTAAAAACTAATGTTGATGAACGCCGTGTCGTCGCCAGTGCAGGCGCATACGCATTGGGGCGCAAGACAGATGAATTAATTATCAACGCAATGGACGGCGCAACTGCATCTGTGGGTGATTATTCAACTGGATTGACCAAAGATTTAATCTTGTCTGCCATAGAAGTTATGAATACAAATGATGTCCCAGATGATGGACGCAGATTTGCAGTTGTTGGTGTGCATCAGTGGAATGAACTGTTGTCTATGGATGAATTTGTATCTGCAGATTATGTGGGCGATGATTTACCGCTGTTATCTGGTGGCGCATCAAAAAAGTGGCTGGGGATAACATGGTTGTTGCATAACGGTCTGCCATTGGATAACGAAGACGAACGCGATTGCTTTATCTATCACGCAACCAGCGTCGGTCATGCCTGTGGTCAAGAAGTTAAAACTGATATTTCTTGGCATGGTGAACGCGCCGCGCACTTTATCAGCAACAGCATGTCCCAAGGTGCTGTATTAATTGATAATGCCGGCATTGTGCGTATCAAGTGCAAAGATAACGACCAATCAGAACAATAACAAATCGTAATCAAAGGAATGATACATGGCATTTCAAAATAAAAACTTGTCCGTCATTGCGTATGCAAACGGTTTTACATTGTGGCATTATGCAGCAGATGAAACATTAACCACTATTACGGCATCTGGATATTTTAACAGTGTTAAAACATTGATGAATACGGGGGATATTGTGATTATCAATGGTTCTGATAACACATCTATCAAGAAAATAACTGTATCGTCAACAGATGTTAGTGTTGCTGCACTGTCATAATAATTTTATCAGGGCGGATTTTTATTCCGCCCCATTTTTATAACACACATATATAAAAAGATTACAAATGAATACGAAAATAGATTTATGTTCAATGGCGTTGTTAAAACTGGGTGAACAACCGATACAGTCATTGATGGACGATACACCGGGTGCACAATTGGCGCGAACATTATTTGACCCAGTCATAGATACTTTGTTGGCGATGCATCCATGGCATTTTGCGTGTAAAACATTTGATTTGAACAAAAATACAGATGGTGATTTTTTGGTGCCAACAGAATGTTTGCGTGTATTAAAATGTCGTGGTGAAATTGTCGGTGGAAAAATTATATCGCAATCAGACAACATATCTATTACCGCGATTGTGCGTGTTTCGGTTGAATCTTTCCCGGCGTATTTTGTATCGTTGGCTGCGACCAAACTGGCGATGGAATTTTGTATACCGCTGATTGGCGAACAAAATGTTTTTCGTATGCTGGCGGCATTATATGAAACCGAATTACAAACAGCAAAATTTATAGACAGTACAACCGCACCCGTAAGCAACATAGATAGTTTTTCTTTGATTAATTCGCGGTTTTAATTAATAAAGGGGGGCGCGATGGCAGATTTTATAAAAACGCAAAATTCTTTTGCTGATGGCGAAGTTTCACCTGAATTTTTTGCGCGTGATAATATTAATGGATTGTCCAGATTGGAAAATATGGATGTTTTGGCCGGTGGTGGTTTGCGTCGTCGTCGTGGATTGGTATCTGTTGCAGAATTGCCATCTGTGGCGCGTTTGATTTCATTTTCTGTGGGTGAATCAGAAAACTATTTACTGGCATTGACGAATTATCATCTGCGTGTGTATGATGGTACACAGTGCCTGCGTAATTTATTAGCGCCATGGGATGCAGATGATTTAGACCGTCTGCAATATGCCCAGCGTTTTGGCACTATGATTTTTGTACATCCTGATTATCCGCCGTATGTCTTAAAGAAAACATCAGATGATTTTGAATTATCAGAATTTAACTTTGCCCGCAATGATGCGGATATGTCAATGAACATGCCGTTTATGCGGTTTGATGATTCAGACGGTATAACTATAACAGTTTCTGCCAATGCCAGCGGTAATAATTTTGCAACATTTACAACCAATAAACCTTTTTGGACCCCAGATTGCACAGGCGACCGATTAACACTGATAAATAAACAGTGGGTAATATCGGAATATGTCAGTTCTACGGTTGTTTATGCGTATGCCACTGGAACATATACAACACCGTCTGGACCGGTGTCAGATTGGTACGAATCTGCATTTGGTAATCGCCGTGGGTGGCCGTGCAGCATAACATTTCATCAAGACAGATTGGTCTTTGGGGGGTCGCGTTCATGGCCCAGTGGTGTATGGATGTCCCAAGTTGGTCGTCATAACAATTTTAATACTGGCACTGGTTTAGATGACCAGGCTATATTTATTACCTTGTTATCACAGCAACGCCAGCAAATATGCACAGTGGTCAGCAGCGACAATTTGCAAATTTTAACAAATGTCGGCGAATGGGCAATTTCCAGCAAGCCTTTGACACCGTCGTCTGTTGATATAAAACAGCATACATCTGTGGGCAGTGTCGCAGGGCGATATTTGCCGCCGCAAAAGATAGAAGGCGCAACAGTTTTTATTTCTAATACACGCAAAGATATCCGTGAACTTAGCTTAGACCAATTGGGTGAAAACTATAATGCAAATGATTTATGCGCCCAGGCGAAACATTTAATGCGCGACCCGGTTGATATATCGTATAACGACGAAACGCGTCAGTTATTTGTTGTTATGTCTGATGGCGAAATGGCGGTATTAAATCAAAATTCTGCGTTGGGAATTTCTGCGTGGGCGCAATATAAAACCCAGGGTCAATTCAAATCTGTGGCGGTGGTTGATGGAAAAACAAATGTTGTGGTTATGCGTGGCAATGCGTTTTACCTGGAACAATTTTCAGATGACGCACTGCAAGACGCGGGTCAATATGGTTTTTCATTTACTGCGTCGGCAATGCCACTGCGGGCATCTGGGCATAATGCGAACCTGCTTAGAATCAGGAAAATATCTGCACGGGTGTTAAACACCAAGACATTATTTATAAATAGTTCGCGGGCGCTGTTGCCAAATGAAATTTATGATGACGCGTCCACCGGATTCACTGGTGATGTTTCTGTAAATTTACTGGGAACGCAACGACAGTGTATTAACGCACCGTGGGAAATTACCAGCAGTGAACAATTGCCGGTTACAGTTTTATCTGTCTGTATGTACGGATATTACAATGTTTAATATATGAACAAATGGGGGAAAAAATGGGACAATTGGTATCAGATGTTAAAAATATACTAGATTATCGCGATGAAAAACGCGATGCAGAATCTGCGCGGCAAAAAATCTTGTCAGAAATGGCCGCAGATGAACAAGAAAAAACAAATTTAGTCAAAAAAACATTGGCATCACAACGGGCAAAATATGGTGCGTCTGGTGCATCTGGCCGCAGTATGTCCACAGGGGCTGTTTTGCGTCGGTTAAAGACAGAAACAGAACAACCATATAATGAAAAACGACGCGCTAATGCAGAAAAATTAAAGAAAACACAGGTCAAGCGTCCAAATCTGTTGCAGTCTTTTTTAGATAAATTTGATGACTTGTTAAGTTAAAAAATGGGGCCAAGAAATGTATAAAATATCTTATATCGCAGATGGCATGACATCTGAATACGCATTTGCGTTTCCTTTTTTCCAAGACGCAGATGTGCATGTCGCACTGGATGATGTACTGGCAACCGACAACCAATATTCTGTTATTGCGAACGAAGATTTTGATGGCGGTAATATTGTATTTTCAATACCGCCACCTGAAAACACCAAGATAGACATTTTTCGACAAATATCACTGTCGCGTGTTGTGGATTACCAACCAACTGCGAAAATAGACCCAGAATCATTAAACGCAGATTTTAACTTTTTATTGGAAGCATTCCGGGATTTGCACAACATAGATATTGATTTAACCGAATGGGCGAATACGCATGACAATATCAAAAACTTTTTAGAATATACCGTTCAACTGATTCAAGATAAACTGGCTGGCGGTGCTGTCTTGGGGTTATATTCAAATTTGTTATCGGTATTAAATAGCGCGCTGCCCAGTTTAATAAATGATTACGGCAGTGTTTCTGAACCTGCGCCAAATGAAAATCGCGATGACTATGGCGTTTTATGATTTTATGGATGAATGGAATGCTATACTGGGGTTTCAAACACCGGCACATCACCGTAAAATAATGGATTTTCTGGTATCTGTGTGGCAAACACCACCACGGCGCGGATTGCTGATGTCTTTTCGTCATTCTGGTAAATCAACAGTGGTCGGTATATTTGCGGCATGTGTATTATATTTACACCCAGAAACCAGAATTTTAATATTATCTGCGGAAAGTTCGTTGGCATCGCGCATGGTCGCACATATTCGTAATATCTTGGAAAACCATCCGCGTTGTGTGGATTTGATTCCCGCCGTCAGAAAAGAATGGTCGCATGGACGCATAACCGTTAATCGACCAATTGGTATACGCGAACCATCGGTTGTATGCCAGGGCATTCATGGCAATATTACTGGTATGCGCGCAGACTTAATTTTATGCGATGATATAGAAGTTCCAAATACATCAAACACGGCACAAAAGCGTGAAATGCTGCGTGAACGATTGCGCGAATTAGATTTTATATTATCACCATCTGGTGCAATGATTTATATTGGTACGCCGCATACACTGGATACGATTTATCGCACATCAGACGACGATACTAATTGATTAAATTGATGTCGGTGCATCTGGCGCGTTGTCTGAATCAATCGGTTTCATAGTTGTTATAAATGACCGCAGTTTAGCCAACAATTCTGTGCCGGCATCGCCAAACATTGGCAAATAAGTTTCGTATTCTGGCATGTCGGCCTGTAATTGCGCGCGTGCGCGTTCAGACAGCGGTTGATTTAACATATCGCTGGCCACTTTCCATAAGTAATATGCGCGATATGTTTTGGCAATAATTGACCATTTATCCAATAAGTCCGGTCGCGCAGACAGCGCAGCGCGAATTGCAACCAACCATTGGTCGCCAAACTTTTTTATAACATCCAATTGCTGGATTTTATCCAGTCCGTCTTGGTCTGTTGTAAATGCGTTAATACCAGATTCCAGTTCTGACCATTCATCAGCGGTCAGTGGCACTGTTGCGATTGTTTCCGCCATCAATCCGCCATAGGGCAATAAATCGCGGTTAATTGAATCCATAGGGGTTTTGCCACTGCGCAGGTTTTCAATATGCTTAATCAGATTTTTACCTGTTGGTAATTCGCGCAATTCGTGCAGTACATCTGGGGTAGCTTCATTAATAAATACTTGGTTGACAGCCGCCCATCCGCCAAATATAACATGTTCTTGACGATACAGATTTAACAGTTTTTGTGCGATTGTGCCTGCTTTTGCCTGCATTGCGTGTTCCCCCCTGGTGTATAAATTTATGTTATTCCATAACAATCATCACAACTTTGTGCATGGTTGTGGCAATAATTTTTTCGTCTGGTGATGCAATTTGACCATAAATTTTGCCTTTGGCATCTTGACGAACAATTACAATTTGCGCGGTTGCAGTATCATTTGAATCCATTGATTCAAAATCTGAATCAATACAAACTGCCATATCACCAACACTGGCGGGTATTTCAGCATCTGCAAAAACATAGGATTTTTCTGGTATAAAACCGCCCAATCGTTTTGCATTTGGTACAACGGCATATATACCCTTGCGTCCTTCTAGTGGCATAGGGGCAACAATCATTGTTTTGTCAGATTTTTTGAAGGATATTGCCTTGCCCATTGGGGTGCCGAACACAGGAACCAGTTTTTTACGCGCACTGTCGTACAGTTTGGCACCGTATAAGCTGCTGTGCATATCCAGCCCAGATAATGGATTGCCAGGTATCAGTACGGATTTAACGCGTTCTTTGACTTTATTAATTTGTTTGTTTAATTCGCCTGATTTATATAATGCGGCAATTTTATCAAACAGTTTTTCAACACTTAATGCAAAAGATTTCGCCAATGGTTCAATTTCGTCTTGGTATACTTCGCGTTGACCAACTTCTATTTTATGATATACCGATAATGTCATACCTGCGTCTTTGGCGGCCTGGGCAATGGTTTTGCCTGATTGCTGGCGAATTTTACGCAGACCACTGCCGAAAATTTTTAATCCGCTGTCTTCATTATCATTCAGTCGGCGTTTTATCTCGCTTTGCCATTGGTCAGCGACAGCATCATCTTCTTTGATAAAAATATCAGACAATTTACAACCCAAGATATTACATATATTTAATAATTGTTTTTGGTTCAAGCGGCGCACGCCTTTTTCAATCTTGGAAACCGCAGACAACGATAAATTTGCCTGACGCGCCAGTTCGGTCATTTTCATACCGTTGGCCAAACGAATGTTTCTGATATTATTTGGAAATATTATTTCTTCTTGGGCCATCGCGAACCTCCTGTGGGATTTACTTGACAAAATTTTAGTCAATTTTACCAGGGTTGGCAAGCATAAAATAATTATTACAATGGAATATCGTCTGGGATTGCATCTGTATCAATCGCGTCAACTGGTGCTGGTTCATATTCTTCGTCTGGCATTGGGCCCGAATGAACAGATGAATTATCTATAAATTCGCTTGCCGGTCCCACTGCATCGTCCAAGTTGTCAAACAGACTGTAATCGCCAAAGAACGCCAAATGTACAGTTTCTGGGCGACCATGGCGGTTTTTCCCGATTATAACATCGGCCTTGCCGCGTGCGCGTTCCAGACGCTTTTGATAACTTTCAATAATTTTTTCATTTGCGTTGCCAGAAATTCGTTGTGATGGGTCGCGGTTTTCCAGATAATATTCTTCGCGATATGTGAACATAACGATGTCGGCATCTTGTTCAATAGACCCTGATTCACGCAGGTCAGACAACTGGGGGCGTTTATCATCGCGTGATTCGACACTGCGCGATAATTGCGATAATGCGATTACTGGTACATCTAATTCCTTGGCCAGCATTTTTAATCCGCGTGTAATTTCGGATATTTCTTGGACACGGTTATCTTTGTTGCGTCCCCCGGGTGATGTCATCAGTTGCAGATAGTCGATAACAATCAATGCGATACCACCGCATTTGCGTGCCAGCCGGCGTGCACGGGTGCGAATCATCGGCACAGACATCCCAGGTGTGTCGTCAATATACAGCGGGACCTTGCCAATTGCCGCCGAATATTGCGACATTTTCAAAAAGTCTTCGTCTGTCAGTGAACCTTCGCGCATGGCAGATGCCGGAATTTTTGATTGTGATGACAATACACGCGCCGCCAGTTGAGATGACGACATTTCCAGACTGAAAAACGCCACAGCACCGTGGTACTGTTCGTTTGCGCGACCATACTGTATCGCATTTGCCGCGTTAAACGCGATATTCATTGCCAAGGTTGTTTTTCCCATCGCCGGGCGACCAGCAATTATAATTAAATCAGAATGATGCAGTCCGCTGATTGATTTATCCAATGCGGTTAACCCAGTGGTTAAACCAGATAATTTTCCATCGGCTTTATATGCGATTTCTGCTTCTTGCAGGGCACTTTGCAATGCGGTTGCGATTGATGACACTTCGCGTTCAGACACCCCAGACGATGCCATTTCAAACAGTTTTTGTTCTGCGGTTTCAATTTGTGCAGACACAGGGTTATCTAAATCTTCTACGAACGCTGCATCGGTAATAGATTGACCCAGATTGATTAATTCGCGCCGCATTGCGTTGTCATAAACAATGCGACCATATTGTTCAACATTAACAACAGTTGCGCCCGCACCAGCCAGTTGGGTTAAATAATCAATTCCGCCGACTGATTCCAGTGTTCCTTGTTGGTCCAGATAGTTTTTAGCTGTAATGATATCAAACGGAACCCCGGCGGCAAATTGGCGTTGTGCCAGTTTATAGATTTCTTGGTGCGCCGGATGTGAAAAATGTTCTGGTTTCAAAAATTCAGACACCCGTTCCAGTGCGCGATTGTTCATCAATACTGCGGCCAGAACAGCTTGTTCTGCCTCTAAATTCGTTGGCAATGTTTTCGGGGTAAAGTCCATGTCAAATATAGTATATAAAAATTTTGCTTTTTCAACGCCTTTTTTACGCGGGTACAGGGTATTGAAAATACCAATAATTTATCCAGATGGTACATCTGTGTGGCCAGAAATGTTCCCTGTGTCGCGTATAGATGAAATTCGCAACACTGTCGGCATGCGATATTTTTCTGCGCAAATGATGCTGGAATATATTGCCCCAGAACGGGCGCGCTTGGACCCAGATGCGCTGGATTTATATGATAGTGAATTTGATGTGCGTACCGCACGAATTGGTACATGGCATATAACCGGTGTGGCGGCATATTGGGACCCGTCGTCTGGACGCAAAAATGCTGATGGCAGCGTTTGTGTATTGCTGTACCGTGATGATAAATCACGACATTTTTTTATTCATGATGTGCGCTATTTGATTGTGTCTGATTCAGATATTCATCCGTTGGCGCGGCAATGTGATATGGTACTAGATTTTTTAATGCGATATGGTGTACATCGTATTTACATTGAAACAAACGGAATAGGGAACGCATTACCAGAAATCATGCGTAATGCCGCAGATGCCCGCGGCGTGTCAATAAATATTCAACGCGTTGTGAATCATGCAAAAAAAGAAACCAGAATTTTAGATGCGATTGAACCGATACTAACCACCGGACGACTGCATGCACATCGGCGCATTCAGTCGACACCAATGATTGCAGAAATGCTGGGGTGGTGTCCAATGGGTGGGGTCGGTCATGATGATGGTCTGGACGCGGTCGCTGGTGCGATATGTGCAATGCCGACACCTGTGCGTCCGGTGGGGCAATTTATACGCCCAATTTCGGCGAATACAGATTTCAAAATTTAATTCAGGAGGAAACAAACCATGCAAACAAACCTTGAACAAATGTATCGGCGTGCGCTGGACATGCGTGCGCCATGGCTGACCCGTTGGGACAGTGCGTTGCGCTATACTATGCCAACCGCAGATGACGATGCAGCAACACTGTTTGATGCCACGGCTGCGGATGCCGCAGATAATTTGGCGGCATCAATATATTCACTGTTAACACCCCCAGAATCACTGTGGGTTTCTTTGGTCCCGGAAAGTCCAGAATCACCAGATGCCACATCGGCAACTATGGCATTGCGGGCAAATTTGAACGATTCTAATTTTTATACGACAATTCATCAGTGTTATATGGATTTGATTATATTAGGTACAGCATGTCTGTTTATGGCAGAAAATCCAATTGGTGCGGCATCTGCGTTTTCGTTTACCGCGATTCCTATGCGTGATATTGCGATATTAAATGGTGCAGTATTTCATACGGCGACAATGCCAGCGCGTGAAGTTATGGAAAAATATCCAACATGGACACCCCCAGCAGACATTCGTGATGCGATAAAAAAAGACCCAGAACTGCCGTTAAAATTGGTGCAAAGTTTGGTTGGAACTGATTTTACGGCATGGTTGGATGTTGGCGGAAATATAGAAAATAATATTGTTGCCGCCGGACACTTTGAAACCAACCCATATATTATATTTCGTTGGGCGGTGGCCAGTGGTGAACAATATGGGCGTGGTCCTGTCTTGCGTGCGTTGCCAGATATAAAAACTGCGAATAAAGTAGTAGAATTGGTTTTGAAAAACGCAACAATCGCAGTATCTGGCATTTGGCAGGCCGATGATGATGGCGTAATAAATCTGAATAATATTAATTTAACACCGGGCGCAATTATTCCAAAGGCGGTTGGTTCATCTGGCTTGACACCGTTAAGTTCTGGGGCGGATTTTGATGTATCACAGATTGTATTAAAAGATTTGCGTGAACGCATACGCCATGCATTACTGGCGGACAGATTGGGGCTGTTAAGTGAAAAAGAAATGACCGCCACAGAAATTATGGCACGCAATGCAGATATGATGCGAATACTGGGGGCGACATACGGTCGTCTGTTGCATGAATTTATACGACCATTGGTAGAACGCGGATTACAAATTTTATCGCGTCGTGGGGTCATAGATAAAATATCACTGCATGGTGATGCAGAATTAAAATATATTGCGCCAATTGCGCAAATGGCAATCGAAGAAACATTAATATAATAAATTAAAGCCAGAGGTTTTGACATGACTGATACAGAACGAAATTATGCGCGTACATTTTCAACACCGTCCGGCGTGGCGGTGTTGGAACATTTGCGAAATATTACTGTGGAACGCGTTTTGGGGACGGATGCAACAGATGCGCAATTGCGCAGTCTAGAAGCCCAACGCGCACTGGTGCATCAAATTGAAAATATGATAAAGCGGGGCAAGTAATGTATAATAAATCAAACGGCGCAATAGGGATTTTAGATTTTTTGCGCAACAGTTGGTTTTTAATCGCCTTTATCGCCGGGGTTATATATTGGGCTGCGCGTCAAGATTCATCATGGGCAGAACTGGAACGCACAGACCACAGATTGACTGCGCTGGAAAATCGCACGACGATACTTGAAACCGGCATAGGTCAACTGCAAATAAAATTGGATACAATTCGTGAAGATGTTGCATTAATAAAAACCGCTGTGATACAGTAAAAAATCCCGCAATCGCGGGATTTTTTTTATTTTAGCATCCTGTGGCGGAACCAATCCACTTAGAAATTGAAATATCTTTATGCAGCAGGAAATCGTATTCACAATTACCAGATTTATAATGTCCCATACATGCAGATAATGTTAATACGGCAACCAGCGCCAATATAACTTTTTTCATTTTTTACTCCTTTTGGCGTTCAAGAACATAGTCCTATTATACATAAAACATATTTATGGTGCAAGGCACTTTATATCGCGCCGCGAATCCATTTGATTGTGCATGGGGTAATAACAATCATATCAAATCGTGCGTCGTTCATCCAATGTGTTTGGGTAATATATGTTTCTGCGGCGCGTCGTAAACGCATTGCCTGGGATGGTGGGATGGCGTTCAGTCCAGTTGCGATGTTCGGGCGATATTTAACCTCTATAAACACCAACAAATTTTTGCGGCGGGCGATTATATCAATTTCTGCGCGACCAGTATGATGACCCGTTGTATATCGTCGTCGCAGTATGCGAAACCCATGTAAACGCAAATATATACATGCAACAGTTTCGCTAATCAGTCCAGCATAATAACTTGTCATGCTGAAAATTTTATAACAATTTTTAACCCATATAAATAAAAAAAAGGAAAAATATGTCAAGACAAATACAAATTCGCCGTGGTACAGCATCTGAACACGATAATTTCACCGGCGCAATCGGTGAAATTACAATGGATACAACAAATAATACATTGCGTGTTCACGATGGTCAAACAATTGGTGGCACCGCATTAGCCAAAGAAAGTGAAATACCGTCTGATATAAATATTGCAGATTATGTTATCGCGACCCAACTGCCCAGTTCAGAAAACAATTGGCAATGGTATCGTAAATATAAATCAGGTTGGGTGGAACAAGGCGGTTTTTTACCAAATAAAAACGGGTCTGGGACAATACAGTTAATAATTCCGTTGACCAGTGCGCCGGCTGTGGTCAGTTTTGTACCGGTAAATAATTCGGGCACGCCATGGGCCAGTGGTCAGGCAAATCCAGAATATAATTATTCTGCATCCAGCGGAACTGCAATTGCCTATGTTGTTAATGATGGTCGGCAACAGATGTTTTGGTGGGCTGCTGGTATGGCAGCATCGTAAACATAAAGCCGGTTTTACCGACTTTATGTTTATTCTTGTGGATTAAATACAGTAAACCCATTGTCGCGCAATATTTTTTCGCGTTTGGCCAGTTGCAAATCAGATTCAATCATTTCGTGTACCAGCGATTTCAAATCATATTTCGGTTTCCAGCCCAGTTTTGTTTGCGCTTTTGTACTGTCGCCTAATAACAAATCAACTTCGGCAGGACGGAAATATCGCGGGTCAACTTCTATTAAAACACGACCTGTTTTTGAATCAATGCCGCGTTCGTTCAGACCAGTGCCGACAAATTCAATATTTATCCCCAGTTCTGCGAATGCCATTTTACAAAAATCGCGTATAGATGTTGTAACGCCGGTGGCCAGCACAAAATCGTCGGGCGTGTCAGATTGTAAAATTTGCCACATACCATATACATAATCTTTGGCATGTCCCCAATCGCGTTTGGCTGACAGGTTGCCTAGATATAATTTATCTTGCAGACCAACAGATATTCTGGTTGCCGCCATAGTAATTTTTCTGGTTACAAATGTTTCGCCACGACGCGGAGATTCATGATTAAACAAAATTCCATTAGACGCAAACATTCCGAAACTTTCACGATAATTCACTGTAATCCAATACGCATACAGTTTTGCAACTGCATACGGTGAACGCGGATAGAACGGTGTGCATTCATTTTGCTTTGGTGCCTGGATTAATCCGTATAGTTCAGATGTAGATGCCTGGTAAAACCGTATTTTTTCAGACATTTTATTGTTGCGTATCGCTTCTAATAATCGCAGTGTTCCCATTGCATCACAGTCTGCGGTATATTCTGGGCAATCCCAAGAAACTTTTACATGGCTTTGTGCCCCCAGATTATATATTTCATCTGGGCATATTTCTTGGATTAAACGACTAAGATTAGATGAATCTGTCAAGTCCCCATAATGCAGAAAAAAGTTTGAATCAGAATGTACATCTTGGAACAAGTGGTCAATACGCGTTGTGTTAAACGACGACGCACGGCGTTTTATGCCATGAACTTCATATCCTTGGTCCAACAGTAATTCTGCTAAATAAGACCCATCTTGACCAGTGATACCTGTAATAAGTGCGGTTTTCATAGGTGCCCCCCTTTGTGTTTGTTTATTAAAATTTTATCCATTGTTCTGGCACGATGTCATTTGGTTTATTATCGGCAAACCATTGATTGGGCGCAATAACAATTTTATTTTTATTGGTATTCAGCCATGCACCCCACCAAGAAAAAGATGAATTTGCAATTATGTTATGTTTACAATTTCGCATCAGTTCCATATCAAAATATCCACGGCTGGCGGTGTTTATATCAACAACAGTTGATGGATGCTTTATATTCAGATTTTCTTGCACCCATTTTGGGTCGTCCGAAAATAAAAAGAAGTGTGGTGCATCCACGCGTTCTGCAACATAGTCAATTGCGCGTGTGTAATAATCCAGACTGCATAACCCATGAACATGTTGCAGTTTTACATAATCACCGCGTCGTACATGTAATGATACAGAATTACATGCACAGATTTTATCGCGCATTTTCAAATTTTCTGTGTTCAGTGGTATACGCAATGTAAAATCACGGCAGATTTTATCACGATATTTTGCGAAATACATTTCTGTTTGAAAATATCCACGAAAATTTATATTACCAACTTGGCGTAAATACAGCGGATTATATTTCATATTGTCGTTTTCAGATATAATCCGTGGATGACGCAATGCAGATATACTAAAATGATGCAATGGCGGCACATGTGGCGCGTTGTTAAATTTTTGGATATCGGTTTCAGACGCGAACTTGGCGTTTATATTGAATATATCCAGTTGATACGGCCAAGTTTTGTATTCATTAAAAGTCTGCTTGTTCAGGCGCGCATTTAATAAATGTTTTTCATTGTACGCGACCATAAACGCGTATTGAAACATTTGATTCCCCAGTCCGCCGATTAAATCAACAATAACCATATTTTATTTCCTTGATTTAATAAATTCATCTATGGTTTGTGCCAAATAGTCTATTTTATCAGTTATATCAAATTGATGATTTCCGACAAATAAACCGTTTTTATCCAAATTTGCAGCATTTTTCATTTCGCCAAAAATTTCATAATCAAAATATTTTAATACTTCATTTTTAGTAAAATCACCGGCAACAATTGGTCTGGTATCTATACCGGCATCGGTTAAAAACTTTACAAATTCGTCGCGCTGGATGCCAGATTCTGGTTTTAATATCAATGAAAATCCAAACCAACTGGGGTTGCCGATTGCAGATTGTATCAAGAAATATGGATTATCATGAAATTTAGATTGAAAATATTGTGCATTTTTGCGTCGCCACATATTAAATTCTGGCAATTTTTTTAATTGTTGAATACCAACTGCGGCTTCGATTTCCAATGGTCTGACATTATAGCCAGGTAATACAAATCTGAAACTTTCATAAAACGCATTATCGCTTTTTTTGCCGCATACCAAATTGTCTGACGGTAAATTACGCGTCCATCCGTGTGCGCGCAGGCATAACAGTATATGATACAATTCTGTATCATCGGTTATAATTACCCCGCCTTCCATAGTAGATATATGGTGCGAGAAAAATGTAGAAAATGTCCCCATTATGCCAAAAGTACCAGTCTTTTTACCGTTCAAATCTGCACCCATTGATTCACAATTATCTTCGACCAAGATAATATCTGTATCGCGTATCAGTTCTTGGATTACGGTAAAATCATTTGGATTCCCCAGTAAATTAACCGCCATAATCGCACGCGTCTGCGGGGTAATTGCCCTGCGCAATGCAGATAAATCGTAATTTAGTGTGTTTATATCAATATCAACGAATTTCAGTTTTAATCCATATTGTTGCAACGGATAATATGTCGTAGACCAAGATACCGCCGGAACAATAATTTCATCGCCGCGTTTTAATGGGTTGTGTTGTCTGAAAAACAATGACGCAATCATTAATAAATTTGCACTGGACCCCGAATTAACCATTACCGCATATTTTGCGCCCATAAATTCTGCGAATTGTTTTTCGTATTCAACAACATTTTTACCCATTGTTGTAAAGCCGGATTCCAAGACGGAATTAATTGCATCCAGTTCTTCGGTTCCCCAACTGCTGGTGGCCAGTTCATAATGTTTTGTCATTTTGTATGCTCCATTTTATAAAATTTATATGTTTCGCGTATTCCGTCGACCAGTTTGGTTTTAGGCTGCCATCCAAATTTTGTTTGTCGTGATATATCCAACAGTTTTTGCTGCATTCCCACAGGTTTACTGACATCATGGGTAAAATCGCCATGGTATTCGATTACATCTTGGATAATTTGATAATATTCGTTAATTGTATAATCACGCCCAACGCCAACATTCATCAAGTTTGGAACTTGATTAAAATTTTGAACAGCGCATGCGATACAGTCAGCTAAATCGCCAGCATATAAAAATTCGCGTCGCGCATTTCCATCGCCCCAGATTGTAACAGATGGTGCACCCGCCATTTTTGCGTCATGTATCTTTCTAATTGCCGCCGGTATCATGTGCGAATTAGATTCACCAAACTTATCATACTTGCCATATAAATTACAAGGTATCAAAGTTTTATATTGAAAATCTGGATATTCGCGTGAAATATATTCACACATTTTTAACACGGACAATTTTGCCAATGCGTATCCTTCATTTGTTGGTTCTAATTCACCACGCAGTATATATTCTTCTTTTAATGGTTGTATATAGTTGCGCGGATATGCACACGACGAAGACAGATTTATAAACCGTTTAATTCCGATACTTTTAGCGGCACGAACCAAATTAATTCCCATTACGGCATTTTCGGTAAAGTATTCATATAAATAATTCATATTTGCCTGAATCCCGCCAACTTTGCCGGCGCAATGGATGATAAAGTCGGGCTTGGTATCACCCAAAAATTGATATACACGATTATAATCTGTTAAATCCAGTTCACTTGACCGTGGTGTAATCAGTGTATGTGTTTTTATATACGGATTTTCGATAACATTCCGACCAACCATCCCCCCAGAACCTGTTACAAACAATTTCATAAATTTAATCCTTTTTTATTGTGAACATATCTTTTATCAAAAGTATGCCGGGCGGTACGATTAAATATAAATATTCTTATTATTCTGCCCATCCAACGCGGCAGTTTGAATCCTGGGGCAACATCATTTCCGTTGATGAAAATATCAGACAATATATTTTGATATTTGGGATTTGTGGTTAAATAATCCAAAATATTTTGTTGAATTTTTCTAGAATTATTTAATTGAATATCTGATTTTGTCGCGCTGATGTTTTCACCATGCCAACGATAATCCAATAAAATATCTGGCAGATTCTGAATTTCTGTGTATCGTATCATTCGCGACCATAATTCATAATCTTCGGCGTGCTGGTATTCCGGGTCATAGTACAATTGATATTTTCGCAACACAGATGTACGCATCATAACCGTTGGATGTGCAACACAGCATTGTTTTAACAAGTCCAGAATTTTAACATCGCACGGCAGTGTTATTAACGCAGATTTTGTGCCAAACATTTGATATGCGCCACCCAGTAACCCTGTGCCAGGATGCGCGTCCATATATTTAACCTGTAATTCCAGACGATTTTTGCGCGCAATATCATCACTGTCCATGCGTGCGATATATTCACCACGACATAAATCCAGTCCTTGATTTAATACAGCAACCAAACCGCTGTTAACATGATTATTTATAAATCGTATTCTGTTATCATGTTGTTCGTATTCATGAACAATATTTGGCGTGTTATCCGTACTGCCATCATTAACGATAATAAGTTCAAAATCTGTAAAAGTTTGATTTAATACAGATTCAATCGCAGCGCCAATATATTTTTCTGCGTTATATGCCGGCATTAAAACAGAAACCCGCGGATTCATTTATTTATCCTTTACTTGTGTACCCAAACAACTAATATCCTGTTGAGTGTTTTTAATTTTATATATTGGTATCTTGAAAATTTTGATTTTATTATCTTGGATTCTGAAAAAGAACCGCGTAATTTTACGCCTGTATCGTGATTTTATGTATTTTGATATATCTGGATATTTTTTATGTAATAATCGTACTAATTTAATATGTTTCTTTTTGTTTTGCATATTACGCGATTCGTCAACATTTTTGATACGATAAAAAAATAATATTTCTGGTACGCGATAAATTTTTTTATTATGTAAAAATAAAAAGTTTAACCATAAATCATAATCTTCCAGTGCGATATTAAAATCCGTTGAATATCCACCAGTTTTCAAAAAATCAGATTTGCGAAACAGGGCGGCATTAACCAAACAATTGTTAAATGCCATATTGTATTTTGTCGGTTGTGGCAAGTACATTTCTTGGTTCTGGTTGCCAAACAGCATAACGCGACAGGTTATAATATCACCCAATTTTGATTTGATTGCATTATATAATAATTCCAGTGCGTTTGGCGCGATAAAATCATCGCTGTCCAGTGGAAAAATATATTTCCCACAAGCTGTGGCAATTGCATTGTTTCGCGCAGCAACGACCCCCATATTTTTTTGATTTATAATTTTTATACGATTGTCAGTTGCCGCATACTGATTTAATATTTCTGCACTGTTATCTGTACTGCCATCATTTATACAAATTATTTCCAAATCATTAAATGTTTGACCAATTACACTATCTAGGCATTTAGACAGATATTTTGCGGTATTATAAACAGGGATAATAACGCTGATTTCTGGCATAATTATTTACCTCCGTTTAATTTTTATAATTGGGATACATTCAAACAGTTGTATCCAATTATGTTTAATTTTTATCAATGGAATAAACCCGAACAGTCGCAGTCGGAATTGTGTTCCAGATTTGGGTATGATTTTGTATAACTCTGCGGTGTATGCGGGATATTTATTTTGCAATTCCAATGCAATATTTTTATGTGCCATAGCCATTTTTTTACGCTGATTAATCGTTGTCATGCAATCATGTGTCCTGTATTTAACCAAGACATCTTGAATATTATAAAAATGCGTAAACGCCATTAATTGTGCAAATAAACGGTAATCTTCGGCTGGACTGAAAAAATCTTCGTATTCAATATTGTTTTGTGTTAATACAGATTTGCGTATCATACATGCGGTATGCGCAATAGGACATCCATCCATTAACATAATTTTAATTTCTGTATCTGTTTCCGGTTTTGTATACAATTTATCGGTATTGCCAAAACCCTGTAATAAACCGGATACAACACCGACATGGGGATGTGTGTCTAGATATTGCACCTCTTGTTCCAGACGGCTTGGCACAGAAATATCATCGTGGTCAAATATGGCGACATATTCGCCATGGGCCATTTTTAATAACTTGTTGCGTGATTTAGATATCCCCAGATTTTGTTCGTTTTTTATATATTGTATGCGTCTGTCAGAATATTCACTTATAACCGCATCCAGTTCGGTATTGTCGGGACTGTCGTTCAAAATTAAAAATTCAAAATCTGTAAATGTTTGATTTAATATACTATCAATACATTCACGCAAATGTGCCGGATTTGTATTATATACAGGTGTTAATACTGATACGCGTGGCATAGCCTAAAAACCTTAAAATATAAACTTGATTTTTGGAAATCCGCAAAAAAAGAAAAACTGTTGTTTTTGGAAACAATGGTTTTTACATATACAAAAAACCAACAGCAGCATTATTATACGCCGCCGTAAATATTGTTAAGTGCAATTTGCACCGATAATTTTGTTTCTAAGTCACAGGTTTTCAATTTTTGATTGAAATCCAATGCTTAGTTTATATTGTTTATATGTCAAAGTAAAGAAAAATGTATATTATTATATATTTCGGTAGTACCATACAGTTATCTTGAATATTTTTATACGGGTTATGTATTTATGTTGTTCTGTTCTGTATAAAAAACGCCAAATTTTATCGATACCCCATTTTATAAACATAATCGGATGAAAGTTTGTTTGTACTAGTGGTGGATTAGATGTATCAGAAATAACATAACCTGCATGGTACACAACCTGGCCAAACACGCGTTCCATAACATGTGCAAATTGCGCCGTGTGTGATTTAGTTGGTTTATCAAATAAATCTATACCAATATTCATTTTTTGTATAGGCTGGAATATATTTGCACGGCATAT
>CALXLO010000009.1 GCA_944389235.1 uncultured Alphaproteobacteria bacterium
CTGCTTTGGTTTTTGATTTTGCCATGTTAACCCCCATAAAAATATAAACAAAAACCACCAGAAAAACACAGGTGGTTGGAGTTTCTAACAATCTATACGAATTGCGTGCTTATTCAATATATTCACACACTCCAACCATAAAGGTTGGAGATTGTTTCGCCATCTCGGGCGCGTATAGATGGGTTAGAATCCCAACATAGGTTTTACCTATGCACATTCATATTAAAACATAGAATTAAAAAACACCAGTATAAAGTGTGTGTGGTATCCACCAAAATTTTTATATCAACAGCGATGATAAAACTACATGCCACACGAAGTCTGGCGCGAAGTGTGGCCGTTTTTTTATCGCAAAACGGGCGATTTTATTTTGTGCATGGAGATGCGTCCCCGCAGCGCAGGGGCGTTTGATAATAGTTCAACTTAGTATGGCTGTTTTTTATTATTTAATCGCAGTTGTCCGCATGCGCTGCCGATGTCATTGCCGCGTTCGCGGCGTATGCGTGTATGTATGCCGTTTTTAATCAAAATATCCTGGAATCGATGTACTGCGTTGCCCGATGGTGATACAAAATCGCGTTCATCAACAGTGTTCCATGGTATTAAATTCACCATACAATTTTTTCCGCGCAACAGTTCAGACAATTTTTCTGCATATTCGGCCGTGCAATTTAATAATTCTGGTTCGCCATTTTCGCCCCGCACCGCCAACAGTATATATTCTATCATTAACTGGCGATTATGCAGCCCAGAAAATTCAAACGCTGCATCCAAGACAGTACTTAACGGATATTTATTATTTATCGGCATGATTTTACTGCGCAATTCGTCCGTTGGTGCATGCAACGATATCGCCAGATTAATTGGTCGTCCCCATTTGGTTAATTCTTTTATACCTGGGACAATTCCGCATGTTGAAACTGTTATCTTGCGCCAACCAATTCCCATTTCGCTGTTTGCGCGTTCTATAAATCCGATAACATTTTCTGTATTTTGCAATGGTTCGCCAGTACCCATAACAACAATATGTGATACATCACCATTATTTGCATCGCCATTTGGATGAATGTGCCGGTCTGATTCACGGTCGATACGCAATTCCCATTGCGCGACCAAGATTTGTGAAAAAATCTCGTTCACGGTCAAGTTGCGCTTTAACCCCATCAGTGTGCTGGCGCAGAATTTGCATCCCATTGCGCATCCGGCCTGGGAACTGACACAGACACTGTTTCCATAACTGGTGCGCATCAGTACACATTCAATTTGTTCACAATCGTTTAATTCCAGCAAGAATTTGGTTGTTTGTTTGTCTGACGATTCCAGTTTTTTTACCACATGCACAGGTAAAGTTTGCGCCATATCATTTAATTGATTGCGCAATTTTTCTGGCAAGTTTTTCATTACAGAAAAATCAGGTGCGCCCCGTTGCAACCATTCACGAATTTGTTTTGCACGGAATTTAGGCTGGCCAATGTTTTCAACAAATTGGGTCAGTTCTGCGTCTGTTAAATTAAATAATATCGGTTTCATAATTTATATCTGTCATCGTTTATAACAATAACTGCCTTGCGCCGCAGTTGTTTTAATTGTTGGTCCGCAATAAACATAGCCTGCTTAAATGTTGCATTTTGTTCAATAACATTATCCAGTTCGCCGTATTCTTTGGTTTTGGTTGTGTCGCATACCAACAGTACTGAACGGTCAACCACGGGCGACCATGTCAATCGCGGTAAATTTGATACGCGTTCACGAATATCAGGTGCCAATTCGTATTGCAGTGCGGTGAACTTTTGCGGTGCACCCCCTAAATCGCGCGCCATTGTCATTGCGTCATCGCAATTTTTTGGCTGGGTTAATTTAGTTGCGATATCTGCCGGGATATCAACCAAGCGAATAATTGTCATTTCAATAGGCAGACCGTGTTCGCGCGCCAACGCATTTCGTTCGGCGGTAATATCTGCATCTGTAATTTCAACAGTTGGCAATATTGTTCGTGCAACAACAATTTGCCATGCTATTTCGGCCTTGATAGAATTTTCCGCCATGGCGCGTTCTGTGGCAGATAAATCCCCCAGATTCATTTTTTTTAATTCTTGGGCAACAGTTTCATCATCTGGCACTGCGCCAAAATTCGCCGCATAGGCCAATTTTACATTATCATCAATAATATTTTGCAACGCAACACGACGATTGTCTGTCGATGATTGACCTTGCTTTGACATCAGTGTTGTACGCGCAGTTATATCAACATCGGTTATTGGGGTTCCGTTTACAGTTGCAACAACACTGGCCCCCATCGCAGGCATTGCACCAAGTGTAATTAGTAATATTGCCATACATAATTTTTTCATGTCCATCCCCCTTAATAGCGTTGGCCATTTATACTCATTCCAAACTTAAATTGGAAAGATGTTGTACCGACATAGTCTTCTTTGACAGCATTATCATGATGATATTCAACCGACAAATAATAGCATGGATGCGTATAAAATATTCCACCTGCATGTCGTTGAAATTCACCATTTGTCATATTGTATATTGCATTAAAGCGCACAGACCACCGTTCCGTCAACTGGATGCCAATCCCAGCCATTAATTCGTTTATAGCAGCGTTTGGTGTGTACGCATCCATAAACTGTTGCGACCATATATGACCGATATTGATAAAGTTTTTTGATGTTCCTAATATTGCCGATGTTTCAATATGCTGTAATGATAAATCATCGCGTCCCAAACGGAATCTGGTATTTAAGTCTATCCATTCCATATTATTATATTCTAATCGTCCGACAAAATCAGATGCACCATTATGGAATCCGCTGTTTATATCTGTATCAGCGCGGTCGGTAAAATCGTATGTTTGACCAACAAAGACTTCCAGCATATCGCCATCTGGACTGAACGCGGCATATCGCATACCGTAATCTGCGTATGTGCCATTTTCCCACAGGTCCAGACCAGTAAATCTGTTATCAGAAAACAGCATCGCATCAGATAATAACGCACCCGCAGAATCATTATTTAATGCAAATTGGTCTTCACCAGTGCGCCGCATAACAGTTAATCGTGCGCGGGGTTCTATGACATGTGTCCACTGGTCGCCAGGACGAAATAACGGTAAAGACCATTCAACATAACCACTGGGCAAGAATCTGTCTTTTAACCCAGAAAAATGTTGCAGGTTTATCATTTCTGTATTGTTAAAATGATACAGGTCATATCGTGCAGACAAACTGGCCGTTATACGATTGCCACCCCACAGCGTCCATGGTGATACAATACGCGCGTCGCCAATCATACGCTGGGACGATGTGCCATCACCAGATATACCCAATACATCTGCGTCAAATGTTAAATATGTTTCACTGAATATTGGCGCAGTTTGATATGTCGCGCGAATGTTTGGTAATATATTTCCTGATGGCGTAGAATAATGCCCTGTGGTGCTGCGTAATTCTTGGAATATATGCGCATCTGCGACAACATAGCCAGATTGACCAAATAATTCCACAGATGCACCAGAATCTAAGTATGGTTGGTCGTCATAGAAACCATATTTTTGCAGAAATGTTTTATCTGATGCGCGTTCTAAAAATATGGTTGCGCGCGCATATTCGCCCAGTTCTATGACATCGTTGTTAAATATATACCAACGGTCTTCGCCGGCGCGGTTATGGGTATACGCCGCATTTGTTCGGTATTCAGAATGCGATAAATTTAACCGATGTTCCATCTGGATTAATGGATTTTCTTTGGTCAAATATGATGCAGTAATTGTCATATCGTGCGTGTCAGAAAACGCAATATACAGTGGTAAATTTATCTGGGTTCCCATATTATTCGTAGACCCAATATCTGGGGTTAAAAATCCAGATTTATGCTTTATCGTTGGGTCGGGCATTTCAAATATCGGCAGCCAAAAAATCGGTACATCGTATGTACGCAACACAGGGTTATAAAACCGTATCATATGCGAATCCATATCATGAACTATTTTTGTTGTTGAAATCTGCCATGCGTCGCCATACGCGTCGCAGTTATCGCACGCAGTAAATGTTGCGTCCAGTGCAATTGTTTCTGGTCCATCGCGCGTTATATTATCAGATTCAATATATACATTATCGCCCAACCATATTTGAATATCAGACCCGGATAAATTCTGACCGTTGCGTGTTAAATAAGAATCTGTCAATGTCATGCGCTGGCCTGATTCATTTATAATTTCTGTATCGCCAGATGTTTTTATTGTCTTGGAATTTACATCATATTCTATTTTTTCTGCGGTAATTGTTTTAGGCTCATTTGCGTCAACAGTCATCCCGTACGCAGCGGGCATCATAAACAGAAATGTAAAATATGTAATTGTCTTTTTCATTACTTTTTGAACAATGCGAACAACAATGCACCCAGAATAACACAAATTGAACCCGCCAGCACGACAAATTCTGTCAGACTGCTTATCATATTAGACAGCGACATAAACAACGACATTACCACCGCCATTGTGGCCACTGCCGCCGCAGGCGCAAAACTGGCGCGCCGCCGCAACAGTGATGAACGCAATAATATTAATGTACACAATGCTGCCAATACTAAATTCATTAATGGACCCAAGAAACGACTGCATAATTCAGATAATATAGTTTTATGTTGATTTTCATTTGGCGAATTAAATACAGATTTAACTAATGTAGTTGTTGGTATGCGGCGTACACGGAATGATGATTCACCACCTTTGTCTGCAACATTCAGGTCCATATCAAATGTTTCAAATGTCCCAGTTGTCATTGTGTCGCCACTGATTTGCAGCGAACCGTTTGACATAACAATAGATAGCCCGCGTGTTGTTGAAACTAATTTTCCTGTTTCTGCAAATATTGTTATTGGTGAATTTTTATCGCGCATATCAGATAACATTACTTGGGACAAGTCATGCCCAGACACTTTGTCAACATAAACAACCAGTCCGTCTGTTATTTCTGTAAATGCAGATTCTTGTAATTTCATGTGTGCCAATCCATAGCGCAGATTCCATTGCGTACTGTAAAATTGCGCCTGGGTTGCCGGCACGATAAATAAATTTAACCCCAGATGAATTAATGTCATCAGCACCGCCAGTGTAATTGCAGGTCGGGCAATTTGACGCGGCGACAAACCAGATGCCGCCATAACAGTTATTTCATTGTCTGAAATTAATTTGTTATAAACAAATATGATTGCGATAAATGTAACAAATGGGATGATTATAGATATAATAAATGGCACCATCAAAACCGTTAAACCAAAGAAACTAATTAATTCCACGCCGTAATTTAACAAGAATTTCATCATGGACATGATTTGCATCATCCATGCCAGCCCCGTCAGCACCAGCAGCAGCATTATAAAAATCGCGACCAGTTGACGCGTGAAATATCTGTTCAGTATTTTCATATTTCGCAGTATAAAGCCCAAAAACCATACCGTCAAATATATTTAGTAAAAATGCCAATGTAAATTGTATAACTTTCAGATTTTTCTTGCATATCTGCGATTCGTCATTATAATAAATACTGTTCTTAAAAGTTTTTTTAAGGGCGGGGTTGAAAAACCCCGCCATTTCAATAAAGGCATATAAAAAAGTAAGGAGAAAACGGATGTCTTTTGTTTCTATGCCCCGCCAGGATTTATTATTGGCAATAGATTCACTGGCCCAGGAAAAGCAAATTGACCGTGAAATAGTCTTTGAATCATTAGAGGCTGCAATTGCAAAAATCGCCAAACATAAATATGGCGAAGAATTTAATATTACTGCCGAAATTGACCGTAAAAATGGCGCAATCCATGTTCAGCGTTTGTTCGAAGTTATTGATTCACCTGAATCCAAGGGCGATGAATACGATGCGAATACAATGTTAACTGTGGCTCAGGCAAAAAAATACGCATCTGACCCGCATGTTGGCGATATTGTATCAGACGCGTTGCCAGAACCAGAATTTGGTCGTATGGCATTTCAAACAGCACGCCAAATTATGACCGCGCGCGTTCGCGATGCAGAAAAGGGCCGTCAGTATGAAGAATTCAAAGATAATATCGGCGATATCGTCAGTGGTATTGTAAAGCGCATAGAATTTGGTAATGTCTTTGTTGATATTAACGGCAAAGCCGAAGGCTATATCAAGGGTTCTGAATTAATCCCGGGTGAACGCTTGGCGGTTGGCGACCGTGTGCGTGCGTTGATTATGGATGTCGCACGCAGCAATACAGGTCCCCAGATTTTCTTGACCCGTACACATCCGTTATTTATGGAAAAATTGTTTGTCCAAGAAGTGCCTGAAATTTACGAAGGTGTTATAAAGATTAAATCTGTGGCACGCGCCCCCGGCAGTCATGCTAAAATTGCTGTTGAAACCCAAGACCCATCTATTGATGCGGTTGGTATGACTGTTGGTATCAAGGGTACGCGTATTCAACCGGTTATTAACGAATGCCATGGCGAAAAAATTGATGTGATTTTGTATTCTGATGACCCAGCAGTGTTTATTGTTAACGCTATGCAGCCGGCCAAGGTCGCAAAAATTATCGTTGATGAAGATACACGCAGTGCAGCGGTTGTGGTTAACGAAGACCAACAATCTTTGGCAATTGGTCGTCGCGGACAAAATGTTCGTTTGGCATCACAACTGACAGGCTGGAACATTGATGTTATGAACGAGGCCGAAGAACAAGAACGCCGCGCCAAAGAAATCAAAGAAAAAACAGAATTATTTATCAGTGGTCTGGATGTTGATGAAATGCTGGCACATTTGTTGATTACCGAAGGTTTCAGAACCATCGAAGAAATTGCTTTTGTGGACACATCTGAACTGGAAAGTATCGAAGGATTTAATGCCGAATTGGCAACAGAATTACAAAATCGTGCCAAGGCATATTTAACTAAACAAGAACAAGACTACAAAGATGCTGGACACCAGTTGGGTATGCAAGATGACTTGTTGAACTTTGATTTTATCAAACGCCCGATTATAATGCAGTTGGGCAAAGCAGGCATAAAATCATTGGATGATTTGGCAGATTTGTCCACAGATGAATTAATTGAAATCTTGGGCGAAGATACGATGAGTCCGCGTCTGGCCGGTCGTGTCATTATGAAGGCACGCGAATTGGCGTATGGCATAACCCAGGGCGAAGACTAAGTTCAAATTCGCAGTCTGGATAAAGGTAAAAATATGGCGACATTAACACTTGGAAAATCTGTAACTATTGATGCGGTGCAAAGTAAAAAGGGCGATGCGGTGTTCGTCGAACGCCGTCGTCGTGTTGTCGCACCCGGCAGCAAGGAATTACGCGAAGAACCGGTAAAGCCTGATACGCCACGCAGTGCCGCAGATGAAAAATTGCGGGCAGTTCTGGCGGCGGCGCGCGCCCGTGAAGAAGAACGGAAAAAGCGCGTTGCCGAAGAAGAAGCACAGCGCGTCGCACGCGAAGCAGAAATTGCACGCGAAAGTCGTGAATATGAACAGGTGCGTGAACAGTTGGCTGCGCGTGATGGGGCAAATGCTACCGCAACACCTGATGCAGAAGAAAAAAATGTCGCCACAACAAAAAAACAATTTTCACAACCTGCATCCCGCGGCAAATTTAATCGCGATGACGAAGATATGCGGCCATCAAAATTTGCTAATTCAAAAAAAGATTTCAAAAAGGCGGGAAAAATATCTTTGCACGATATTATTATTGGCGGCGACGATGACGATGAAGAAATCGGACTGCGCGGTGCAAATCGTCGTCGGTCCGAAGCGTCGTTAAAGCGTTTTCGTGAAAAGGCGCGTGCGGTATTTACCGCCCCGCAAAAGGTTGAACATGTTGTCAATCTGGGCGATACGATAACCGTCAAAGATTTAGCGGCCGCCATGGCGGAAAAAGTCGGCAATGTTATTAAAAAGTTGATGGAAATGGGCATGATGGCATCGCAGAATCAAACGATTGATGCCGATACTGCTGAATTGATTGCGGGCGAATTTGGTGCCAAGGTAAAACGCGTTGATGTTAAACCGTATGCAGACCAGTTGGAACGCAAACCAGACCCAGAACACATGCAGCCGCGTCCACCGGTTGTAACAGTTGTTGGGCATGTTGACCATGGTAAAACATCTTTGCTGGACGCGTTTCGTCATGCAAATGTTGCTGCCCGCGAAGCCGGCGGTATAACCCAGCATGTTTCTGCGTACGAGGTTAAAACAAAATCTGGGGCAATGATAACATTTTTGGATACCCCCGGTCATGAAACATTTACAGCAATGCGTGCGCGTGGTGCACAACTGGCAGATATTGTTGTATTGGTTGTTGCCGCAAATGATTCTATTATGCCGCAAACTGTCGAAGCGATAAATCATATTCGTGCGGCAAATGTTCCGTTTATTGTTGCAATTAACAAAATTGATTTACCAGATGCAGACCCGCAACGCGTCAAGACGGACCTGTTGCAACAAGAAGTTCAAGTAGAAGAACTGGGTGGCGATGTACAGTGTGTCGAAATTTCTGCGACAAAACATATTGGTCTGGAAAAACTAGAAGACGCTATCTTATTACAAGCCGGCATTATGGATTTACGCGCAGACCCAGATATGCCAGCAGCGGCGTATGTTGTGGAATCTAAAATGGAACGCGGACTGGGGGCGGTGGCAACTGTATTAATGCGTCAAGGCACATTAGAAATTGGCGATGTTTTTGTTGTTGGTGAAACATTTGGTCGTGTGCGCGGATTAATTAATTCGGCCGGTGAACGCATAAAATCGGTTAAGCCCGGACAACCAGTGGTTGTTCTGGGGTTGGATTCTGTGCCGAATGCGGGGGATGAATTGCGGGTTATGGAAACAGAAGCCCAGGCCCGCGAAGTTGCCGCATATCGCACACAACAGGCGCGTGATAAAGCCAACGCAGTAAAGCGTTCGTCGCTGCAAGAATTATTTGCGCGTCGTGATGAAAATAAAAAATTGGTATTGCCGGTTGTTCTGCGTGCCGATGTCCAAGGCAGTGTAGAGGCAATTACAGATATGTTGCGTGGCATCAACACAGATAAAGTTGGTGTGAATATCTTGTCCGCAGGTGTTGGTCAAATTACCGAAGGGGATATTCGCTTGGCGGCGGCATCTGGGGCAATAATAATTGCGTTTAATGTACGGGCGGACGCAATGGTGCGCGACATGGCGCGTGCAAATGGTGTTGATATTCGCTATCACAGTGTTGTATATCGCATCACGGACGAAGTCAAAGAAATATTGGCTGGCAAGCTAGCACCAGAAAGAAAAGAAAACTTTATCGGATATGCCGATGTTATTGCATTGTTTACTGTTGGCAAAGGTGTTCGTGTTGCTGGGTGCCGCATCAGCGAAGGTGTAATCAAGAAAGACGCGTTTGTCCGTTTGCTGCGTGATAATGTTGTTATTTATGACGGTAAAATTGGTGAACTGCGTCGTGAAAAGAACGAAGTGCGCGAAGTATCCGGCGCGGGCGTTGAATTTGGTATGTCGTTTGATAAATATAACGACTTGAAAGAGGGCGACCGTGTTGAATGCTATGAAGTGCAAGAAATACGCGCCAAGTTATAAATTGACATAACAAAATAAAATCCGCCATTTTGGCGGACTTTATTTTGTATCAAACGGATTGTCGTCTTTTTTATATTCAATAACAACGGGCAAATGTTCCCAATGCAGTTCACCCGCCAATCCACGACGCAAATATCGTGTATATGATTCTGGTATATCGGACGCACCACCAACATTAATTGTAATTTTCATTGGATGTCGCCCTGTTTGGCGCGCGAATTTTATTTTCATTGGGCGTTTCAGTCGCGACATTGGCGGCTGGCGTGCATCAACCAATTTTTCAACAATTCTGTTTATCAGACTGGTTGGTGCATCAGTATTTGATATATCCCATTGTTCATATATTCGGCGGAACATATTGCGAACGCCGCTGCCGGTTTCGGCAGAAATGGCATATATCATCGGTCGTATTATTTGATGAAAAGAATTACTGAATTGATGCTTTAACTTTAACAGTTTTTCATCGCGAATTTCTGGTTCTACTAAATCCCATTTGTTCAATGCTACGCATAATATTTTACCGGCATCATATACACGCGACGCAATCCCCAATGCCTGGTTTTCAATATTTCTGGTTGCGTCAACAACCAATATGACAACATCAGCCTTGTCAATGGCATCCAATGATTTTAATGCAGACAGTGTTTCAACATCGTCCTGAACGCCTGATTTGCGGCGCAGACCGGCGGTATCCATCAAAATGATATCGCGACCATAAAAATTTGCAGGTATTTTAACTGTATCGCGTGTTATCCCAGGGGCATCCATAACAATTTGTCTGGTTTGACCCAATACGCGATTAACCAATGTAGATTTTCCGACATTTGGTTGACCCATTATTGCAATCTTTAATTTCTGGGGTGTATCTGATTTTTCCGCATTATTTTTATTATCTGGTGCGATTTTATCCAGAAATTCATATATTTGTTCAAAACCAACCTTGTGTTCTGCTGAAATCATAATTGGTTCGCCGAACCCCAGTTTATAAAATTCATGAATATCAGCCATACGCCGACCTGATTCAGACTTGTTTACTAATAATAATACCGGTGCAGATGTTTTACGGCGCACCATGCGTGCCCATTCTATATCTGCGCTGGTTAATCCGACACGACCATCAACGACAAATAAAACCGCATCTGCATCAGCAATTTCATTTAATGCCATTGCCGTAGAATTTGCCGCAATACCAGTCCTGGCATTTTCCAATCCAGCGGTATCAAACAGTGTCGCATTGCGCGCACGCATTACGCCGGTAATAGTATCGCGCGTAACGCCCGGTCGGTCGTGTACCAGTGCATCGCGCGTTCCGGTCAGCGCATTAAACAATGTGGATTTGCCGGTATTTGGCCGGCCCGCAATTACAATCTTTAACATAATTTTTTCCATTGATTTTTTTTAATTATAAAGCAAAAATATAAATAATCAAATGGGGGTACAAATGGAAAGAATTAAAAAAGGTCTGATGCGAATAAAAGACCTCTTGATAAATCCTAAACGCTATTTCACAAAAATCGTTGCCGACGGCAATATGGAAGAGGCTATGTTAAAAGCATTCATATACGGTCTGATTGGTGGCTGTTTGGTGTTATTGTTGCGTTTAATCGGGGGGGCAACAATTACAATTGGTGCGGTATTTACGGCGATTATAATTGTTCCGGTATTGGCGGTGGCACTGCTGTTTGTTATGGGCGGTTTGCTGATGCTGGTTTCTGAAATTACCGGCGGTGAACGCGACTGGGAAATTGCGATAAAGGGCTTGGCATCTGTATTTTTCGTATATCCGGTTGTGTTGGTGCTGAACGCGCTGGCGTTTAATTGCGTATCAATATGGATTATCAGTCTGTTGGTTGATGCGTATGTGTTATTCTTGTTTTATAACATTGCGTTGTATTGCATGCGTGGCAAGCGCAGTAATGTTATAATTGTAATTGGCATATTGGCATTATTTTTGGCAACTGTATACGCCACAGATTATCGTATTGGGTGGTTTATGTTGAAAAATACCAGTGCGACATTAGCATGTTTGTTATAAAATTATAAACAAAGATTCAAAAAATCCCGCAGTTTGCGGGATTTTTTATTTTGTAATTATTTCACCAGTTTCAGCATTTATTTGTTGCCGACCAACAGTTATGATTTTATCGGCGTATATCGGTGCAGATTGTGTTTCAATTGCCGTGCGCCAATAGACCGCACCATCAGATGTTCTGATTGCGTACAGGTAATCGTCTGTACCCACAACAAAGGCGATGTTTTCTGATACTATAAACGGCACCGCGGTACCAATCCAATCGCACCATTTAATTGCGCCCGATGTGGCATCTATGCGACAAAACGCATCACCCAATCCACCGGCATATACCGCATTACCGCGCACGACAATTGGTGCAATTATGTCCAGTATAGATGCACCACCGGTCATATTGCTGGCACGGAAAATATCAGCAATCCAGATAATTTTGCGATTTTTTGGATTAACCTTGACCAGTTCGCCTGTGGTCAGTCCTGCATAAACATAATTTCCACTGCACACAGGGGTTTGTTTACTTGCCACAGAATTTTTTGTTGGGAATCCACTAAAAATTTTTCTGTCGCCGTCCCAGATAACATTTTCAGAATCTTGGGTATATGGGCAATCTGCTGGGGTAATTTTGGCGATTTCGTCGGGCAAATTCGGTACATTTGAATCCAGCATCTTGAAATCATTGCCGGTAAATATTGGTGTTCGTTCGCCCGGTAAAATCGGGTCATGTTCAGCGCATGCGCCCAATAACGCCAAACAAGATATTATCGCAGCAATTTTTCGCATTTGTTATTCCTGTGTTGTTTTATCGCAATGCCTGGGCTGCGGCAGAAATTGTTGCCGGCGCATCTGCGTCATTTATAATAATGTCCAGCCATTTATTTGCATTTTCGCGGTCGCCGTCAGATAGATATTTTTGTGCGACAGTCAGCATGCCGGTGTAATAATATGGTGATTTTTTTGTATTCAGTGGCGACAAATATTTTTCGACTTCGTCTGCGGTCATATCATCCCCGCGCAAACCGACAATGTGCAGTCGCGCTAAATCACGGAAATCGCGCGTATCGCCGTTTGTTGCCAATCGTTCCAGCTTTGTTATATCACCATCCAGCATATACGATTGAAATAACGCCAAGTCCGCTGTTGCGCCACCGGCATTTTCGGCAACCGCGTTCAGCATATCTGCATCCATTTTCAATGCGGCGGTTTCGTATGTTTCAGCCACCGCGATTTTATGTGCGCGGTATGTCCGCACGCCAATAGTTATTGCAGTTGCCGCAATCAGTATAACCAGCGCGCCCGCGATGATATAGCGCGAGTATTTTTTTACAAACGCCATAGTTTTTTCATTATTAACTTCTTCCCATACTTCGCGGTACAGTGCGTCTTCGGCGTAATCTTCGCGTGTTTTCTTTTTTTGTGTCAAATTTTTGTTTCGTTCCAGAATTGATGCCATGGAAAAATCTCCTGTGATTACATGGTGTCTTGATAAATCATATTTTATTGCTATACTATAAAAGTTATGAAAAAGCAAATCAAGAACGCTTTACCGGTTGTACAAAATCAAAGTCTGGTTGCAGCACGCGGGGTAAATGACGAAACCAGTCTGACCCAGTATATTCAAAATATACAAAAATTTCCGATTTTGTCTGCCCAAGAAGAATATGAATACGCAACCAGATGGGCAAAATCAGGCGATAAAGTTGCCGCAGAAAAATTAGTTGCCAGTCATTTGCGCATGGTCGTTTCTGTGGCGTATGACTTTCGCAACTATGGTGTTCCATTTGGTGAATTAATTGCCAGTGGTAATATGGGGCTGATGCAGGCGTTGCAAAAATTTGACCCAGAAAAAGGCTTTCGGTTTTCTACATACGCGATGTTTTGGATTCGCGCAGAAATATATGAAACAATATTGCAAAACTGGTCAATTGTAAAAATTGGTACATCTGCAAATCAAAAGCGCGTGTTCTTTAATCTGGCGCGGGCAAAGCGCGCACTGGGAATTATGGACAGCAATTTATCTGATGACCAAACACGACAAATTGCAGATTATTTGAATGTCCCAGAAAATGATGTTCGTCGCATGTCGACGCGTATGTCTGCGCGTGATGTTTCATTGAATGCGCCGGTGCATTCTGATGACGATACCCAAGATGTATTGTCAAATATGTCAGATAACAGCGATGGCATAGAATCAGACTTGGAACAGATTGAATTTCGTCGTCGTGGATATGAACTGTTGCGAAAAAATCTGGAAAAATTGCCGGAACGCGACCGCGAGATATTACGCGCACGCCGATTGTCAGACCCAGTGGCGACATTGGAATCGCTGTCTCAAAAATATGGAATATCACGCGAACGCGTCCGTCAAATAGAAGAACGCGCATACAATAAATTGCGTGATGCAATATTAAAAGAAACCCAGGATTAACAATAATATGAAAAACTTTATGCGTCCGATTTTGTGGGCACAATTTTTATGGTTTGTGTTTTTAACAGGAACACCTGCATCAGCGGTTGAATTAAAATATTCTTCTGATGATTTTTCTTTTGATTTAACAGGTTATGGAACAGCAGGCTTGTTGGAACCAGATTTTGACACGCCTGAATTTATCGGCGATTGGCGCGTGCGCGCAGCAGCGGCATATAAATTTGACGGCATAAATTCAATCGGCGCAGTATATGCGCTGGATGCCGCCGCGGTTGATGAAAATAAATTTTTTCGTGAAGCGTTTGCATACTGGCAGAATAATAAAATTGGTCGCCTGGAAATTGGGTTAACAGATTCTATTGCGCGTAAACTGGGGGTTGGATTGCCGGATGTTGGCGGACTGCGCGTGAATGATAAGCCGTTATTTTATAAAAAAATTACCCCAGATGGACCGGTTATATCAGATACTACATTAACCACAGGGCGCAGTGCACCGCGTATAAATATTGCCAGCATACCAATTCATGGGGTGCAATATGGGTTATCAGTATCTGGGTTATCACATCATTATGATTACGCAACAGATTTTGGAATAAAAATTCGTCAGCCATCTGGGAAAATCAAGACAGCATACGCATTTGGTGCGTCGTTTATGTCGCGTCCAGATGGATACAGAACAGACGCGTATACCCCGCGTGTGACGGCTGATTGGCGGACCCAGATTTCTGGTGGTGTTAATGTGCAATATAACAGTTGGATGTTTGGTATAACAGGGCGATTGATTTATGACGAAAATCCAATTGGTCGCGCGTCTGATGGTGTTGCAGCGGGCGCAGGGGTCAGTTATGATATTTTGAATTACAGTCTGTCATTAACATACATTTTTTCTGATACAGATATATGGCATCATGATATTGCGGGCTATATAGACCATACTGCAATTGCATCATTTCGTTATAAATACAGCGAAAACATAGATTTATGGCTGTCTGGGGGGCTGACAACCCAAACACCATTTTGGGCAGCAGGATTACGGATAAGTTTTTAAGCAATATCGTCGTGCCTAAAAAAATTATATGTTTTTTATTTTTGTATTGGTTCCAGTTCTTTAATTTCTTTGGTTTGTGGAATATACATTTTTGGGGTTCCAGAATATCCCAATATGGCATGATGCAACGGTATTAAAAATTCAGGCAACGGACTGCATGCGCCCATGGCACGATATGCAGACAGTCGTGGGTCATTAAGCGCCAGTTGTTTGTCAGCCTCAATCGGACGATGGTACCAACCCTGGAATATAACCAGTTGTTTTTTATCGTCCAGTTTCATAATGTCCATTGGTGTGTATAGTAATTCTTCTGACTTTTCTTCTTTTTCTTTACCGTCTGGACCCTTGACCATTTTGATTTTTATTTTCTGACCCATCATTTCAGAAAACCGTGTTGCAGTATCTGGGTCATTTTGTCGTAATACAATCTTGGCCGCAGTGGTTGATATAATTGTTGATGCCGCATCTGGACCGTATTTTTCTTGGATTTGGTGTATATCTTGACCGATAATCAAGTAAGACACTTGCTGTCCGCGTCCTAAATCTGGGCCCTGGATTACAGCCTGTAATTTTTTCATTTTTGGCATTTCGTCCAATACAAACAGCACTGGATATGGTCCCAGTCGTTCGCCGGCGTGTATTCCTTCGGGTGGATTTGACAGCAAGAAATTAGTCATCAATTCAATAAATATACCGGTAATCGGGTTTAAGGCTTCGGCATCAACCATGTTGATGGACAGATAAACCGTTACGGGTTTTATTTTGCCATCACGCGGGTCGCGCAGTCCGCGCAGGTCTGCAAAATGAAAATCAGAATGACTGGTACGATTGCGAACGGCGGCATTACGGAATATAGATAGCCCAGCCATAACAGTTGAAAGAATAGAACCGCGTTCTTTATCTGGTGTATTTGCCAGTTGCGTTAATTCTAAAACTGCGCGATGTGCATAGGCAAATTGGCGCGCTTCATCAACTGCGGACATAAACAAATCATGCAAAGGGTCAGCCATCATAACCATTTGGTCGCCTTGACGACGGCGTTCTTCCATTTGCTGTCCGATATTAATTTGGCTGGCGTTAATCCAGTCTAGAATCATAGACAATGATGCTTCATGACCACGCCATGCGTCTGGTATACCATTCCATGTGCCAACATGGACATAATTCATTGCGTTTAATTCGCCGCGTTGCAATAACGCCAATGCCGCATACGCATTCGGGTCGTTTATCATAGACAGGTAATAATCCCCCAATACAGCCGCATCTTCGGCGTTAAAAGTGCCAGATGTTATACGGGCATAGAAATAATCGTCGGCCTTGGCGCGTTCTACCTTGGACAGCATAAATTGAATCAGTCCAGACAGTGCCGCCCGCCCAGAAATTGTCCAATGTGGGTCTGCTGATGAAGATGTTTTATCTGCAATTAAAACATTGCATATAGAATCAACATACAAATCGCGTTGTTCTTGGTTAAATGGCACATGTTCCGGCGACAGCGGATTCCACGATGGATAGTATATTCCGCGTTCGGGGTCGTCTTGCCCCGCCCAGTTCATAATAAACACCGGTCCAATGGTTGAACGGTACGCCGATGATTGTTGATATAATTCTGGCTTTGGGTCGTTGACAATCATTGAAACATTTGTGCATTCAAAAATTGTTGGCAATACAACGCCTTGGGTTTTACCGGTCCCCGGGGGTGCCAAGCACAATGCGGACAAACATTCGTTCATCATTAATGGCTTTTTCTTGAAATACCCCAGAACAATCATAAAACCCTTTAACAAGCCCATTTTTTCAATATCTTCTTTGGATGCCTTGTTAGAAGATTTATCGTCAAATTTATCGTTGCCGTACGGGTTAAATTCTTTGACCAGTGTGCTGTCGGCCATAAAGAAGTATGCAATAATCGGCAACAGCGGTACCATACATGCAAAATCTGTGCGCAGCATTGTGCGGCCCAGCCAGGCAGGAACCTCTGCAATAACAGACATACCGCAACTGGTCAGCATATTGTGTAAATATATTGATATCCAATGCGCAGTTGCCGGCGACCACCCATAACGCCATATATGTTCAATTATAAATGATGCAGCAAATGCAACCGCACATACCAACCATATCCCAATTACCCACCGCAATGACCAAAACAGCGATGCCATTGGTGTACGCAGACTTTCTTTGTATGCACTGGACTTAAATATATTCAGTCCTTTGCCTTTGCCCCCGGCGGATAAAATCTTGAACTTTTCAACCATTGTGTTATGATTATATCAGATTTTTACCCGATTATAAATCAGGAAATAAAAAACTTTATGAAAAATATCCCGCGCGTTTTTTTGGGCGATAATATCCGGTCTGGACTTGTTATTCCGGCACAATCTGATGTGTCGCACTATTTGTCGCGCGTTATGCGCCGGCGCGATTTCTTGGCATTTGGCGGCGGACATGAATTTTACGCGTCTTTGTCTGATGACGGGCACAGTATTTCTGTGGGTGATGATACTGGTCGGGCAGACCCATCGGGTAATATAACATTGATGTTTGCACCGATTAAACGCACAGATGATTTGTTAAATATGGCAACCCAGATGGGTGTTGCAGCGTTTCATCCGGTAATAACTGACCATACGGTTGCATTGCATATTAATTGGTCGCGCATGCAAAAAATTATTACAGAATCTGCTGAACAATCGGGTCGCAACAGTGTGCCATTGCTGTTGCCGCCCCAGAAATTTTCAGAACTGGATTTATCACAAATTGTTTTTGCGGACGAACGCGCAGCGTACGGCGCAGAAATTCCTAATTCTGCCCGCAATGCCAGATTTGTTCTGGTTGGTCCCGAAGGCGGCTTTTCAGATGCGGAATTTTCTGCGCTGGATTCATCAGGGGCAATTGGTATCAGTTTAGGAAAAACGATTTTACGCGCTGAATTGGCCGCAGCAATTGCAATCAGTCGGATTACAGAATGAAAACCAGAATTGCAAAATTTATTTCTGATTCAGGTATTGCATCGCGCCGCGCCGCCGAAGATTTAATTGCCCGCGGTTGTGTTTCTGTAAATGGCGCAGTAATTAAAACGCCGGTGTTTTTTGTTGATGCGTCTGATTCTGTTATGGTAAACGGTAAAATTGTACGCCCACGCAGTAATACGGAACTATACGCGTTTCATAAACCTGTAAACACAATGACAACCACGCATGACCCATCAGGACGGCGAACAATATATGATTGTATCCCGCCACAATACAGAAATTTGAAATATGTTGGACGACTGGATTATAAAACAACCGGTTTATTATTACTGACCAATGACGGGGATTTAGCGCGTAAATTAACACTGCCGTCATCACACATACCACGCGAATATATTGCAACAGTGTCCAATATAAACAACGATGGAATAAATCGGGCACGCCGCGGATTGACGGTTGACGGGGTGCATTATCGACCAATGGAAATATCACGCGTTGCCGATAATGTGCTGCGCGTTATTGTTGACGAAGGTAAAAAGAACGAAGTTCGTATTGTGCTGGGGGCATGCGGGTGTCCGGTTGTAAAACTGCATCGCATATCGTTTGGTGTGGTGCGTTTGGGAAATCTGTCCGTTGGTAAAGTTCGCAAAATATCGCAGAAAACGGTTGACGCGCTGGTAAAAAGTATCTAGAATCTAAATAATAACTAGGGAAGGGAGTTTTAGCATGAAAAAAAATACCGCCAGAAAGAATACTTCTGTCAAGAAACGGGTCGGTCGGCCGCCAAAGACGGTTGCCACAGATGTTCGTAATGATAAACAGACCAAGGTTAATGGTGGTTCTTTATCAATTTATTTTTATTGGTTTATAATATTATTCTTTATTGCGGCAACATTTTATATCTTGGGACGCAGTCATGGAACAATAACAACTGTGGCACCAACCGCAAATAATGTTGAAATTACCGAAGAAGCATTATTACAACCAACAGATTATTACAACAGTGGTCGTGATAAATTAATTGCTGGTGATGTTAACGGGGCAATTGCTGATTTAACTGCGGCAATCGAATCAGATGCTGGGACAGATGCGTATATCTTGCGTGGCGAAGCGTATATGCAAATTTCTGATTACAGAAGTGCGCTGAACGATTTTAACAGTGCCATAGAACGCGACCCGGTAAATGCGGTTGCCTATTATGACCGTGCGTTGTTAAATACACGCATAGAAGATTATGCGTCTGCACTGAATGATATAAATAACGCGTTGGCGGCGGAAACAGCCAACCCAACAAACATTTTGCAAATGCGTGATTTATATGCCAAGCGCGGTCAGTTAAATTTATGGCTGAAAAATTGGCAGGGTGCAATCGCAGACTATACAAATTCTTTGGCGCGCCCAGATGGTGTGGTTAATCCATCTGTGTATGCTGAACGCGCCGAAGCATATACTGCAATTGGCAATTATGCCGATGCAATAAACGATTATGCATCCGCGATTCGTGTTATATCTGAACAAATCCAGGGCGCAACAACAACCCAAGGACGCGAAAGTTTATCCAGCAACGCAATGGCGTATTTTGAAAAATCTGCGGCATTGAATTTAGCGTTGGGAAACACTGCGGCGGCGCGTAATGATTTGGAATCTGCGTATACAATTGCAGCCGCATTGGCAGATACTGCCAGTATGAACAGAATCCAAGGTGCTGTATCTGGATTACAACAATAACAAAAAAAGATATAAAAAAAATCCCGCAAACGCGGGATTTTTTATACTAATATTTATTTATTTTCATGGGTATCCAAGATTGCGGTAAATGTTGCCTCGGACACTTTTTTGCCGCTGACCATTGCGATACCGTGAAATTTATATAAACGCATTTTTGATGAAACCAGTTCCACATGCAGTTCCAGCACATCGCCAGGGTGCACCATGTGTGAAAACTTAATTTTTTCCATCGTTGTGAAATAGCCCAATGTTTTACCATTGTCTTGTCCGATGTGTTTCAGTGCAATAAAGCATGCAGTTTGTGCCAATGCTTCTATAATCAATACGCCGGGCATAATTGGGTTCCCAGGAAAATGCCCACTGCACCAAAATTCATCATCACGAACATATTTAATACCGACACCGCTGGATTCATTATATTCGCGAATTTCATCCACCAGACGCATCGCGCCACGATGTGGAATTACTTTCTCAATGCCTTTTGCATCAATCATTATAAAAGCCCCTTTGGTTAATTTTTTACATTTTTGCGCAGCCACGCATAGTGGCGCATAAATTCTGTCCCCGGTCCCGCCGGATATCCCATGTGACGCGCGCCATCTGGTACATTTCTGAAAACGCCGCTGTGTGCGCCAACTTCGGCATCATGACCAATGTGTACACCGTTTGCAACACCAACTTGACCGGCCAATAATGCGCGGTCGCCAACAACAACGCCGCCGGCCAATCCGACACCAGATGCCAAAAAGCATTCGCGCCCAACAATAACACCATGTGCGATTTGGCATAGATTATCAATCTTGGTCCCGTCGCCAATTTGTGTATCGGTCATTGCGCCGCGGTCAATACATGTATTTGCGCCAATTGATACACGATTGCCAATTATAACGCGTCCAACATGCGGAATAAATATATTATGCCCGTTTTGACGGGTATAACCGAAACCGTCTTTGCCAATAACGGCACCAGCGTTTATAACGCATTCTGAACCGATTGTGGCGTTTTCAATATGCGCACCCGTTTGAATAATTGTACCGCGTCCAATATTAACATTTTTACCGATATATGCACCTGGGTATATTTTTACATCTGGTTCAATAACTGCCCCGCGTTCAATGGTTGCGTATTGCCCGACATAATTAGTTGCACGATTACGGAAAAACACGCCGCGTTCAATATAAGCATGACGACTGATACCGCGTCGCGGTGGTTCGCGATAAATTTCCCCCAATATTTTAACAATATTTCCACGCGGGGTATCTGTGATTAACAATGTTGCGCCATCGGGTGCATCAGATATATGTTCTGGTTGAACCAATATCACACTGGCGCGCGTATTTTTCAATACACTTATTGGCAGGATTTTGAATGCTGCACTGTTTTGTTCCGTCGAATAAAACGCCAGTTGTCCCGGTTTTGCATCTGCAATTGGTGCAACACCGCGCACAACAGTTTGCGGATTTCCGCGTAATTCCAGACCGAATTTTTCGGCCAATTCACCGGCTGTGGTTTGTGTGGCCGTCGGTGCCAGCCAAGATTTTATTTTATTTAACATGCCCGGATTATACCTGATTTTTTTCAAATTAAAAGCAGAATATTGATAATAAAAAACACCGCATACAGCGGTGCTTTTTATTTTATGTTTTGTTTTAGAAACCCTGGGGAGTATCCATTTTTACCTTGGATACTTTTTTATCCAACGCGGCAATTACTTCGTTTGTAATATCCAAGTTTGTGGCGGTTGCGCCGATACGGGCAAAGCGTCCATCAATTACCATTGCCAAATTTTTCTTGGCAATAATGCCTTCGATAACAGGGTCCAAGTGTTTTGTTTGGACTTCATTTAACGCCTTTTGAAATGCGATTTCAACGCTTTGTGCGCGTTCTGTTAAATCGCGTTGTAATTCTGTAACGCGGTTTTGATAGTCAACAATTCTGCGTTGCAGCGCATCGCGTGATAAAACATCTTGGGATTTTTCAATTTCTTCTTTTTCTGCTTCTAATTCTTTTTGTCTGGTTTCCAGTTCTTTACGCAGTGTTTCTTCGTATTTTGCGCGTTGTGCCGCCAAGTCTTTCAATACAGCCGCATCATTTTGAATTGCGTCCATACGAATTACTGCGATACGCAAATCTGCAGCATTTGCAGCATCTGGGGTAACGACGGCCATTGCTTCTTCGACGGTGGCACCACCACGATTGCTGACCGCGGATACCGCCCATATACCAATTGCCGCCACCGCCACAACAATGGCAGCAATTATACCAGTCTTGACATATTTTTTTACAGCCGGATTGGCTGGTGCTTTATTTGCCATAATTTCCATCCTTTTGTTAAAGTTCTAAGGTTTAGTATAACAACAATTTTTTGAAAATGAAAGTGAAACTTATTCTTGTTTTTATCGTGCTGGCACCAGGCGGATTTCAACGCGTCTGTTGGTCAGACGACCGATATCATCTTGGGCGGCAATTGGGCGCGCCGCACCGCGTCCGACAATAAACATACGGGCGGTATTTATTCCATGCTGGGATAAAAACACACCAACGCGTTGTGCCATATCCAATGACAGTGCGTTGGCTTGGGCACTGGCCATTGCGTCGGTATATCCGGCAATTTCCATAAATGTTGCGTCGTATTTTTTCAGAATGCGTGAAATTGTTTTTAATGTATCTGCGCCATCGGGTGATATATCACCAACATTTAATTCCATAATTGCGTCGCGCACCAATATAATAACAACATCTGTACCAGCGCGTTGAACAGAAATTCCAGGCTTGCGCAAAGCATCATATAATTCATATTCTAAGTTCGCCATATAGTTAACACTGATGGCGGTTTCGTTTTGTGTTTTATCGCCATAGTCCATAGATGCAGGCGCATCAATAGAACTGATTAATTTTCCGCCGGCACCCATATATACGGGGCGTTTTGCAATACGCGCAGTTTCTGTCATATCTGTAAAACTGGCACCGCGCAAATATGTTGGCCACATTGTACGGTCTGGGCTGTGGTATGTTACGCATCCCGCCAACAAAAACAAACTGACAAAATAAATTTTTTTTATATCCATTTATTATTCAACAATAAAAGAAACCATATTAGTATCTGTCTTGAAACAATTTGCGGCATTTGTTTCAAATCCGTTAATTAATACCCGCGTTGCCCATTTTACAGGTGTTGCGGCAAAGTAATCGCATTCGCCCTGGGTCAGCGCGGTTAGGTTAATAGAAAATCCGGCACCACCATCAATTGCGCTGACCGACCAATCGTCGCCACCAATTGGTGCGTGATTATTTGTCAATGCACCCGCAGATACCAAATATTCAACAGATACACCGGTATAATCACCGCGCATTTCCATCAGCATGCGTGTATCTTTTGCAATTTGTTCCAGTTCCACAGATGCGATTTTTCGCATTTGATTGTTGCGAATAACATTGTACATACCAATAGCGGCACCACTTATCAATCCAGCGATTGCCAGTACCCCGACAATTTCAACCAAAGATGCACCATATTCTTGTTTCATAATCTATCCCCCCGGTATTATTTATTTTATTCCGACGATTTCTGCATCTGCGAACAAATCCATTGCGCTGGCAACCATTGGGTCAGATTCTAATTCTTCTTGTTTTTGTTCGGTTATAGTATGCGCATGTTGTGATTCTGCAATGCGTTCCAATGACCAAGTATGGCCGGTCTTTTTATTTAACCATGCCGCCAGTTTCGGTGCAAAATCTGCATCGCCACGGCGGTCAAAGTATTTCAAGTGTTCGTCTGTTATCTCTGATACCTCTATATTATCTGTATAATATGAATATAACAGAATTTCTTTTGATGCCTTTAACGCAGCAGCTAATTCATCGGCGGTTGTAATTTTTTGCGTTTGTGGTTGTTGTGTTGTTGACTGGGCCGGTGCACTGGGGTGCGGTGTGGCATTGGGTGTCTTGGTTAATATTTCTGCCACAGACGGCATATCTGCGATATGTATTAAACGAATTATCAACATATCAAAGCATTGTTTTTGATTAGACGAAGTTTGCATTTCTGGCACAGCTGCAACCATAACCTGCCATATTCTGGACAGGGTATTTAATGATACGCGTGCGTCAATTTTGCGCATTTGTTCGCGTTGGTCGGCGGTGTATGGGGAATTGTTTGTGTCGCCTGCATGCAGTGCTGGGTGCATACGCGTTGCCCAGTGTGTCCATTCCATCATGTCATTTAACAACATTGTTAAATCAGCACCGTTGGTATAAATTTCATCAGCGCGTGCAATTGCCGCAGCAGTATCGCCAGACAATAATGTTTCCATAAAATCAACCACGACCCCGCGGTCTGCGCGTTTTAACATGTCCAGTACAGATTTTTCATCAACATGACCGCCGGTTTGTGCGATTGCTTGGTCCAGTAAAGACAAACCGTCGCGTACAGAACCATCTGCGGCGCGCGCCAATAATTCGTTTGCGGCATCGCTAAGTTCGACTTTTTCTTGTTCTGCAATCCATGCGAAATGTTTTTTTAATGTTTCAACCGGCACACGAACTAAGTCAAAGCGTTGACATCTGGATAATATTGTAACTGGAACGCGGCGAATTTCTGTGGTGGCAAGTATAAATATAACATGTGCTGGTGGTTCTTCCAGGGTTTTTAATAATGCGTTAAATGCACTGTTAGACAGCATGTGTACTTCGTCAATAATATACACTTTGTATCGACCGTTTGTTGGACGATACTGTGCTGCATCCAGAATATCGCGCATGTTATCCACACCAGTGTGTGATGCGGCATCGATTTCCATAACATCAATATGTTGACCGGCGGCAATTGCGCGACAGTTTTCGCATACCCCGCATGGTGTTGCGGTTGGTCTGTCAGATGACAAGCAGTTTAATGCCTTGGCCAAAATACGCGCGGTACTGGTTTTGCCGGTTCCACGAATCCCAGTAAATATATATGCGTGCGCGATGCGACCGGTATTAATTGCGGTTGTTAATGTTTTTACCAGTACATCTTGACCGATAAGAGATTGAAAATCTTGGCTGCGATACTTGCGTGCTAAAACTGTGTAATTATTGTCCATGCTGATGCTTCCTTTTTGGGAAAAGCATAGCAAAACACATTAAAATTTCAACAATTAAAGTACAACAATGTCGCGATATTTTTATTTAACATCGGTAATAAATTCTGGGAATGATGTTTCTTCGTCATCGCTGCCATCTGTGCTGTCGGTTGCATCTGCGATTGGTTCGTCCAATGTTGCAGATTTATCCCGTGGGTCGCGCGTAGAATCAATGCGCCCTTGTTCTGCGTTGACAATGCGGCCATAGTGTTCTGCCGCCTGCATCAAGCGTTCGCGTTCAATTTCGTCTGTTGTTTGACGCGCCTGGTCCATATATTGTTTTCTTTTTTGCCGCCATTTGTGGCAACGCTGAATCATCATTCCAACAGATGATTGGTTTTTTTTATTTTGCATCTTTCTTCTTTTGTAAACAGGAAATTTTACTGCATAGCCTTTACGCTATATGTTTATTCAACATGCTTGATAATAAAACATCTTAAAACTGATTGCAATATTTTTTTTCAGTTGCTAACATTTTTATGTAAAAATCAAACAGGGGGGATATCGCAGTGCCAAGGCAAAGTCAAAATGGAAATTTTTTATTACAGGCTTTGCTGGCGTTGGCATTGATATTTTCTTTTATCCCATTTTTTGCACGGCGTTTGGCGGCACGCGATACAGATGCACAAATGTATGCCACCACGCAAAAGGTGGATGTCGCACAAACAGCAGCCAGAATTTTTGTGCGCGAAAATGCAAATGTTTTGCCGTATAGTACAACTGTTGTTTCTGGTAATGATTTTGCAGATTTGTTGGAACCGTACGGATTGCCATTGGGCTTTGTTGCAAAAACAGCGTTGGGACAAGATATATCGTTGGTAATCAGTAAAGATGCAGTATCCGTCAGTGCGTATTTACAGTTAACTGGTGGTGATTTGTCTGATGTCCAGTTGGCTGAATTGGCGCGACGAATTGGTTTTTATGCCGCCGTACAAGATGACGGGATTTTGGTTGGTTTGGCATTGGATGATTATTATTCAGATGTTGTACGCAGGAATGAATCAAACCTGGATAGTACCGCTTTTTTAACAGACTTGGATATGGGGGGATATGTCTTTGATAATGCAGGCGATGTTTTTGCGCGCAGCGGACAATTTGATACGGCACAATTTGGGACTTTATCTTTGTTTGGCACAGAAAACGGTCGCAAAGTTCGTAATAAAATTGATGTTATGGTTGCAGACCGTGGCGTATTTCAAAGCGCATCTGGTGAATCTGCATTAACACTGACACGCGGAACATTGCTGGTTGGTGATATAAACGCGCGTACTGTGTCTTTGTTTGGTGATACGGGCAGTTTTACATCTAATACAGCCGCAGTGTTTAATTTTTCAATGACGGCAGGGCGAACCAGTTTTTATGGTCCGCTGAATTGGTATGTTGGTGGCGATGTGTTAAGTGAAAATATAAATTTTAGTGTGGAACGCTTGGACATAGATTCTTATATCGATGCGTCGCGTGGTCAAGATGTTTATGTTGACCCAGATGATTTGACATACGCCCCGCGCAGTGGAATTGAAACAGGATATATTGCTGCATCAAACATAACAATGCGGGACCAGACATCAGATGCATTAAACCAAGGTGAATCAGGCGCGGTTGTAATTGATATTCGTCCGGCGGGTACATCTGTGTTGCCAGATGTGTTGTTGGACAATGTTGATAATTCTGTGTTCCAAATACTGTCGCGTCCAACCGCGGACGATTCAAAAACTGTTGATTGTCGCGCAATTATTAATGATTTAGATATTCGGTATAACTTAGATATTCGGTATAACCAAAAATCATTGGCGCAATATGTTATATGCCAATATGTGTTTTGGAATCGTCTGGAACAGCGTATAAATGCCAAACAATGCTTAATGGATGGTCGCAGTGATTGTATGTAAACGAAAACTTTTTTCAGACGCACAACGCGGTGCCAGTATGACCGAAGTTTTAATGGCTTTGGCGATTGTTGCGCTGGCAACACCGTTTTTATACAATCAAATTTCAGATACAAATAACACATTACGCGATATCGCAATGGCAAATAAAATTATTGCACTGCGTGGCGATGTATTAAACTTTGTGCGATTGAATCAAAACAGTTGGCCTGATACGGCGCAGATAAAATTATCTGATTCAGAACTGGACCAAATATCTGAAATGCCAGTGGCGGGGTTTATTGATAAATATCCCGCGCGTGGGGCAATAATGACAGATATTTATTTGTCGTTTGATTTTGACCAGTCTGATTTGCGTACAGCACAAATTGCGCGACATATTGGTTCTGATGCTGCGATTGTGGGCAGTGATGGCGTTGCATATGGTACATCGTGGGCAGTTGCTGCACCAGACTTTCAACCAGGGGATTTGATATATAAAATTTCGCGTGATTTGAACGGCGAAGACAAAACAAAATATCTGCATCGTACTGCATCAGGCGAAGAAAATTTGAATGTTATGATACGCGATTTGAACATGAATAATAACCAGGTGTATAATGTCGCAGGCGTTTTGGCAGATTCTGCCCAGATACAAAATGCAGCGGCCAGGTTTATTGAAACACCTGGGATTGACGCGTCGGCATTATATTTTTCATCAGGTGCAAATCTGGACGGTACAAATGCGGCAATTGGCAGTTTGCGTGTAACAGGTGATATTTCAGGATTTCGTAATATTTACGCTGATAAATTAAACGGCAACACATATACAACATCGGGCCAGATTATAACAGACCGTGCAACAATCGTAAATTCTGTTAATGTCGGAAATAATTTTGTGTTAAAGTCAGATGCGTTGCGTACAATCAGTGCTTTTACTGGTATAACCGCGCATTCGGTTAACACATCATATTTATCAACCGAAGAAATCGTGTTTTACGATAATTTTGGTCTGACAATATCTGGCGAATTATTGATGTCAACGACTGCGCCGATAAAGATAGGCGATTGGACATTTCCATCATTAACACCGCCGCGGTTTACAGAATTGTATCTGGACCGTGCGACAGTGCCGTCGGCACCGAATGCGGCTGAATTTTCTGTTATAATGTCTGACGATTGGCGGTCAGCAATGCCTGTGGATGTGCAACAATGAGTATATTAAAAAATATTTTTTGTAATGAAAAAAACATGCACCGCGGCAGCATGCTGGTTGAATTATTGATGAGTGTTGCGCTGGCTGCAATCATAATGCCGTTTATATTCAGGTACCAAGAAAGCGTCGCAATACGCGCAGAAAACATTGCAATAACACGCCAGATGTCTGGGATACAAAGCGCGTTGGAACGGTATATAATGGATAATCGTACCGATTTACTGCGTACGGTTGGGCGAAATATAACGCGTATAGATATTGCTGATTTAGTCCCGTATGGTTTATCGGCTGATATTGCGTCGCGTGGTGATGAATATCAATTGCGGGTTTTGAAATCCAACGATACAACCGGTCGTACCAGTTTACAGGGTGTAATTGTTTTTTCATCTGATGAAATAACACCTATGCGCACGCGTCAGATTGTATCACTGGGGGGCGACAGCATGGGATTCATAGAAGACAACCGCGCATACGGTGCATTTGGTGCGTGGCATGCAGATGCGGTGGATTTCGGGCTTAGTGATAATGGTATTGTTGAAACGACGGCGGTAAATACAGACAATTCACTGTATTTATGGCGACTGCCATCAAATGATGCGTTTGATGCAACGATGTTATCTGGGTTAAATTTAGGCTTTCATGATATAACAAACGCATCGTTTTTTAATGCGTCGTCAGCCCAGTTCGATGAAAATATGTCGGTTGGTGTTGTTGCGGCTGATAATGTAATTTTTCAAACCAGAATAACATTAGACGAAGCACTGGAAATAATGAATGCGACAGTGTCTGGTGTTTTGTCGGGTGATTCCAGAAACATAGAAGTTGCCGGTACATTTAATTTGGCCGATGTCGGCAAGTTTTCTAATTTTACGACGGGTGATTTATGGGTATCAAATTTGACATTGGGTGGGTTATCTGTTTCGTCTGATGAAACAGGTCCGGCGATACTGGACATAAATAAAACTTTGGATATGACTGGTGGTACAATTAATGCGATGTTTGCAACGGTTGGTTTTGCTGGTTCTATTACCCCGCGTTTGGTTGTGCATGATTATATTGAAGATTCTGTAAACCCTGTATATTTTTGGGATTTAAGCGCGCATGTTGCAAACTTTATGGATGTTTCATTACAAGAACTGGGGCGCATGGCACCGGCAATTGTGTATATGGAAAACAGTCCGACAACAACCACAACCCAGATATTTAGTTCTGTATCCGCGAACAGTAATGCAACTGCATCTGATTACATGAACGCAATTAATGAAATTCAGCGGCGTGTTCGTGCGAAATATCGCCTGTTGAATTTAGAATAATTTATGGTATAAATCATCGTATGAAAACAGTATGTGATTTTTGCAAAACAGAATATTCATTGGATTCCGTGCCAAATGTGCCGGTAAAGTGCGCAATATGTGGGCATACTTGGATGGTCCAGCGTCCGCCGCGTCGTAATTCTTGGCTGATGTTTTTTGCAGCCTTGTGCGCGTTGTTGGCGGCGGTTGTGTTTGCGGTTGCCGTTATGGCACAGCATAAGATGCGCGAAATTCAGACACATCCATTAATCGCAGAAATTGGCGATATTACAACCGCAACTGATGAAAATGGTATATCGCACTTTGTTGTCAGCGGCCATGTCCAGAATCGTTCTGACCAGATTTATGGTGTACCTGGATTGATAATTATATCGTATGACGCAGATAATAATATTGTCGACAGACAGCGTTTTATGCCGTCGGCAACATTGTTGGATGCGGGCGGGTCTGCGGCATTTACACATACATTATCTGTTCCGGTTAATACAGTTGACCGAATTTCTGTGGAACTGGAAACCCAAGGGGGCTAAGCATGCAGCGATTTTTTATTGCGTTAATATGCAGTATTATGTTTTCATCTGTGGCAAGTGCGGTATATGTTGACCCGGTTCCGCGTCCCCAGCCGACACAACAACCCCGCGTCAGCATTTTTTCCACCAGTGCGGATTGGGAGGCTTTAACCGGTCTGCGTTATTCAGAATACAGGGGTAAATTTATCCCGTCGTCCAGTTTAGTTGGTCGTGGCTTGGTATTGTATTATTTGGATGGTTTTCCATGTTATGGTCTGGGGACTGGGGTGCGTGTTTGGATTGGGCCGAATAACAAACATGATGGCGAATTGCAGATTGCGTGTTTATATCCGCCATCAGAAATAAATTTCACATGGCGTAATGCTGCGCGTGATGCGACCCAGGCGGCCAGTACCGGCATGTTAACATGTCCGGTTGAATCTGATGGTCGTGAATTAACAATAAATTTATCTGAATGTAAAAAGGGTCCAGATTGGGACGAATTTGATTAATATGACGGATGTTCGCAAATTTCATGTTTCTGAAACAGATACAGGCATGCGTCTGGATAAATTTTTAGTATCCCAGATGCCTGAATTTTCGCGCAGTGAAATCCAGCGGTTTTCTGTTGTTGTAAATGGCGCACCGTGCAAGTTTTCTGGTCGGTTGCGTGCGGACGATGTTGTATCCGTTGAAATTTTATCGCGCCCCAGTGATGTTGCATCTGATAATATTTCATCTGATTTTGATTTAGATATTTTATACGAAGACGACGACATTATTGTTGTGAACAAGCCGCGTGGTGTTGTTATGTATCCGTCTGCGGGTAATAAAACAGGGACATTGGTTCAAAACATTTTATCGCACACGCATTTGTCGCCACTGGGTGGATTGACGCGTCCGGGGGTGGTTCATCGTCTGGACAAAGATACCAGCGGTGTAATGGTGTTTGCAAAATCTGACGCAGCATTTCGTGGATTGGTTCGTATATTTTCTGAACATGATTTAACGCGGAAATATATTGCATTTGTATGGGGTGTGCCAAATTGGGACGGTGCAGATATAACCGGCAACATTGTGCGTTCGTCGCGCAATCGTAAAAAAATGACGATGGTAAAAACAGGGGGTAAGCCTGCGCATACGATTGTTAATGTTGCATCAGTATGGCCGCGTGCAGGTGTATCTATGTTTCGTTGCACATTAATGACTGGTCGTACGCACCAGATTCGTGTGCATTTATCGGCGCATGGTTTTCCGGTATTATGTGATTCAATATACGGCCATGGTGCGTCGCGCCTGGGCAGTGTTCGCGACCCTGAATTACTGGATTTTATAAAAACGCATCATGGACAGATGCTGCATGCAGAGGTTTTAGATTTTCATCATCCTGTAACCGGTGAAATGTTGCATTTCAAGGCGCAAATTCCGGACGATATGGCGCAATTGCGTGCTATCTTGGATGAAATCGGATAATCAGTTAAATTTTTGTATTTTTTGCACCGTTTTTATCATATTTTTCTTTCTCTGATTCAGTTTTTGTGTTATACTTAAAGCAATTAAATGGAGTGAGTCTAATGAGTTTGTTGAAGAAAACAATCGGATTTATGGCGGTTTTATGCGTTGTTCCGGCGGCATTTGCATTAACGGCGCGCCCCAGTGTTATGGGGACTGTTGCGTCGCGTATGCCGACAATGACGGCGTATATTAATACTGTTGGCACGACCACCACAACATCATCCAGTTTGTTGGATAATGCCGAATGTATTGATGCGTATACATCATGTATTGAATCTGCGGATGCGTGTGGTCCAAATTTCGAAGAGTGCACAACAACCGTATTATTCCATGCCCAAATGCCAAAGTGTTTAAGCACATTGGCACAATGTACTGCATCGGGCATCAACAGTTTGTTTGGTACATCGTCAACCACAGCGTTGGGCAATGTAAAATCAACAAATTCTGCGGGTGAAATAACAGATTATGTGTACCCAACCAGTGGCAGTGTTTTGGGGCAAATGATTTCTGGTGCGGCAATTGCAAATATGTACAGCACCAGTGATTGTGTTCGTCGCTATACAACATGCTTGCAGCGCGACAATGTCTGTGGTGCCGATTTTGAACTGTGCACAACAAATTCTGAATTCAGAAAACAAAAGATTTTCTGTGATTCAACATTGGCCAGATGCCAGAGTGAAGGTAAAACAGAACTGTTTGGTTCCACAAATACATCTGGCGACCCCAGCGGCACCAGCCGCATTGGCATAATGATTAGCGAAGGCGCAGCCTTGGCGGCGGTAAACGCGGTGTCTACATGTTATAAAGTGGTTGACCAATGTATATTAAACGCGTGCGCATCAAACCCATTTAAGTGTATGGATGGTGCGTCTGTCCAAACATCTAAATTGGCGGATGCAATACAAACAGGTACCACGATGTCCAGCGATGCATCCACTGTTTTAACTGGTTCAGATATTTTAAGTAATTCTGATGTCAAGGGTTATGTGCGCAGTGCATGTTTGGATACAATCGGTGCAAATAAATATTGTTATGCAACATTCTTGGGCAATGGTGCAATGCCAACTGCGTCGCAATTAAGTGATATGGATAACCAAGAAGATGTTTTTACCGAAGCCTATGCAGCCCGTATGAATTCTTCTATGAAGTCCAAGATAAATCAATTAATAGAAGATTTTGACAGCGAAGCAAAATCCAGCTGTACAGACACAATATCATCTTGTGTAATGCGTGTCTGTGGTGGTGGCAGCGGCGCTGCGTGCTATACCCAGGTTTTTGGAAACGCAACGCAAAAATCAATAAATAATGATGCAGTTTATGATGAAATTAAAACAGGTTGTGAAGCAATCGTGAATACCGACCCATATTGTCAATATGCGGCAACAAATCAAAACGATGTTGGTTCATACAGTTATTCTTATATAAATCAAGATGTGTTTACAACACTGTTCCCAAAATATTCAAATAATTATGCCGACCCGATTGGTGTAATTGCATCACTGAACGCGTCTTTATCCACCAGTTACAGCGATGCAGCAATTGCTCAAATGCGGACACAGTGTGAAACGGTGGCAAAAAGTTGCGTAAAATCTATGTGTGGTGCGGAATATACAAACTGCTATCGCAATCGTACAGATGTATATTCATCGCTGACAAATTCTGGCGAAAAATCATTTGACCGCAGTATGAACCGTGTCGGTGGCGTGTTGGATTATACTGTTGTGCTGGGGCTGTGTCTGGATACAGTAAAAAGTGCAGATGTTTGCCAAGAACATTTGGCAATTGAACAAAGCAAGGTTGCCAGCAATATGAACAACAATAAAACCAGTGCATGGGGTGATGCGTCAACTGTGCGTTCTGGTTGGATTGATGCCGGTGGTGCATCTGGCGTAACTGCGCAAACAGAACAGGTCCAGGCCACAGATGCAAATGGTAATCTGTTGTGTCGTGCATCTGATGGGTCCCAGGGTACTTGTTATACCACCACCGCCAGTGGCGATGTATATGATGAACCGGTAATGATATCTTATACCACCTATGTTCAAAATCAGGCCGCGGAATCTTTGTTCGCAGATGTGCTGTATGATATTGAAAAAGAAGCCCAGGCAATTTACAACAGTAAACTGACCCAAGAACAAAATGCGTGCTTGGCGGGCAATGCGGGCGGTATTATGTCTACGTCTGATACCGGTGGTACATTTATGTGGGCAAAATTGCGCAATAATCGTGTGCCATCTGATTATTCTATGAACGGACTGGGGCGTAACGATTTCGTGTCCAGTAATGAATTATACGGTTCGTTCTGCAGTGTAAAAATTACATTACAGTCTGATGACCGTTATATCCAAGAAGCAATGAAAGATGCAGATTGGGGTACAGCATACTTTGCGGTTGGTGATACCTTTACCTGTGGCAGCTGGATACCAGCTGACGATTTGGAAGAGATTTCCAACGCCGTTGTTGCCGACGAAACAGAACAAATGCGCGACAGTCAAAACAGAACACATTTCTGGACAACACTGTTGGGTACTGTTGGTGGCGCAGTTGGCGGGGCGTATTTGGGGGCTGGTATACAAAAGGGCACTGTATTCAGTGGACTGACCGGCTTTAATAATCCGAATAAGTCATCAACCAAGTCGGATTCAAATACCAATATTGTTGACGATTATATAAACGCTGTTCGTGGTATATTAAAAAATCCATCAGCGATTGAAGTTAGAAATAATTTACCAGGATATCTGACCCGCATCAGAACCGAGGCTACAAACCTGGGCGTGCCAACCGCAACAATAAATTCGGCGGAAAAAGCGGTTGAGGCTTGGGCAGATAAAGTATTGGTTGTCAATGAAAATGGCGCGAAAAGACCAGCAACCAAAAAAGACGATGTTAACTATATATCTGTTGACAAAAGTCTTAGCACACAATCTGCCGAAAATGCGTTGGATTTATTAGAAGCAGAAGTTGCAAGCGCCGTTCAAAATGGCAAGTCCAGCCAGACATGGAGTGGTTTGGGCGCAACATTAGGCTCGGTTGCAACCGCTGTCGCAGGTGGGTTATTGGTCAGCAAGGCAACCCGCGATATCCAGGCATCTTCGTTATCTGCGGCTGAAAAGGCAGCATACGAAGAATGGATGAACAGTGTCGGCAAGCATCTGCATTGCTATATCGGCACGATGGAGGCCGGCGATTATGGCGACATAATCAGTGTCGGACTGGAATAAAAAATATAAATGGTATTAAACCATGATAAAAATCGCCCGATTGGGCGATTTTTTTTATGCAATTAATCCAGTGAAAGATATTGAATACCAATATACCCGCACACAATGACCCCCGACAGTTTATTAATTTCACTGGGCATGGCGCTGGTAAAAAGAACGCCGTTTATTAAAATGCTGTATATGATATACCAATACATATCGGTTTATCGGAAATAAAATCCTGTTCTAACCGCAACACCGCAACCGTACAGCGTTGTGGTGCCTGTGCCCACTATGGCGAACGGTTGCATTCAGCCCCGCACCAATTAACCACCCCACCACGCCACACGAAATTTATTAACAATCTTGTTCTTTTCTTTTAATATTTTTACGGGCAATCATTAACATATATCCGTATGTAAATAATCGTGTTAGTACACTGTCTGATATTAATGCTGAACCCTGTTCATAACTGCGTAATTCTTTGGCGCTGATGCCAAACATTTTTGCAGCATCGTTTTTATCCAATCTTACAGTTTTTCTTGCGCCTAATACATGCCCATATCTTCTGGCATCAACTAGTATTACATTCATATTTTACCCCCTGTTTTATTTTTATAAAAAACACCGCCGTGATTAAGGGCGGGTGGAGGTTAACAACTATACAGAAATAGTGTCGCGTATTGGTTATTCCGCGACCCTCCAACCCAGTTGGAGAGACTTCTAGACTCCGCATTAGTAATCAACCAATGCGTGTTTATTATCACACAAATATTTTGCTATTTCAAATGATTTGTTTTTATGGTGCTTGACAAACGCCAGATGTGTGCTATATATGTAAATGACCCGCCGCGTTGGGTGTTTCCAACCAACGGTGTGTATTCAGCACTTTTTGTTAAAAAGAAATCAACGAATCGGTTTTGTTCAGATAAAAATAATCTGAACGAATCATATTTTGCTGTGTTTCGAATCGTTGCGGCGACGCGAACATGTAAAATAGATAAAAAAACGAAAAATCTTATTCGTGGGCAAATTGCCGGAAATCTGGCATTTTTTCCTGGGGGATAAAGTTTTTTACGATTTTTTTGAAATAAATTTTAACAAATTGCTTGACTTTTGTCAGAAATATGCGCATACTATGCGGGCTTTCAAGTTGGGAAAGAAATAAAAAATCTCTCAACCCCTGAAATTCTGCGGTTAACGGAACGACCAATAAGAATCGGGTTCCATTAATCACGCAAACATTGTGAATAAAAGCAGCTCATCAAAATTCAAGAAGGGATGTGCAGACAGTTGAATTTGGAAATATCC
>CALXLO010000010.1 GCA_944389235.1 uncultured Alphaproteobacteria bacterium
CGACCTTGCAACGATTGATAAATAATCCCCAGGCGATGAAAGCGCTTATGAGTATCGAAGGATTTCGCAGTCTGAATACGGATATCGAAACGATTATCAACAAATCTAATGCGGTTAAAGAAAAGAAGGCTGCTGCCAATAATCGTGAATTAACGCCAAAAGAAAAGAAGGAACTAACCGAAGAAGAAAAAGAATTTAAATCGAAGCGGAAACAGATTCAAGAAAAATTGATAAAGTTCGCGACCCGTGTTCCTGTGTTTATGTACCTGACGGATTTCCGTGAACGCAGTCTGAAAGACGTTATTACCCAGCTGGAACCAGGATTGTTCAAAAAGGTGACGGGTTTGGATGTCAAAGACTTTGAATTACTGGTCAGTCTGGGCGTGTTTAACGATGCGCTGATGAACGATGCGGTTTATAAATTCCGCCGTTATGAAGACAGTAGTCTGGAATATACAGGCATTAACAAACACGCTAATGAAAACATCGGCCTGTTCGACACAACAATATCCAATGAGGATTACGAGATGATGTAAGAAATTTATCTGAAAAAATAGACAAAACCATCTTATATTGTATTATACAAAACCATATTGGCAATATTTTTGCAAGTGTCGCAACGTATCCCATTATCAAAAAAATATGGGGAATATGTGTTTCTTATCATCCTTTTGATGTTTTCAACAGAAACACGCTTATTTGCATTGTTTAAATCGTATGAACAAAAGAAAAAACTTTGTATATTTTGGCTATATTCATCTTTAAAAACATATTCCGAATTTCTGCACTTTTCTAATAATTCTTCTAATAAACTATCTTTTGATTTTGCTTTATGATCAACGCCAATAAACCATTTTAGGTTTTTTTGCTCAATAAAACACACGCGGTTATCATCTTGAACATAAACTGCATCGCAATGTTTCAAATCGTGTATCATACCACCATGAAAACTTATGAAACTTTCCCAATCAATAAATTGTTTGTTGTCTTTGATATAGCCTAAACGACACTCGTTTTTTCGCTTCGTGTCACAACATTCACAAAAACCCGTCTTGAAATTTGTAAAATCTGCCATTATCATCCTCCTTCGCACTAGGCCAATGCTTCATTAACAGAAAAATCAAATATATCATTGATGGGTTTTGCTAAATTATCAAATATTTCAGATTCTTTGCCTGTTTTATCTTCAATTGTATGAATATCACTATTCGCCAAGTAGAATTTCAAATCTGTGAATTTGTGTTTGTTAGCATAAAATCTCAAAGCTTGTAAAAAGTCAGGGCTATGAGAAGCTATGAGTATCGGGCAATTAGCCAAAGCTAATTTAATTAAAACTTCTGCTAGAACTGCCAACCATTGCGGATGCAGGTGATTTTCCGGTTCGTCTAAAATGGTTATTTTATCTGGTCCAAACATGCCGTTTAATGCCAACTGCTGAAATATACCTAATACTTTTTCACCAGATGCCGCATTATTGATAGAAACATTTGCTCCCTTGCTAAAATTACGTTTTACGAACTCGTATCTTCTTTTGTTTGCGTTCCACTCTAAACTTCCGCCTAAAGCATCAGAAATGTTTGACAGGGCTTCTCTTATAATCTCATTTGGCACCCCAGCATTCCCAGCGACACTTGTTTTCGGAAACAAATCTTGCCAATAGTGCGGTAAGCTTTCAAGTTCTTTAGAATTCTCCAGCTGCAAAATAAGAGGTGTCTCAACAAAAGTCACATCCTGAAAAACTTTCTGAGATATTTTCGGATCTGTATATTCCACACTCAATCTTTCTGACAATGGTAAAGTATCTGCATTATTTGAAATAGAAAAAAGCAACACCCCCCCAAAATCAATCTTTGAAGTCAAATGCGACTCTACGTTAGTAACTTGTCCATCAAACACTTTTTGATACATTATAACTAAAGCCTCTTTCAATACGGTTTCCGGACTCATCGGCATAAACCTATTTTTGATTGTATCAAGAATATGTTTCGTATTTTGTTTTGTGCTTACATCTACCACATCAGAAAATTCGTCCACGGACTTTTTTCTAGCTTCTATAAGCTTTACCGCTTCGGCGAGATTGTTTTCAGCACTGTATTGTTTTAATAAAACTTCAAAGACACCGCGTTGAAATAATGACTCCAATAAATCCGCATCCGACTTTACCAGTTTACCAGCATTCGCAGCTCTTGCTATAGGACCCTGTAACAGGAAGTATATATTTTTACATGCCCAATCAAGAACTTCATTCGTTGTTTTTTTGACTATCGTGCCTTGCTCTTGGATTGCTTTGATTATAGTGTATATATTTTTACCGATGGTACTCTTGCCAGCTCCATTTTTCCCAGCAATGACAGACAATCCGGTTAAATCAACCGTTGCTTCATCAATAGCACCAACATTTTGCAATTTAATATACATGGCTTGACCCTTGGTTTATAATAAGTAGCACAAAAAACGCCATTTTCAAGCGAATTATATCATAAAAAAAGCTTAAACGTAATACGTTTTTACAATTTTTAATTTAAAGAAATAAAAACAGGTAGCAATCAACGTGATCACCCCTAATAATTCGCATGCATTGTACCATAAAAACGAGAAAATATCAATAAAATAATAAGTGCGTACCAATAAGATTTTAAAACACGTCCTTTTTACATGACTGTTTTGGAACGAGTTGTGCGTTTAAGTCCTTGATGGATATTTTCACAAAAATGTTACATATTTGCTACATGGTGTGGCGGTTGGTGTAGGGGTAAAACGGTGCAAGTGGGTGAAAATTGGGCAAACAATCCGTTTCGGTTCAGACGATTTCTAATCCGCAGGTCGCAGGTTCGAATCCTGCAGGGCGCGCCAAAAAATTAACCGCCGGGGAAACGGCGGGTTATTTTTTTGTTGAAAGCCCCAAGATTAGAACCTGCGAAAAAGCAGTTCGAACCGCTGGCGAGAGGCGTATGCAAATACGCCGGTGAGCAAAGCGAACGAGCCAAGGTGGCGAAGCAATCCTGCAGGGCGCGCCAAAAAATTAACCGCCGGGGAAACGGCGGTTTTTTTATTTATGAAATCAATCCTGTGGGATAAAGGGCCGGCTTGTGATATAGTGATTTTTGTAAGGAAAGGGAGTCTTTTATGAAAAAATTTTTGTTGTTTGTTATGGCGGTTATCATATCTTTTATACCAGGAATTATCGGAATGTTTTTTACACCAACGGGTGCATCTGATTTATGGTATAACGCGTTAAACAAGCCTATATTAATGCCAGATGGTTGGGTCTTTGCGTTGGCTTGGACCGTTTTGTATTTTATTTTAGGTATTGCGTTATATTTGATAATTGTTGATAAAACTAAACTAAGCAAAGTAAAGCCATATTCTTTATTTGCAACCCAGATGGTCTTTAATGCGTTGTGGACTTATTTGTTCTTTGGGTTGAATTTAACGGGTATTGCGTTGATTGTTTTATTGGTCTTAATCGGCATTACTATATGGATGATGCAGTCATTTAATAAAATCAGTAAACCAGCGTATTATTTGGTTTGGCCATATATAATATGGTTGATATTCGCACTGTATTTGAATGGTGCAGTGGTATTCTTGAATTGATAAAACCGCCAAAATGGCGGTTTTATATTTTTAGTATTTTTATATCTGGGTCGCCAATGTTCAAATATTTTAGTCCCAGTTCATCAACATAATCTGCACTGTATCCCTGTAATAATTCAATATGGCGATTTAGGGTATCTAGTTTTTCTTGTTCTGTGGCCAGTTGAGTTTGTGCCGCATCCAGATGCCAGATATTCATAATAAATTTTTGAACATTTACATCGCCCCAAAAAATTCGTACAAACATTATGGCGGAAAATATGGTTAACAAGATACCGATTTTCCCGCGACGACCGCCAGTCCATGCGTGCCCGATAAAACCAAAGAATTTTTTGATTTTTTCTTTCATCGGTGGCATTATATCACAAATGTTTACAGATAATCAAATTTTTGGTGCGCCACTGGCGGGAATAACGGACAAGCCGTTTCGGCGAATTGTGCGTATGTTTGCGCCAAATGCACCACTGTATACGGAAATGATATCTTGCCATTCGTTGGTCGGCATGCACAAGAACTGTTTGCGAAACTTTGACCGCTATGACGATGAAGGAAATATTGGAACGCAAATATTTGGTGCAGATGCGCAATTAATGGCAGATGCCGCCAAAATTTTACAAGACGCTGGGGCGGCATGGGTTGATATAAATATGGGGTGCCCTGTGCCAAAGGTCGCAACGCGCAGTGGTGCCGGTGCAAACCTGATGCGCGACCACAGGTTAGCAGAAAAAATAATGCGCGCAGTTGTTAATGCGGTTAGTATACCAGTATCAATTAAAACGCGTCTGGGGTGGGATGATGCGCATCGTGATTGGCGTGAACTGATTGATATTGCATCAGATTGTGGGGTCAGTTTTGCTGCACTGCACGGGCGAACACGCGCCCAGCTGTATACAGGAAATGCTGATTTGCCGATGGTGCATGGGGTACCGATTCCAATAATCGCAAATGGCGATATTCGCGATGCGGCGGGTGTTGAACGGGTGAAAGAACTGGGCTATTCCGGGGCGATGATTGGTCGGGCAATGCTGGGGCGACCGTGGTTGTTGGGGGTCTTGGATGGATGTGGGGCGGCACCTGAAAATGTTGGTGTTATTGTATTGCAACATTTGGAATATATGTGCCAATATTACGGCAATAAAAACGCAATTCCTATGTTTCGCAAGCATGTGGCATGGTATTCCGCTGGATATCCAAATTCTGCGGATTTCAGGATTCGAATTAATCAAATTACAGATGTAAAACAATTAAAGATAGAAATTTGTAAATTTTGGGGTTGCGAAGGAAACATATAGATTCTATTATTTATGGCAAAGGATATAAAACTATGAATGAACATAACGAAAATTTGGAATTGCATGCAGATGCCACTGTTGGCGAAATATTGCGTAATGCCAGAACAACGGGGCGGCGCAAACGCGAAATTCAAACTATTTCAAAATTACTGTGTATCCGTGAAGAATTTTTACAGGCACTGGAAGATGGCAATTATAATGCAATACCAGAAACTGTTTACATACTTGGGTTTGCGCGTAATTATGCAATGGAACTGGGGCTGAACCCAGATGAAATCGTAAATAAATTAAAACGCGAATTGGGGCTGGGGGGTGATTGTGATGAATCAGATGAACCAGATGCTATATCGTGTGCAGTGCCAGATAATAATGAAAAATCTGGGAAAAATGTAATTCAACATGTAATAAAATTTGTTCGCAAGCATTGGATTTGGTTTGTGTGTGCGCTGGTCGCAGTTGTTGCTGGGGTTATATCATTGGTGGTGTTGGTGCCACATAGTGATGTGGTTCCCGGGGCGACCGTGGCGACAACCGATGTCGTTGTTGCCGATAATGCGGCGGATGCACAATATAACTTAGCGGTGCGTGAACGCTTTGGTACAGAAAATGCGGCTGATGCGCGTGTCGTATTACAGGCAACGCAAGAATCATGGGTTAAAATTGCGGACCGTGGCGGTGATACTGTGTTCAGTCGTGTACTGGTTCCTGGGGATGTTTATTATGTCCCAATGGGCGATGAATATACCGCGACATTTGGTAATGCTGGTGGAATAGATGTTTGGGTTGATAATGCGCTGGCACCAAAGCAGGGCGCAGACCATGTTCGGGTTTCTGGTATATCGTTAAATCCAGATTCTTTAATGGCAGAAAAATAAATATGTCATCTAGATAAAAACATGGCGAAATGATTTTTCTGGCACATCGGTTGAAATTCGCGGTTTTTTACCTATATTTAGTTTTGCTATGTCTGGTTTTATAAAAATTCGCGGTGCGCGCGAAAACAATCTTAAAAATATTGATTTAGACATACCAAAAAATAAGTTGGTTGTCTTGACTGGCGTGTCCGGTTCTGGTAAATCGTCGTTGGCATTTAATACCATTTATGCCGAAGGTCAACGCCGGTATGTAGAATCTTTGTCTGCGTATGCGCGTCAATTCTTGGATATGCAGAAAAAACCAGATGTGGATTTAATAGAAGGTTTGTCCCCCGCAATTTCAATTGAACAAAAAACAACATCCAAGAATCCTCGTTCAACTGTGGGAACTGTTACAGAAATTTATGACTATTTGCGTTTGTTGTGGGCGCGTATAGGCGTGCCGCATTCGCCGGTGACAGGGTTGCCGATTAAATCACAAACCATTGCAGAAATGGTTGATTGGACAATGAAAATCCCATCTGGGACAAAAATATTTATAATGGCCCCATTGGTTCGTGAACGCAAAGGTGAATATAAAAAAGAAATTGCGTTTTTGGTAAAACAAGGATACCAACGCGCAATTATTGATGGCGAATTGTTTGACTTGTCGGCGGTGCCGCCACTGGATAAAAATAAAAAGCATACTATTTTTGTTATTGTTGACCGGTTGCAGATGCCGGCCGCAGACGCATCTGAATCTGATACCGATGAATTTCGTTCGCGCATGTACGCTTCGTTCGAAGGTTCTTTGCGTTTGGTTCCGGGGTCTGTGTTGGTTCGTCGTTTGGATAATAATGAGGATATATTATATTCCCAGAACTATGCGTGTCCTGTCAGTGGTTTTACAGTACCTAAGATAGAGCCACGATTATTTTCTTTTAATGCCCCCATGGGTGCATGCCAGGCGTGCGATGGGTTGGGGGTGCAATTAAATATGTCGCCTGATTTGGTCGTGCCAGACCCGTCGAAGTCTATTTTAGACGGGGCGATTGCGCCATGGTCGCGTGGCGGTATGTTAAGTCAATTTGAACATTTGTTGGATGCGTTGCATAAAAAATATAAAATCCCATTATCAAAACCGTGGCATACGCTGACCCAGCAGCAAAAAGATATTATTTTATACGGCAGTGGTGATGAACCAATAAAAATTAATTGGAATGGTTTTATTTATGAAAAACCTTATGAGGGTGTTATTCCGAATATAGAACGGCGTTGGCGCGAATCGGAATCAGAAGCAATGCGTGCCGAATTAGCAAAATATCAGTCTGAAAAGCCGTGTCCGGTTTGTCATGGTAAACGATTAAATATCCAGGCGTTGTGTGTAAAAATATATGGACTGGATATTATGGATGCGTGCGACATGGCGGTTGACCAATCATTAGAATGGTTTACAAATCTGCCGAAACATTTAACCCAAAAAGAAAACGATATTGCGCGTGTGATTTTGCGTGAAATAACCAGCCGTTTGCAATTCTTAAAAAATGTCGGATTAGGATATTTGACTTTGTCGCGTATGTCGGGGACTTTGTCCGGTGGCGAAGCGCAACGAATCAGACTGGCATCGCAAATTGGCAGTGGACTGTCTGGGGTTTTATATGTGTTGGATGAACCGTCCATCGGATTGCATCAAAGTGATAATGATAAATTATTAGATACACTGAAAATGCTGCGTGATAAGGATAATTCTGTCATTGTTGTTGAACACGACGAAGATGCAATGCGGGCGGCGGATTTCTTGGTTGATATTGGTCCGGGTGCCGGGATTAATGGCGGGCGCGTTGTTGCGGCCGGTACGCCAGACCAGGTTATAAAGAACAAAGATTCTTTGACAGGTCAATATTTGTCGGGTAAACGCAAAATAGATGTACCGAAACAGCGGCGTGCGGGAAATGGGCATGTTATATCTGTCCAAGGCGCGCGTGAAAATAATTTGAAAAATATAAATGTTGATTTTCCTTTGGGCAAGTTTATTGCGTTAACAGGTGTGTCTGGTTCTGGTAAATCAACATTATTATTAAATACTTTGTATCCGGCGTTAATGCGCGCGCTGTATAATTCTAAAATTGAAATGGGACAACACGACATAATTCGTGGTATGGAATATGTGGACAAGGTTGTTGATATCGACCAATCGCCAATTGGGCGTACGCCACGCAGTAATCCGGCAACATATACAGGTGTGTTTTCTAATATTCGCGACTTTTTTGCTGGTCTGCCAGAGGCCAAGGCGCGCGGATATGGACCTGGTCGGTTTTCTTTCAATGTCAAAGGTGGTCGATGCGAAGCATGCCAGGGCGATGGTCAGATAAAGATAGAAATGAATTTCTTGGCAGATGTTTATGTTGAATGCGACAAGTGTCATGGCGCACGATATAACGAAGAAACTTTGGCGGTAAAATACAAAGGTAAATCTATTGCAGATGTTTTGAACATGACCGTCGAAGAAGCATACCGTTTCTTTACGAATGTTCCACAAATTGCGCGCAAATTAGAATTATTAAAACGCGTTGGGTTGGATTATATAAAACTGGGACAAAGTTCGTTGGATTTGTCAGGGGGCGAAGCCCAGCGCATTAAATTATCAAAAGAATTGGCAGCGCGCAGTACCGGACAAACAATATATATTCTGGACGAACCAACCACGGGATTACACTTTGCTGATATAAAATTATTGTTGTCAGTGTTGCATGAATTGGTTGACCAAGGTAATACTGTTATTGTTATAGAGCATAATTTGGAAGTTATAAAAACAGCGGACTGGATTATTGACTTAGGTCCCACTGGCGGGGCAGGTGGTGGTCGCGTTGTTGCAACAGGAACACCAGAACAAGTCGCGCAAAATCCTGATTCGTTAACTGGACGCTATTTGCAAAAGTATCTGGACAAAATGCCAAAGAACAAATAAAGTTTATAATTAAAAAAAGGAGTGATATATGTTCGGTTTCGGAAAAAAGAAAGCAAAAGTTAATGAAAATACACCTGATATAAATACAGCAGATACATCTTTTGATGAAAAAGAATTAAAAAAGATAGAATCAAAAATGCCCAGTGGCATGAAAGAAACTGCGCAACGAATGATGTCTGGTCAATTTGATATGAATGATATGTTGGCGCAATTGAAGCAAATTAAAAAAATGAGCAATTTTAGCGGTTTGTTAAAAATGGTGCCCGGAATGTCTGGGGCGGTGGCGGCAATGAAAGAAAAAATAAAAGACGGCAGTGTTGATGCACAAATAAAAATACTGGAAGCGATGACCCCAGCAGAACGCGCAGAACCAGAAAAAATATTTGCAAATGCGAAAACCAGAATTGCCGAATCTGCCGGATGTACTGTTCGTGATGTTGAACATATTATTAAACAATATACAAAAATGCGCCAACAAATGGCAATGGTTCAACGCATGGGCGGGATGGAGGCTGTAATGGAAAAAATGCGACAACAACCGGGACCTGTTAATAAATAATAAAAGATATATAATGAATTTATTGAAAATTTTTGATTGGACACCTGTTGCTGTAAAAGCACCGCGTCCGCGGTATGAAAAATATGATTCGGTATCAGACAGACTATTAATGGGGTATGTTGTTGAAATAGAATACAGATACCATGGCAGACGAGATGTCTTTTTCCCCAGTGTGTATGACTATCGTTCGTTTGAAGAAAATAATCGTCGCGCATTACGCAAAGCGATTTTGTTCTATAAAAACGCAAAAAATAAAATAACAGTACAGCGCAAAAAGGAACAGCGATGAATGTAAATATTAAAAAGATTTTTAATTGGGAAATTGTTGATGTGTCGCGCCCGATACCTTCGTATGTGTTTACCTGTGCGCGACCAAGGGTGTCGGGATATACCGTTACAATAACATACGCACATCACGGATGTGTATCAAAATTCTTTGATGCAGAATCAGAAGCATTATGGGCACGCTATCCTGATGACGGTCCATGGGGGGCGGCGTATGATTATTATAAGCGTATGAAGAATTCAATGCGTCAACAACACAAACGGATGCGATAATTATTGTCTATGAAAATATTAAATAAAAAAATTGCGTCAAAAAAATCATCAGCAGCATGGATTCAGCGTCAGGCGGCTGACCCGTATGTTGCGCGTGCACATCGTGATGGCTATCGGGCGCGTGCGGCATATAAATTAATTGAAATAAATGAAAAATACAAATTCTTGAAAAATGGTCAGACCGTCGTTGACCTGGGGGCTGCGCCGGGTTCATGGTCGCAATATGTTATGCGGACATTCCCGCGGTCGCGTGTATTCGCAATGGATTTGTTGGAAATTACCCCAATTCCTGGGGTTGAATTTTATCAGGGTGATTTTACAACAGACGCTGCGCTGGATTGGTTGGCAAAACAGTTAAATCTGACAACTGATGGTGCGTCGCAGGGGACGGTTGATGTTGTTCTGTCTGATATGGCACCAAATACGGTCGGGCATAAAAAAACAGACCATATTCGTCAAATGGTGTTGTTGGAATATGCGTTTGATTTTGCGTGTCGTGCGTTAAAGCCCGGTGGCGTGTTTGTTGCAAAATCTTTTACAGGTGGCACAACAAATGAATTATTAAAACAAATTCGTGAAAAATTCGAATCGGTGCACCATATTAAACCGCCTGCATCGCGCAAAGATAGTGTGGAAATGTTCATCGTCGCAACAGGTTTCCGGGGACATTAAAGAATAAAAATCAATATATAAAACATGTTTATTTTTATGGTCAATTATTTGTTTTTCTTGAATTTTGTGATATAATAACCAAGATAGAGAGAATGGCAACTGTAAAAGGTATCCAGATATGCCAAGTAAAAAATTAGATTTTAAGACAGGACAGTATGTTGTATATCCGACCCAAGGTGTCGGAAAGCTGGTGCGCGTAGAAGAACAAACAATCGGCGGACAAAAAATAAAGATGCTGGTTATTGATTTTGAACGAAATCACATGACATTGCGCGTACCAATAGAACGGGCCGAAATATCCGGATTACGACCGTTGACATCAATTAAAAAAATGGACGAAGCAATCGCGTCTGCCAAGGGTAAAGCCGGTGCCAAGCGTATGATTTGGGCGCGTCGTGCGGCGCAATACGAAGAAAACATAAATTCTGGCGACCCAATGAAATTGGCCGAAGTGGTACGCGACCTGCAACGCCGTAATGCGACAGATACTATGACTTTCTCTGCGCGGCAACTATATTTGCGTGCCTTAGAACGCATGGCGCAAGAATTTGCGGTTTTGCATAAAATTGACCTGGATGCCGCATCTGAAAAGATAGAAGATATCTTGGGGGTGCCAAAAGAAATTGATTTGAATGCCGTTGATATTGATGACGAAGACGATGACGATATTGACGACGATGATGAAAATTCGTAAAAAAACCGGGTGCCGATGGCACCCGATTTTTACATAACAAATTTTACATAACAAAATCTTCGCCCAGATATACTTTTTTAACCATTTCGTCTTTGACGATTTCTGGGGTTGTGCCGTGTTTTAATATCTTGCCGTCGTGCAAGACATAACTGCGGTCTGTAATGCCCAATGTTTCGCGTACATTATGGTCAGTAATTATCACCCCCAGACCGCGATTTTTTAATTGTGATACTAAATCGCGGATTTCGTTTACAGCAATCGGGTCAATACCCGCAAATGGTTCGTCCAATAAAATAAATTTTGGGTCGTTGGCCAGTGCGCGCGCAATTTCTACGCGGCGGCGTTCCCCACCAGACAGTGCCGTTGCAGGACTGCGCCGCAGTGCAGAAATTGAAAATTCATCCAACAAAGCGTCCAGTTTCTGGATGCGTTTTTTCTTGCTGGGTTCAACGACTTCTAAAATCGCCATGATGTTTTGTTCAACCGTCAGTCCACGAAAAACACTGTTTTCTTGGGGCAGATATCCGATATGCAAACGCGCCCGTTGGTAAAATGGCAAATGGGTTATGTCTTGGGAATTAAGGAATATTTGTCCGCCTGTTGCCCCCAGCTGACCGGTTATGCAATAAAAAGCGGTTGTTTTGCCGGCACCGTTTGGTCCCAACAGGCCGACCGATTCGCCCTGGCGCGCTTCTAGTGAAATATCGCGCAATATCATTCGTTTCCCATAAGATTTCGACAAGTGCAGAACGCGTAATACAGATTGTTTCATAGTTTTATCACCAATTCATCAGTTCTTATTTTATCACCATTGCTGGAATCTATGCGAACATCGTCCATTAATACTATTTGACGAGTTTTGCGGTTATATTGACCAGATTTTGCGGTAATATTTTCTGTTATCTTTGTGCCATTTGATTCACGGCGTAATGTACCAGATACATTGTTCAGTAAAATTACATCTGGGTTTGAATATTCTTGGCGACCACTGGCGGCATTTATTTTGAATGGTTCACCATTGTCGTCCAGACCCGCAAATGATGCGCCAGACATTTTGAACTGATTACTGACAATATCAGTCATGTTAATTGCGGATATCGGTGTCCATAATATTTGCCGTGTAAACAGTGCACCAGCGATTAATGCGGCGACCATTACCAATCCCCAACCGGTAAAGAAAAACTGCCACAGGCGTTTCCAGCGTCTGTGTTTCATAAATATAATAAAGTTGCGTTTGTCGCCTTGCACGCAAAACAGTTTAGCGCGTCGTTGTGCAAAAAGCAATTTTTATATTTATTCTGATATTTTTTTATGTTATAATTTGGTTCAAAGAGAGATGAAAAAGAAACTGCTGTTTTTTATTGGTGTTGCGGGACTGATGCCGTATATTATGCCGGCATCGGCGGTTACAATTACTAAGGCTGCGCCCGTCGCAACCCAAGAAACGACCGCATCGTCTGGAACCACAGGGTTGGTGTCGACGGTTTTGGGACTGGTCGGGACGGTTCAACAACTGCGCGCGCAACAAGATGCGCTGACCGAAGAATGTATCCCCAGCAGTCAGGAAATAAATTTTGTTAACAATACAATCAAAGAATGGGCAAAAACTGGCAGTATGAGTGCGGATGATGTTCGCAAGCGATTGGGACGCGAACCGTGTCGTGGTGGTACGGGGTATGCCAGTGATGTAAGAATCAGTGCTGGGACAGAACAAACCGAATTTTGTTATGATTCTTTCAGCAGTACTGCTGATGCGGGAATGATATGGGAAAATTTCCCAATGGTTGGTGTGGCAACATACTGTGAAGACGGTTCGTTAAATTGTACTGATAAAAAAACAGCATCTGATATATATGAAATATTTAACCTGATTGATTTTACAGAAGCAGACTATACCGCATCTGAATTAACCATGGCGGCGCGATTAACGGCAAAAATAGAAACATGTTCGCCGGCGCGGTTAAGTGCCAAGAAGCGCGAACTGTGGGGCAGTTTCTTGACAGAAACAATCAGCAACCTGGGGCAACCAACAAGTACTGGTACCATTATGCAACAGGTCAGTAATATCGCCGGCAGTGGCGACGGTGCATTAAATACACTAAGTGGTTTCGCAACCCAGTTGTTGACAAATTAGTTGTGGTATATTATAGCGGGTACTTTTCGCTTTACTCGTATTGCTGAAAAAAGTATAATAAAGTAAAGGATTACAGAAAGGAATTTTTTATGAAAAATAAATCTGTTGTTTCTGGTTTTGGCTGGCCACGCATGGTGGCGGCGATATCGGTTGTCGCGTTGGCGGCATGTGCGGGTACCAATGGGGATGATATGTATGCGCCAATCGCAACACCAACGGTTGATTATATCGAAACACTGGATGTTTATTCCGCACCACATCAAGATTCCTTTTTGAATCAGTTGGCAATGAACTATCGGTCTTATGCGATTTATAATGCACGCACCAGTGGATACCCAGAAATGGGCGAAATGTTCGCACAAAAGGCTGTGGCTGCATTCTCGGGCGAATTGCCGTTCCCAGAAACGCTGCAAAATTGGCCGGTTGAAGATGAACAAGATGCGTTTGAATTAAATTCTGCGTATGGTGAATTAATTACACAACTGCAAAATGATGCCAGTATGACAAACCCACAATTGGCAGCAGAGGCACAGGCAAAATACGATTGCTGGTTGTCGGCGGCGGCCAGTGGTCAATATGGAACCGCATCAGAATGTCGGGACCGTTTCTATAAAACAATGGCGGCGTTGCGTGATTGTTCAAACGGCAAGGTTATAAGTAATAATACTGCGCGTCTGACAACAACGACTACGGAAACAACTATTTCTGCAAATGGCGAAATGCAGGTTGCGGTGGAACGCCAACCACAATCACAAGAATATTATCCAGATACACGCAATCTGTCAGAAATGCGCACTGCGTCCAAGGCACGCGAAGGGGTTATTATCGTTAATAATGTAAATGTGCCGGAACATTTGATAAATCCTGTGCCGGTTCAGCCGATGGTATTTAATCAAAATATTTATGGCGGCGATAAATCTATTACCGACAGCAATAATAATAATACAAAATGTATGACAGCTGATGGGGTGAATTGTGATGCGTCAGCGGGTCAGGCTGTTGAACAAATACCAACTGTGGGTGATGAATTGGTCACGCGTGAAGAATTTATTAATATGATGATGGCAATGCGTGAAGAATTGGCGGCAATAAACGCACGGCTGGACCAGATTCAGGCGGCAAATGATGAAAAAACTATCATCAAAGTTCAACAAATTCCGCTGGAACCGAAACAGCATGTCATGGAAGAAATCTTGGAAATCAGATTTGATTTTGACAAAGCTGTGGTAAAACCTGAATACGAAGAATTGATAAAACAATTGGCCACAGCAACACAAAACAGCAAAAATATCAAGGTAACGGTCGTTGGTCATACCGATACAATGGGTACAAACGATTATAACTATTCGTTGGGTGGACGGCGCGCCGAAGCGGTCCAGAAAATGCTGATTAAATATGGTATACCGGCCAGTCAAATTGTCGCTGTTTCTGCCGGGGAAGAAGGGTTAGCCGTGCAAACAGGGGACGGTGTTGCAAATGCAGCCAATCGTCGTGTGCGCGTTGTCAAAGAAGTTCACTATACAGAACCCGCAAAACAGGCACCAATTGCCGTTGTCGAAGAATATGTCGCGCCGGCAGATAGCGCAGTGTGCGGAATGTATGGCTGCACGGAATAATTGACAAATATACGATGATACAAAAACGCTTGACAAAAAAGTATAATTAGTATACATTGGCTTTGTCAGAGAGATGTTTGTAAAGAGGCATTTAATATGACAGATACGGTAAATAAGTTTAGTAAGGCCACCGCAAAAATAGAAAATGGTGCAAAATATAAAAAGGGTATAATGGCGGTTAATTTTGCCAATGAATTTGGCAAACGCGGCATAACTATTTCGCATGGTCAGAACGAAAAGTAATATGTTTATATTGCTGATTGATATCAAAACACAGGGTTGGCTTTATTCAACCCTGTGTTTTTTAATTGATTTGTGATAATTGTGTGTTTATACTTACATTCTGTAAGAGTGGGACCAAGTTTTTATTTTGCATTAAAAATGTTTGGTTAAAAAATCCGCCAAATGGCGGATTTTTTTATAATATATCGCGATTTATTGTGATGGATACAGATATTCAAAAATTGTTTCCTTGCGTTTTTTTCGTATGGAAAGTTTTTGACCCACATAAACTGTGTTTTACATGAATGTCCCCAGGGCTTAGCCCCCCCAGGACGATTTATTTTTTTGCCGACCAAAACAAAGACCACAACCATCCGATACCTGTCCATAGAAACAGCCAACTGCCCAAACGAACCAGAATCATATCGTTTTTGCTGCGACCGGTTTGTCGCGCAATCCATGCCGGGGCCAAGATTATTGCCCCGGTCAATGCGATTGCCAAAATATATTTCAAAATAAGTATAATGTCAGGCATTTATATACCATACTTTGCATTATTGCCCAGTTCTTCTTCTATGCGCAATAATTGATTATATTTTGCCATTCTGTCGGTTCGCGACATTGAACCTGTTTTTATTTGTCCGGCGTTTGTCGCGACAGCCAAATCTGCGATTGTTGTATCTTCGGTTTCGCCACTGCGATGTGAAATTATGACACCATATTTTGCGTCTTGGGCCATTTTTATTGCGCGCAGTGTTTCAGTCAAACTGCCGATTTGGTTTACTTTTATCAATATAGCATTTGCGATGCCGGTGTCAATTCCCTTTTTCAAGCGCGCTGGATTGGTTACAAACAAATCGTCGCCAACCAGTTGACATTTTGTGCCGATTGCATCGGTCAGTTTTTTCCAACCGTCCCAGTCTTCTTCGGCCAGTGCATCTTCTATGGATATAATTGGATAGTTCGCAATTAAATTTTCATAATATTTTATCATATCATCAGATGTCAAAGATTGACCTTCGAATAAATATTTGCCATCGTGGAAAAATTCAGATGACGCAACATCCAGACCAATTGATACATCTGTGCCTGGGGTATAACCCGCGGCGCGTATTGCCGCGATAATTGTGTCTAATGCCATGGCGCAAGAATTAAAGTTTGGTGCAAATCCGCCTTCGTCACCGACATTGGTTGAATTGCCGCCATTTGTTAATATCTTTTTTAAGTTATGGAATATTTCAGACCCCATGCGAACAGCATCTGATTCGGATTTTGCACCGTTTGGAATAATCATAAATTCTTGGGCATCCAGACCATTATCTGCATGTGCACCACCGTTTATTATATTCATCATAGGGCGGGGCAGAACATTTGGATTTTCATTCCCATAAACAGATGCAATATATTTATATAAAGGTATGTTTTTTTGCTGTGCCATGGCATGTGCCGCCGCCAACGATACCGCCAATATTGCGTTTGCCCCCAGTTTTGATTTATTGGGTGTGCCGTCCAGTGCAATCATTTTTTCATCCAGCGCAGTTTGGTTTGATGCATCCATACCGATAATTGCCGGCGCAATAATTTCATTTACATTTTTTACGGCATTTATAACGCCTTTGCCCATATATGCGTTGCCACCGTCGCGCAATTCGTGGGCTTCAAAAGAACCAGTTGATGCCCCAGATGGTACAGATGCCCGTCCCATTGCGCCCCCAGACAGTATAACATCGCATTCTGTGGTTGGGTTGCCACGGCTGTCCATAATTTGACGCGCATGTACAGATTTTATTTCGAACATATTTGTTTCCTCCCTTTGATATAATAATGTAAAAAATATTTGTTTATTGATAAACATTCTTGTCTTGTATGACAAATTGTGTAATAATATAATCATAAAAATAACCGAAATAAAATAAAAATTATGATGAAAAAGACAATATTTGTTATGTTGTGCTTGTCGCCACTGGCGGCAAACGCGGATATCATTTATATTCCTAGTACGCCGGATAATGGCTTTGGTGATGCGCCGTTTTATACGGCTGATGGGTTAAGTGCAACAGACAACACTTATGTCTTTGAATATGGGCAGAGTTTGACTTTGGGTTCTGGCGGGGTTCAGATTGACCATGACTTTTATGTCGGGCGTGCAAATAATGCGCCACTGGATGGTGGTTATGTCTATATCGCCCCCAGCACAGATACAACAACAACTGCAAATCCATTTACTTTGCGCAGTGATGGTGATGTTAGTGTTGATGGAATGCTGTGGGTTGATACGGGGCTGTATATCGGTGTTCAAACCGGCGGAACAAAAATAAATAATGCAACATTTGGTGGAATTAATGCCACAGGGTCGCTGCAAATCGAAGATGTTAATAATCTGACGGTGACGACTGGGTCAATTACCAGTGCGTCAAATCTGAATATCTCGGCGGGGGTAATCAATGTAAATGGTGGCGTTTCGTTGGGTGGAACAACGGAGATTGTCGCCACAGGCAGCATGAGTGTTGGCGGTTTAACCGCGGGTTCAGATAATGTTTCAACGGATATTACATTGGGTGGGTCGGCAAATCCGCAAAATTTAGTCGTTACAAAACCTGCCACAGGCAGCGGGCCAGATGTTACCGGTAATATACAAAACTTGGCCGGTGAAATGATAATCGATACCAACGGTGGCAATATCACTGCGGATAATATTGAAAATTCTGGTACATTAATGGTGTTGGGCGTTGTTCATGACCAGAATAATCCTGTAGGGGCGGGGGCAATTACTGTCGCCGGGACTATGAAAAACGATAATGCGGATGGTACATTAAAAATAAATGCCGCCAGTTTAACGGTTAATGGTGCAGACCTGAATTCATTAACAAATACTGGTGCATCGTTGGTTTTGACCGGAAATTTTGAGGCAACAATTGCCGGAACTACGCACTTGGAAAATGGTTTTGCGTGGGGTGGTGCCCAGACAGACAGAACTTTTTACTTAAAAACAGGCGAACTGACATTTGGGTCAAATGTGGCAGATGCATGGACTGTATTTTTAGATAATAATCTGAACAGTTTTTATGTTGAAATTGCCAACAGTGGTGTCGATACGGACAGTAATATTGTTAACGGTGAAAACAACCAAGATGCTGATATGGATGTAATTGCCCAGTCAATCAGTGTCGGGACGGTTACAAACTATGGTAATTTGTTGCTGCAAACAAATGAAGGTAGTGGTGGCGATATCGTTATTGGTGCCAACGAACCCCAGGGCGGACCAAATACAATATTAACAGGCATCGCAGGTTCTGAAACACATATTAGTGCAGATGGCTTGTTGAATATTAACGGCAGTGTGTCTAACCGTGGCGACATGTCGTTGAACGGCGATACAATGAGTGTTGTTGGTATTTCCAACAGTGGAACATTAGATGTTTCTGTCAGTACCAATGCGGGCGGTAAATTAACTGTGGCGGGAAATGTAACGACAACAGAATCGGGTACAACAAATATCAGTGGTCGTGATGTTTCAATCGCAGGCATTGTTGAAAGCAAAGGCGGTACAACAACGATTTCTGCATCTGACTCTGAGGGGGCGGCGTTAATTATTGGCGGATTGGATGTTGATGCCGGTAATGTTAATCTGAATGCATTGATTGGTTCTGTTAATATTTCTAATAATATTGATATAGACGGTGGCGCAGTTAATATTGGCAATTCAACAAAATTGTTAGATGTTGCGGGTACGGTTGATATTGTCGGTGATTTTACATTAAGCGATACAAATGCCCAAGACGGTGGCATGAATGTCGCGTATCTTAATAATAATAATGATGGTGGTTTTACACTGCGGTCCCAGTCTGGAACGATTACAATTGGCGGCAATGTTTTGGCAAATGTTGAGGGGCGTGCGGCAGTATTTGATGCAACAAATATAACAATTGGAACTGCAAATGATACTGGGGTTCTGGGGGGTAATGTTTCTGCGTCGGCGGACACACATTTGACATTTGGTACAGATACAACAGATATTACGACAGATGGCAGCTTGAATGTCTTGGGCAATATGGTGGCCAACAGTGGCGCAATAATCGAAATTTATTCCGGCACGACCCAGGTTGCGTCATTGGGTGGGGATGGTAAATATGTTATGCACGGCAATCATTTAACAGCAACCACTGGTACTATCGAGATTAATGGGAATTTGCGGTTTGATGGTCAAAATCCAACACAAATGACCAATGGTATGGCAATTGTTGGTACAAATTCATTTGATTTGACCACGCGGGCGGATTCAATCAATGTCGATGGTGGAATTACTGTTGCAGGTGGTAATACATTATCAATCAATTCTGCACAAAGTTTTAACCAAACAGCCAATGGCGAAAATATCACTGTTAATGGTGTCTTGCGTATTGATGCGGCAGATGTTGCAAATATTGCCAGTGATATTACAAATAATGGCGGTGAAGTATCAATCGGATATAATTCGCCGATTATTGGTGAAATTAGTGCAAATAATTTGACTAATTCCGGTCAGATGACATTAAAATCTGCGTCAAATATAACCGTTGCAACAATACAAAATGATATTGATGGCAACATGCTGCTGGCGGGGCAAGAAATTAAAACAAATGCAATTACTAATGCCGCGAATATGCGGATTAATGCGTCGGATGATGTTAATATTGTGGGTGGTATATCCAATAATGCCAAAGGTGAATTAACCATTAACGGTGTTAATGTAAGTATAGGTAATTACATTCATAATGGTGGTACAATAACAATCGGTGCAGATGGCGGCGCAGTAAATTTAAGTGGCGTGGACAATTCTAATACATTATTTAATGATGAAAATTCAATATTTTCTGTTGGGGGGGCAAACACAACAACAATCAGTACTGCGGGCGGTGTATCAAATGCAAATGGTTCAACTGTATCGTTTATGGCAAAAGGCGATATTTCTATTGGTGGCAATATCGTAAATAATGGTACATCTGTTATATTAAATTCTTTGACGGGCAGTGTGTCTGCTGGGACTATTTCAACAAATGCAGGTACAACCGGTATTACAGGTACCAGTGTTGATATAGATGCTTTGACGGTCAGTGATGGTGCGGTGGCAAATATTTATTCGTCAAATATCACATCTGAGTATGATGTTCGTGTCATGGGCAATGTTATCCAAGGTGCCGGTGCCAGTGGTTCAGAAATTGGCGCATTGAATTTTGAAAATGATAATACTGTATTATCGGCACGAAATTTTGTCGTAACAGGGAATTTTATCGCGAACGCCGGGACCAGTGGCGAATATACAATCGGTCAAATTGCGCAATTCGATTCGTTTAATGTTGCGGGTGGGGCAAATGTAAATATTACTGCGGGTAATACAATAGAAACCGATGATTTGGAAAACCGCGGCAATTTGAAATTGGTCGCGACAAATGGTTCTGTTTCAATGGCAAATATTACCAACAGCGGTATGGCAGATATTTCGTCTGGGGCATCTATTACAGGCGATATATTAAATAACAGCGATAATATGTCATTGGTTGCCGCCAGTGGAATTAACTTAACCCAGGTGATAAATACTGGCACATTGACATTGGATTCTGGAACCGGTATTACAACTGTTGATGCACCGTTTACAATGGGAAATACCGGTCGGTTGACTTTGTCTGGTGTGGGCTTGACAACATGGGCAGATGTCAGTCGCGCTGAAAATGCAATGTTTTCAACCAGTCGGACTTTATATCAAAATTATGCCGGCGATATAATTAATGGTGATATTAATGTTGTGTCCGATAAATATACAATTACGGCATCTGGCATAAATGTGGCAGAAATTAACCAGATATCTGGGCGTATGGATATTAATGCCAGTACGATTGATGTCAGTGGCAGTATTATTGCATCTGATTTACGATTTGCTGCAAACCCGTCAGCAAATTGGATGACCGTTAATGTCGGTGGTTCGGTATCCGGTGGGGTGGAATTTATCGGACTGGAATCTATGAATATCGGCAATGACTATGTTTTGAATGACAGCAGCATAATCAGTGCGGCAATTTTGGGACGCGACAGTGAAAAATATTGGGCAACGGTCAGTCTGGCGGATGATAAAACATTGGGCGAAATTACAAATACCAGTGGCGAAGACGCATCTGCGTTAATTACCGTTGGTGGTGAATTAATATCAGACTTTTCAACAGTTAATCGTGATGATTTGCCGTCGACCAGCAGTCCGCTGACCATACCACAAACCCAGGCATCAATCGCAGATGGTCAGATTGGTATTACATTATTTGATACAGTCGACCAGGGTTCTGCAATTTGGTTGCTGCATGCCGATGGCGGCATCCGCGAAGGGGAAAGTGTTAATGGCAATATATTGAATAAACTGCGTAATTTGAATGTAAAGTTCTGTAATGCAGATGGTTCTATTTGTATTAATTACCTAGATACTTTGAACAAATATCCAGACAGCAAATATAATGTGTCTGATACGAACTTGCCGGCGTATATATCGGCGCGCGATACAGATGGTGATGGAAATCCAGACAGTTTGTATATTGTCTTTGACCCGCGTTTTGGTGGTCCAGTAGAAGTCTTTAAGATTCAGCCAGTGGTTGCCAAGGTCGAACCGCATACAGTTGGCGAATATGTGTCTGCTGGGGCATTAGACAATTTAATCGAAGGGCAATTGTTCCAGACAAAATTCTATAACTCAAATCCGATAGAATTGATACCGGAAATATTCAAAAATACAAATATGGCGGAAATGGCACGCGAACTGTATGACCGCATGGAATATTATAATATGAGTCGCGATGGTATCAGCCTGGCGCGTTTCAGCCGTTTGTTCCAAGTGCGCGAACTGGAACAAGTCGCAGGCAGTATCGAATTAAATGAACATACGAATTTCCGTTCGTTCGAAGACCGCATGTTTGATGAATTTATTTGGAATCGTAATCGCAGCCTGCGCAAGGCTTGGGCAGACTTTGAATTTGGTATGTTCAGCCAGAATGTATCAGATGATAAACGGGTGTACGGCAATCGATTCAGTGTGTCGGGCGGTTTTGATTGGCAACATTCTGAAACATTGATATTGGGCTTGACGGCGCGCGCGTCTAATATGGACAGCGATAATTCGGATAGTATTGTTTTGGGATATAAAGGCTATGCCAAAGGTGAAAACTTTGTTGGAAATATGAATGTTAATGTTGCCAATACGAATATTGGTGTTGGTGGATATATGATGAAAATATTTGGTGAAAAAACGCGTATGTATGGTAATGCGTTCTTGGATGTGCATTTGTTTGATATATCGCGTAATCAAAATTTCGTCAATAAAATATCGGGCAATGGTACAGCATTCAGTTTAATCAGCGAATGGGGGCTGATGCACGATTGGCTGAATCAATATATTGTGGGCAACATATATGCGCGCGTTGGATATAATACCGGATTTTCAATCACAGAACAGGCAGATGGATTGGATTATATGAATCTGGAATCTGATGGATACTTTATCGTGACACCTGGGTATTCTTTGATTGCGCAAAAACGGATTTATCCGTCGGCATGGTTCCAAATTCGTCCGTATTTATCGGTTGGGGTCGAATACGATGTGTTGGGCGCGCCAGATTTTGCCAAGTATAAATTTGCACCGGCGGCGGTCTTTACACAATATGACATAGATTTAGACCCGTTGTGGGTAAATGGCGGTGGTGGTATAGAATTTTTGTCTGCATCTGGGTTCCAGATGGGTATAGATTACCGTTATCAGTACAACAATGCTATACAATTACATAATATCAAGGCATCGTTGTCATACAGGTTTTAATTCAACAGGGGGAAAATATGCAGTGGGAAGTATTTTCTGAAATATCAGTCAGCAGTTTGTTATTTTAACACATCGGGATAAAAAATATGCAGTGGGAAGTATTTTTTAGACCGTGTGTCGTCGGTCATCATTTTTATTGTTATTATTTTGATTAAAGCAGGGGTAAAAATATGCGGTGGGAAGTATTTTTATGCTGTGGATTATCTGCATTGTTTATAAACTCAGCCATGGGGGCAATTATAAGTGTTGATGGCTGGGAATGGGTAACTCAAGGAAGTTGTCAAACGAGAGCGTGTGGAGATGGCGGCGGTGATATTATCGGTGGAACTTGTGCGGGCAATATTGGGACACCAACTTCATGTGAGACAGCTGGCTGTATAATGTATGGTAATGAAACCAATGGGTATACCACGGTGAATTTTTGTAAAAAATGTAAGGGAAATTTTGAACTGAAAGAGACCCGTTTTTCGTGTGGTGGTAACGACTCTTGTACTTTAAAGGCTTATGCAGAATGTAATTGTAATAACTGCAAGAATATGTGTAGAGGTAGCACTGGCTGGCAATCTCTTGGTGACGGTCGTCAATCAATGACTACGAGTAGTTGTAATAAAGCGACCTGTAATTGCGAGAGCACAACATCATATCGATGTGGTGTGGATTATTATGGATCTGGATCAGATGAAACATTACAGTGTCAAGCCTGTCCCAAGGGTTCTTCTACGTTTGGTCTTGCTGGCGCTACGGAGGTAGCTGCATGCGTATGTATTGCAGATTATTATAAAAACGATCAGGGGGTGTGTACGGAATGCCCACTTAATTCTAGTACCCAGGGGGGGACCGGGCAATCTGGTGTTTCGTCATGTAAGTGTAAGGCGGATTATTATATGGAAAATGGTGTATGCAGACAATGCCCAGATGGCGCAACAACAAATGGGGTAACTGGTGCGACCAGCATTGACCAATGTGCATGTCCAGCGGATACATATCGTAACGGCAATCGTTGCACCAGTTGCAGTGATGGCGCAACAACAAATGGGGCAGCTGGTGCGACCGACAAGTCTGCTTGCGTTTGTAAACAAAATTATTACGGATCAAATGATTCTTGTATACGCTGCCCCAGCGGTGGTGTTACGGCGGGTGTTAATACGACTGCGATAACATCGTGTTATATTTCAAATGGTACAGCAGGCAAAGATATGACCGGAGACTTTATATACAAATACCCAACACCAGATACACCAGTGTGTAGTTATCAGGGAACATGATTGTTAGTGTCGTGCAAATAAAAAAACGCCGGGGGACCGGCGTTTTTGTTTAGAACGGGATATCATCACCAATGTCGGATACTGACATTTCTTCGTGTGGCTGGGGGGCAGTTTGGTTGCCGCCGCCATATTCACCACTGGTGCCAGATGTTTGCGTCGTGTCCAGACTTTTAGCACCCGCCAAGATTATCATTTGACCGGCAAATTGGTTTAATACAACTTCGGTTGTGTACATATCGATGCCTTGTTGATTTTGCCATTTGCGTGTACGCAGGGAACCTTCTAGATATAACTTGGTTCCTTTTTGCAACATGCGTTCGGCAACTTCGGCCAGATTTGGATTAAATATTACAACACGATGCCATTCGGTTTGTTCTTTTTGTTCACCGGTTTGACGGTCGCGCCAGCGGTCTGATGTTGCCAATGAAAAACTGACCACTTTTTGTCCGCTTTGCATTGTGCGCACTTGCGGGTCCTGACCGACATTGCCGACCAGAATTACTTTGTTTATGCTGCCTGCCATGTTTTGAATCCTTTGGTTTTGGTTTTTGCTGATGTCGTTATATTATATTTGACCACAAAACCTGTAAAAAGCAAGGAAAAAGCATTTTATATAGGGTGCTATAAAATTGACCAAGACTTGACTTTTTGTCAAAAAAAGTATATAATAATAAGCGTCTATTACAAATGGGTGCGTATTCTGCGTATGCCATGTTTTCCAAAAAGGATTTTTTATGCATATTAATGAGTTAAAGGCAAAAACGCCGCAGCAAATGCTGAAAATGGCCGAAGATATGGGAATTGAAAACCCGTCGCAATTAAATGTGCAACAATTGCGATTCGCAGTTATGCGTGTTTATGCGGCTGATAAAAAGATTACACTGATTGGCGATGGTGTTCTGGAACGCATGCAAGATGGATTTGGGTTCTTGCGTGCACCCGAAAGTAATTATCTGGCTGGACCAGATGATTTATATGTGTCGCCGGCATTGATAAAAAAATATGGCCTGAAAACAGGCGATTATATCGAAGGGCAAATCCAGGCCCCGCAAAACGAATCGGAACGATATTTCGCGTTGGAAACAATTGAACGCGTTAATGGTGGCGAACCAGATAAATTACGGCACCGGGTGTCCTTTGATGATATGACACCACTGTACCCAGATGAAATGCTGCGGATGGAGGTGCCAGACGATAAAGACAAAGGCCGCAGTCTGTCAGCGCGCGTGATTGACTTAATTGCGCCAACCGGCAAAGGTCAGCGCAGCTTGATTGTTGCACCACCGCGTACGGGTAAAACAGTTATGTTGCAGAATATTGCGCATTCAATCGCGACAAATTATCCAGATGTTAAATTGATTGTGTTGCTGATTGATGAACGCCCCGAAGAAGTTACAGATATGCAACGCAGTGTTCGTGGTGAAGTTATTTCATCTACATTTGATGAACCGGCGGCACGACATATCCAGGTGGCTGAAATGGTCATTGAAAAAGCTAAACGATTGGTCGAAGCCGGACAAGATGTTGTCATATTGCTGGATTCTATTACCAGACTGGGACGCGCATATAACACGGTTGTGCCGTCCAGTGGTAAAGTATTGACCGGTGGTGTTGACGCATACGCGTTGCAGCGTCCAAAAAGATTCTTTGGTGCCGCCAGAAATATCGAAGGTGGGGGCAGTCTGACCATTATCGCGACGGCATTGGTTGATACTGGGTCAAAAATGGACGAAGTTATATTTGAAGAATTTAAGGGTACCGGGAACAGCGAAATTATTTTAGACAGAAAATTGTCTGACAAGCGTGTATATCCGGCAATTGATATTACTAAATCTGGTACCCGCAAAGAAGATTTATTGGTGGGCAAAGATACTTTATCAAAAATGTATGTGTTGCGTCGCATAATAAATCCAATGGGAACACTGGAAGCAATGGAATTTTTATTGGACAAGTTGCGCTTAACGAAAACAAATGCGGATTTTTTTGCGGCAATGAACCAGTAAAAAATAGTGCTATATAATGAAAACACCCCGCGCACAAAATACGCGGGGGTTATTTGTAATTTTTGTATTGAGAATATAAGCATTTTTTGATAAAATATTAAATATAATATATTCAAAAAGTGTGAAGAATCTGGCGTTTTTTATGCTTTTTGTTGTACAAAAATCATGCCGAATCTAAAGGTAGGTTTAGATTCGACAATTTTTTCAACTTAAAAATCCCGGTTTTCTGCATGTTTTACTCTCTCACTTTATGCCGAATCTAAACCTAGGGTTATTTTCAGCACTATTTTGTGTATTATGCAGTGGCGCGGCATTTGCAGATATTGATATCTTTCAAACAGGTTCTGGATGGCAGGTTCAAGATTCCAATGGTTCGGTAATAGGTACCGCGACAACGCGTCAAGGCGCACAACGTGTTGCAGATGTTTATACCCGCCAAGGGCAACAAGTGAATTGGCGTACTTCAATGCCCACGACAACTGGCAGTAGCGGAAATATAAGCACATCGACACAGCGACAATTGGGTACATCCCAAGTACCACCCGCGCGTCAATTAACAAGTGGGTCGTCTGGCAGTGTTTCTGGTGGCACTAGCAGCAGCAGTGGAAATATAAGCACATCGACCCAACGACAATTGGGTACATCCCAGGTACCACCCGCGCGTCAATTAACAAGTGGGTCATCTGGTGGTGGTTCTGGTGGTAATACCGGTGGTGGTAAAGTAAC
>CALXLO010000011.1 GCA_944389235.1 uncultured Alphaproteobacteria bacterium
GCTACATCGGTCTGAGATACTAATTTTGCGCTGGCGAATTGTTCTAGGGCTTCTTGTATTATCCCTGCCAATGGTTCTTGTCGTTTTAATTCTTTGCGTGCGCCAATTTTTACGAATTTGTATCCCTTTGGTGGTTGCGTAATCCAATACCCATTTCTAGCGGCTTCACGCATACCGGCAATAGTTCTTTCTCTGTTCTGGTCTGCGAATAACTCTGCCTGTGCCGCTTCTATTGTTGCCATGAATTTCCCGACAGGGCTTGTTTCTAAAATCCCTTTGCATGTTGCCAATCTGTGCCCGCATCGTTCCATAGATTTGCGTAATTTAATGAAATCTCCTGCGTTGCGTGCTAATCGGCTTATGTCATAAAATAATACCAGACGAGGTTCTTTTATTTTTGATAGATAATCTATCATTTCTGCAAGTTGATCACGTCCTTCGGTTTTAGTTCCTGTTTTCGCCGCATCTATATAAAATTTTTCGATTGTGCAGTTATTCCGTTGCGCCCAAGATTCGCATGCCCATTGTTGTGTATCCAGACCGTTACCTTGGCTTACTTGCTTGTCGCTTGAAACCCTGTAATATGCAACTGCTGTATTAATTTTTATTTGTTCCATTTTGTAAAACCTTATTAAAAATAGTGTTAATTATGATTGTCAGATTATCTCTGCAACACTCTATTTCTTTATCGGTTAAACTAATGTTTTTGAGGTATTTGCGGCATTCTGCCACCGACATCGTCGCCATAGTGCCCACCAAAAGGTTTGCGTTTTGGCTCCGGTACTTCCGATAATCAAAACATTGTTTCCTTTCAACATGTCTAGTCTGTTATTGCTTTGTTCTTTTTTTGTGTTTTGCCTTGTAAGTAGCTAACTTTACCGTCTTTTATGGTTAGATTAATTTGCCCGTATCCGATTTTGTTTATAAGATTATGTAAACTTTCTGTATCTTTTGGTTTGCTTGCAAAGCTTTTTTCTACCAGGTTTATTCGATTTTTATTTGTTTTTACGGTTATTTCTCTTTTATCGTCTGCGAGACGGATGTTTTTTATAAGGTTCCATTCACTGTTATATAGCCAAAAAGTATCTTCATCCCATATTTGCATTGTTTTGTCTTTTAGAATTTCTTTTTCTACTTTATTAAAGTTAATATAAATATAAGAAGCGGGAATGTTATTGGTTGTTCTATTTAGTGCGATATCTCGTTCTGTAATCACGCCTGTGTTTCCATTGCTATCTATCAGAAGATATGTATTACCGTCTTCTATGCTGGTTTTTGAACGCAATAAAGCAAATTCAAGTCTGGTTATTGCGTTTGGGTTATTAGATTCTTGTGCAGGTAGATAAAGAGAGTTTTTTACTTGTTTAAGTTTTTCAATCGATAGACCAAATTTTCTTAGTTCTATAAGTATTGTCATTAATATTATGTCCATTGTAGAAAACTTGCGCCAACCTTGTGGTTTTTTGCGTTCGTCATCTAGAATTCCAGAACTTGTCCAACTGTTTATTATTCTAAAAGATAGTGGAGTTTGATTAGCGGATTTGTTTCTTTCTCGAAGAGATTGTAAAATTTTGCAGTTGTTTAATTCTGCGGCTTGTTGAATTAAATCCAGGTCTTTTTGTGTGCCATCTGTATAGTTGAACATTTTTGTATAACCTTTGTTCTTTACAAAAATATACAACAATGTATAATATTATCAAGTATTTTATACGTATTTGTATATTTTTTATAAAAACAAAATAAATACATTTTTACAGCCAATTTTTTTGAGAATTCTGCCGTTTTTTGTAATTATTTTATAATAGATTTTCTATTTTAAAATTTATAATCAATCTTGATAAGTCCTGTGTGGCTATGAAAATTTTGTCGTGTGCTTAATGAATATTCTATAGACAAACTTATTCCGTTATTGAAAGTTGTTTGTGCTGAAAGACCTGTTTCTATACCAAATGGATTCCATGATTTAAATGATGCGTTTGCAAAAATATCATGTGCATTATAATAAATTGTTATTTCATCGTTATCATATAAAATATCGTATAAAATATTAAATTTCATCTTTATGGAAATGGGGGTTAGATTTATGGTGTATTTGAGCCCGGTTGTCCATGTTAAAAAATGATTAGAGTCGAAAGATATTTCATTACCAATAGAATCGTTATAAGAAACAGGTAAGAGATTCAGATAACGCAAACCTGTTTCGGCTATAATATTTTGTGGCGTTTTATAGCCCATATTTATAACTGTTCCGAAATTTGATGCATTGAAGTTATCGATGTTTTTATACTGTGAAAATCCATAATTTAATAACAAACTTAGATACACATTATTAAAATTATACATTGAATATAAATGGATATTATGTATTGAATCATCTTGCGTGAGATTATTTTTATATGTTGTTTCTCCATCACTAAAAGAGTAACTAAAACCTAATAACAAATTATTTTTAATGTATTTGTCCATGCCTATATGTAAACCAAAAGCAGAACTTGTGAAATCTGAATAGCTATTTTGCTTAAACCAATTATAAGATTCTGTTGCCCATATGGTTAAATCGGAATGATAGGGCTCTTGGAGTCTGTTATCTATTTGGTTAATATTTGAATAAAACAGATTTCTTGTTTTAGCGGATGTTATAAAAACATAGTTTTCTTTTAGAATCTGGGAAAAATATTCTGATGCTTGTTTTTGTAAAGACGGTAAAAATGTCGTTGTTCCTTCGTAAAAAGAAACCAAGTCAGGATTTGTTGCAATATCTTTTAAAGTTACATTTTTATAATGAAAAACACTATCATATGGAGCGGCGTATTCTCCTCCAGCACCATCACTTAGCCACTCTGTCCACGTAATATCCAAATCCAAGGTTTCTAGATTATAGAAAAAATATGTGTCTGATTGAGCGGTTAGTTCACCGTTTTTTGCATATTTGGGGTCAACTAAACAATACATGATATCGTTATATGCAGATATTTTCGGATTGATTGCAAATGCTGAATTACAGAAACATAATGTAGTAAATGCGAATAAAATAATATTTGCGTTTTTCATTTTTTTCCCTTTATACAAAAAGACCGCCACGGGAATGACGGTCGGGTATTTTCAAAATCATAATTGCAATGACCCTGTGGATTTCGGCGAACCTGTTATATAGCCACAGAAACCCGACCAAAAGGCCAGGCAAAACAGTGTAAAAAACACCATTATGCTGTCAAAAACGGATAACGATGTTTTCACACCGTGCAATTATGGGTTTTGAAAGCCCCCGAACCCATATCCCTATGGATTCGTTGGTAATTCTAATATATGAAATTTGTTATTGCAACTTTAAATGGGAAAGAATTATTTGTATAAGGATGTTGGATCTTTAATTGCGTTGTTATATGCGGTTAGCCTTTCATTATCATTGTCATCTGATCCTGTTAAATATTGAAATTCTTTTATGTTATTTTCATGGTCGTTCAAAAATGATTTTATTTCTCTTGTTTTTTTACGAAGTTCTTCCTTCGTTACATATGGAACAAAAAATGGTTCATATAAATAATTTTCTACATCTATAAGATCTAGTTCTGAACGTATGTTGTTTATAGTTTCTAATATTTCTTTATAAGAATATGAATTTTTTTTAAGCTCGGATATTTTTTTACAAGCAATATTAACTTCTTCGTTTGTTGCTTTTCCGCCAAATTGTAGAAAGGTATTGTTATTAAAAATATTCGCATTTAGTAATAATGTTTTTCTAGATTCTTTGTTATAAGTGTTTTTATTTAGGTATGCATAGTTGTCGCCATATGGTAATTCATCGTGATTAGAAAGGTTTTTATTATTTTGGATATATTTTTGGTTACATAAACAGTGTGCTAATAATCTGCATCTTATAGGTTCTTTATATTCTCTGCAGAATATTTTAGCTCTTTTTATTATTTCTATTGTTTCGCGATATGAAAGCTTGGCTTTTTGTGCATACTCGGCAACCCATTTCTGTAATTCTTGTATGCTGTTGTATCTATTTTTATCATTAGATACATTTGTACCAAATTCTGAGAGTTTTACTCTGTCTGTGCATATTTTTTCATAATTTAATTCTGGTATAGTTATAACTTGATTTATAAATTTTTGTAAATAGTCTTCTTTCCCAGCAAATGTACCAGACGAAACATTGTAGAAGCCTTCTACATATGCGTTTAGTCTTTCTGAGTTAATTGGTAAGACAAATATAAGTCCTGGAATGTCAAAAAAATGTTTTATCGTTTCTAAGACTTTTACTGCATAATCTGGACGGCATCTATCCAATTCGTCTACAACGAATACGAGTTTTTTATTTGGTAGTGTTTTTATAAAGTCTGCTAAAACTAGCTTTAATTCTAAAAATAAATCTGATCGTTGTTTTTCTGGAAACAGATTATTGATCAATTCTTCTCCGGAAAGTTCTGCTTCTATTTTGAATAATCCCCAAATACCAAATTGTGCTCTAATTTTTGTCGCTTTAGCTACAGATTCTAGAATATTTGATGTTAAGCTCGTCCCTTTTGCACATTCTCTAGCAATCCAAATAATTTTTTCTGAAAGTACTACGAAAGGATCAACCATATAATCTTGTTCCCACATACTAAAATAAACAGTTTTAATATGTTTATTTAATAATATGCTAAATCTGCTTGCAAAATGGGTCTTTCCTGTTCCATAGGCACCATCTAAAGCAAGAACATAAGGAGTTTCTACTTTTTGTATAAATTTTGACAGATTTTTTGCGAAATCTTTAATTTGTGGGGCGGTGTCATTCCATAATGATTTAGCAGATTTTAACTTTTTTTCTAGCTCGTTTGGTGGTAGGTCAAATATGTTTGCAATATCTTTCATGGTACTATCTTTATAACATGTTGATTTTATTGTATAAAACAAAAAAATCAACTCATCAATTAATATGATGTCAATATAAAACGCTTTTTTAGTGTGTGCATAATTAACAAAAGTTTTAAAGCTATATACAAAAGTATTATTTATTGTAGAGTAACAGCAGTAATTATGCTGGTCGCATAACGTTTAATATTAGAGGACTTTTTTTTCCGTTTTTGATTGAGTAACCAGCTTCAATATAAAATATTTTCCCTTCATTATCTATAGCTTCTTTAAATTGGGCTTTAAAGTTTTCTATTACATTTAGAAGGTCTTCAGCATAATATACACGTTCGATATCATCATCTTTTTTTATATTTATATACTTTTGTTCTAAATTGATCGAAACAACCCTATAATTTCCTCTTAATTGTTTTGCTTCAGGTGCTTCGGATGGTTTTCGTGGAAAACGTATTTTTTTTATTTCTCGTATTTCTTCACTTGTGTATTTTTCTCCTTGATACGTAATGGATGTGTCAATTTCTTCAAGATTATTTAAGTTCTCTTTTTCATATTCTTTGACGATTTCAGCAAGTTTACTGTTGGCTAGTGATAGTTTATCTATCGCATTATTAATAAGATTATAGTTGTCTTTGGTTTTTTCATTATCTAATTTTTTCTCGCGATATTCCATATAGCGTTTGAAAACCAACCAACCAAAAAAGCATAAAAGGAACGTAACAATAACACAAATTCTTTGTTGTTCTGGTATCATTTCTATGATCCTTTTAATCTGTTCTAGTGAATCAGCAGTAATTTCTGTGGAACCTTCTTCGACTTCAAAAGGGATCTCTAACAGTTGTTTTTCTTCTTTTGATAGTCTGCGAAGATCTGTTGTTTGATATTTTAATAAAGCTCCTATTCGATATACTAATATCTGATTATTAACAATCATTTTTGCGGCAGGAAGATTTACAGATTTTTTATATTTTTCGTAGTGTAAACTTAATTTGAATAAATCTGTGTTTTCTAAAATATCTTTTATATCTATATTTTTGTTATCTACAAAGTCCTGTAGAATTTTAAAAGGGTCGTTCTTTGCGATAATAGTTGCCATTTAAAATTCCTTTATATTTAATATATTATATGCAATATATGCAGATTATCACATATAAAATTTTTGATTTCAACTCGTGTGTATAGAATTATATTCCTATTCTTTTTTGGCGATGGATATAAAGGAAAGTTATTATTTTGTAAATCAACCATTTACGATGCGTAATGTGTCGTAAATACCGCTTTCCTTAATAATCCTTGCATTTCGCATTATTTCATTATAAAATCTGTTCCAGTTGTCCCAACTTTTATGCAGTAGGGGCACCAGATGATTATGGGTGCGCGCGTGATGATATGACCGACAACCATGGAATGCGTAAAACCCAACTAAAGTGATAAATCGGGGTGGCACCGCGCAATTTTATTGCGCCCCTGAAATTTCTAAAACACGGGTGCCGTTTTCAAATCTTTTTTGATTGGGGTACCCAAAGAAAAAAGGGACCAAAATGTTATCTTTGAAATCAAAGTACAGAACACACACTTGTGGTGAATTGAACAAATCGCATGTCGGTGAAACGGTGGTTTTATCTGGTTGGGTTCATAGAAAACGCGACCATGGTTCATTGTTGTTTATTGACCTGCGCGATAATTATGGAATTACACAATGTGTGTTTGATGGTGGCGATGCAGCACTGGAACGCGTGCGACCAGAATCTGTTATTCAAATTACTGGCAATGTGGTTGCCCGCGCCGCAGATGCAATAAACGATAAAATACCAACCGGTGAAATAGAAGTTCAAGCCACAAAATGGGATGTGTTAACTAATTCAGAAGTTCTGCCGTTCCCAGTGTTTGGCGACGATGATTCTGTTGCCGAAGATTTACGATTAAAATATCGTTATATTGATTTGCGTCGCGAATCATTACATCGCAATATTTTAATGCGTAATCGTATGGTTAAATTTATTCGTGATAAAATGTGGGAAATGGGATTCTCTGAATTTCAGACACCTATTTTAACGGTGTCCAGTCCCGAAGGTGCGCGCGATTTTATTGTACCATCGCGCAATCATCATGGTATGTTCTATGCATTGCCCCAGGCACCACAGCAATTCAAACAACTGGTACAAATTTCGGGGTTTGACCGTTATTTCCAGATTGCGCCATGTTTTCGTGATGAAGACTTGCGCGCGGACAGATTACTGGAATTTTATCAACTGGATTTAGAAATGTCTTTTGTTGATTTGCCAGATATCCAGGCAGTCGGAAATAATTTAATGCCGGCGTTAATACGCGAATTTGTCCCAGATGCAAAAATTTGTCCGGAAATACCACATATTGCGTTTGATGATGCAATGTTAAAATATGGTACTGATAAACCAGACTTACGCAACCCAATTATAATTTCTGATGTAACAGAAATATTCCGTGGGTCTGATTTCGGCATATTTGCAAATGCCATAGAGCAGGGCAGTGTTGTTCGTGCAATTCCGGCACCAAACAGTGCAGACAGACCGCGTTCTTGGTATGACAAGTTGGGTGATTATGCTGTCAAAGAACTGGGACTGGGGGGACTGGGGTACATCATATTTGCAGATGAAGCCAAGGGTCCTGTTGCAAAGAAATTGGATTCAGACCGCGTTGCAAAATTGCGTGAAATTGCCGGTGATAATTCGTCGTTGTTCTTTGTTTGCGATACACCGGAAAATGCTGCCAAGGCCGCAGGCAAATTGCGTACGCGTTTGGGCGAAGATTTAGGTTTGATTGATGAAAAGGAATTTCGTCTGTGCTGGATAGAAGAATTCCCGTTCTTTGAAGCGGACCCAGAATCACCAACAGGAATTGCCTTTACGCATAATCCGTTTTCATATCCAATGGCAACACTGGCAGAACTGGAAACCAAAGACCCGTTGTCAATCAAGGCTGCGCAATTTGACATGGTGTTAAATGGCGCAGAGATTTGCAGTGGTGGTCTGCGTAATTTTAATCCAGAAATTATGCTGCGTTGTTTTGAAATTACTGGTTATGATGAAGAAACGGTCAAACATAAATTTGGCGGTATGTATAACGCATTCCAATATGGTGCGCCACCGCACGGTGGGTGCGCGTTTGGTCTGGACAGATTGGTTCAAATTATGTTAGGTGAACCAAATTTGCGTTCTGTGGTTTTGTTCCCGACAAATCAACGCGGTCAAGATTTAATGATGGGCGCGCCGGGACCTGTTACAGAAACTCAATTGCGCGAAGACCATATTCAAATACGCAAAAAAGGCTAAACAAAAAAAGAATCCGATTTTTCGGATTCTTTTTTTTATCAGAATTTATTATGTGTGCGAACAAAATCACGCATATATGTCGGGTCAAAATTTGTCATTATGTCTGATAACATATATTGGCGTGTGCCATCGGGGGTAATTGTTAACTGAATCGGTTGCGGGGTTGGTGATGTCCCGCGCAGGGTCATATTTAACATTGCCTGCATTTGACCACCAGATATATTTAATTCGCCCGTTGCGTCTGTGTGGCGCAATTGCAACTGAATCGGTGCGGTCGTTTGAAAATCACCATTTCTATATTCGCCAATAATACGCATTTTTTTAATTGCAGATTCGCCACCGTCCAGTGCGTATGACAGGGCGTATTCTGCATTAAATGTTGTTATCTGGTTTGCGGCGGCAAAGAAGTCGTCGACCCCGATGCCAATCAAGTATCCGCCATCAAAAGACAGGTCCATATCGCCGGTCATATTGTATTCTAAATCATGCGCAATATTGCCAAATGTATTCATATTGATTTCTGCGGTTATAACAGCATCGCGTACATTTAATGGCATTTGTGCAGACAATAAAGTACCATATGTTGCAAATTTGTTCAGTTGGATGAAAATGTCGTAATTATTCCCGTTGCGCGATATTGTTCCCAACAAGTTTCCACGGTCGCGGTCTGTTATTGAAAATGTCTGGGAATCAGGTTTCAGTGCATATACAAAGTTTTTGAACATGTTTCCATTATATATAACAGCATCTGCATACAGTGATATATTTGCCGGTATATCAAATAAAATCATAATCGGTGATTGTGATAAAAATGATAATTCTTCATATTTGTCTAAATATCCTTGACTGATAAAAGAATCAATATTCAGCAACTTGGTGCGCAATGTAATATTATTGCCAACAACTGTGCCGGTAAATTCATGACCAGCAATTTTAATTTCTAAATTTGATACATTTGTTCCGCTGTATGTGCCGGAAACTGTGTATCCCAGGTTCTTTAATGCACGCGTATCAATTCCTGGCAACCATTCTTTGACATTTTTGCCGGATATGCGAAAATAAGTGTTTGTTAAGTATAAATCCCAACGCGCAGAATCGGGCACAAAGTGCATCATATCGCCGTCCCATGAAAAGTCGCCAACCGCCCCACGCATAAATTGTGGTGTTTGTTGTATTTGTGGGTCCAGCCAATTTAGTGTCTTGTTATTTGCAAATTTGTATGATGGCACAACACGGTCGTCATAAATTTGATATGTTCCGGCAATATCAGAAAATTCAAAGTCTATGCGTCCGTGCGGTGCCATTTTTAACATTTTTTGAATTATGTCATTTTTGTCCGGCATTGGTTTATTGGAACGCAATGACAAATAAAATTCGGTTGGTGATACAGAAATTTCCCCAGAATAATTACCATATTCAAAACGACTGCATTTCCAATCTGATGGTGTGCCAAAAAACACGCATAGTGCATCAATATTGTCATAGGGCATATTTATTGTCAGATTGTGTGCCCCCCCAGAATCAATTGTTCCACCAGTAATTTTGATATCATCTGCGATAACAGAATTAATGTGCAACGCATCGTCCGTGCCATAAGCGTTTACCATAATATGCCGAAATTCATAACCGCCAAATTTCATTTGACCATAAAAGTCTAAATCAAATTCAGTCATATAATACACACGCGACGGCTGGGTTAAAAATGATAAATCTATATCAACATTTTCGCCGCGCAGTTGTATTTTTTTTGCACCATTTGACATTAATTCTATGTTGCCGGTTATATTATCCATATTTATATCTGTAAAATTCCAAGCATAATTACCGTCCCATTCAAAATTCATTTTCAAGTTAACTGTTTTATTTATGCGCGGATATTCAAAACCAAACCATGCGTTTATATCGTCTGTTTCCATTGAAATGCGACCGCGTGCAGACCCATCTGCGAATAATTGACCAGACAATTCCAGTTTGTTATTTTGATTTCTGATAAAAAAGTGGTCTTGTTCAAAGTCTATGTCATATTTATGCTGGTCTGTTCGTACAGTTCCAACCAGACGACCATTATCCATGATTGCGTCAATAATTTCATATTGTTTGTCTTTGAATAAAACAACAGAATTATGGATATCTAGTGCGTGATTAAAATTTTGTGGTACCAGGCTGTGTACAGTGATATCTGCGTCATACACGGTTATATCACCAGTCAGGCGTGCATTATCCAGATTAAATATACTGCCCAGTGGCACAGCAAACATCAATGCCCCAACGGTGCCATTTGGTAATGCAATATTATGTGCAACAATTGTTGCGCGACCCAACAGACTGAAATGCACATCGCCATCTATGCGTGCCATAATACCGGTTTGTTCGGTAATTGTTTGTTCCAAGCGGGGCTTTAAGTTATTTAATGTTATCAATGGCGGCACCAATATAATTGCAATTGCCGCCACGGCGATTGTTATAATTATCGCCCAAATGATTCTGCGCTTGTATCTGGGTTTCAGTGCCATTCCTCTATTCCCTTGTATTTTGATTATAATGAATTATATTAAGTTTTGTGAACAAAAAAATATTCAATCTTCAAAGTGATTATAAACCAATGGGCGACCAGCCCCAGGCAATATCTGAATTGGTCGCCGGTGTTCGTGATGGACGACGCAGCCAAGTGTTGCTGGGGGTAACCGGTTCGGGCAAGACTTTTACTATGGCAAATGTTATCGCAGAACTGGGGCGACCGGCGCTGGTTATGGCACCAAATAAAATTCTGGCGGCACAACTGTATACAGAAATGAAGTCTTTTTTCCCGACAAATCATGTTGAATATTTTGTGTCTTACTATGATTACTATCAGCCAGAGGCATATTTACCCACAACTGATACATATATTGATAAAGATGCGTCAATAAATGAACAATTGGACCGTATGCGGCACAGTGCAACGCGTGCTATGCTGGAAGAACGCGATGTTGTTGTTGTATCGTCTGTGTCTGCTATATACGGTATGGGGTCGCCAGAACAATATTCCGGAATGAAACTAGTACTGCATGTTGGCGATAAAATTAGTATGGCGGATGTTATTCATGCCTTGGTGGATATTCAATATAAACGAAATGATGTGGCGTTTGAACGCGGTGATTTTCGTGTGCGCGGTGATACATTAGATGTATTCCCGTCGCATTCTCAAGATAGAGCATGGAAACTGTCGTTTTGGGGCGACGAAATTGAACAAATTTGGGAATTTGATACTTTGACCGGTGCCAAGTTGCAACAACTGGACAGAATTGCTGTATATCCCAATACGCACTATGCAACGCCAATGCCGTCTATATTACAAGCAATCGGACAAATCAGAAATGATTTAGAAGAACGACTGAAATACTTTCATGACAATATGAAGTATATAGAAGAACAGCGTCTGCGTGAACGCGTTAATTTTGATATAGAAATGATGGAATCAACCGGTACATGTCGCGGAATTGAAAATTATTCACGGTATTTGTCGGGACGCGCACCTGGACAGCCACCACCAACATTGTTTGAATATTTACCGCGTGATGCGATTTTGTTTGTTGATGAAAGCCATGTAACCGTGCCACAAATTGGCGCGATGTCTCGTGGCGACCGTGCGCGCAAGGAAACTTTGTCGCAATATGGATTTAGATTGCCAGCATGTGTGGATAACAGACCATTAACATTTGAAGAATGGGATACAATGCGTCCCCAAACTATATTCGTGTCCGCAACACCCGCCACATGGGAACTGGAACAATCTGGCGGAATTGTGTCTGAACAAGTAATTAGACCCACCGGCTTGTTGGACCCTGAATGCGAAGTGCGCCCAACAACACATCAGGTTGATGATTTACTGGGTGAAGTAAAAAAAGTATCTGGACGCGTTTTGGTAACAACACTAACAAAAAAAATGGCCGAACAGTTGACAGACTATTTTGTTGAAAATGGTGTTCGGGCGCGATATTTGCACAGCGACATCGAAACGCTGGAACGCATAGAATTATTGCGCGATTTGCGATTGGGTAAATTTGATGTATTGGTCGGAATTAATCTGTTGCGCGAAGGGCTGGATGTGCCAGAATGTGAAATGGTCGCAATTATGGATGCAGATAAAGAAGGATTCTTGCGTTCTACGCGCAGTTTGATTCAAACAATCGGGCGCGCAGCACGAAATGCTAATGGACGGGTGATTTTGTATGCTGATACAATAACAGATTCCATGCGTGCGGCGTTGGACGAAACTGCGCGTCGTCGTGAAAAACAGATGGCGTATAACCGTGAACATAATATTACACCAAAAACTGTGTCCAAGGCCGTATTTGCCGAAGTTGGCGACAAGCAAGAAAAGACAGATAAAAAACATCGTTTTGTTTATACGCGTGATGGCGTAATGGATGCAGAAACATTGCGCAAAGAAATTAAAAAATTAAATAAACAAATGCGCGATGCAGCAGAAAATCTGGAATTTGAACGCGCAGCAGAATTGCGCGACGCAATACATAAAATGGAAGACGATTTGTTGTTGTTGGAGTAAAAAATATGAACAAAACTTACGAATTAAAAAATATTGATGAAACCCGTAATTGGGCGCATGAATTTGCCAAGACATTACATGCGCCGGTTTGTGTCGCACTGCATGGCGATTTAGGCATGGGAAAATCGGAAATTGCGCGTACGATAATACAAACACTGCGTGGTGCAGATACCGTTGTCCCCAGCCCGACTTTTACAATCGTGCAAAGTTATGATGGTATTTCACACTTTGATTTATATCGTGTAAATGATGCGTCTGAATTAACAGAAATTGGATTGCCGTATGCGGTACAAAATGATATCACCCTGATAGAATGGCCAGAAATTGCATCTGATATGTTGCCGGCTGATACAATACACATATATATAACGGGCGATGGTGATGCACGCCATTTAACTGTTAAATAAATGTTTTATTCTGATTGTTTTTTCAATAAACTCTGTACCGCTAGTGGAAAATCAGAACTGCGCGCCAAATAAGAACCACTGACTAGCATATCGGCACCGGCATCCCAGCATTGTTGCGCAGTGTCTGGATTTATTCCGCCGTCAACAGAAATTAAAAACTTTAAGTCATATTTTTTACGCGTTGCACGCAAAACAGATATTTTATGTAAACACGATGGGTCAAATTCTTGACCAGCCGCCCCAGGCATAACAGCCATTATCATAATTTCATCTATATCACGCAAGACAGGTTTTAATATACTAACAGATGAATCCGGATTCAGCGCAATTCCAATACGACGACCAGATGATTTTACCGCCCGTATTGCTGACCGCAGACCAGATGTATTGGTTGATACAATTATTGTATCAGCACCAGCGGCAATGGCATCTGTTGCCCAGACATCGGGACTTTCTGTCATCAGGTGTACATGCAGGTGCGCGTTTGTTCGTGCGCGAATTTGTTTTAATTCAGCAATGCTGCCGGCGATTCTGTCAACATACAAGCCATCCATTATATCAACATGTATTATTGATATGCCGCCGGCACTGAACATTGAATATGTTGCCGGATTTTTCATATCAAAGCATAGTGTGCTGGGCATAATTGGAATAACGCGATTTTTTTTACGCCGCCGCGGTTTGAATATTGCAGCAGTGCGTGCCAGAACGCGTTGCATTCGTGCATGTCGGGCGGTGTACGCGGCGCGATGTGGGGCATCAGCGTTCCATATATATTCAGACAGTGCGCGCACATTTGCATCTGACCCGATATTTTTTACCGGTATTCCAAATACATTTTCAACAAATTCAGTTATATTGCCAATTTCTGCGCCACCCCCAGATATTAATATTTGTTTTGGTGGATGCTTTTGAAACACGGTGGCACATTCGTCTTTTATTCTGGCACAGATGTCAACAATGTATGGCAGTATTAAATCGTTTATATCTGCGCGCGAAAATTCATATTCTGTATCCGCAGGGGTAAAGCGGTCCATTTCTTTGGGTATTAATGATGCAACATTGCGCTTTATCCGGTCTGCATCATCAAAACTTATTTTTAATTTATCTGAAATATCTTGGGTTATATCTGTGCCGCCCATATTAAAACATTGATACCATATTGGCCCGCGGTCAATCCATACGGATGCACGGGTTTGTTCAGCACCAAAGTCTATAAACATTGTTGTTTCACCATTTGGACGAAACACAATGTTTTGTAAAAACATAGAATCATAAAATGCGGCTGGTTGTATATGTGCATGACGCAGGTCCGTCATTATATCGTCCATTGCAGCATGTGGGTAAAAAATCGCACCGAATACAGAAATCAGTTGCTTGTCTGTATGCCCAGCTGGTAAAAACATATCGTGTGCTGTTGGTGTTTCATACCGCATGGGTAATATGTGCATAGGATAATAACCATCTGGTGCAGAAATTTGTGATATTTGATTTTTTATATCTGACAGATTGATTTTATGTTCACCGCGCCATACAGTGCTTTTTGCAATAATAGAAAATTCAGGATGGCCCAGATTCCCGGTTATATACGCTGTATCAAAATGTGTGCCGATTTGTCGTTCCAGTTCGTCAATAACGGATTTTATTGCAAATACAGTATCAGAATTTGCTGCAGAATACATCGCAGAATTTGCAATACGCGCCGAACGAACACGATGTGCAATCCCACGCACGCATTGCGTGCCAATGTCCAGGCACAAAAAAGATGAATCAAATAAATTCATTTCCGTCGCTTATTTTACCAAAATACGCGCGCTGTCGCGCATGTCTATTAATTCCAGGTCTTTGGATAAAATATTATGATTTGTGTCCAGTACAATCAGTCCGGCAATCGCAGTATCTGGATTTTTTTCTGGCAACATTACGGTAATTCCACCTGTTGTGTGCAGATTCCATCTGCGCTGCTCAATCCATTCCAGATAATCTAAATCAGCGATTATGTTGTGTGCGGCCTGGGTTATTTCGGATATATCATCTGGGACATCGCCACGAAATAAAACAGTGTTTTCACTGCGTGTTGGGGACGGCTTGTTTACAATTGTGCCGTCTGCGGACAATGGAAAATATTGTGTACCGTCGGTCCATTGGGCAACCGCATGATAAAATTCAATATGTACGGACAAATTGCCGTCTGGACGGCGACGAACCGCAGATTTACGCACCCCAGGAACCGCCATCAGACGGGAATTAATCTGGGCTAAATTTATATTATATGACCGTGTACCTGGTGCAATTGCCACCGCCGTTGCAATAGGGGTTAAATCTTTATTCGCACCATCAGCAGATATAGAAATATTGCGTATATAGGCATCTGTGCCGCGACCGGTACATAACATGATTATCCTGGTTGCAAAATATATTGCCAGAATTATTGCGATAACAAAATATATCCAAAACCATACGGAACGTTTCATGCGACAGATTATACCATAAAATAGTTAAATTGAAAAGTTTTTAACTGGCACGCAACAGGTATCCGCGCCCAAACATGCACCGACGATATGAACCAACGGATTTAGATGTCGTATTGCGCGGCACAGACAGTAATGCACGCTGGCCAACATCGCGATATTCGTTTGATTGGAATGTAACCCACAATCCATCCCAGTCAGGCATAATACTGCTTTGATTTGGTGAAATCAGTTTTGCAATGCGTGAACGCGGCATGTATGACGGGGTATCTATGCCCAAACAAGCCTTGTGATCACGAACAAACTGTTCCATGGTAACGGATTCGTTTTCCCAATTCAGTACGGTTGCGTCGTCTAAACTGCCACGATTTGCGGATGCGCATGCCGATAATATCAACAGAAATGCGATGTATTTTAATCTCATGTTTTTCATTATAATTTAATTGCCTTGTGGGGGCAATAGTTTTTATAATATGATATAATGGGATATAGGATAGGGATATGGCAATAACTGTTCAGAACTTTATAAAACTGGCAAACTTGTATAATCAAATGACGATGGTCATGTCGGCAATTTGTGTGCAAAAGGGCGGAATTGCCATAGAAAATTATGTCGGGCGTTTTTTCTTGGCCGATGTGTTGGAATATATTACAGAATATGGTCGTCGCTTGGTTGCGGCAAAACATGAAAATGTGCCGCCTGATGTTGCGGCGGTCATAGATAAATTTCAACATCAATATAACTTGGTCAAAGATTTAATAACGCCAACACAAAAGCCATTGTATGAAATGACACTGGAAGAATTTGAACGCGTTATGAATATCTGAACAATGGGCAAGCAGACAGAACACAAGGGGAAAATATGAAAACCATTAAACAAATATTTAATGCGATGGCGGCAATAGTAATAATTGGTGCAATTACATCGTGTGCAGCAATGCGTCAAGAACAACAGCCGGCATACGATACTGTAAATGTCGTTGAAAATTTTGTTATTGATGAAAATTCTGTTCCTATCTTTCCCAAGAAAGCCGCATTAACAACAGATACTGCACAGCGGTTTTCCATAGAATTACCAAAACGGTGCAAGGTTGATTGGGATAACCAAAGTATTGTTTCGGTCGTTCCCGAAGAACCAATTGAAATGTTGCGTCTGGGGGTGGGGGACCCGTTGCCAGATTTGCAGGTGTCTGATTATGAATTTAAGGAATTGACCGTTAAAGAAGCATTGGATAAATTACTGGATGGTACAGATATTTCTGTCATAGAAGATGAAGATTTAATTGAAACTATATCTGGGTCTGTGTCATCAGGCAGTTTATCTGACACAGTTGAACTGATGTCAAAAATGGGGCGCGCATATTATTCGTATGATGCAGAAAATGCAGAAATTCATTTAGACCATCGGGCACGCTGGATGATAAAAATGCCGCGCGACGAAAATATTATAATGGCTTTGTTGGACGCGATGCACGGCGCAGATATGCGTAATTTGTTAGTAAACTGGCAAGATAAAACAGTCGTGTTCGAAGGAAATTATCAAACAGAACGCGAAGTTGCAAAAATAATATCTGATATTGCGTCCAAGAAATATATGCTGGCGTGGGATATTGATGTATATCGTGTCTATCCGCGTACAGATAATCCTATTATATGGATGAATCTGTTGCCGGCATTTGGCGATAAAAATATCAAGATGTCTATCCCGGGGGTCGTTGGACGCGCGTTGGTGGTCAGCCCAGAAATAAATACAAAAACACTGCAAGAATTTTTGTCGCAACAGGCAAATGTTGTTCTGATTTCCCAGGGTACTTTTGTTATTCCAAATGGCTGGCAGTCGCGCTTTGATATCGGTCAATGCAGCAAAGAAGAACGATTAGAAACAGACCTGATAATTGGTGCATCGGGAACATACGGTGATTATGGCGGTCAGGACAAAATTGATGCCAAGATTGTTCTGCGTACCAGCAATGGTGAATTAACATCGTTTAATATCCCGTCCGATGTCGGCGATAATTATGTTATTATTGGTATACCAACACATTCATTTGTAACAACACCAGAAACATTAATCAGCCCGTTTGCAGAACTGGTTGTGTTTATGTCGCCGCGTATAATTTCTATTATTGATGCGGCAAAATTACCGGCGGGGGAATCTGTACCGCTGGTGGGTGATGCGTTGCGTGAATTTTTGGGCCAAGGTGAATAGTTAGGGGACACAAATGTTTTCAAGACTGGAAAGAAAAATTGCATTCAGATATTTGGCCGTTAAAAAACGCGGGTTTGGTTCTGTGGTATCATGGGTTTCACTGATTGGCATAATGCTGGGTGTGGCAACATTAATTGTTGTTATGTCTGTGATGGGCGGCTTTCATGATACGCTGTTGTCGCGCATTGTGGGCATGAATGGGCATGTTGTTGTCTATCACCAAGATGGTGCAATTTCTGACTATGATTTTCTGATTGATAAAATAAAGCAAAACAAGATTGTTGCTGAAAACGCGACGGGAATTGTCCCAATCGTAGAAGGTCAAGTTATGGCCATGGCAAATGGTAATAATACTGGGGCAATTATTCGCGGTATTCGCATGTCTGATTTGGCAGCCAAGGTAGATAATGGAACAAAAATTTATGGAAAATCGTTGGATAAAATCACAGATGGCGAACTGATTGGTGGTGCATCGTTGACGCGCGCACTGCGGGTTACAATGGGTGATAATATTTCGTTGGTATCTGCAAATAATGCAACACCAACGCCGTTTGGTTCTATGCCACGGATTATGTCATATCCGGTTATGTCATCGTTTTTTATGGGAATGTATGAATATGATTCTGGATATATTTTTATGCCACTGGAAACCGCGCAAAAATATTTGAATATTCCAAATTCTGTAACGCATATTGATTTGTTTTTGCGCGACCCCGAAGATACAACCGCGGTAAGTGATGCGCTGGCAACAATGTTGCCGGCTGGGTTTATTGTGCGCGATTGGCGTGAATTAAATCGTGGTTTTGTTGGCGCTTTACAGGTGGAATCGAATGTTATGTTTTTAATATTAATGCTGATTGTGATTGTTGCAGCATTTAACATTATTTCCAGTTTGGTTATGCTGGTCAAAGATAAATCCAAAGACATCGCAGTATTGCGAACATTTGGTGTATCACGACGGTCTATGATGAAAATATTTATTTTATCTGGAACAACGATTGGGATTATGGGTTCTGTGTTTGGAACGATATTGGGGGTATTACTGGCAATATATATTGAACCAATACGCCAATTTTTCCAATGGGCAACCGGTCGTGATTTATTCCCCGCAGAATTATATTATCTGTCCGAATTACCGTCTAAACTGGTTCCGGGCGAAGTTATCGGAATTGCGCTGATTGCAATTGTGTTGGCGTTTTTGGCAACATTATATCCTGCATGGAAAGCCGCCAGTACAGACCCAGTAGAAGTTCTGCGTAATGAATAAAAATTTTGTGCAACAAAATGTATAAAGGAAATAAATTTATATGTCCGGAATATTAAATTCTTTATCAAAATTATCAGCTGGCGATACAGTATTGTCGGTGCGCGATATTAAAAAAACTTTTATAGAAGGTGGTCAACCACTGCATATCTTGCGTGGGGGTGGTTTTGATTTACATCGGGGGGAAATAATTGCGCTGGTTGGACCGTCGGGCAGCGGAAAATCTACATTATTACAATGCGTTGGTCTGTTGGATAAACCAACCGCAGGCAGTATATTATTATGTGGGGTGCCCGTGCATAAAATGGATGACGAGGCACGAACAATGATGCGTCGTCGTAAAATTGGTTTTGTTTATCAGCGGCATAATTTGTTGTCGGATTTTACAGCATTGGAAAATGTTGTTTTGCCAATGTTGGCAAATGGTGTTGATGAACAGGTCGCGTCTGGGCGCGCAATGAAATTATTGCGTGCAGCAAATGTTGCGCATCGTGCATCGCACTTGCCAGGCGAAATGTCGGGCGGCGAACAACAGCGTACTGCGGTTGCGCGCGCGTTGGCAAATGACCCAGAAATTTTATTGGCGGATGAACCAACCGGCAGTTTAGACCCACAGCACGCAGAAAGTGTGTTTGAATTGCTGTTGAATTTAGTGCGAAAAAATAAAATGGCGATGTTATTTGTAACGCATGATATGAATCTGGCATCGCGCGCAGACAGAAAAATTACAATTCACGAAGGGCTTGTTGCGTGATATAATATGTCTATAACGAGGGAGTAAAACATTATGAAAAAGAAAACAAAAAATTCGCGAACAAAGCAAGTAGAGCATATTCCTAATTGTTGCAGTACATCGCATAAAATATTTGGGGCGATTGCACTGGCGGGATTATTTTCATGTGGATTAATATTGGGCTTGTCTTATCGGTCTGAACCGACCAAGACGGCTGCGCTGGATGCGCAACAGTGCGATGCAATTGCAAATGAAATTGTCAGCATAACAACCAGTGGCGCAACTGCTGAAAATGTAGATACTTTGAATGAATTAAACGAAGCGTATTCAAACGGGTGTGCGGGACGATTGGTTATAATAAATCAAAAATCAAATGTATCTGCTAATACCCCAGATATAATATCAACATGTGCGCGGATAGAACAATTATTAAAAGTTCGTCTGAACCCCGAAGATAGCACAGAATATTGGAAGCATTTGCAAAATGCAGATACATACAGTTCTTTGGCTGACCGTGGATGCGCAGAAAATTCAGATATGTATAAATCTTTGGCATTGCGTGAAATTGAAATCGCAACTGCATTGCAACCCGAAGAAAATATGGGCCAAGGTGATGCAGAAATTGTCATCGATACTTTCAAAAAACTGGATATGCAACGCGAAGCCCAGGCGTTTTTGGATAAAATAGAACAACTGACAAATCCAGCGATTGATTTTATATTACAAATGGAACAGATAATAAATGAGTAAGATAATATCTTTGTTGTGTGCTGGTTGTATGTGCATTGTGGGACTGCCGGCGGTCGCGGCTGGGGTTACTGAACGCACAGACTGTACAGCTGTGGGTGCGCGTATAAGCGAACTAAGTGCGATTGAAAATCCAGATGCCACTGTGGCAGATGAACTGGCGCAGTTGCAGGCAACATATCGTCGCGATTGTTCGATATCAACGGCAGGGCGGCGAACATCTGGGCGCAGTGCAACAAATGTCGGGGCGGCTGGAACAACAGCAAATACGAATGTTGATACATCTGGTTTAACGGTTGATACGGCATTAAGCCAGTTTTTAACAGATAAACAAAAAATTTGTAAAGATTTATCATCTAATATTGCGGCACTGATAACCACAGGCGCAACAGATGCGGATTTGCAACCATTGGTTGATACTTATCATACAGATTGTTTGGGTGAACCGGCACCTGCAACAACAGATGACACAGATGCGGCATCAACAGAACCAGTGGACCCAGAAACCGCAGCGGCAAATATGGCGGCTGGATTGTGCCCGGATGGCAGTCAGCCAAATCGCTTTGGTTGCTGTGCGGGCGAAACATTCAAAGATATGGGCAATTTGGTGTTTGCATGCTGTCCAGATGATGGCAGTGAATGTCATACGCCGATAAATAGCGGTACTTTATTATAGTTCAGTATTTTAATCAGTTTGGCGTGAAAGTGCGCTATAAATTGATTGAAAAAATATAAAAAAACCAAGGGAGGATGAACATGAACATAAAAACAAGAGAGGGGACCAGTAATAAAACAAAACGGCACGGTTGGCTGTGGGTTATTGTTATTTTGCTGGTTATCGCAATTGCAGGCTTTGCAATGTTTGCAACCGGTGTTTTTGTGCCGTCAAATAATAACCAGGCAGCACCGGAATCTGATGTTGCAGTTGTTGTCGCAACAGACAGCACAGAATCAGATGTAATTCGGCCAGCGTGTGCAGTTATAGAAGACGCATTGTTGGACGCAATTGTGTCTGATGATAACACCGATTGGCAAAAACAAGAATCCAGTGCACGCGTGTATTCTGTGTTGTCAGAACGCGGATGCCCAGAAAATGCCCAGTTCTTTGAGGATATGGCACAACGCAAACAAACAATCGCAGATGGTCTGCGCGCAATGACCGATACCGGCAAAGGTGTTATGTCATCTGCGGAATATCTGTATTCAGATGAAAGAATTTGCCAAACAATTGAAAAGCGCATCATACAAAATATAAATACTGATGCAAACGATTATAAAGAATTTTTGGCAAATGCGAATACTTATTCTGTGTTGTATCAATTTGGATGTGTGCCGAATAAACGCGCATATGCGCGCGCCGCGGTGCGTGAACTGGGGGTTTCAATGGCATTGGTTCCGCCAGAACACATGACCCAAGAAGAAATTGTTATTATTATGGAAGTCTATAAACGGTTGAAAAATATGGACGGTGCGCACATGGTATTACAGCGCTTGAAAGCCCGCGGATATGATATGGACTTTATTTTAAGTATGGAAGATATCATACACGGCATGGCATAACCCTTGGTAAAAACAGGTCAGGGCACAGTGAATTAAACGCTTGCGTTTATGTAAAATTAGTATATAATCAGTGGGCTCTGAATTTGTTGCGGGCATAGTACAAAGGCTAGTATGCAAGCCTTCCAAGCTTGAAATGCGGGTTCGATTCCCGCTGC
>CALXLO010000012.1 GCA_944389235.1 uncultured Alphaproteobacteria bacterium
GGGCAGACTGTAAATCTGTTGGCTTAAGCCTGAGGTGGTTCGAATCCACCCACTCCCACCAAAATAAAAATGTCCCGCATGGGACATTTTTATTTTGTGATGGAGTAGTGAGATGAGAACCACAGGTTTGATAACTAATAGTAAAAATTAACCCCGTCATGGTCGGGGCATTTTTATTCGTTTTGTTTTTTATTGGCGATATAATCAGCCAGCCTGTCAGATGGGATGCCCATTGATTTTAATTTTGATACAGCCTGGTCATATTTATTTTTGGTTTCTGATGTATTAGGGCCTTGGGTTGCAATATCACGCAGTTCTTTATCTGATAAATATTGTGATAAAGTATCTGCAATTTGTGATTCTGTTTTATCGCCAAACAGTCGGTCGGCTTTATTTAGCGCCGCGCCCCAAAGTATTCCAAAATCATTATCGTTTTCAGCAAACATAGCGTCCCCATGTTGTGTACGAACAACATAATGCCACCCAGTATCGACAGAATATTGTTTGCCATCACGGGTTGTTTGTTGTATTGGGTCATGATGTATGCGCTTTATCGTTATGTTTGGACCAATGGAAATACTGTCTGCGTGCAGGTGATTTTTTGACATGCCATTTTTCAAAATTGCGTCGTTTCGTTCGGGTATGCGTGGTGTTTTGGACCCGGGCTGTTTCGGCATCAGTGTTTCTATGCGCACTGTCTGACTTTTGTCCAGCAACGCTATTACAATATCTTTCAAAACAGATTTTTCTTTTGATATCATATCAATGTCCTTTTTATTCTTCGATTATTTCCACACTGTCAATGTATGTGCGGTTGATTGTTTCCAGATTTATTGGCTGAAATTCTGGCGATGTTATGATTGCATCACGGTCGTCTTCGGGTAAAATAGTAATCACTTTGGTCGCAATTGGGGTGGGTGCTGTTATGTGCGTACCGTATGTTTCTGATTTATATTTATCACGCAGACGCAATGGAATATTAATATAATTATCCGGATTTATCCCCGGGGTTTCCAGTTCCATTTCATCAGATGGTTTTATTTTGCGTTGTTCCAAGTTATATACAGGTGTTAAAAAATTTGATGGTGCGTTGCGTACTGTTCGAACAGTGCCGTCGCCGCGTAATTGGACTATGCGCAATCCGCGTTCGTTTTCACCGGTTGGCTTTAATCGTATTAATCCGCTGGTTCCAATGTATCCACTGGGGTCCAGTAAATATGCTGCGTCTGCCTTGGGCGAATAAATCATACCAATTGCTAAATTTGTTGCGTCGTATCCAAATGCCGCCAGGCTGTTTGGAAATGCGCCGTAAACACGGTCGTACAAGTTCGCAAATTCTGGGGTCATTTCTGGCATGGCGGCATATTTTGCGCCAATCATTGTAATATCGCGATTTATGTCAGAACCGTCCCACATCGCAGTACCATAAAAACGCGCATCGTGCGCGCTAACCCCGTAATAGCGCAAGAATGATGCCAGACTTTCTGTGTCATCGCCGTTTCCTAGGAATAATACTGCGTCATAGGGCAATTTACCCAATGTATCTGTTTTAGACAAGTTTTCCAGTTGTAGTGTCAAAGAAGATTCTTCTATGGTGGTCAGTCGTTCGTTTGTTAATATATCGGCCAGTACCGCGCGTGCGCGTTGGTTTGCCGCTGTGCGCGCCGCATTCATTGATGCAGCGGCGGTTGCGTCTTTGATTGATTCTGAATCCCCTTCGTTATAGAAAAAGATACCGTTTGTTGGAACACCATATATGTCAGACGCGTCAACGGCCGCCCCAGCCATTAAATGTCCAGATTCTGTATCTGGGGCCAGAATAACAAAGCCGGTAATTCCATCAGATGACATTTCTTGAACAATTGATTCTATGCTGTTTATCGGCATTAATGCCATTGTCATAACACCGTTGCCAACCGCGGTTGCATCAGATGTAAATGATAACACTGGGGTTTGTGCCGGCTTAGCATCACGCAATGTGCGCGCGTCATTGGCAAATAATGGTCCAACGATAACTGATGGATTTCCCCCCAGTGCATCTGATATTGCGGTATCCAGGTCATCAGCCGTGTCATAAAATGATACAGACAGATTCTGGGGCGCGTTTTCCAATACCGCAGTTTCCACAGATGCGCGTATTGCGCGCCCAATTTCTGCATTTTCGCCCGTCAGTGGCAACAGTACAGCCATGCGGTGCGGGGTGGCACCAACAAAATTATCAGACGGGGTGCCGATTGTTTCGTTTGTTGTTCCATACATCATATTAATGGGTGTGCCAACATCCAATGTGCCGTATTCACTGAACCAATTTGTTTGCTGTGTACCGCCACATCCGGCAATAAATATAACTGAAAAAAAAGCCAATATCTTTTTTATATACATTGAAAAATCCATTTTATCTTGTATTATTTTACTATAAAAGGAAAACGAATGCAATCTGGGCTTTATATAGTTGGTACGCCGATTGGGAATTTATCTGATATGTCCCCGCGCGCCATAGATGTTTTACAAAATGTTGATTTAATTGCTGCCGAAGATACGCGGGTATTTGCAAAATTGGCATCACACTTTGATATAAAAACGCCGCGCGTTTCATGTCATGAGCATAATGAACGCGATGTTGTACCAGAATTGATTGAAAAATTACAATCAGGTGCAACTGTGGCGGCGGTATCTGATGCGGGTATGCCGGGTATCAGCGACCCTGGGTTTCGTTTAGTGCGCGCAGCGCGTGCGGCAAATGTGCCGGTATATGTTGTGCCGGGGCCTGTGGCGGCAATTTCTGCGCTGGTGTTGTCTGGTTTTCCAACAGACAGGTTTACATTTTGTGGTTTCTTTGATGAAAAAAAACTGCATGATGATAATAAAATTCGTCATACAATTATTTATTATGAAAGTCCTGGGCGTATTATGGCAACTATTGCCGCGATGGCGCGCGTTATGCCAGAACGACAAATTGCCATAGTGCGCGAAATAACAAAAATTCATGAAGAGACTATTATCGGATATCCTGCGGATTTAATGCATATAGATGCCCCACGCGGTGAAATTGTAATTGTTGTTGCACCTGCACCAGATAAAAAAATGACAGACGCAGAAATATCAGAAATCATAAACGATGTTGCCGCATCTTCAACCAAGTCTGCGGCGGCGGATTTAGCGGCACGCACCGGTATATCCAAGAAAGAAGCGTATCGGCGTATGTTGAACAAAGGGGACGCAAAATGATAAAATTTGTCGGTGGATTTGATACAGTTGCCGCGTTGCCAAATACGCAATTTCCAGAATATGCGTTTGTTGGGCGCAGTAATGTTGGTAAATCATCACTGATAAATGCAATTGTGGGTGCGAATGTTGCGCGTACATCAAATACCCCGGGGCGGACACAAACGCTGAATTTATTTAATCTGGATGACCGGGTAATGATTATGGATTTACCAGGGTATGGTTATGCGCGGGTTTCACGCGCAGATGCAGCACGCTGGTTGGCACGATTGCAAGAATATTTACTGACCCGTCGTCAGTTACGACGGTTGTTTGTTTTAATTGATTCGCGCATTGGGGTGCGTGCGTCTGATTTAGAATTAATGGGTTTCTGTGATGTACATGGGATTGTATATCAAGTCGTGTATACTAAAAAAGACAAACGGGTGCGTGAACAAAATCAATGTGTGTTAAGTCATGATTCGCATCCGGCGATGATGGCGGATATACTGGAAACATCGGCAGAAAAAAAGTCGGGCTTGGAACCGTTAAGGGCAATAATTGGTATCAAATAAAAATATTTTTTATACAACAAATCCGGCACGCATAACAGATGCGTTATGGGAAATTATTGATGCGTCAAATGTTGATTTGCGCGATATGTTGATATTCTTGCCCAGTCGTCGCGCAGTGCGGGGCGTTGAACAATATTTGGTTAACCGTATTGGTCACAGTATTATTTTACCACGTTTAGTTGCATTGGGCGAAGGTGATGACGAAGATGTTGATGATACCTCAGACGCAATACCAAACACAATGCGACTTATTACCATGGCTAAATTATTGGCCGCAGATGCCAGCATTGGAAACATTGCGACTGCGTTGCCGGTTGCGCGCGATTTGATGCGTATGCAAGACTATCTGGAAAACGAGGGTGTGTGTGCAGCAAATATTAATTGGTCTGAATTAGTTGATGAAAAGTATGCAGCACATTTTCAGCGCAAGGCCGCATTATTAGATATTTTATCTGGTGTGCAAGATGAAATAGCAGACAAAAGGCCAACGCAAACACAATTACGAAACAATGATATTCGTGCGTGGATAGGGAAATTAAGCGCATACAGGCTGGTTATAGTATGCGGTTCAACAGCCAGTGTGCCTGCAACCGCGGATTTAATGATGGCGGTTGCAGCATCGCAAAATGGGCGGATTATTTTGTCTGGGCATATTTGTGGTGCGGTGTCTGATTTTGAATTAAATACCAATCCATATAATGCAGAATATAAATTATTAAAGCGTATCGGAATTACCCCAGATGATGTAATTCCAATTGATGTTGGGTCGTCGGCTATTGAATTTTTTAATCACGCATTCAGTAATGATGTTTCTTGTCATAATGATGGTGATGCTGTTCGTCATTGTCATTTGATTGAATGTGCCCGCGAAAGCGAAGAAGCAGCAGTTGTTGCAGAAATTGCATCGCGCGCGGTATCAGAAAAAAAATCTGTTTTGATTATTACGCCCGATGCCGCCGGAAACCAGCGTATAGCGGCATCGATACAGGCGCGCGGGCTAAGTGCTGATTTTTCAGGCGGCATAACAGGTGCTATGACGGATGCAGGGCGTGCGATATTAAATGCGTTTGATGATTGGATGGATGCCGGGAATACATCTGTGTTTGATGATTTGTATGCGCGCAATAATTACGATTTAATGAATACTGTTGTGCAAATGATTGATGATAATGTTGTTAATTTTGCCCCAGCATTTGACCCAGGTGATAATAAATACATACCTGTGTGGTGTGCAATAAAAGATTTGTCAGACTGTTTGAACGCGATGAAAATGCGGATAAGTATTGCGGATGCACGCGCGTTTTTGTCAGATGTAATCAGTTCGGTTGCAGTACGCGGTGAAATGAACCCAGATGCAGATATCATTGTATTGGGAACGATTGAATCCAGAATGCAGACTGCTGATGTTATAATATTGACTGGCTTAAATGACGGAATGTTCCCGGCACGCGGATACGAAAACGCATGGCTGCCACGGGATTTAGCAGAAAAAATAGGTCTGCCATCACCAGACAGAAAGGTGTCTTTACAGTCGTTGGATTTTATGAATTTGTCGTGCGGTTCAGATGTTTACTGGACACGCAGTGCTGTTTCTGGCGGAGTTAAAACAATAGAATCACGATTCTTGTCGCGTGTGGCAGTATCTGCGGGAAATTATGATTTGTCGGTCGGTCGCGATATCTTGAATGCTGTGCGGGCGCGTGATGTTGTGCCAATGCAATTGTTAGATTATTCTGCGCCAAATCCGCCGGCCGATTGGTCAGATGTTTATGTTACAGAATTAGAAACATTAATTCATAATCCGTATGCGTTCTATGTGCAGCATATATTGCGGTTGCGGGTTCTGGATGATTATTGGATGCCGCCAGATGCGCGTGCATTTGGCGACTTGGTACATCGTGTTATTGAAACTGCGCGCGGTTTATCACCAGATGCACTGATTTTCAATATGGATACAGCAGCACGCAGTATATTGGGACCAGACAGTGTTATGTTTCATTTTTGGCATAAGCGGTTTTGCGAAATTGCGCCAGTTGTATCAGATGTGTTATCGAAACTGGAAAACGCGGCCCATGAAATTAACGGGCATATTAATATAGCTGGACGCACAATTCGCGCGCGCGCAGATTGTGTTTGGGATGGTGGTGTTATGGATATCAAGACAGGGAACCCACCACAACCAAGTCAATTAAAAGATGGTAATATGCCACAATTACCGTTAGAGGCGTATATGCTGCAAAATAATGGATTTGGCATTAAAACAACAGACAAATCAAAATCGCCAATCATGATATTCTTGCAATTAAAAAATAACGATGTTCGACCAATTGAATATGATGCGCAGGCAACACAATCTATGATTGATGCGGCGGTGGCAAAGACAAAAGACTTGGTGCACATTTATTCTGTTGGTGGCGCGCCATATGAATATCATGAAACAGGCGACCGCAGATATAAAAAATACGATGATTTGGCGCGTTGCGACGATTAATTTATTTTATATCCAGCATTAATCCGCAATGGTCTGTGGGTTTTGGTGCCATGCGGGGGGCAGAATCTATTTCGCATGCGTGCACCATTTGCATTGCAGTATTATTTGCCAAGAAATAGTCCAGTCGCAATCCTTGATTTTTACCGACCGTATCACCACCACGATAACCGTACCAAGTATATCCAATATCATCTGGGTGCAAGGCGCGCCAAACATCTGTCCAACCCGAATCCAGCCAAGATTGCATTACTGTGCGTGCAGCCGGTGCAGCAATAGCAATGCCGACATAGTTTGCCGGTTTCCATACATCGCGGTCTTGCAATGCAATATTAAAATCGCCACCGATTATAACAGCCTCGGGCGAATTTTGGTACTGTGCGATATAGTCTGTAAATGCGTGCAGCCATTCCATTTTATATGGAAATTTTGGTGAATCGACCGTGTCGCCATTTGGCATATATACATTTATAATGCGTATACGCCCATCAATAACGCATTCTAAGAAACGCGCCGATGGGTCGGCATAATTTGGCATGCCGGTTGTTGCGTCTTCGATAGAATATTTAGAAAAAGTCGCAACCCCATTCCAACTTTTTTGACCAAAAACCTTGATATTATAGCCGTATTCATCAAATAAGTTATGTGGAAAACCCGCGGTTTCAACCTTTAATTCTTGAACCAAGATAGTATCATATTCACCACTGCGCAAGATTTTGATAAAACTTTCTGCGTGGGCGCGAATTGAATTGATGTTTAGTGTCAGTATTTTCATGTTTGCAATCTTTTTATCTATGGGTATAATAATTCCTGTCCAATATAAAAACAACAAGGAATTTTTGTTATGAATATGTATCAGTTGCTGGAACGAACAGCAGAAACATGGCCGAATAATTTATTTCTGGTTCGTGAAAATGTTACATTCAAAGAATTTATAGAATTGGTCAAGGCACGCGCGGCATCTTTACATGACGCTGGGGTAAAGCCGGGTGATGTTGTTGGGGTGTTGGCACATAATATCCCAGAATTTCCAACAACATTGTTTGCAATATGGTATCTGGGGGGAACGGCATTGTTGCTGGATACAAACTTGACACCATTTGAATATGATAATATGACGGCAACCACAGATTGCCATTTGGTTTGTGCGGAAAAGTCTTTCTTTTATAAAACAAAAAACTTTAAGTTTTATGATATAACCGCAAAAGACGGAAAAATTAATCCGGAATTGAAACCGGCAAATTTAGAATCACTGGATGTGGCAACTTTGTCATTTACATCGGGTTCAACCGGTGTGCCAAAGGTTGTACCACTGACACACTTTAATTTGATTGAATGTGCAAATTCATTGGAAGATATGAACGAATGGATAAAGCCAGGGTTTATTATGTACGGTTTCTTGCCGATGTATCATATATTTGGGTTCGCAGTTGAATTACTGGCGACATTGCATTATGGGGCGGGGGTTCTGTTGCAGCCAACGGTTAACCCAAAAGATATCTTGGACGATTTCAAAACATATCGGCCGCATGTTATTCCGGCTGTCCCCAGATTATGGGAAGTATTCCGTAATAAAATTATTGATAATATAAAATCACAGCACAAGTGGTGGTTGGCATCAATAGTTTTGAAATATGGCAAGATTTTACAGAAAATCGGCCTGGGGGCGTTGGTGCGCAAGGTGCAGCAACCGGTATTGGCCGTGTTTGGCGGACGGGCGAATTTGTTAATTGCCGGTGGTGCCGCCACCAAGCCAGAGGTAGAAACTTTCTATGAACGCTTAGGCTTGACATTTATCCAAGGTTATGGATTAACCGAAACTGTTGGACCAATTTGCATTTCTAAACCGACAAAAAAACGCTTTCCATTTGCGTTTGGCGGACCAACAACAAATAATGAATGTGAAATCCGTGATAAGAACGAAGACGGTGTCGGCGTTTTATGGGTACGCGGGCACCAGGTATTCGGTGGTTATCTGAATAATGCCGCTGTTAACAGCGAAGTCTTTGATGAACGCGGGTTCTTTAATACTGGGGACATGGTAACCATGGACAAAAATGGCGAATTGCACTTTGCTGGTCGTAAAAAACAGGTCATTGTTCTGGATTCTGGAAAAAATGTGTATCCAGATGAACTGGAAGCCTTGTTTATGGAAATCCCAGGTGTTAAAAATGTCGCAGTTTTTGAACACAAGGTTAAAAATAAAACTGTTACATACGGTGTGTTTAGTGTCGAACCAGATATGACGATTGAAAAATTGTCAGCAGCGGTTGCCCAGGCAAATAAAAAAGTTGCATCATATAAATGGGTAACTCATTTTGCAATGACAACAGATGATTTGCCAACAACCAGCACACAAAAGGTTAAACATCATGTTGTGCGCCAAAATTTAATGGCTGGTAAATACCCAATTCGTCATGAATAGGATGGCATTGTTCTATTAACGGGGCGTATGCCCCGTTTTTTTATTTGTTCGTAATCCCATTGTGCCAGTGGCAATTATTAACATAACTGTGTAATTCTTTGGTAAAGTTAAAGTACTTTGACAACTTTGTAAAAATATATGTAAATTCAAATTGATATTTTATTTTCCTAAACATAATTGTGAAAAAGTTGCATCCATAACATCGGCGGCTGTTATTGTACCCAGTATCTTGCCGATTGCATCGGCGGCGCGGCGGGTGTGTTCGGAAAAGATATCATAATTTTCGTCTGTGATTGCCAGGGCAGATTTTAATTCTGTTGCTGCATTTGTTAACAATTCGCGTGTACGCGCATTTACTGCAACCCCTGTTTCAGCACTTTGGGCAATGTTTGATATCTTGTTGTGAATGGCGTTCATTAAATCAGATATTCCATTGCCTGTCTTGACAGATGTATATATTATGCCATTAATATGGGTTGTTGTCCCCAGGTCCGATTTATTTATAACATATATTTCATTATCTGATAAATGTGATGGCGGCTGGATAGTGCAATCTGGGCTGTATACATTAATAATTATGTCTGCATTTTGAATTTCTGATTTTGTTTTTTCTATGCCGATTTTTTCAATTTTATCTGTTGCATCGCGCAGACCAGCGGTATCAGATAAATTTACCATATATCCACCAATGTCCAATGCTGTTGATACGACATCGCGTGTTGTGCCGGGTATATCGGATACTATTGCGCGATTTGACCCAACAATCGCGTTGAACAGTGATGATTTACCAACATTTGCATTACCCGCCAATACGATATTAAAACCATTGCGGATTGCGCGTACCGCCGCATAGCGTGAAATCGCATTGTTGATTTCATCATATAATTTTTGTGTTTTTTTGCGTATTGTGTTGCCAATATTTGACGGTAATTCGTCGTCTGAATAATCCAGTATTGCTGCGGCGTATGCGGAAATTTCAATCATTTGATTGCGCCAGTTGTTATAAACAGCGCTGTCGCCGCCCATCATAGATTGCAATGCGTTGCGGCGTTGCGCATCTGTTTGGGCATCTAATAATGCCGCCAAGCCGTCAATATCTGCTAAATCCATTTTATTATTATAAAACGCGCGCCGTGAAAATTCACCAGGTGTTGCCATGCGACCACCAATATTGCGCAGGTATTCAAATATTTTTTCTATGACGGCCGGCGCACCGTGGGAATATATTTCAATTACATCTGTGCCGGTAAAAGAATGTGGTGCGGCAAAGTATATTGCAATAACTTGGTCAATAATATAACCGTCTTGGTCGCGCATATTTGCAAAATATGCGTGGCGTGCGTCCGCTGATTTGCGATTTGTGATTTGCAAAAACAAATTATATAATTTGTCGCCAGATATGCGAATGACGGCAATTCCGCTTTTGCCGTGTCCTGATGATAGTGCAAAGATTGTTTCGTTATTCATTTTATTTATTTCCGCTGATTTGTTTTAACGCCATTGGCACCAGTTTTGATACATCGGCATCTGGGTTTTCTGATACCAGATTTTGTGCCATATCAATAATATCCATCCGCCGATATCCCAATGATTCCAATGCCGCCAGTAAATCGGGCAGGGCAGCCGACGCGCCAGTTGATATTTGTGTAAGTGCCGAACCCCCAACCTTGGACTTTAATTCAACGATTATTTTTTCAGCGACTTTTTTCCCAACCCCCGGCGCAGTTGCGATTGTTTTTGCATCGCCAGTTGCGATTGCAGTCATCAATGTGTCTGAACTGATTGCCCCCATTATTGCCATTGCCAGTTTGGGTCCAACCCCAGATACTGCGGTTAATTGATTAAACAGGTTTTGCGCGGCAATGGATGAAAAGCCAAACAGGCGAATTGAATCTTCGCGGACGATGGTTTCAATCCATAATTCCACAGTGGTTTTTGGTGCCAAATATTCTGGGGTAAAAACCTTGTACCCCACACCAGATACCATCAAGATAATATATCCATCACCAATATAATCAACTATGCCTTGCAATTTTCCAATCATTTGTTATCCTTTTGGGGTAATTTTAATCTAATATATATAAAAGGTCAAATATGAGTGGACACAGCAAATGGCATAATATTCAGCACAAAAAAGGTGCGGTGGATGCAGCGCGCAGTGGGTTGTTTACTAAACTGGCGCGCGAAATAACAATGGCGGCAAAACTGGGCGATAAAAATCCAGATAACAATCCGCGTCTGCGATTGGCGATTTTGAACGCGCGTAAGAATTCTATGCCGAACGACAATATTAAACGCGCTATTGACAAGGCATCCGGCGCAAATACTGAAAACTATGTCGCTGTGCGATACGAAGGCTATGGTCCCGGTGCCGTACCTGTTATTGTTGAAGCGTTAACCGACAATCCGCGTCGCACTGTACCCGAAGTTCGCAATATTTTTGCTAAAAATGGTGGCAATATGGGCGAAGAGGGCAGTGTTGTGTTTATGTTTACGCGCGCTGGGCAAATTTTCTATCCGGCATCTGTTGGTAAAAGTGAAGATGAAATGATGGAAATAATCATGGATGCAAATGCCGATAATCTGGAATCTGACGAAGAAGGCTTTATCATCACGACTAAACCAGACGATTTTATGACGGTGCAAAAAGTATTGGCAGACAAACTGGGGGAACCAGAACGCGCAGAATTAACATGGATTCCAAATATGCCAATGGATTTAGATGATGAAACATACGCAAAACTAGAACGATTGGTTGATGCACTGGATGATAATGACGATGTGCAAAAGGTATTTACCGCGGTCGCGTAAATTATCTGGATGTGTTTTTGTGCGCCAAAATAATTTAATTGGCATTTGGAACGGCAATAAAACAGGACAAAATTATGCGGATTTTGGGAATTGACCCGGGGTTGTTGCATACTGGGTGGGCAATAATTGATTCTGTTGGCAGTGCGCGTCATTATGTCGCCAGTGGGGTAATATTGCCCAAAACATCCGGTGCATTGCCATCGCGATTGAATGAAATTTTTTGTGGTGTTGATAATTTATGTGAACAATTTTCACCTGATGAATGCAGTATAGAAATAACATTTGTTAATAAAAATCCCAAGACTACATTAATACTGGGACATGCGCGTGCGGCGGCAATTGTTGCGGTGGCAAATCGCAATATCTCAATTTATGAATATGAGCCAAATAAAATTAAAAAAGCACTGACATCGGCGGGACATGCTGATAAAGACCAAGTGTATAAAATGGTGCGCATATTATTACCGGCGGCAACCCCGAAAACTCCGGATGAAAGCGATGCGATTGCTATTGCGCTGGCACATGCGAATATGAGCAAATTCGGGTTTTAATCGCAGCAAGTTTTTGATATAATATACAATATAGTTATCAAAAGGATATAATATGCCACAATCAAAACAAAAATCATCTGGGGTTGATTTGTATTCTGTTCAGAAAATTTTACTGCGCGCATTTTTGGTAAATACTTTGATGGTGCTGTTTGTTTGGTTGTTAACTTTTATCCAAGGTTTTATATTTATCGGTGTTGTTATAACAGGGGTTTCGGCACCAATGTTTTATATTTCTGCCATTGGCGCATTGGCGGTTTGGGGATTGGCGGGGGTGCTGTTGTTCTTGGTACCCGCAATTGCAATTTGGTGGGAACGAAAAGTTATGAAATAAAAAAATTCCCGCAAACGCGGGATTTTTTATTTTCGGAAACTGATTCTTGCAACAGCATCGCGACCGAAATATTTATTTATTTGCGCAGTAATTTCATTTTGCATATATGACAGTTGTAATGTAAACGCCGGATTTGTTGGACGCAAAGTTATATTAAAACGACCATCGCACAATTTTTTTACCGCAGCAATTTTTGCAATTTTTGCAATGTCTGGACCAACAATATCAGACCACTGGGCAACCAAATCCGCATCAGATGCCCGAACGCCGAATATGCGCATCAGGCCGCCCATTGCACCTGCGATTGTTTGTGGGCGTGCGGCGCGTATATCAATTTTTTTATTTTGTTGGTTTGACATAGGTGTATTCTTTGGGCATTAAAATATACATTTTTCCCTGGGCGTGTTGACCGTGGGCGAAATAGTACGCTTCATCACCTTTGCCGAAAAAGATATCCGCACGAATCCAGCCACGAATTGCACTGCCGGTATCTTGGGCAATCATCAAGCGACTGAAACGACGACCATCAGACAAGTTGGTATCAATATATACCGGTAAACCCAATGTATATATGTCATCATCCATGGCAATAGAACGAATCTTGGATAATGGGGTGCCAATTTTGCCGATTACATCTGGTGGTACAGATTCATAAAAATATACATATCGCGGATTGCTGTAAATCACTTCGCGTGCCAATGATGGATTTTTCTTTAAGTATTGCCATACCGCATCGGCAGAATATCCGCCGTCTGGGCGAATGCCGCGTGCGCGCAGTTGTTCACCAATGGACTTGAACGGCATATCATTTACTGCGGCAAAATTTAGTTTTATTGTTGTTCCATCATCCAGTTGCAACATACCGCTGCCTTGGATTTGAATGTTTTGAACATCAACAATATTTGCCCAGTACAGTGGACGACCAATTTGTTGTTCAACAATTGTTTTTTTGGGCACGCCCTTGAAATTACGACCGTCGTTTGGCACCGCCATCAGTGGTTCATTGCACACTGCGGTCTTGGTTCGGCATGCCGGAATTATTGGCGAATAATATCCAGTATACAATCCGCGTTCACCGCCGTTTTCGTCAAAAATTTGGTATGGCTGAAAATTTGATTCAAACCATGCGCGTACAGTCGCAACATCTGCCGATGCCGATGGCAGCATTTGGCACTTTTCTGCGAACAGTGCGCGGTCTGGGATTACGCGACCGGAATATTCCAGGTTTGCGCGGCATGAATTGCGAAATGCCTGTAAAGCATAGCGAACATCATCATCGCGCCACCCGGGCAGTTCACTGTATGAAACCGGTTTCAAATTAGATGGTATTACAGAATTATCACCCTGATGTGTCGGGGCAGACAAGTCGCACGATGTTAATGTTATGGCACACAATAGACACATTAAACAGCGTTGAACCCAATTTTTCGCCCTGAAAACCATTTTTATTTGTCCCCCCACTTGTAAAATCATACATACAGTGTTATATTACCATAAAATAATGCGGAAAAAAAGGAGTAAACGCAATGGCAAAATTTAATATTATTTCGCAATTCTTGAAAGATTTTTCTTTTGAAAGTCCAAATGTGCCAGAATTGTTCTTTAAGCATGAAAATGCCCAGGCAAAATTGGAAATAAATATTGATATACAAATCAAAGGCGCAGAAAATAATTTATTTATGGTTGATTTGAATACCAAGGTTCATTCTAAATTGAACGAAGGTGATAAATCAATATTCTTGATTGAATCAACATATTCTGGGCTGGTTCAAATGGACGAAGAAAAAGACGAAGAAGTAAAAAAACGCACATTATTAATAGATGTACCAACAATGTTGTTCCCGTCTGTGCGTGCGCTGATTACCAGAATGACCGCAGAATCTGGGTTCCCAGCATTTGTTATGCAGCCGGTTGATTTTGCCAAAATGTACGAAGAACGGCAAAAACAGGCACAAAACGCAGCCGCAAACAAGCAATAAAAATCACCGGCATTTGCCGGTGTTTTTTAATAAAAAAATAAGTTTATTTTAATTGCACGCTGTTACGGGCAGTTTTTTTCTGTTGCAATAAAAAGCCTAAATAGATAAAGTAAATATATCGCAATGTTTGCATTGCGATACGGGTGTGAGAACCTGGGGAATCAACAGCGTCGGGGGGAATTTTCAATAAAACCAAGTATATTTCCGCGACGAAAAATAAAAATGCAATAAAGCGTAAAATTTATGCAAAATTTTTATTAAAAAATCCCAGATTTTCGCAGTATAGAACATAAAAATTCATGCCGAATCTAAACCACCGTTTGGTTTCAGCATTATTGGCGGTATTTATAGTATTTTTATTTCATCCTGTAATTGCAGCACCTGTTGACCCCGGCGGCAGCGAATCCGGCAGTAATTGTCCAGCAGGTTGGTATGAATGCGAGGTAAATTGTTGTGCCCCCAGCATAACCAGGTGTAATGAATATTGTGAAGGTTTTATTGACCCAGGTGGCGGTGGTGATGGTGGCGGTGGTGGTGACACCAGTTGCAGTCGCCCCAGCAGTTGTGAATCGTATTCAACCAGTTATGGGTCGTATTCATATAATTCAATTGCCATTTGGAATCAAAGTACATGCACATGTTCATGGTCATACAGTTATACATGTAATTCTGGATATTACGGCAGTGGGCGCAGTTGTACAAAATGTCCTGCATCACACCCATCGGATGGTGGCGATGGTACAACGATATCAAATTGTTATAAATCGTGTTCGCGCGCATGCACAAAACCGGCATGTCCCGCAGGGGCAAACTGTTCATACGGCAATGAATATACATACGGTACTGAATATTACGGTGGTTCATGTAATGCTGCCGCATCAACATGTTCGTTAACGGTTACATCGTGTAATTCGGGCTATTACAAAGATGGCAACAGTTGTGTGCTGTGTCCTGAATCTTATCCAAATTCAGCATCTGGTGCAACCAGTCAAAGTGGGTGTTATGCGACATGTGGTACGCAAAGTATCGCTGGGGGCAATCGGGTTCCGGTCAGCAGTACTGTGTATTATGGGAAAAATTGTGAATATACGACTGTGTGTAATGACGGGTATAATCAAAGCTCAGACGGTGTATGCAGCCAATTATGCGACCTGGGGTTTACAACATTGCGTACAGGCAGTGGGTTAGTAATACCATTGTATAGTGAAAAGTTATCATCGCCGGCGATACATATTGGGTTATCTGGCGGTGTGTGTTACGGCATATTGAAATCTGGTACGGGTGATGGAATAAACCTGGAATATGGCGGTCAAACATACCACACCGGTGGATAACAGTTCAGCAGAACGGAAAAGTGGTATTTTATTGTATTTTATGATATAATTAATCCCGCAATGGCGCGGGACAAATATATTTCTGTTAAGCATGGTATCAGCGGGTATTCGTTCGCAAACCTGGGGTTATTTACCGGGTTCGCGGACGGTATTTATAATGCTGTGTATTCGTTGGTGCTGATGGAAATATTTATGAATTCGGCAACTGTTGGTATTTATGTTGGTATATATGCCGCGTTTTGTATGATTGTCGGGTTGTTCGCAAATCAATTATTTCGCCAGTTTTCTAAATCTCGCGTGTTTTATTTTTCTATGCTGATGCTGGCGATATGTTATGCGATGATGAGTTTTTCTATCCGCCCCAGTACTTTTGTTATCTTAGACTATACAACAGGTATCGCAATTACTTTGGTTGGGGTCTTGATACCGTTGTTTATGGCGGACTTTTCAGAAAAAATTGGCATGGCGCGATTAAATTCCAGATACCATTTGTGGATGAATGTTGGCGCGCTGTTTGCGCCTATGATTGCGGTTGCAATTGCGGGGCAATATGGAAACAGGGCGGCGTTCTTTGCATCTGCATTAATTTACTTGGCAGGTTGGGGTGTGTTTAAGTATTTTCATATTGTCCAGCCAGATAAAAAAACGCGGTCTGTCCCAGCGCGGCGCACATTGCGTATATTATGGAAAAATACAATCGCGTTCTTTCGCCGACCGGGGATGTTGCGTGCGTATGCGGTTAATTTTGGGTATTATGCGTTGCGCGCCATGCGATATTTGTATGTGCCGATTGTCGTTATAGAAAACGGATTTTCCAAAGATACTTTGGGGTGGGTGTTAACATTGGGTATTATTCCGTATTTAATATTATCAGAATTGATGGGGCGCTGGGTTCGACAATATGGTAAAAAAATGTGGCTGAGTATCGGGTTTATATCATTTGCAATCTTGGCGGCATTGGCAACATTTGTGTCGGGTTTCCCGTTGCTGGTTATATTTATAATGTGGCAGATATCTGGGGCGTTAATGGAACCTGTGCACGATTTGCTGTTCTTTGACGGCACATCCCGGGCAGAACAAACCAAGTTCTATGGCGTGTTCAGAACCAGTGTTAATCTGCCGAATATTATCGCGCCAATATTGGGGGCGGCGTGTATTACAATGTTTGGCGCAACATCGGCTGTTTGGATTGTCAGTGCAATAATTGGGGTCTTGTCTGCGATTATTGTTATTGCTAAACGATAATTTTATTTGTATCATTTCCTGGAAAGTAAAAGGGGATTTTTATGGCGAAAAAAGAAGTTGTAAAAGAAGCAAACGCACCGGCAAAAAATCCGGCGTTGGAATCAGCGTTGGCACAAATTCAAAAGCAATTCGGTAAAGAAGCAATCATGAAAATGGGCGATGGGTCGCAACAAAATATAGAAGCGATTTCGTCCGGTTCGTTGGGGTTGGATATTGCACTGGGGATTGGTGGGTATCCGCGTGGTCGTATCGTTGAAATATATGGCCCAGAAAGCAGCGGTAAAACAACACTGGCATTGCATGCGGTTGCCGAAGCGCAAAAAAAAGGCGGAACATGCGCATATATTGATGCAGAAAATGCGCTGGACCCCAGTTATGCAAAAAAACTGGGCGTGGATGTTGCAAACCTGATTATATCTCAGCCCGATTCTGGGGAACAGGCATTGGAAATTGCAGATACATTGATTAAATCTGGTGCGGTTGATGTCGTTGTAATTGATTCTGTCGCGGCACTGGTACCCAAGGCTGAATTAGAGGGTAATATTGGCGATTCTTTCGTTGGGACGACGGCACGACTGATGTCGCAGAGTTTGAAAAAACTGGCTGGTTCTGTATCGCGCAGTAATACTTTGTTAATCTTTATTAATCAAATTCGTATGAAAATTGGGGTTATGTTTGGAAACCCAGAAACAACATCGGGTGGAAACGCGTTAAAGTTCTATGCGTCTGTACGCCTGGATATTCGCCGTACAGGACAAATCAAAGACAAAGAAAATGTTGTTGGTAATGAAACACGCGTCAAGATTGTGAAAAATAAAGTCGCACCACCATTTCGTACAGTCGATTTTAAGATTATGTATGGCGAAGGTATTTCACGAATCAGTGAAATATTAGATATGGGTGTGAAATATGACCTGATTGAAAAGGCGGGCAGTTTTTATTCTTATAATAATGAACGCATGGGTCAGGGCGAAGCAAACGCGCGACAATGGCTGCGCGAACATCCAGATGTTCAACAAGAATTGCAAGATAAAATCATGGCACGGGCAAATGGTATTGCCGAAGAAATGACAACAGGACCAGATGATGAAGATGTCGTCGTGAATAATCCTGTTGATTTGGAATAACGGGGGGCAAATGTGGTTGGCAAGATTTTTTGCTAAAACAGATATAGTTTTGCGGGGGCATATACTTAATTGGTTTTGGCGTGATAAAAAGTGCCGCCGCGTGGTTCGTGGAAATGTTATTGCCAATGCAGCAGGTCGGGTATTGAAAAAATATTTGTCGGCCACCACCGCTGTTGTTGAACAACATGTCGTACATGATGACGCAAATGAAAAAATATGGACTATATGGTTGCAGGGCGAAAAAAATGCCCCACCGTTGGTCCAGGCTTGTTGGCGCAGTGTTCGTAAAAATTGCAAACAGAAATTAATTATTTTAGATGCAAATTCTGTGCGTGATTATATTGATTTGCCCGATATTATCTGGGACAAATATCAGTCGGGAAAAATTGGTCATGCGCATTTCGCAGATATTTGTCGTGTGGAATTACTATATAAATATGGTGGTGTTTGGCTGGATTCTACCGGGTTTGCCACGGCACCAATTCCAGATTGGATTATAAACCAAGATTTCTTTGTTTATTTGGTTAATAAAAATTCTGCCTATGGATACAGTTTTATGCAGAATTGTTTTATTCGTGCGCGGCGTGGTGCGTATTTATTGGCGGCGTGGCGTGCAATGATTCTGGATTACTGGATGCATGAAAATTACGCAGTTGATTATTTTATGCATCAATTATTGTTCAAGATTATGGTGCAAAATGACCCACGCGCAAAAAAATATTTTGCCCAGATGCCACATGTCGACCAATCGCCAACACATGCGTTATGGTGGGCGTATGGAAACAAGCCTTTTAATCAAAATGAATTTGACAAGATAACATCAGGGGCGTGGTTTCAAAAAACATCTTTTAAGAATTGTAAAAACATCGTCCCTGGCAGCTATGCTGATGTTATGATAAATAAAATGTATACAGATTAAACAAAAGGAAAAATTATGCCGGCTATTTCAGTTATTATTCCTGCGTATAATGTTGAAAAATATCTGCGCAGGTGTTTGGACAGTGTTATAAACCAAACTTTTTCTGATTGGGAAGCAATATGTATAAACGATGGTTCAACGGATAATACTGGGGCCATTATGGCGGAATATGCGGCGCGTGATAAGCGCTTTTCTGTGATAAACGAGGCGCACGGTGGACCGTCTGATGCGCGAAATGCCGGTATCGCCCGGGCCACAGGTGATTATATTTTATGCGTTGATGGGGATGATTTGATTCATCCACAATTGATGGAAATTACATACTTTTTGGCCCAGCGCGATAATTCAGATATGGTGTCGTTTACGTATGATCGTTCATATCGTCCGTATTTAATGATGTGGTATAAATTAGGGAAAAATATTGATGATATTCCACCACTGGGGTTGCGACGTAAATATAATCC
>CALXLO010000013.1 GCA_944389235.1 uncultured Alphaproteobacteria bacterium
TGGTGCCCTAAGCAAGAATCGGACTTGCGACTCGTCCTTACCAAGGACGTGTTTTACCACTAGACTATTAGGGCAATGCATATGCCATTATAAAAGTCATATATTAAAAATCAAGAATAAAAACGCCCCCGCATTTACAATGGGGGCGCATTCAACAGACGATATAATTTATTCAATACAACAATTTACCGCATTTTTTACCCAGTTTTTCAAACGCGACATTTTACCACCATTTGTGGCAATATCTGATACAGGCTGTGATATACGCGGCTGATGTGCAGTTGCAGGCTTTGTCTTGACCCACTTAACATCTGCACCGCCAACTAATCCGCCCATATTCAATCCCCAGAATATGCAATATAATCCATACGACCGGTCAAATAAATCATACGCACCGTCTTTATCACCGGCCGCCAAGGCCTTGGTACCAACTTCAAACAATCGCATAGATGCCGCCAGCAAATGTTTCGATATACACCAAACTTCGCCTTCGTACGACGGAATAATTTTTTGCATCATTTGTTTGCGTTGTTCGCGCACTTCGTCTATTAAATCATAAAATTCGTGTTTGCCGGTTTTTGCACCAGAAAACATCAAATGTTCTTCAATAGAAATTAAATTCATAATACCAATTGTTAAATCTTGGTCAGACGATAAATCTTTTGGGTTAACTTTTTTTGCTGAATCCAGTTTTTCTACAAATTCTTTGACATTTTTTATTTTTTCCATATTTGCCCCCTTTTATTAATAACAGAAACAAATTAACCAACTGCACAGTGCCAATGCCACCACTGGCAAAACAACGCGTTCAAATGGAAAGTGTGCATGCCCGCCATTTTTGCGTTTCATCCATTCATACAGTTTTTCAACCAGTATGAAAACAATCATACCAACCAGCGCACCAAATAATATCGGGTCAATATATAAAATATGCCAAATCCACACAGGGCTGTAATCTATATCACCAACATAGGCAAACCCAATCATTGCGACCGACAACCCAATCAGCAACGCATTTCGTCCCCAGAAATTCCACCCACGCTTGTCGCAAAATTTTATCATCCAATACCCCAGCAATGTTAACAACGCCCCAGCCCATATACCAACAACTGCGGTCGGAACACCCAAAGATTCTGCAACACCAACGCCGGCACCAATTGCAATTGTGCATATTGGACATGCCGGATTTGCATTGGCAGAAACCGGCAGTATTGATGCAGACGCAATCAATATTTTGCGCAAAAATGATTTCATTTGATTTACCCTTTTTAACATATACACTTTTCAATATATATTATTTATGATATGTATTAAAAAGTCAAATAATTTGTTTACGATTTGAAAAAATAATGCTATATTAAAATCAAAGGCATATATATGACCAAAACAGTTTTACCAGATGTAAAAATTTCGTGCTTATTACCCCCAGGTGTTATGGAATGTGCGGTTCGGGGATTGACATATATTTCGCATCCGTTGCGTCTGCGGATACTGGAATTCTTGGATGTATATGGGACATCATCTGTATCGGCAATTGCCCGTGGTGTTGATGCAGAACAAATATTTGTATCGCAATCATTGCGTAAAATGCGTGATGCGAATCTGGTTCGCACACATCGTCGCGGTATCTTTGTTTATTATGAAATATGTGAAGAATATCCCGCCAGTATATTTGTTTGTCTGCGTAAATTGTTTGGCCACATGACAGACCAATTAAAATTTCTGCGCGCTGGGCATAAAGAAATTCTGCCCCAAGATTACACAACGATGGCCGCCAATCGCATAAAATTATTTGCCAATTATGACAAAATGCGAATATTAGAGTATTTGACATACAACGGGGAATCATGCGTATCAAATATTGTTGATGGCACCGGCATTACGCAAATCAAGGCATCACAATACCTGAAAAAACTATCTGATGACGATTTTGTAAAATCGCGCCGCGATGGTCGATATGTATATTACAGCATAACCGCCGGTGTACACAAAACCACAATCGGTTGCATTCACAAGCGCTATAATCGTGTTGGGAATAAGTTTTAGATTCACTGTGGTAGCGGGAGAGGGACTTGAACCCCCGACACGCGGATTATGATTCCGCTGCTCTAACCAGCTGAGCTATCCCGCCAATGCCCCGCATTATATCAAAGAATTTACTAAATGCAAGGGACAAATACATATTTTATACAACATGTGTTAATCTGTACAAAAATCATTAATTTTTTTAATAAATTTATATTGCAAAAGATTTCTTTATATTATATATTTCCGGTATGAAAAAAATCGCTGCATCTTTTTTTGCGATATTGTTTACCATGTGCGCGTACGCGGACGAAAATCCATTTATGGGTGAATACAAGAATCAATTTGCCCTGCATCTGGGTCAGGGTGTAAACAGTGGTTTTATTATCCCACCGCCAACTCAATGGGTTCCGTTTACATTTGTGCACTTTCAGTATTCCCAGCCGACAACATTTTTTTCTTTGCCGGCGCGTCAGTCAATAAACATTGGTCAAACGATTGGCTGGGGTCAAAAATATGGGTGGGATTGGCGCAAATTTACAATACCAATGATATTTTTATCCGAAGACATTGCCCTGTTTTATAATGATAAATGGTATTTTTCCACCGGCATTGGTGTTGGATTACAGGCGCAACAAAACGAACGATTGGGTGCAAAACTGTTATTACAATTCAAATTAATTGGTGGATATCGAATAAACGACCATTGGGGGATAGAGGCATTTATACAACACTTTTCTAATGCCAACACTGCCCCTGAAAATAATTCATACGCATTTTACGGTCTGGGTGTCGTGTATAATTTTTGAAAATCAAGATACATAAAAACTATCCGCGCGTTGCGCGGATGTTTTTATTTCTATTACCAATCAATCGGTGTCTTGCCGTGCGCAATCAAGTATTGGTTTGCGCGTGAAAAATGATGATTACCAAAAAATCCACGACTGGCCGACAGTGGCGATGGATGTACACTTTTCAAAATCAAATTCTTATTAGGGTCAACAAATTCGGCCTTGCGTTGTGCATAACTGCCCCACAGCATATAAACAACATTATCCCGCGTTGCAACGGTGCGAATAACCGCGTCAGTAAACTGTTCCCAACCGCGTCCAACATGTGATGCTGCACGATGCGCCAACACTGTCAGTGTTGCATTTAACAGCAATACGCCCTGTTGTGCCCAACTGGTTAAATCGCCGTGCGTAATTGATGGCCGCCCCAGGTCATTTTGAATTTCTTTATAAATATTTACCAGCGACGGCGGAATTGGTGTTGGCGGCAATACAGAAAAACACAATCCATGCGCCTGACCTGGTTCATGATACGGGTCTTGACCGATTATTACAACCTTGACATTATCCAGCGGACATAAATTAAACGCATTAAAAATATTTGCTGGTGCGGGATAGACTGTTTTGCCAGACAAATATTCATTTCGCACAAAGTCTGTTAATTTAATAAAGTAATCTTTATCAAATTCCGCGCTAAGTGCGTCTTTCCAAGACTGTTCAATTTTCACATTCATGTTTTAATTCCTTTATCAAACCAACCTGAGAACTTTTCCACAAAACAACATCAATATATCCACGGGGCAATTCAGTCTGTTTTACCAAATTGTCAAACATTGCATCACAGGCATTTTTTATTTCCGGGCACAACTTTTTATTATCTATTTTCGCTGTTAATGCTGGATTTCCTGCATACAGCGCGCCCAAGCGTTGAATCCATATATCATATTTTACAACATCTTCGCCCAAGTTGCGCGCCAAATGATTTGCAGTAATTTTTCCGATATGTGGCAAACGCGACAGATAAATCACACGCGCATTTGTATCATTCAAAGAATAATATTCGTCCCGCAATTTTGCGCGTTCTGTCCATATTTTGCATACGGCATTAATTTTATTTTTATTATGAAACAAAGAAAACAACCCGTTAAAATCTGCACCACGCATGCGCAAAAAATCCATTATTTGTGCATGAATTTTTTTAGCCGTTTTTTGTGAAAACCCGCCTGCCAAAATTACATATACACAATTTTCCGCAAATGCGTCTGGGTCCAGGATACGCCTATGCGACAAATTTTCACGAATTTCATCAAACGATTGCGCATCGGAATCTAATCCCATTTCGCGCAAACGCGTATCTAAATCAAAAAACCAATCTGCAGTAAACATATTTTATCAATATTCCCTATCACGATTTATAATAACATCTGGACTGCGATAACAGTTTAACCGTTTAAGTTCACCAGACGGCATCCGTTCATAAACATCGTTAAATTTATAATAATCATTTCCATCATAAAACAGAAAATTGAAATTACCATCTGCAACCAGGCAAGAAATTAAACAAATATTATTATTATCAAAAACCCGGTTGTCTTTACGAAACTGCATATACGCCTTCATATCACCCAATGAAAAATTCGTATAATAGTTTCCTGTTTTTGGGTGCGAATGCCCATGTACAACGACATCTGTTCCGTCTTTATTTGATTTTGATATAAAGTCCTGCAAATAAGAGTTAAGTTCTGAAAATCTTGCTTCGGTTCTTTCGCTTACACCCGACGAAACATAATTATCTATAATAACATTTTGTCCTTGGGTTTTACCAAATAACAGGAACGGGATTTCATGCCCCGCTTCTTTACTTGCATCATCAACAGCGAACAAAAATTCTGCCACTGCATCAGATAAAAAAACCTTTCCCTGTGGAACAATCCCCAACAGACTGTTCCTGACAGGCAAATTTTCTGCATCAACCCCGGGCAATTTTATAATTTTATCGGCAAGTTTTGCTTTTGCCTTTAACAAATAATTTGCATTGGCAAAATGTTCCCTATCCATATTTTATTTCCGTTTACATTACACATCCAGATTTGCATCCAGTGCATTTTCAACAATAAAATCACGGCGCGGTTCAACGACATCACCCATTAACATAGATACAACCTCATCCGCTTGGGATGCGTCATTAACTTTGACTTGGAACAGGCTGCGATGATTTGGGTCCATGGTTGTTTCCCATAATTGTTCAGCGTTCATTTCACCCAACCCTTTATATCGCTGAATTTTTAATCCGGTTTTTGCATATTCAAACGCAGTATCTAACAGATTCAGCGCACCCCATATTTTCTGAGATTTTGCCTTTACACGCAGCATTACTGGTTTTGAAAATGTTTCCATTAATTCCGCGCGGCCGTCCAGACGCAACCATGCGCGCACTTCGGGTCCAGTGATTTTTTCACGCGGCAATATGTGTGTTTCATTAACACTGCGCAGTGTGCGTGTAATTGTAATTCCATTATCATCAGCAGAAATTTTCCACCCGCGTTCAAATTCCAATTCTTCGGCATCCAGCATTTGTTCTGCGGCCCGACATGCATCAGGTGTTTCATTATCAAACACACCATTTAACGCCAATGCTTCTATAAAACGCAATGGCATTATATGATTTAACGGCTGTAAAGCATTTTTCATATTCAGTACCAGCGTTAACAAACGCTTTAAGTCCGCCCCGGAAATTTGCACCCCGGACGCAATTTCAACAACACCGTCGGTTGCCAACTGTTCCATCAGATAGTCATCCATTTCGCGTTGGTTCTGCAAATAAATCTGCTGTTTACCGCGTGTCACGCCATACAACGGCGGTTTTGCGACATAGATATACCCGCGTTCAATCGCCTGGGGCATATATCTATAAAAGAAAGTCATCAACAGCGTTTGAATATGCTGACCATCGACATCGGCATCGGTCATAATAATAACCTTGTGATAGCGCATTTTTTCAATATCAAAATCGTCTTTACCGATACCTGCGCCCATTGTGGTAATCAGCGCACCGATTGTATCCGACCCCAGCATTTTATCAAAACGCACGCGTTCAACATTTAATATCTTGCCACGCAGTGGTAAAATTGCCTGGGTTTTACGGTCGCGTCCCTGTTTTGCGGTACCACCTGCGGAATCTCCTTCGACGATGAACAGTTCACATTTTGCTGGGTCGCGTTCACTGCAATTTGCCAACTTACCCGGCAGACCGCCCAATTCTGGTCCTGTTTTTTTGCGCGACAATTCACGCGCTTTACGGGCCGCTTCGCGGGCTGTGGCGGCCTCGATAATCTTGTCAACAATCAGTTTTGCGATTGCCGGATTTTCATCTAGATATTCATACAACAATTCATAAACAGTATTTTCGACCAATGGTCGTACTTCACTGGACACCAATTTGTCTTTGGTTTGTGAACCAAACTTTGGGTCAGGAATTTTCACACTTATAATACTGGTTAATCCTTCGCGGAAATCTTCACCAGATAAATTAACATCTTTTTTTGTTAACTTGTCGCCAATATATTTATTAATTGCGCGGGTCAAGCCTGACCGGAATCCCGCCAGATGGGTACCACCATCGCGATTTGGAATATTATTGGTAAAGCACAATGATGTTTCTGTATAGGCTGTTGTCCACTGTAAAACAATTTCAATATAGGTATCATCAATTTGCTTTATCATTTGTATTGGGTCGCGATTTAACAATTCTTTGGATTTATCCAGATATGTTGCAAACCCCTTTAACCCATCAGCCGAATGAAATTCACGGGTCTTTTTTTCGGGACCGCGTAAATCTTCCAGTATAATTTTAACATTTGCGTTCAAGAAAGATTGTTCCCGCAGCCAAGTTTCTAATGTATCAAAATTAAATTCTGTACCAGTAAAAGTTTCTGGCGACGGCAAGAAACTGACCTCGGTTCCATGTTCATGATGTGTTTTATTTTCACTAATTGTTAAATCACATGTTGGGACACCATCGGCAAATGTCATACGCGCTTCTTTATCGCCACGCCACACGCGTACTTCCAGCCAACTGGATAATGCATTAACAACCGACACGCCAACACCATGCAGACCACCAGATACCTTGTACGCACCATTTCCTTCGTTATCAAATTTGCCACCAGCATGCAGTTCGCACATAATTAATTCCAGCGCACTGCGCCCTGTTTCATGGTTAATATCAAACGGCATACCGCGTCCATTATCACGAATAGTGGCACTGCCATCGGCATTCAGCGAAACATACACAGTATCCGCATAGCCCGCCATTGCTTCGTCAATAGAATTATTAACAACTTCATAAATCATGTGATGCAAACCAGACCCACCTTCGCCGACATCACCGATATACATCCCTGGGCGTTTTTTGACCGCTTCCAGCCCTTTTAATACTTTAATTGAATCACCGGTATATTCATTTGTAACAGCCATTTATTTTCCTTTCTTTTTTTCTATATCACAATAGCAATTTATGCTATAATTATCAAGAAAAAAGGGGATAAAAATATGCCAGATATAATTACCAATAAACCCAAGAAAACAGTGTTTATTACCGGCAAAAACGCAGTTGAACAAGATACAAAAAATGTTATGAAAAAATCTGACTTTTTAACTGCATCACAAATTGCAAAAACAGTCGAATATGACAAATCTGATATTGAACAGGCAATGAAATTTGCATATAAATATAAAAAGACTCAAAAAATCAATGGGCATCAACGCCCGCTGGTTATACAAAATAAAAACAATCATAATAAATTTAATTACTTATTATACCCAGGCCCAGATGCAATGGAAAAACTGGACAAAATAATTACTGATATTATTGCCAAAAAAGGTCGCTAAGATGAAATTCAAATTATTATATTTTGGTGAAATATTTATAAATCCAAAAAAACGGTCTCAACATATATCAGACATACGGATGCAGTTTCATCCACAATTAAAAAAACTGCTGGAACATCAGCCGTGGGATAACCTGACAAAATATATGATACCAACTGCAACCAAAAGTCCGATTACCACCCGCCATGTTGGTGGCATAGATTGGAATCCAATTATAACCCCAAACTTAAAACTGTTGGCCGAACTGGATATCCAAATGATGCACCCAGAAATTGTTGGTGTTCCACACAGCGATATTGACAATCGGGTAAAAACGATACTGGATGGATTGCGTTGCCCGCAAAACGAACACGAAATCGGTGAAAACACCCCGCGTGATATTGGACCGATTTATACATTGCTGGACGACGACCATTTGATAACCAAGTTATCTGTTAATACCAGCCACTTGTTATCCACCCACATGTTTAATCCAGAAATATCACACACCCCAGATACCATATTTATGATGCTGGATGTAAATGTTCGTGTCGCCGAAGGCACGCTGGAAAACCTGCCATTTATGGTATAGCGTTTTATTCATCTGCACAGTATTGCTGTACACATTCGTCTATTTTATCTGGTGGACAGCATATAAACTTACTGGCAGTTCCAAAACCTGAACCACACGGGTCAAAAATCCGGGTATACCCACTGATACATCTGGTTGTACCATTTAAATAGCATCCTTTTGCAATACAAAATAATTCTGCATTATCTTTTTCACTTACTGGCAACCATCCAATTTCTGTGCATAGAGGGAAAATATTAGGGGATGGGCCCCAGGTGTAACCGTATTCATATGGCGGAATTGGTTTCGGCTCATCTTTCAGCAACTCTCTAAGTTCAGCAACCCTATCAACACAATCATACCACTGATCAGCAGTCCCGGGCCAATCATTAACAGGAACACCAGGCCAACAATAACTGGGCAGTTCTTCATAAGTGCTTGCTAGTTTTGTATAATACGCGGCACTGTCTTGACACGCACCATCAATCCACAAATTTCCATCATTCCAACAATTTTTTTCCTTTAATGCGATCAAAGAACATATATCATGATCAAAATCGTATTCACCACAGATATTTTGTGTTATCCAATCAGCCAACAATTCTTTTGTGCTTATATTCAACAATGTCTCGCACGAATTTATAACTGTACTGCATGCACTGATTCTGGGGTTCAAAAAACTTATAACAGATTGCGTAGGGCGTGGCGAAACACCGTTGACAGCAACCGAACTCATACAAGAATAAACACTTTGTTTACAATCACCCATAAAATCAACTATCAATTCTTTCTGATGTTTGACTATTTTCGGGATAACTGTTTCCAAGTATGTCAAAGTAGCCTGATTTAATATATCATAATCATCTGATTTTTCATTTTTCCATTGGCTTTGACATTTGTTCAAAACCGCATTACACAAACCTGTATTTTTTATTGGATTACCTATTTTATCCAACAATAATCTTATAATTCCACGCTGTGAATTTTTGGTAATAAATGTACGATCCCCGCTGGGATCCGCCACGCCCCAAAATGTCATCATCATTTTATCCTGATCTAAAACCGATATAACATTACCTTTGACAATAAACTTACCTGTTGGGTCTAAACAATTATCATAATCACGACCACATACAAAATCATCCTGCATGCAAGAATCTAATTCCTTTATACACTGACGCATGTCATAAGAATCTTTTTGACTTGCAACGGTCAAACGCGCACGCTGTAATAAAGAATTTGCATTACGAACTGTTGCCAACATTTCATTGTTTGCATCGGTCAGCGACCGTTCGTATGCAATGCACGCCTTGTCAATTTCTAAATCGTATGCATTAGTAATCATAGATATATCAATACCTTGGGCTTGACATGTATCCAATACCGATGATCGACAACGGTCAGTGGCTGTTTTATACAAATTTTCACCACGTTGATTGCTGATACTGTTTGTATTGCTTCCCGACATTCCCAAGATTGAATACAAATCAAGCCCATTGCTGTCCAGCGAGAAATCCAACAATCCATTCACATCAAAACTTAATCCTGACGATGAATTGCTTGATGCGCGTCCAGATTGAACTTCGACAATCATTGCCTTGATTTTATCTAAACTATTTTTCAACTGGCTGTTATCTGAAATTGATTGCAATTCCAATTCTGCTTCGGTTTGTGTAAACAGTGATTCCACCTGGTCGGCAGTCAAACCAATATATTGAATTTGTTGTGCGACATTTTGTAATTCTTCGGTTGCCTGCTTTAACCCTTCTTCTGTTTCTGTATAGTTTTTCAAATTTGCGCTGCAACTGCACCGTCCCAATTTATCATCCAAAACATTACAAAAATTATCCATACACTTGGTATACTGATCTTTACAGAAAGATAACATATTACCCTGTTCTTTCATCAAAACAATACCAGGTTGGCTTGTTGTTTCGGCAATATTTGCATTTGTTGAACTTCGCGCAACCACTGCGCGTGTACTTGCACGGTTCTGAACACTTCTTGCCTGAACTGTGGGTCTGACCACATCTGGTTGCACCAATTTAGCATTATTTGCCGGACGCGCAACAACACGCGATGATACATCGGTTGATCTTTTAGATTTATTATCGGGTTCCGCAACATCGTTTACCACTGTAATTGAACGACTTGGGCGCGCCACAGTGCAATGGGCAGATGTTGAAATATCAACAACCAAGATAAAAACTGCTAGCCATATAACAACCTGCCGCCATTTAAGCATACACTTTCTCCGTATCAGCAAAAGCCGCCAATAAAGGCGGCAGGAGCTTCATCACTATTCGTATATGTAAATAGCGCAGTGTTTTCAATATATGGCACTGCACTCCTGCCTATTGCAGGAGCTTTTATCGTCAGCAAGACGCATATACGAAGGGTGATGAAGCCCAACATCAGCAACACACCGATGTCATATTCATGATACTTACATATTTATAAAAAAGCAAACTATTAATAATACTAACTAAGCATAGAAGTAATCTGGTCTTGCATTTGGAATGTGCCCAACACAACCCATGCAATAATCGCAGATACTAATAATATCCCTATACTATTCATCGCAGATGATATAGATTCCATTTTTCGTACAGATTCTTCTAAATAATCATTCGCAACACGCCCCAGATTTTCATCAAATCCGTTCATATCCGCATATATTGCCAAATCACCAATTATTTCAGTATTCGGAAAATCACGGCCGGTATTATTCAACGCAACCCCCAGATTATCACCATTTGCGATAAAGTGCAGTGCATCATCTAATATACTGCGCAAATACTTATTTGCATTATCTGCCAGCATACGCATTGCATCCGGCATTGTAATACCCGCTGCAACCATGGCAGACAAACTCATCAGCCATCCAACAGACATTTGTATTTTATAAACATTCCATGGCGGTAATTTATCAAACTTGGTACGCAGACGACCGGACCAATTTGCCAAACTGAACCAAATTATTGCAACCAGTGCCAAAAATCCGATTAAAAAGACATACCAATATTTTATTGAAACATCAGACACCCACATCAAAGATGCCGCCATTCCGCGCCATATTACATTATCGCCGGCAATTTCTGCCAATGGCGGCACCAAATAAATACCAACCAGAATTATAATACCAAATGTCAACATTAATAAAAACAACGGGTATACAATTGCGCCCAACATTGCGTGCTTAATTCGTTGTGTACCTTCTACAACCCGACTGACATTTTCCAGCGCAACGACTAAATCAGACAAATTTCCAGATGTTACCAACAATGTTTCTTCTGGTGGTACCCAACCCCGTGTTGCATCAGAAAAACTCATGCCGCGTTCCAGATTTTTTTGCCATTCGCGCATAACAATTGCAAATGGTTCATTTGGCTTGGTTCCACCGTGTGATTCAATCATTTCCAAACGGCTTAGCGCATTCATCAAAGTAAAATCATTACGCAACAAAGATGCCAACTTGCGCGCAGTCGCCATTCTTTTTTCGGTATTTAATTTGAAAACCAGTTTTGCATACAGCAATTCTAGTCTATTCATATCAATATACCCCCGGTCTGTCTAATAAACCAACCCAACGCTCTAATTCATCAACGCCGATTATACCTTGCAACATCAAAGATGCCGCGGCTTCTTTTAATGTGCGTCCATCCATTTCTTCCAGCCAATATTTAACCGCGCCATCTGTATTACCCGCCAACGCCAAGCGCAAAAATTCGCTGTTTGTGATAATGATTTCGCCCGCCTTGATACGCCCCAGCGTACCAGTACCTTTGCATTCTTCACAGCCTGCACCACGAATATAAACCTGGCGCAAACCCAATTCCCCGAACGCATCTAACACACGATTATATGCCGGATTTTCCGGGTGGTCTATTAACCGTTCGCGGCAATACGGACACAATTGCTTGAACAAACGCATTGATATCAAACCGCGCATCAAAGTTTCTTCTTTTAACTTAAACGCTTCGATACCTAAATCTAATAATCGCGTTAACGCCGCCATTGCAGAATTTGCATGCAGCGTCGTCCACACATTATGCCCAGACAACGCGCCACGCACCGTCAACTGTGCCGCCGCCAAAGTACGAATTTCACCAACCATCAAAGTATCTGGGTCGCTGCGCAAAGCAGCCGCCAAAGCTTCGGTATATTTTTCTTCGCGTTGTTCTTCGTTTGCGGTATTAACGACCGGCATTTGATGTGCGCCAAAAATTTTTTGTTCAACTGGGTCTTCTACGGTTATCATATTTATTTCGTAATGATGTTCTTTTAACATCAACGACATATTGCGTACCAAAGTTGTTGATTTTCCAGAACTGGTCGGACCCGCAACAATTACCAAACCTGTTGGATAAGAACGCAAACGCATTAATAATTTTTGTTCATATTCACCAAATTCTTGTTCTGTTTTTATGCCTTCGGATGGATTATCATACAACAGGCGCATAACGACATATCGACTGCCGAACGCAATCGGATTAAACTGCATACGAATACTAAGTATCCCACGCGGTAAATATAAATCCTTGGTTCCGCGTAATGGTGTACGCCCGTCTTTTTGCGCAGATTGATATTCGTTTTGCGCATAGTTTGCATTTGAAATATCCGACGACGCGAACGCAGCACGAACAAAAGATTCCCCCCACCCTGCGTTATATTCCAACACCGGCTGCATACTGCCATCTATACGGAAAAATATTGTTGTTTGGTCTGCAACTTCTATATGAATATCAGACACTTTTTGTGCTGCGGCCTTGGCAATTATATCAACAAAATCTTTCTGCATCTGGTTATCATAATCTTGACGCGAACGCGCCACGCCCCCCAGACGACTTTCATAAGTTTTATATATGCTGGATACCAAGCCTAAATCAGAATAAAACGGTGCACGCATTGGCCGGCCGCGTTTTTTCAATAAATCCAAAAACGCCAGCACCCGTCCATCATAACGATGTGTACGCGATATTATTATTTCCCCACCAGAAAAATACGCAACCAAACTTTGTGTATCTTTGGGTAATTCTTGCGATGCCCCAGTTGCCGTCAATAATTTATTACCATTTGAAAACAAATAATCAACAATATCTTTGTTTTCTGCGTTTTCCAGCCCCGCCGGCACAGACGGTTTAATTACCGCGTTTGCATCTTTCAAAATATTGTTATCTGTTTCATTCATTGCACAGATTCCATTTTTTATCTGGATTTGCTGATATTCAGTGTTTGTGTATCGCCATCTTTTTCGAACACAACGCCTTCGTCCACAGATATTGACTGAATCATATATCCATCAACAGTTTTGCCAACACTAACAACCTTGTTTTGACCCGTACTTAAATCTTGGATAGTTGCTTGTAATTGTGCACCGGCACCAACGACATTTATTAATCTGTATTTTTCATCAAATTTAACAGTATCATCTGATACATCAGAATTTGTTGATTGGGATACAGTTGAAACAGACGCGCTGGCCGCACGCGATGCCAATTCTTTACTTTGTGCCGCCAAAGCTTCTTTTTCGCGTTCCAGACGCGCAGCCTGGGCCTCTAATTCAGCCTGGGCATTTTCTAATTCTTGTTGTTGCTGTTCTGCGCGACCAGACAATGCGTCAATTTCCATGTGCAGTTTTATTTTTTCTGCGGCTAATCTGTCCAGTTCTAAATCCAACTGGGCGCGTTCTTTTTCCAATTCCATTAAAACCTTTTCTTGTTCTAAATCAGTTATTTGCTGGAACAAAGAACCATCCGGGTTATACGCAGCAACAGCATCCGCAGACACAGCCTCTATTTCTGCAACGGCAGCAGCATCTTCTGTGGCGGCAATATCTGCGACCACGGTATCTGAATTATCTGATGTAATTATATCCGCGGCGTATGCGCACGGGGCTAAAAACGCCATTGCAGACAAAGTTAAAAACATCATCTTGATTTTATTTAGCATAGATTATCACCTCATAGTTCCATATACGCGCGTCTGCGTCCCATTCGCAGCGTGTCATATATACCCCACCGAAATCATCAAATATCTGCATAAATTGCATAGGAATTAATTTAGATTCTGCTGCAACTTCTACGATATTCAAATATGCTGTATCAACCCCGTTGGTCAAAGTATCAACAACCATTTGCGCATCAACCGGCGTATCAATAGATTGAAACGCTGTCAACACTGCGCGATATACTGTTTCAACATCGCGTTCATCCAAAGATGCGCGCGTCTGAACAGCTGGTAAAGTCGCACGCACATACAATGAATTATCAGATTGCTGTTGCACAAACGATGCAGGCATTAACTGACTGGCGACCATATAAAAATCACCAACAGTACCAAATGTGCGGTCAAATACAGTACTGGCATGTGTTTCATTACATTCAACAACCGTTTGATTCCAACCTGTAACAGGCTGCATCAAGAAAGCAATTGCCTGATAACATGTACGCGCACGCGCCATTGGGTCTGGCAAATAATCATACGGCATAACCAATGGTTGTGGTGGTTGTGGTTTTTCGATTTCAAATTGCGCGTCCAGTTCTTTATTTTTTTCTTCTACCTGTTTGTTATATTCAGCAACTAATTCTGGGTCCAGCTGCGACGGCTGTAAACGCGGTTCAAACATTTGCCCCAATGGTTCACGAAAGAACCATATTGCCAAAACTATAAACATTGCAAACAATACAACAGATGCAAAAACAGCACCTGCCCGACTGATTGGTCGCAATGTATAATGGGCTGCGCGCGATATTAAATCCGAAACATTGCGTTCGATTGCGCGCGGCATTCCCCACGCACTGGGTGCAATCAATGCACCCCAATCTGGGATTTCAGATAACTTGAAATATTCTGCGCGTGCGGTATTTTCATCGGTGAACAATTTATCTTCTAATATAACACCATTTCGCACCGCGACCAGCAAAAAAGCCCCAGATACCGCAAATACCGCCAAAAAAGAACTAAATTCCCCCAGCGCATCTGTTATTGCCGCAGCCACACTGTCCATACCACTGTGATGCCCGACGCGGCGCGACCCCAAACCAACCATGCCGCGATATTCTGTAAATAATTTCAGTTTTTTATCAATTCCGCGCGCCAAACTGCGTGCATAGGCACGCGGCACATAACCCGCGCCCGTTGGCTGCCAAAATAATCCAACGGCATATTTTTTTCTGTTAATTGTTATAACCTGATTTGTCAAAAAAATCTCTCTCGGTTGTTATTAAATAATTATAACATAAAAAAACTATCTTTGGCAAACACAGAATAAAAAACAAACGCCCGCACATAGTATTTGTACGGGCAAAGAATTTAATAAGGTTATAATTTTTATAAACGCCCCGGTGTCCCATACATTGCAGCATTTGGTTCATTGATAATAATCGGGGTTGCCGCCATACTGGTTCCACCATCTGCCGATGTACGAACATTGTTTGGATGCGGACAATCATATACATTTGCAACCAAAACAAACGCGCGTTCTGGTCCAAATATTACCCATTCATTTGGACGCGTGCGTTGACTGGTAATCCAATACGCATTACCAGCACGCGCCTGGTCGACAATTCTGTTTTCCAGATAAACACGCGCATCATCAGCATCATATACCGACACTTCTGATTCAATTTTATACAAGAAAGTGCAACCAATTGGTTCACCATCCAGTTGAACCAGATACTGACTGCCGTTTTCGTGTTCAATCATTCCGCCGCATGCTGCCAAGCCAAACAGCAACGAACAAAATAAAAACAACTTTTTCATATTATGGCCTTTTGTTTATTTCACTGTAATTATATCATAATTTGTCGGGTCGCTGAATAACTTTTTCAGCGCCAGGTTATTTAGTGCATGACTGCCCTTGTATGATTCTATTGTACCAACCAAAAAACCACCACTGGTATACATATCACCAATTATATCTATGATTTTATGCCGCACAAACTCATCTGGCCAAATCAATGCATTCAGTGTTCCATCGCCAGAATTATTTAATGCGATAACATTTGTTTCATCTGCCCCACGCCCCATACCATGTGCTTTTAAGTATTCCCATTCAGAATACTTGCCAAAAGTGCGTGCACGCGCGATATTTTCAAAAAAATCGGATACAGACTGTTCATCTTTACGATATGTATAAGAATAAGTTTGTCGTCCAATTATTTTTTCTGGATATTCCAAAGTCGCAGTTATTTCCAACGAATTATCAGTCCCTGGCATCAATTTTACATAACCATTATTGCGCCGCCCAGACATTTTTTCAAAAAACCATAATTTAATCTGTGTCCATAACCCCAGTGTGCGGCGTACCTCAGATGCACGCGCAACAACTGGGCGACGAACAATGATTTTTTTGCGTTGTGGTGCACCGTCAACCATTGACGCAAAAGATTCATAAAATTGCATTGCGCTGCCGTCCAAGATAGGTGTTTCTGGACCATCTATTTTTATCAACGCGTCATCAATTCCTGCCATAAATAAAGCCGCCATAACATGTTCTATGGTTTGCACATGCGCACCCGCCACACTACCGATTGTTGTGTTCCGCATAGATGTATCACCAACATTGTTATATACAGCCAAAATTGGTTCAGAATCTTTGATATCACTGCGTTGAAAAAAAATTCCATGCATACTGGTTGGGGTTATTTCCATAACAACCGGGGCACCTGAATGAATACCTTTGCCGTTAATTTTAATTGTTTTTTTTATTGTTGCCATTTTTGTACATTATCCTTTAACCATTGGAAAAAAGCAGAATCAATATTAACATCCATTCTTGCATATTTTATTTGCTCGCGCGCCCATTTTGGTATTCTGACCCAATCTTTTTCTGTTGTTATCAAACGCGCACCGCGGCGATTTGCGGCATCAATTAATTTTTTCAAATCAGCATCTGTATATTGATAATGGTCTGGGAACGCGCGTGTTGCGACAACATTATTCAAACTTGCAAAAAACTTGCGCGGATATCCAATACCAGCAAACGCAAATAATTTTTCAGATTCTGGATACGGCGATATAGTTTGTGCATTGGCATAAAACACCGGGATATCTGGTGGCAATTTGAATTTGCGCGCAGCACACGAATTTCTGATAACCATAATCGCATTTGCACGACGCACACTGCGCCGTGGTTCACGCATGGGTCCCGCCGGAATTAAAAAACCATTTCCATATCCAATAGATTGGTCAAAAACCAAAATAACTAAATCTTTTAAAATACTTGGATTTTGAAAACCGTCATCCATAACAACAGGGCTGTTATCAGATTGTTTATTTAATAAAACAATATTACTTTTTCTGTCGCCGACATGCACATGCAACCCATCGCGTGCCAACATTGCCGCTTCATCACCAACATTGCCTGTTTTCAAATTTTTTTTATACCCACGCATAACAACCGGCGCATTCAGGTAATTAGCAATTGCGCGTACAATTGGTGTTTTACCGACCCCACCTGCTAAAACATTTCCAACACAAATTATTTTGCGACGCGATTTATATGCGCCAAACTTGCGAAACATATAAACAACCCGCCCCAGCAAATAATATACCCACGCCAGCGGCAATAATAATATCGCCAACGGTGTTTTATGCAAAAACCACCATGGTGTTTTCATATTAATTCCTATGTTTTGCGGCCAATTTTTTTGCTTTCTTTTCTGCATCAGCCTGAACTTTTTGTTGTTTGAATCCGGCGGCGGTTAAATCTTGTTCAATCTGGAACAGATTAAATTCACCGTCCATTTCACGAACTTGACGCACCATAATATCTTCTATTTTTTTACGCAAAGCCTCAAATTCTGACGCACTAATTTTTGAATCAACAAATATTGGTTCTGATATATTACATGTTATTGTTGAAAAAGGTAATGCGACTAAATACCTGTCCCAGCGATTTTGAAACCACGCCCGTGATGCTGAAAAACAAACTGGGATTATTGGCGCACCCGTCATTTTTGCAAAATATAATGCCCCATCTTGTACCCGCAACGATGGTCCACCTGGTCCGTCTGGCGACAAACACATAGAATAATCACCACGACGCAACACACGCACACCTTGGCGTAAAACAGATATACCGCCTTCGGAAGAACTGCCATAAATAGACTTTAATCCAAATAATCGTTGTAATTTTGCCATCATGCGCCCATCTTTATGACGCGACGCAACCGCATACGCCCGCATTCCCCCCAGACATACGATTGGCGACAACATCATGCTGCGTCCATGCCAAAAAATGAATACAGCCGGCTTTTTGCGATATTTTTTGAAAACATCCCAATTTTTAACCCGTTTACGACAAGTAAAATAAACAAACCAAATTGCCAGCGCAAAAAAACAGGCAACAACCCATTGTGCCCAAGACATACGCAAAACAGGTTCCCAAAAGGCTTTCCATAATTTTCTAAATTTCTGATACATGTTTAATCTCTTGATTGTTAAGGCATCTTGCATAATAGCAGTAAAAAAATCATATTTCAAGATACGATAGGATTAAAAGCCTGTGTTTATAATACATTCACGACATATAACAAGACAAAACCAAACAATAAAATATTTGACATTTTGACAAAATACTATATAATAAGTGCCGTTTATCGCGGAGTAGAGCAGCCCGGTAGCTCGTCAGGCTCATAACCTGAAGGTCTGTGGTTCAAATCCACACTCCGCAACCAAGATTCCGCCCAGTTTTCTGGGCTTTTTTAATACTTTTTTACACCCTAAAAACCGCCCCGTTTTCACCCTTTTGCTGCCTATTTGCTACTAACGATAAAAACAACTATTCTTGATTATAAATAAATATTTACTATTATCTAACAAAGCAATTCT
>CALXLO010000014.1 GCA_944389235.1 uncultured Alphaproteobacteria bacterium
ATTTTTAACGGTCGTTAAAAATAACAGCGGATTTCTGTTGCGTTTCAATATAATTGGCGGGGCAGAATAATTTTTATCTCCCAACCAATTTATAACTGTTGTCCAGCAAGGCATAGATTTGATTGATTTTTACTGTACCGTCCAGTAATACAGAACCCCATGTTCCACCCATGTGATATCCGCGCAAGATTATATTTTCACCGCGCAGAAAATCATAAAAGTCTGCATCGCATTTTATATTTAATATATCAACATTTTCATTTCCATCCAGCCCCAGTCGCATGCGTGGCACATTCATTATAACCCCATACCATTTACGATTATCATCGCGTCGCAGCACCGCGTATGTTGGAGATCGCGCCCATAAATATTCTGGGGCGGTTGAATATTTACGCGTTGCATATTGTAAAATTTGTTCACGCAGTGATTTTGTTGCCATTGCCATACCAAGATTCATTATTAAGTATAATATTTATATCACATTAATATTAATAACAAAAGGGCTAATAATGGTGTACGGATATGTTCGTGTCAGCACAGACAGTCAAGATTGTGAAAATCAAAAACTGGGTATAGAACATAAAGCAAAATCATTGGGATTAAAAATAGATAAGTATATAGAAGATTCTGGTATTTCTGGTTCGACAGAACCTGCCAAACGGGCATTAGGCGGCGTTTTACGCAAACTGGATATGGACGATATCATAATATGCAGCGAACTATCACGCCTGGGGCGAAAAATGTTTATGATAATGAATATTTTAGAACAGTGCATGCGGGCAGGGGCGAAATTGTATACTGTCAAAGATGGTTATGAACTGGGGGACAATATTCAATCTAAAGTTTTGGCATTTGCATTTGGATTGGCGGCTGAAATAGAACGCGAATTAATAAGTCAGCGCACAAAAGAAGCACTGGCGCGGCGAAAATCACAAGGACTGCATCTGGGCCGCATCAAAGGCAGCAAGAACAATCATTACAAGTTAGACGGTCGTGCAGATTTTATAAAAAAGCAACTAGAGAAAGGGTGTCCACGATATAAAATTGCCCGCAAATTAAATGTATGTCCACGAACACTGCAACAATATATAAGTAAGTTTTAATCAGCGTTAAAAATCATGATACAAATCTTTTGAATTATTAAGAAAAAAATCCCAAAAGTCAACAAAAAGACTATGTACATTTTAACGCTGGTTAAAATTTATACCAACTTATAATCATGATATGTCGCATAACACACGGGTGGATATGGTATTCCTGTTTGCCCCGCAAGATTTTTAACAGATATATAACAAATGAAAAAAAGATTGTTTATATTTGCCGCTTATGCCCCAGATGGTGTTATAGGCGGCAGTTTATTGTATTATTTGAATACGATATCAAAACTGGGTGATATTATCTTTATAATGGACAATGACATATCTGCATCAGAAATGTCAAAACTAGATTCGATTTCAAATATAATTCATGCCTGTGCCGTGCGGCATGGTGAATATGATTTCGGTTCATACAAGCGTGGATATTTATATGCGTATAATAAAAATATTTTAGAAAAATATGATTGGATTTATTTTGTAAATGATTCTGTGTACGGACCAATTTATGATATGTACCCAATTTTGAATAATTTAGAAAATAGAAATTTAGATTTTATTGGTATGGTCAGGAATCAGTCTAAAAAGCATAAAATTCCAAAACATATTCAATCTTGGTTTTTTGCGTTATCGCGCAAATGCGCCATGTCAAAATATGTATATGATTTCTTATTATCTGTACAACATGAAAACAACAAACAAGATATAATATATAAATATGAAATCGGCATGACGCAAATGCTGGCGGCGCACGGAAATCGCTATGACACTGCATTTTATCATAACGATGATATAAAAAATATGATGTATTGCTATCCGTATGTTATGTTAAAACTTGGTCTGCCATTTATAAAAAAGGCTGCTGTGCCATATATGTTTAACGAAAAAAATTTAGTCAAAACTATTCGCGATAAAAAATTATTAGATGAAATTTTGTGCGAAAACTATCACAATAATGTAAAATATATTAATAAAGTAAAGGAAAGAATTATTGCGTATTTTATGGACATTCTTGTTAATGTATTTGGAATTAAGCATTTTATTAAAAATACAAAGCATTCACATAATGGTTAATGATACGGCAAGATTCCAGAATTTATGTTTTGTTTACACACAAAAAATCAAGATTTTTAGTTGCTGATTATATACTGTGATGTTATGATTTTTGCATGAATTTAATAAAAACAAATGTTATGCGGATGCTGGACGCGCATCGTGTGCCGTATAAATCATATTCTTATGTGGGTACAGGCGCAATCAATGGTGGTGCGGTTGCCGCTGCACTGGGACAAAATCCGGCACAGGTTTTCAAGACATTGGTCACGGTTGCGCGTTCTGGTCGACACTATGTTTTTATGGTGCCGGTGTGCGCCGAATTGGACTTAAAGCGGGCCGCCATTGCGGTTAACGAAAAGTCCATTGATATGTTAAAGTCGCGCGACTTGTTGGGACTGACCGGGTATGTGCATGGTGGGTGCAGTCCGATTGGAATGAAAAAACAATTTTATACAGTTTTGGATTCTTCTGCACAGAATTTTGATACAATTATATTCAGTGCTGGTCGCATCGGATACCAGGTACAAGTTGCCGTATCTGATTTATCAAAAATTATACCGTTTGTCTTTGCGGACATTTGTGTGCAACAGAATTAAGAAACTTTAATATGTCGCGCCAAATCTGTGGATTATATGTCCTGGCGGATAAGTTCCGGCGAGCATCTGGGTATATTATCAATGTCAAATTATCTGCATCACGCGTCATTAACATGCGATATAATTTCATGCTGAATTGTTTGTTCAGATTGATTAAATCGCGTTTGTCGCCAATAACCAGCAACGGCATTTTGACATCTGTACATTCGTTTTGACGCATCAAATTTTTGAACAAAGAATAATAAAACATATATGGAAAATATGTTGTTCGCACTGCGCCATTTTGGCAACGCATTGGAAACCAAAATTCCATCGCACGCGCAGGTGCCATGGGTCCAAATATTCGTGCACCTGCAAACGCAATCAGTCGTCCCAATGCGATTGCCACAGGTTGATATTTTTTTGTTCCAGATATACTGACCCCACATGCACATAAATCAGATTCCGATATAATTTTTTTGGTTATTAATCCGCCATATCCGTGTCCAAACAACATTAATGGCGCATTATATTTTTCTTTGATATATCGTGAAAAATCTATTTCATTTTTTACCGTTGTTAAAAACAAGTCAGCCCCATTACATGTTTGTGTATTATCAATATCGTGATAATTATTACCCATAACAATATAGCCATTTCTGTTCAGGAATTTAGCAAATTTATTATATTGACCGACACTTTCGTCCAAGTCGTGAATTATTTGCACGATGGCGATTGGCTGTTTGACATCGTCCCACATAGTGCAATTTATCTGTGTGCCATTTTTTGTTGTAAATATTGCCTGACGCATGGTGTTGTGCCTTTGTTAGAATAATTGTTATGACACAAATATTAATGTATATTGCACGATAAATTGACAGGTATGTTTTCCGATTGGTTAAAAAACAAAAATAAAAAACCGCCCAATTCGGACGGATTTAATATGTTTGGTGGGTTAGGTAGGACTTGAACCCACGACCAAAGCGTTATGAGCGCTCCGCTCTAACCAACTGAGCTACTAACCCACAGGCGCAATTATATCTTATTTCCAACGCGTTGCAAGTGATTTTTATTATATGCTTTATTTTTATTTTGTGCTGTGTCAAAATGTTCGCGTGTTATGACAGAATTTGTCCAGATTTTAAGTGATACCCAGATGGCTGCGTTTAATACAATTGAACGCACTGGTTCTAATTTATTAATTCTGGGCCAGGCAGGCACCGGAAAATCAACATTTGTAAATTACTTAAAGTCTGCATCGCGCAAGCGTATAATTTGTGCGTGTCCCACGGCGGTGTCCGCATTGAATGTCGGGGGACAAACAATCCATTCTTTGTTTCAAATTCAGCCGCGTGATTTCATTATGCCAGAATTACTGAAATTAAAGGCAAAACCGCGCAACATACTGACCGCGGCCGATGTTTTAATTATTGATGAAATATCAATGGTCGCGCCTGATTTGTTGGATGCCATAGATATTTTAGCACGCAGTGCCCGTCGCAATAATGAACCATTTGGCGGGTTGCAAGTTGTTGCAATTGGCGACCTGTTTCAATTACCGCCGGTTATAACGCGTGATGCGATGGAATACTATCGCGCAGAATATGGACACGATAACGCATATTTTTTTGATGCAAATGTATATCGGCGGGCGAACTTTGTGCGATATGACTTTGATTTAGTATATCGTCAAAATGATGTTGAATTATTAGAAAACCTGCGGCGTTTGCGTAATAATGATATTAGTGCTCTGGGATTTTTTAACGCGTGTCATATCGATGATGATGCGCGACGCGAAAATGCGGTTATTATCACCCCTTTTCGCGCAGTCGCAGAACGCATAAATGCCACACGCTTGGCACAAATAAACGCGCCGGAAATAACTTATGCGGGTGAAATATCTGGGACTTTTTCAGAACGCGATGTTCCCGCACCAATGAATTTAACATTAAAAGTTGGTGCACTGGTTGTATTTGTTAAAAACGGTGATAAATGGCATAATGGTTCTATGGGTATTGTGCGTAATTTGTCTGCGCGTGAAATAGTCGTAGAATTATTAAATACAACGCACGATGTTGTATCTGTCAGACCGGAAAAATGGCAAAAGATAGAATATTCACGCGATGAAAATGACCGATTGGTTGAAAACGAAGTCGGCAGTTTCAAACAATTCCCATTAAATTTGGGCTATGCAATGACTATCCATAAAGCCCAAGGAAAAACATTAGATTCTGTTATCGTTGATATATCGCGTGGGGCATTTGCGCATGGCCAGACCTATGTCGCACTATCGCGAACGCGTAATGCGTCTGATATGCACATTGCGTCCCCGTTGCGTCCGCGTGATGTAATATTTGATAATCGTGTTTTGGATTTTGTTGCGAATTGATGTGTTATAAATTTTTTGCCATTAAAATTGCATCAATCCCGTCATAATATTTTGGACGAACACCAATTTGTGAATATCCGTTTTGCGCATACATCGCACGGGCAGAGTGATTGTTTTCTGCAACTTCCAAGAATATTTTTTGTGCACCGCGTTTTTTTGCGTCTGATTCTGCCAAAGTCAGCATAGCAGATGCAATACCGCTGCGGCGTGCGTCTGGATGTACACCAATTGTGATAATTTCTGCTTCATCTGCAATAACGCGCCAAACAATAAAACCATTTTGACTGGCGATAATATCACAACCTGATTTTTTCAAGTCTGCAAAATCAGCCGCCGACCACGGCTTGTTCGGAAAACACGCACGATGAAGATTTGCCAGTTCGTCCAGCATAATTTATGAATTTGATTTTTTGTTTAATTCTGCATAACTGGGGCGCAGATACATGGGTACAACCGGTTCAGTATTACCATTTGCCAACTTTTCATTTACGATTGATACCGCATTTTTTAAGTTAAATGGTTTGTGTCCAACTGTACACGGGCAATCCATTTGACGAATTTCAACATCATCAATTGTCATTGTGCATGGTGCCAGATTTTTTGATGCAACAAAGAAATCACCGCGACCCGAATCAATTGCAACAAACGCATCTGGGGCATCGTGCAGATACAATTCAAATGCGTTAATTGGCACAACTGGAATATCTAGTCCTAATGCCAAACCCTTGGCATACGCAATCCCCAATCGTATACCGGTAAAACTGCCCGGTCCAACGACAACACCAATTGCCGTTAAATCAGACCATTTTGCGCCGCATTCGGTCAAGAATTTTTCGCATTCCGCGGGCAGTGCAATCGATTGTGTTGTTGTATCAACATGCTTGTATTGTTCATCTAATACAAAGTCCACGCCCGTCCCAGATGTATTAATTATTAAAATCATATTATCAAGATTCCCTTGTTATGCACGAATACCAAAACCAATGCGTTTTGCCATTACCGCAGATTTACGCACAGATAATAATTCATCAATTTTTTGGGGTGTAAATTCTGTTTTTACATCTTCGCCGTCATGTTCCAGCAAAGAACGGCGTAATATGGCGGTTAATTCGCGTTGCAATTCGCGTACGCCTTGTTCAGATGTGTAATTGCGAATTATATGACGCAGTGCATCATCACCGATAATAATATTTTCCGGATTCCATCCTGTATCATGCGCTGCACGCGCAATTAAATGTTCGCGTGCGATTTGCACTTTTTCATCTTCGCTGTATCCGGGGATTTCGATGATTTCCATACGGTCTTTTAATGCGTTTGACATATTCAAACTGTTTGCTGTGGCAATAAACAAGACATTAGATAAATCAAAATCAACTTCTAGATAATGGTCGCGAAAAGATTTATTTTGTTCTGGGTCCAGAATTTCCAGCAACGCAGATTCTGGGTCGCCACGCCAATCGCGTCCCATCTTGTCAATTTCGTCCAGCACAATAACAGGATTATTCGCCTTGCATCGTTTCAACGCGTCCATAATACGACCTGTTTGTGCACCAATATATGTTTTACGATGCCCACGGAAATGCGCTTCATCTGATATGCCACCCAACGATATGCGTTGATATTTCCGCCCCAGTGCATCTGCAATAGATTTACACAGCGATGTTTTACCAACACCTGGCGCACCGACAAAGCATAGTATGCTGCCTTGGTTTCCGCCTGTTTTTTTCATCACGGCAATATGTTCTAATATGCGTTCTTTAACGGCTTGCATACCAGAATGTTGCGAATCCAAAACGGCACGCGCAGTTTTCAAATCAATTGGTTGATTATCTGATTTACCCCACGGCATTGCCAACAGTTCATCCAGATATGTTTTTAACAGTCCGCCTTCGTTTGACATCGGCGACATGCTGCGCATGCGTTTCCATTCAGACATAGCCTTGTCTTTGGCATCTTGGGACATGCTGGACCGTTCTATGCGCTTACGCATATTTTCAGTATCCATTTCTTCGCTATCGTCGCCCATTTCGCGTTGAATGGCACGCATTTTTTCTTGCAATATTGCTTCGCGGCGGCCATTTTCCATTTGCTGATGAATGCGCCGATTAATAGATTCTTCTATTTTTGCGGTTTCTGCCATCAGATTAACCTGTTCCAGCAACATCATCAGTTTTTCACGCCACGATGGTGCGCATAAAATACGCACTGCGTCATCGGTATCTATTTCTGCGGCCTGGATGACAGAATCAATAAATGCCGGCATAGGATAGTTCTGGACAATATTCCGCAATTTATCAATCTTGAATTTACGCGCCGCAGACAGCATTTGCATATTTTCAGCAATTTTATCGCGCAACGCGATTGTTTGTTCAAACTTGCTGTCGTCCAAGATTTCAATTGGTGTTGTTTCCGCCATGAACAAACCATTTACAACAGTTATATCAGATAACTTTACAACATCTGTTGTTTTTATTATGGCATGCAGTGTTCCATCTGGCAGTCGTAACACTTGTGCGATATCGCCGATTGTACCGACATCATAAATATCATCAGCAGTTGTTGGGTATGACCAACTGTGCTGGGCAGCGATGACCAGTTTTTGATTGTTTTTGGTTGCAGCCTCGATACACGCGATGGACAGCGGGTTATCAATATAAACCGGAACTGTCAGACCAGGATGCACAACCAAATCACGAAAAGGTAAAATATATTGTTTCATAGCTTTATTTAATATAAGCGTTTTTTTATAGTTTTTCAAGTGGCTATAAAAAAGTCCCCATATTCTGGGGACTGGTTATAGTTTGTTATTGCCGTTATTCTTAGCGGCGGCGACCATTATAACCATTGTATTGGGCGTTGTTGCTGGACCGCTTGGACAAATAACGCGCGGCAATCAGTGCCAACCATTCAAACGCCAACAGCACCATATACATAAACTTGGCATCAATGCCGTTGACCCAGCCCAATATATAAACAATTTGTGCGATAAAAGATATGTATAAAATCCCAAACATACCTGTAAAGAATATTTTTTTTACTTTTCCGAACATCTTTTTTCCTTTCTGCTTTATATTTATTTTATTACATAACAACGAACTGTGTGCTGGGTTTCTGTTGCCGGGTACCCAGCGACCCCGCAATTAAGCTATAACGGATATAATCAACAATTGCCAATTATATCCAAACGCCTGTTATATTAGGCAGCCATTGCAAGGCGAACATTGTCGTTCGCAGCGATTCTATCGCCATTCAGTTTTTATTTGGTTTTTTACGACACCATGTCGGATTCAACCGATTTGCCTTTACTTCGCCTGTCGAAACTATGTCAGCCCCCATATTTTTATTGGTGGAGCTGTGGGGTACCGCCCCCCAGTCCAAAACGACTATTCCGCAACGGATTCAGAATCATCATCGCAAATGCGACAAACATAATTATAATATTTATGGTGGCAAATGCAAGTTTTTAAGTTATAATAACTGAAAAAACGGGGTTTTGATGAAATTCTTGGACAAAGCAAAAATACATATCAAGGCGGGCGATGGTGGCAACGGCAGCGCCAGTTTCCGTCGCGAAAAGTACATAGAATTTGGCGGGCCCAATGGCGGCGATGGTGGACGCGGTGGGGATGTTATATTTCGTGCTGTGCCAAATGTTAATACATTGATTGATTATCGTTTCAAAACAAATTTTGCCGCGGGTCGTGGTGAAAATGGCATGGGCAAAATGCGGACAGGGGCATCTGGGGAAACCTTGATTTTACCTGTTCCGACGGGTACGGTTATTTTGTCTGAAAATGAAGAAATCGAATATGCTGACATGAATACCGACGGCATGGAATATTTGGCGGCGCGCGGCGGAAATGGCGGATGGGGCAATCTGCATTTCAAAAGCCCCACAAATCGCGCCCCGCGCCAGGCTAATGATGGGTTGCCTGGTGAAGAACGCACTGTTGTGTTGCGGTTAAAATTAATTGCAGATATTGGGCTGGTTGGTTTTCCAAATGCTGGCAAATCAACACTGTTAGCGGCAGTTACATCTGCGCGCCCCAAAATCGCGAACTATCCATTTACAACATTAAACCCCCAGCTGGGTGTTATGTATGCGCACAATCGTGAATTTGTAATGGTTGATTTACCGGGGCTGATTCAGGGTGCACACACGGGTGTCGGCTTAGGCGACAGATTTTTGGGGCATGCAGAACGCACAAAATTAATACTGCATGTTATTGATGGCACGGAATCAGATTGGGCGGCGCGATACGCGGCAATTCGTCATGAAATGGATTCTTATGGCGCAAATTTGGCAAAAAAGCCAGAAATTGTCGTCATAAATAAATTGGATGCGATTGCATCAGACGATATGGATGCGCGCATGGATGCATTCAAAAAATCGTTCGGTCGTAAAAAAAGACCAACAATTATTACAATCAGTGCGGCGGGGCACCAGGGAATAGGGGGGCTGGTTTCTGCCATAGAAAAACAATTTTTGGAAATAGAACGGAAATGATATACAAAAACCCCTTGGCTAAGTACCCAGATGCAACAGCAAAACATTTATTGTATTCTAATGATTGCCAATTAAATATGATGGCGCGGCGTTCAGATGATACATTGGTTCCATTGTGCGATGTCGCGGAACATACTGTGGAATACATCGGCGGGTTATGGCGTGTACAAGATGATTGTGATTACGAAATCAACACAATTCGTAAACGCTTGATGGTTTTAGGAACGCGCATTCCGCATAATGAAAAGACTTTTTTTGAATATTATCGCGCTGCATTTGTTGGTTTTAATTGCTATGGCCCGATAATAGACGAATTTAATATGATTGTTGCAAAATATACGACAAATCGTGGCATATTCTGGGCGTATGGCAAAACAATTGCTGATGCGCGCGCATATCTGGGCATAAAATTGTACGACGAATTTCAAGACCTGATTCATGCTGTGGCGGCCAGACCGCAAATGCAAAAAAATTGATTTTCAGATTTTAATCTGATACCATCATACAGCAAAAACAAAAAAACGAAGGAGAATATAATATGGCATTGTCATTAAAAGGCACCCAGACCGAAAAAAATCTGTTAATTGCGTTTGCTGGTGAATCCCAGGCGCGCAACCGCTATACATTTTTTGCATCCAAGGCCAAGGACGAAGGATTCCAGGCAATTTCTAAAATTTTCTTGGAAACAGCAGAACAAGAAAAAGAACACGCATCTCGCTTGTTCAAGTTTTTAGAAGGGGGCGATTTAGAGATAACTGCATCATACCCAGCGGGCAAAATTGGTACAACATTGGAAAATTTACAGGCGGCTGCCTATGGTGAACACGAAGAAAACACAAATATGTATCCAAAGTTTGCACAAATTGCCGCCCAAGAAGGTTTTGATTCCATTGCCGAAGTGTTAAAAAATATCGGTTATGCGGAACGCTATCATGAATCGCGTTATCGTGCATTAATTGATGCGATTGAAAACGGCACATTGTTCAAACAGGATAAAATTGTTATGTGGCGTTGCACAAATTGCGGCATGTGGCATATTGGCACCGAAGCACCCAAAGTTTGCCCAGCATGCTTGCATCCCCAGGGCTATTTCATCAGCGAAGGTACAATTTCCCGCTGTGATACAAATGAAGGCTTTTGTGAATATTCAAAAATAGATGATTAAAAATATTAATGATAAAAAATCGCCCGTTCGGGCGGTTTTTTTTTATTTGCTGGCACAGCACCACAATTTGTGATTTTATGCGGGGAACATATCACCGTAATATATAACATTACCTATTTTTACATGCAGTGCCGGACTGGTTAATTTTGCAGTGCGCAGATATAAAACATATTCACCAATATGTAATATACGACCGCAATCATCTGCACTATCCGACCCCGGCGGCGAATATAAACCGTCTTTACATTGTGTTATCCCAGAATCTGTGTTTGTTGGGTTAAATATTCCCCCTGGGCAATATGAATCACGCGGACATAAAACACACACTGATGCGCCATCTGGTATATATGTTCCGGGGGCACATTGTTTGGTACAATCGCTGATATCGTCGTGTTCTGTTGGACTATTACCAAAATTATAAAATCCATCTGGGCATTTTGTACATTCTCGTCCTGTAAATAAATCTGTATCTTGATAAGTATTGTTTGGGCAAGTGCCGCAATGATATCCGGAACCGCAACTGGAGTTAAACCAATTATATTCTCCTTTGGAACATTGGTTGGGTAGTTCAGGGTAGCACAAACCAACATTACACATCATGCACACTACAATGGCGACAAATATCTTTTTCATCTTTAACCCCCGTTTTGCAACAAAAAACCACCAGAAATATTCAGGTGGTTGGAGGTTCAAGACTAAAACATAGTATTAGTGTGCTTATTTTGCGCGAACGCATTATTCACAACCCTCCAACCAACTTTGGTTGGAGTTTTTTCATCGCATATTTGCGACGCTATGTTCGGGTCTTGACACCCCATGATATCAACACGATATCACGGAATTAATTATAACGCATATCAAGAAAAAATGCCAGCATCAAATTTACTGACCATTATTTAGTATATCATTTGATTTTATATATTCTGGGCTATCATGTGGTAACGCCTGTTTTGCACGGCGTGCGTATTCGCGTGCTTTGTCGTCTTGGTGCATTAAATGATAGTATTCTGCACGCGCCCAATCAGCGCGGCCATCATCATACGCACGCGCCAATACCCAGTATGTCAGCGGTGCCGGTTCTGACAGCAATGCGCGTTTACACAGTTCAATTGCACGCGTTATGTCGCCCGGTTTTCTGCGTTCAGTCAGTACCAGTGCCAGTGCCGTTTCAATTTGTGGGGCAGTGTTTGTTAAACTCAGTGATTTTTCATACGCATCTATGCTGTCATCATAGTGCCCCAGTTGATATTCTATATCCCCCAGCAGTTCATAAAAATATGGATTTTCTGGATTGCTGGCAATTAAGTTTGATGTTCCAACGCGTGCATCATCCAGATTACCGGACTGCATCCGTGCAATCGCGCGGGCATATTGTGCCGCCACAGATTTATCAGATTTTGGATACATTGTTTCAACGCGACTGGGGTTATACAGATATCCAACTAATTTCGCGCGCGCCAGTTCATATTCTGTGCGTTGTTCGGTCGTTGGCGCGTTTGTTGGTTTATATTCAGAATCAATATGTTTTATTTTTTCACGCACATGCGCCAATCGTTCACTGGTCAAAGGATGATTAATTATGTTTGGATTAATGCGTGATTCCAATGCACCGGTTAAATTACTCATCTGGTTAAAAACATCTATGAATCCATCAGGATTTAATTTAGCATCTATCATTAATTTTACACCCATATCGTCTGCAATTCTTTCTTCGTCGCGCGTAAATGCCAACATAGATTGTTGTGCAACCCCGCCCGAGCCCGCCAACACCCCGGCCCCCAATGACGGGTCACCACCAATTGCCATTAGTCCAATCCCCAGTGCTTGTATTATCATCGCGCGTGTCATTTCAGCAGACATACGCTGGGACATTTGCGCCATGTGCCCGCCCAATGTGTGTCCCAGTTCATGCGCGACAACGGCTTGCAGTGCATCAGGTGATTTTATTTGCGTCAACAGACCAGTGTACACATATACATCTTCGCCACCCATAACAAAGGCGTTAAAATCATCGCTGTTAACGATATGAACATTTAATCGACCGTCTGGAATTTTTGCTGCGACTGCCAATGGTGCAACCAGTTCTGATAATATCTGTTCAACTTCGGTATCATTTATCAATGATGCCGCGTATCCATTGCACGACAAAAACAGACATAATAAAAATACAAATATTTTACGCACAGATATTTACCCCACGGTCAAATATAAACATCAAATCACAAATTGTTTGTGATGGTGTGTCCATGTCGCGTGCTGCTGACGCTGCCAATCGAAATAAATCACGATGATGGGCATAATCTACAAAATGATAATTAATCCAACCGCTTTGTCGCGTGCCCAGTAATTCGCCCGTGCCGCGCATGATTAAATCTTGTTCCGCGATTTGAAATCCGTCATCTGTTTTGGTTAAAACATCCAGACGCTTTAACCCGATTTCACTGATGTTTTGCCCATACATCAGTATACAAAACGATTGCATGTTGCCGCGCCCGACGCGTCCGCGCAGCTGATGCAACGCCGCCAACCCAAAGCGTTCCGCATTTTCAATAACAATAATTGTTGCGCGTGGTACATCAATACCAACCTCTATAACAGTTGTTGCAACCAGAATACGCATATTTGAAGTATCGTCTGCAAATTGCGCCATAATATTATCGCGCTGCTTTTTATCCATTTGACCATGCACCAGACCCGCATGTGGAAATACTTTTTTTAATTCATCGTATCGCGATTGCACTGCGGTCATATCAGATATATCTGATTCTGCGACCAATGGGCAAACCCAAAATACTTTTGCCCCAGAATCAATTTGTGGTTTTAGACGCGCAATTAATTCATTAACGCGCGTAATTGGTAATTTAGTCGTTTTGATTGGCAACCGACCCGCAGGTTTTTCATTTATGATTGATACATCCATATCACCATAAATCGTCATAGACAATGTGCGTGGAATAGGTGTTGCCGACAGTGCCAATACATCCGGATTATTTCCTTTGGCGCGCAGCGCTTCGCGTTGTGAAACGCCAAACCGATGTTGTTCGTCAATAATCACTAACCCCAGGTCTTTATATTCAACATCTTCGGAAAACAGCGCATGCGTTCCAACAACAATTTTTGTTCGCCCAGACCGCACAGATATTAATTTTTCACGCCGCACTGCGCCCTTGTCGCGCCCAGTTAATATATCGCACACTATACCGATTTTATCGCACATTGGCTTTATTTTTGCATAGTGCTGCTGCGCCAAAGTATCTGTTGGTGCCAACAGTGCTGTTTGCCCGCCCATTTCAGCCATTTTTATCGCGGCCGCTAATGCAACAATCGTTTTACCACTGCCAACATCGCCTTGAACCAAACGCATCATTGGGACATCGTGCGACATGTCGGAAAATATTTCATCTATTGTGCGCGTCTGCGCGCCGGTCAATGAAAATGGTAATATGTTATAAAATCGCGACATTAATTCGTGCTTTTGCGGTCGCACAGTCCGACGATTGCGAACATCAGTACGATTTCGCCGACTGATAACAATCGCCGATTGATGTGCCAGCAATTCCCAATATGCTAACTTTACTATATATTGCGAATTTGACATTAAATCATCATCAGATTTCGGATAGTGCACATGACGCAACGCATCAAAAAATTCAACCATATCAGGTTCTGCGTTTAATAATTTATCGGACAATGCTGCAAAAATCTGGTCGCGAACGCCGGCAAATGTTTTTTGTGTCAGACCTTCGCCAGACGGATAAATCGCCTGGGCAGATGGAATTTTATCTGCATTTTGCATTTCTTCTATAAATTCTGGGTGATTTATAATATATCGTGTTCCATGGTCTAATTTTCCGCTGACCATGCGCCATTCACCAATTGGCAGTTTTTTTAACCAATAATCTAAAAAGTTCACATTAAAGAATTGAATAATAACAGCATTTCCCATTTTGTCGGCGCATGAAATTTGTGTTGGCCTGCGTCGACCGCGGAAAGCGCCGCCTTTTTTATGTGATTTGACCAGCAAAGGTATTGTGATTACATCGCCCTTGGTTGCGGTGGTAATATTTTCTGTTATTTCACGCGCGCGCACATACGCCGGTATATGCAACAAAAAATCTAATACGCGTCGTCCACCCAAAACATCATCAAATCTGGCGGCCAAGACAGGTCCCACCCCTTTGATGAATTGCAGGTCAGTATTCAAAAAATCAAATAATTCGCGCTGCATCTTGATATTAAATTTAGTCAAATACACTCAAATTATCAACATATTTTGCATATAAAAGTTATGACTATATTACTATTGTTTATTTGCAGAATATTTTTTACTTGCGCAAAGTATCGATTTTTTCATAAAATGTGATTAGTAGGATAAAAAAGTGGGAATGAAAATGTCAAAAATTTTGCGCATTTTTGCGTGCTTTGTTTCATTATTTTTTGTTGTTTCGGCAAATGCAGCATACGATTGTCCGACATTACGCAAATATACATCGTGTAATGCGGGTTATTATCTGAATGGCACCGGTGCCGGCAACAGTTGTTCAGCATGCAGCGATCTGGGGTATACATCATCTGCGGCTAACAATTCC
>CALXLO010000015.1 GCA_944389235.1 uncultured Alphaproteobacteria bacterium
ACTCAAACTGCGCCAAGGGCTTGTTTTCGCTTACTCATTGTCGAACGCGTGCGCATTCAAATCGCGGGGTGCACAATCATAAAACAAATCCCCACGAATAAATCGTGGGGCTTTATTTTGGCGCACCCGGCGGATTCCCTCGGTATCCACAACTTGTGGATACCTGTGGGGCATTCGTTAGCACTCAAACTGCGCCAAGGGCTTGTTTTCGCTTACTCATTGTCGAACGCGTGCGCATTCAAATCGCGGGGTGCACAATTACAAAACAAATCCCCACGAATAAATCGTGGGGCTTTATTTTGGCGCACCCGGCGCGATTCGAACGCGCAATCCCCGCCTTCGGAGGGCGATGCTCTATCCAGTTAAGCCACGGGTGCCAAGTGCCAACATATTATAAATATATGGGTAAAAAAAGCAAGAATACAATTTTACTGCTGGTTTTGCTGCAAATTTGCCAGCATAAAGTCATCTAAGTCGCCATCCAGAACCGCATCTGAATCAGTCTTTTCAACACCTGTTCTGACATCTTTGACCAATTGATATGGGTATAATACATAGTTGCGAATTTGACTGCCCCATTCAATTTTCTTTTGCTGTGCCAGTGCCGCATTTTCAGCCGCTGCGCGTTTTTGTAATTCCAATTCATACAGGCGACTGCGCAACATTTTCATTGCCATTTCTTTATTTTGAATTTGGCTGCGTTCGTTTTGACATGTAACAACTGTATTTGTTGGAATATGTGTTATGCGCACGGCGCTGTCTGTTTTATTAACATGCTGGCCGCCGGCCCCAGATGACCGATATGTATCAATTCGCAAGTCTTTATCGTTAATTTCAATATGTATAGAATCATCAATGTCTGGCCAAACATCAACCGATGCAAAACTGGTTTGACGCTTGCCATTGGCGTTAAAAGGCGATATTCGGACCAAACGGTGTACACCAATTTCGTTTTTTAGCCACCCAAATGCACGGTCGCCATTTATACGATATGTAATATTTTTGATTCCTGCTGTATCACCGGGGTGTTCTTCTATGACATCAACAGTAAAACCGTGGCGTTCAGCCCAACGCGAATACATCCGCGCCAGCATTTGTGCCCAATCTTGTGCCTCGGTTCCGCCGGCACCAGCCTGGATAAACAAAAACGCACCATTGTTATCGGCTGGTTCGCGAAACAAAGTGATAAATTTTGCCTGATGTGCGGAATCAGCCAATTTTTCAATACCCGATATAACATCTTTATCGTCTGGGGCGATTTTATATAATTCAGATAATGTTTGGTATTCGTTTTCTAAGTCATGCAATTCGTTCAGTGATTTTTCCTTGGCGGCTTTCTTTTGCATCAGCGCGCGCGCATTATTTGGATTATTCCATAAATCAGGATTATTGGTTTGCTCGGTTAAATCAGCAATTTCTGATTCTAACTTTGTCGGGTCAAAGATACCCCCTGACGGCAGAAATGTCGTCGGCAATTTGTGATAAGACTTCGTTTGGTATAATCATGCGAATTATATTATCAATATATTTGCCAGAATCAATATTTTTGTTTCCAAGACTAAAATGAATTATTGCCTTTCTGTTGTCAATATGCTAAAATTTATCTTAACGAGAGGGAGTTTGCTATGAAAGCAACTTTTTTTGCATTTAGTTTTATTGCGGCATTTGTGTGTACATCATCTGCATTTGCAATATCTGCGGGGACTGTGGCGAATGATTCTGTAAATCGTGGCGTATCCAGCGGATATGTAAACACTGGCACAACCACGACAACTAATCGTGGATACCAAGGTCTGGCAAGCGCATATCAAACAAATCAACGCAATACATATTACATGATAACCCAGCCAGATGTTGATACTGCGTGTCGGGAAAAGATTTTTAATTGCTTGGTTGAATATTGCGGTGATGTAACGGTTGTTCCTGGTCAGCGGACTGGACGGTGCCAATATGCGACCGAAAGTGAATTATATAACTATGCCTTGTTATGTTTGCAACGCGACACATCTGTGTTGTTGCCACAATATAATACAGGTACCCGAACTGGGTCAGGGGGAATGAATACTGCGGCGCGGTTGTGTCCACCGTATGTTCAACAGGAAGTCATGTCTTATTTGTCTATGGCAAATATGGCCGACGAATTATCTAAATCGCATTCTGATTTATGCTTGCAACGCCGCCAAGAATTAGAAGCGGCAATGGCATGTCATTCTGTGGCATTGGCGTACGGCAATGAAACAACCAGTATGTTAACAACATTATTGACCGATGCATGTGGTGCCGGTGTGCCAGGTGGTTCAGCAGAAATGGTTACCAGATTTGCGAATGCTGGAAATGTTGGCGCAAATATTTGGGGTTGGGCTGAAAAAATCTTGAATTTAGAAATGAATAACAAGGGTGAAGATTGGCAGATGGCGGTTGATTCTGTGTTGGCCAGTTATACAAACAGAATGAATCTAGCGTGTGGTGATGATTTGCAAATAAACACTGCATCTTATTCAACATCTGGAACATCGTCATCCCAGCCATCAACATTACAGACCGTGGCGGCATTGGCAACGGGGGTTGCATTTCCATCAACCGCACCAGTTGCGGAAAATCCGTATGAAAACCAAAGTTTGTATATGGATTTAACAACCATGTCAAATGTGTATGATTATGCAACCGCGCAACAGTTGGTCCAAGCCGCGATGAGTAATCCGTCAACGACGCAAAACGCATTTTTAACAACCGCACAATTAAATAATATGCAAACTGCATATACCCGCGGAACAAAAGTATTCATTATCCGCGACAGTGCGCGCTGCTATATTGTGCCGGTTGCATCTTTGACAACACAAGAAAACAATTTGATTTCGCAAATGTTTGCCAGTTGTGTTGCACAATAAATATAACTTAATCTATACCATAAACCCCTTTGACGGGGCTTTTTTCGTGCATTTATTCCTGTAAAAATCTTGAACAGATAACGATTTTTTGATATAATTAATTAATAATGAAAATATCCAGACGCACACTTTTGAAAATAACCGGATTCAGTGCCGTGGCGGTCGCGATGATTCCGCGCGTGGCATTCGCAGCACGCAATTTGCTGCGTAATGTTCGTACTGGGGTTCAGCCTGGGAATAAAACGCGTTTAGTAATTGAAACATCTGCGCGCCCATCTTATGAAATATCGTATCCGACAAATCAAATTGTAATAACATTATCAAATACTGCGGCAAATCCTGATTTATCACCAAAAATGGCATCTGGCACATTGGTTCGTGCTATAACGCAAGCACAATCTGGTGATACATTAAAAATTATTGCAGATTTAACCAAGCCTGCCGCTGAAATTCCGCGTGATTCAATTATGTTATTAAGTCCAAATGGTGATAACGATTATCGTTTGGTGCTGGATTTTGCTGCGGCCAGTGGTGCTGTTGCGGCAACGACACAACAACAAAAAACGACTGCACTATCGCGCAAATATGTTGTTGTTATTGATGCTGGTCATGGCGGCAAAGACCCCGGCTGTATAGGCAAGGGCGGAACACAAGAAAAAAACATCGTATTGTCAGTTGCCAAAAAATTAAAAACAAAACTGGATGCAGCAGGTTTCCAGACATACTTGACACGCAGCAATGATACATATCTGAAATTGGCACAACGCGCGTCCATTGGTGAAAAACGGCACGCAGATTTATTTTTATCACTGCATGCAAATGCGAACCCCAGTCGCGCAATGAAGGGATTTTCGATATATACATTGTCTGAAAAGGCATCAGACGAAGAAGCACAAAAATTAGCGGATGCCGAAAATGCGGCTGATAAAATTGATGTCAGTGGATTTGAACAATTTGACAAAGATATCCGTATCGCATTGTCATCATTACAGCAACATGCAGTGGCAGAAATGTCCGTTGAATATGCAAATGGTGCCGCGTCTGCATTCAAACGGGCCAAGATTACCCAGCAACCTGGACCAGATGTTCGTCATGCACCGTTTGCGGTGTTGCGTTCAACCGTGCCGGGTGCACTGATTGAATTAGGGCACTTGTCAAACGCATCCGAAGAAAAACTGTTAAAAACAGCAGCGCACCAAAATAAATTAGTTGATGCGATTGTAAAATCTGTTCGTGCATATAATTTTGATGTATAATTGCCTTGCAAATACAAACGGAATCTGTATAATCACGACATCGTCGGAGACGTGGCAGAGTGGTTGAATGCGCGCGACTCGAAATCGTGTATACGGGCAACCGTATCAAGGGTTCAAATCCCTTCGTCTCCGCCATTTTATAATTTATATTTATTATGAAATCTTTTAACGAACAAGTTTATGATATTGTTGCGCGTATCCCGTCTGGGCGGGTGGCGACATTTGGTCAAATTGCGCGCATGATTGGTCGACCCCGCATGGCACGATTTGTTGGATACGCGTCAAACAATAAAAACAGTTGGCATTTACCGTGGCATCGCGTTGTTTTCAAAGATGGCAGTTTGTGTGGTCCTGGCTTTTTTGAGCAACAATATAAAGCATTGAAATCCGAAGGCGTGAAATTTACCAAAGACAAAAAAGTCAAAATGGATGAGTTTCAGTGGAATCCTGAACGCGATGGTATGCCAATGGATATCCGTGATTTGCCGCTGGTTTTTTAATTCAAGCGATATTTGCCCCCGTTTATTTCTTTTTGTTTTGCGATGATGTCTGCCGTAATTTGTGCAGTATTGTATCAGCATCCAGTTTCTTGAAAGTCAAGAACCATGCTTTAACATCTAGTGATTTATCTTTATTTTCTGTGCGTTCGTTCATTTCTGCCGTCGTAGATGGCGCAGGCACCACAACATCGTCGCCCGGCATCCAATCTGCTGGGGTTGATACTTTGAATGCATCGGTTGTTTGCAGCGCCACCAATATGCGCAGAATTTCTGTAAAATTGCGCCCAGTGGTCAGTGGGTAATATAATATGGTACGAATTATGCCATTTGGGTCAATTATAAAGACCGCACGAACAGTTTTGCCATCATCTGCATTTTGATGAATCATGCCATATTTACGGGCAATATCCATATTCATATCGTCAATAATCGGGAAAGTTATCTGCATATCGCGCCAATCACGATATTCAATATTTCTGATACATTTTATCCATGCTAAATGTCCTGTCAGTGTACCAACAGACAACCCGATTATTTCTGTGTTTAATTCTTTGAAATTATCCAACATAGACTGAAATGCCATAAATTCAGTTGTACATACAGGGGTAAAATCGGCCGGGTGCGAAAACAGTATAACCCAGCGTCCGGCATAATCGGACGGAAAATTAACGCGTCCATTTGTCGTTTCTGCGGAAAATTCTGGTGCTTTATCACCAATCAGCGGCATTTGCAGTGTGCGCGAACAATTACAAATATTATCAGAACAAGAATTTTGTTGCATATTGACCCTCCATTTTCTAAGCCCCAGAAATTCTATCATTTTCATATACGACAGACATCAAGAACATAATCTTAAAAAACATAAAAAAACTTTATTCTTGATAAAATGTGCTAAGATATAAATAATATGTGTTAGACAAAAAAGGAAAAACAATGAAACGTTCTGATATCGTACGCTCTATCCAGGTTCAATTTCGCCACATGCGCGTTGCGGATGCGGCCGCAATACTTGATACTATCGCCGACCAGATGATAGAAGCTGTCGCCGACGGCAATCGTATAGAAGTTCGCGGATTTGGAACATTTCAACCACGCGCACGGGCAACTAAAATCGGATATAATCCATGTACTGGTCAACCTATGCACTTGGATGCCAGCACAACAATATTATTCAAGCCCAGTCGCGAATTGACCAAAAAAATGAATAGATAATCATAGGGAAATAAAATGTTATTCGGTAAAAAATCCGGTATTAAAAATCGTAATCGTGAACGCTATGACCGCATTCGTCGTCTGATGTGGATAAAGTGCGAATCTTGTGGGCGCTTAGTGTATTATAAAGACTACAAGACCAATCATTACATTTGTCCGCGTTGCGGTCGGGCGTTTATCATGACACCAAAACAGCGGTTTGATTTGCTGTTTGATAATAATGAATGGTCGCGAATAAAATTACCAACTGTGTCCGATGACCCACTGGGGTTTGTTGACCGCGTGTCTTATCGTGAACGATTAGACGACGCGCGTGCTGAAACGGGATACAATGACGCAATTACCACCGCAGATGGTATCATTGGCGGAATCCCAACAACAATATGTGTATTAAATGGCGATTTTATGTTGGGGTCTATGGGACGCGCCGCAGGCGACGGTATTGTTGCCAGTATGGAACATGCCATTGAATTAAAACAGCCTTTTATTATGGTTACTTGCAGTGGTGGTGCGCGCATGCAAGAAAATATATTGTCATTAATGCAAATGGCGCGTACGACGGTCGCTGTAAATAAACTGCATAAAAACGGCATTCCTTATATCGTATTGTTAACAGACCCGACATTTGGTGGGGTTACAGCATCATTTGCAATGCTGGGGGATATTCATATTGCGGAACAGGGCGCACGCATCGGATTTGCCGGCCGTCGCGTTATTGAACAAAATATACGCGAAAAATTACCGTCTAATTTCCAAACGGCTGATTATTTATATGAACACGGCATGGTTGATATGGTTGTTCCACGCAGCGAATTAAAAGCGAAACTGGAAAAAATATTGGCTGTTTTAACCAAGCAACCACATACGCCAAAATCAATAAATGTTGCAACACCAAATACAGATAATAAAAAGGTTCGTGGATTGGGCGAAAATGATGCGTATGATAAAGTATTGTTGGCGCGCAATGAAAATCGTCCGCATTTCTTGGATTATATAAATGGAATTGTTGAAGATTGGACATATTTAGCAGGCGACAGATTGTTTGGCGAAGACCCTGCAATGTGCGGCGGCATTGGATATTGGCGCGGCATTCCCGCGGTTATAATCGGTCAAGAAAAAGGCCGCACCATAGAAACCAGACAATTGCATCGCTTTGGTATGCCAAATCCCGAAGGTTATCGCAAAGCACAGCGTTTAATGCGTTTGGCAGAAAAGTTCAATTTGCCGCTTATATCATTGTTTGATACCGCTGGCGCATTTGCGGGCAGTGCCGCCGAAGAACGCGGTCAATCCCAAGCGGTCGCGGCATCTATTGCCACAGGATTAAATATTAAAACACCGTATGTCGCCGTTAATGTTGGCGAAGGGGGCAGTGGCGGCGCAATCGCAATCGGCACAGGCGACCGGGTGTTAATGCTGGAAAACGCTATTTATTCTGTTATTGCCCCAGAATCATGCGCCAGTATTTTATGGAAAGATAACAAGTTCAAGGCAACCGCCGCTGCTGCAATGAAATTGACGGCACGCGACATGGCCGATTTGAATGTTGTTGACCAAATTATTGACGAACCAGCAGGCGGGGCGCATACAGATTGGCAAACAACCATGGAATTATTGGCATCCGCAGTGTCAGAACACATCCAAGAATTGCAACAAATCCCTGTGGATGAATTGCCGACACGGCGCGCAGAAAAATTCTTGGCAATGACGCGCGATGTAGAAATCTATGCGCCGGCACATGATGCCGAAGAACATTGATAAAACCGGCATTAATGCCGGCTTTTTATCGTTTGTGTTGATTGATTAATTTATCTATTATTGGTCGTATGTGCGAAAATACTTCTGGTATATTCATGCGTGTGCCATCAGATTTCATTTCATCAACAATGGCCCAAGTTTTTGGGTTTTGTGTCGCAATAAATTTATAAACATCAGAAACATCATGCAATAATTTGAAATCGCGTTCATGAATATCTGGTTTGCCATTTTGATACTGCTTTAAGCCATTTGTCCGCATTTTATATGACACAGTCGGTGCCACATATAAATATATATTATAATCTGGACGAATTATTCCCATTTGATTAAATTCTAAATCTTCCATAAATTGAATTTTTTGTTGCCATTGATTACGCGGCATCTTGGCCACAGAAAAAGAATTGCTGTATGTATATCTGTCTAAAATAACCCATTTGCCATCATGCAGCCATTCTGCAATTTTCGACTGGTGTTGCAAACGGTCCAACGCATAGGGCAACATAGTGTATTCAGGCGGCAAATCACGAATTGCGCCAAAATTACCATTCAAATAATCTTTTATCATTTTTCCAAAGAACGCATTATATTGCGGAAAATCCAGCGTTTCTGCTGGGATATTACGCTGTTGCAGATATTCTATAATGTTCATAACTTGCGTATGTTTGCCGGCTTTGTCGGCACCTTCTATGGCAATCATGTATCCTGTATTCATATTTTTTCCTGTTATAAAATTACCCGTCCATAAAAAGACGGGTGTTTATGTTAATCTTCCAAGAAACTGCGCAATTTACGCGCGCGTGTTGGATGTTTTAATTTATTCAACGCCTTTTGTTCAATTTGTCGTATGCGTTCACGCGTAACGCCAATGTATTCACCAACTTCTTCCAATGTGCTGGTTTTATTAGTGCTCATACCAAAACGCTGACGCAAAACAGTTTCTTCTTTGGGGTCCAGTTCGGACAAAATTTGTGTTACAATCTTGCGCAGATTTTTTTGTGCCGCCGACACAAACGGATTTTTTGCTGTTTCATCGGCAATGATTTCGATACGACTGCTGTCATCTTCGGTGCCAACAGGTGCCTCTAATGAAATTGGTTTCAGATTAACTTTCAACGCCTTGTGAATCTTGTCAACCGGCAGATAAATAATCTTGGATAATTCTTCGGGTGTTGGTTGACGACCATATTTATGCATAAACTGGCGCGTTGCGCGTTGAATCTTGTGTATGTTATCAATCATGTGCACAGGGATTCGTATTGTGCGCGCTTGGTCTGCAATACTACGCGATATTCCTTGCTGAATCCAATTTGTTGCGTATGTTGAAAATTTGTTTCCCAAACGATAATCGAACTTATCAACTGCTTTCATCAGCCCGATATTTCCATCTTGAACCAAGTCTGAAAAGTCCAAGCCTAATCCGCGATTGCTGGATTTTTTAGCAAATTTTATAACCAAACGCAAATTAGATTCAATCATTTCGCGCTTTGCACGGGCGGCTTCGGCTTGACCGCGCCGGACCAGTTCAACAACCTTTTTATATTCACCTGTTGGTTGACCAGTTTCCTGGGCAATTGCAGTAATATCTTGTTGGATTTTCAATATATCCTGTTCATGCTTTTTTGCAAATGCAACCCACGCAGGATTTTTATGCCGCATCAGTTTTTTTACCCAATTACGATTTATTTCATTTCCGACATATTCCGCCAAGAAATCTTCGCGCTTTATTTTGTTTGCCATTGCCAAGCGCAACAATTTACCTTCTAGCCCCATTAATAACTGATCGCGTTTTGTCAGTTGTTCCAAGATTTCTGCAATGCGGTCATCGTTCAAGCGAATTTTGCTGACATGTTCAAATAATTCCAGACGCATTTTGGTATATTTCTTTTCCAATGCATCATCTGGCTTGGACGAAGTCAACAGGTTTTCCAGACGCTTGGCCTGTAATTTTTGCATATTGTTAAATATGCGTTTTATCTTGCCAAACAATTCCATGACCATCGGCATCAATGCTTCTTCCATCACAGGAATTGGCACACCTGATGTTCCGCGTGGTGTATCTTCTTTTTTTATGCCGTCGTCGTCCGAAACATCTTCATCATCTTCGTCATCATCAGAAACAGTTGATTCTTCTAGGTCATCTAAATCATCGTCATCCAATTCATCAACATGTTCAACACCTTTGGACTTCATTGCTTCTGACAGGGCAGCCAAAGATTTTTGTTCAGAATCGCTGGAATACATTACTTCCAAATTAACGATATAGCGCAATCTGATATCTTCATTTAACAACTGTTGATACCAATCCAGCATCGCGCGAATTGTCATCGGGCTTTCACACAATCCGTAAACCATCAGACGCGATGCAGCCTCTATCCGTTGTGCAATTGCAACTTCACCCGCCGCCGTTAATAATTGAACAGTGCCGATTTGTTTCAAATAAGACTGAACAGAATCCTGGACCCCCAGAACCAAATTACCGGTTTGGCTGCGTTCCAGTTGTTTAGCGTAATGTTCATAATCTTCGTCATTTACATCGACTTGTTCAGCATCTGCATTTAATAAATTACGCGTTTTATCCAGCTGTTCATCAGCATCGTCGTCATAATATTTTTCCATATCTTGGGAAAAACTGTTGGTTTCCAGAATTTCCAATCCTAAGTCTTGCTGAAAAAAATCCAAGACTTCTTCTTGTTCGTCGGTGGGGACTTCGTCTGCCTCGGTTGCGGCATTAAAATCCATCTGGGACAGATAGCCAACTTCTATGGCACTGGATGCCAATTTTTGTAAATTTTCCGGCAATGAATCAATTAATAACTTGGTTGCCGCGTCCAATTTCTTAGCCATGAACAAACCTTTGTATTATGATGCTTATTTTGCTTGTTGTTTTCTTGCTTTGGCGACAGCGTCATGCAATGCAGATTCCGACACCAGCCCCAAAACAATTGGGCTTTGAATTTGAATCAGCGAATAAGATTTATGTGTTTTATTGCGTACAGATGCAACAGTTGGATTTGTACTGCGCATTAATCGTGCAATCTGACCATCTGATAATTCCGGATAGTTTTTGATAATCCATAAAATACCACCCAGTCTGTTTTGACGATGCAATTTTGGTGTATACCCAATGCCGCGTTTATTTTGTGCCTTTTGTGCAGATACTATTTCTTCGCGCAATTGCAGGCGTGCCGACGGGTCTGCTTCGCACCGTTCAATATCTTCGCGGGTTAACTGACCATTCAAAATCGGATTCAGTCCTTGAATTTTATAGGTTTCTGCATCAGCGATATTTTTTACTTCTAATTCATGTAATCCGCAGAAATCTGCAATTTGTTCAAATGTCAACGCTGTGTTTTCAATCAGCCACAACGCTGTGGATTTTGGCATATATGGGTAATTCATGAATGTTCCTCTTGTTGCTGGGGGGAAATATACACTAAAATCCCCCTAAATTCAAGACTTTTTTATACAAATTTTACCGCCGTTTATAACCAATACTATTTTATCTAAAAACAGTGCAGGGTGGTTATATTTTTTTAACCAGCTTTGCCCCATCACGCGTATCAACAACCGACCAACCGGCGGCATCAATTTGTGCACGCAATTCATCGGCGCGCGCCCAATCCTTTGCCGATTTAGCAGCAGCGCGTTCATCCGCCAAAGCTTGAATTTCTGCTGGCGCGGTTTCTGATTCCGCATTGTTTAATTTTTTTGCACGGTCAATGAATTGCAGCCCCAGCAGCCGGTCTATAAATTCAAACAGCGCAATTTTAGTTGCCGAATTTACCGATGTATCACGCAACAATTCGTGCACCAAAACCAATGTTTCTGCGGTTTTCATATTGTCAGATATGGTTGCCAACATCTTGTCATGCCATTGGTTGAATGTTGCGTTATCAATCGTTTCCGCCGATGCAACGCTTAACAATTCCGCTACTTTACGAACCATAGATTTATATCCATTACTGGCGGCATCCAATGCGTCAAACGAAAAGTCCAACGGTTGACGATAATGCCCCATCAGCAACATATACCTGAATGCCATCGGGTCATAGCCGCGGTCAATCAAATCTTGAACGGTCAAGAAATCGCCAGATGATTTTGACATTTTGCCGTCTTTGGACAACAGCCATTCATAATGCACCCAATAATTAACCCAAGGTTTGCCAACAATTGGTTCGCTTTGTGCAATTTCATCACTGTGATGTACTTTGATGTGTTCTTGTCCGCCGACATGAATATCAAAATGGGGGCCCAGTAATTTCATGCTCATTGCGCTGCATTCAATATGCCACCCAGGGAACCCGACACCCCAAGGGCTGTCCCATTCCATAGCGCGTTTTTTGTCGGTTGGCGAAAATTTCCATAACGCAAAATCCGTCGGATTGCGTTTGCCTGTATCGTCTATGCGCGCCCCAGCACGCAATTCAGATAAATCTTGTCCGCCCAGTGCGCCATAATCTGGGAACTTGCTGGTATCATAATAAATACCATCGCCTGGAATTTCGTATGTATAGCCTAAATCTTGCAATTTTTTTACTTGTTCTATTTGTTCCGGGATATAGTCTGTCGCACGGGGCATATCTGTTGGACGAATTATGTTCAAAGAATCAATATCACGCAAAAAAGAATCAATATATTTCTGGGCAATATCCCATACAGATAACTTTTCGCGTGCAGCACCTTTTTCCATTTTGTCTTCGCCGGTATCTTCGTCGCTGGTCAAATGTCCAACATCAGTAATATTCATAACATGATGAACATCGTACCCGTTTTCAATAAACATGCGTTTCAAAATATCACTGTTCACAAAGCTGCGCATATTGCCAATATGCTGGTCCCAATAAACTGTTGGTCCACATGAATAGAAGCCCATTTTGCCGGGAACCAGTGGTTTGAATTCTTCGATTTTGCGGGTCATAGTATTAAATAATCTGATTGTCATTATGCGTATTCCTTATTGTGATATTTTGAATATTATTAAAATGGGTATTTTATTGCAAACGAAAATGTTTGCCACAGAAAAGCAAATTTAACGACAACAGTAAAAATTAATAAAACGAACTATCATCAAAATTTCCTGGCGGAGCGTATAGGACTCGAACCTATGGACCGCTAAGACACGGTCACGGATTAGCAATCTTTTACCTCATTAATTTGCAACATATTTTACAATGTTCCACAACAAAAAGCAATAGATTTCTGCGGATTATAAAAAAATTAAATTGTTGTGTTTATATTTAATATTGATTTTTTAACTAAAATTTGATATAATATTTATCCAGTTAAACAGTGATTTTATCGCTGTTTTTTTGTTTATTTTCCCCGCCGTTTTCGGCGTTTTTTATCCCAAAGGAATAATATGAAAAAATCGAATATAATTATCTCTGACATAACATGTATGAAAGAAAAATTTTGTATTGCCGGATTTGACACTTATGAAAAACACATGAAACGCCTGATGCTAGATGGCGGATACTGGGATGCCAGTCAGATTCCGACCACATACTGCGAAATACTGGTTGATAATGAAAAATACAAAGAGCCACGGGATTATCCACACAGAACCGAAGATGTGAATATAGATATTAATTCTATCGAAGTATTGCGAGAATTTGAACCAGACAAAGAATTGGCAACTGTGCTGCAAGAGAGCTTATCAAAGGACATTCAAAGTATATTTCATCATCATGTAAAAGAAAATGCCTATGTCGCGCAGAAAACCAAATGCCCATCATTAGGGGCAATATTGATACCGGCACACAACATTGAATTCTTTACAAAAGACGGCAAATTACGTGTTCGTATTACTGATTTTTCAGACCAAAGCTATGAATTAAAGGTTAGTTGTAAATATTTGCGCGATATATTTGAACAAGATAAAGATGTTACAGGCTTAAATAGTGCTATCGCATCCAGCCAATATGCTCATTGTCGCATAGGGTTGGCGCGAAAGTTCATGATGCAGGAAAATCATTGCTATTTGATGTTAAACGGATTATTTTTGTATTAATATGACAAAGATATTTACTATTGGTTTTAGCGGCAAAAGCCCCGATATTTTTATGGATATCCTGAATGCAACAAATATACATTGTGTTTGGGACATTCGGCTATGGCGAACCAGTCGCTTTGTGCCATTTTATAATGGGGCAAATCTAGCGACCACACTGGGCGCACGTTATGAATACCATCCCGAATTTGCCCCAACTGCCGAAATACTAGCTGGATACAAAGACAGGTGTATTACTTGGTCAGATTATGAACGCATGTATCATGAATTGCTTGCCACACGCCGCCCAACCAATGGATTTGCCCCAGATATTCTTGACCGCATTTGTCTTTTATGTACCGAAAAATCTGCACAACAATGCCACCGCCGACTTGCTGCGGAATATATTGCAAAACAGTTATCAAATATTGATATTGTGCACTTATAAAAACATCCTGATACAGCTAGATACTCTAAAATCCTGGCGGAGCGTATAGGACTCGAACCTATGGACCGCTAAGACACGGTCACGGATTAGCAATCCGCTGCATTACCACTCTGCCAACGCTCCGCTGATTGCGTGGGTCATTGTATATAAAACCAAATTGAAAAGCAAGTATAAAAAACTTAATTCCAAATTTTACATTCCTAAAAGTAAAGACATATCAAGAATATATAATCTAAAATTGTATTGCATACAAACAGCATTTATATTAAAATGTGCACATGTTGATAGCCAAATAAAATGCAGATTT
>CALXLO010000016.1 GCA_944389235.1 uncultured Alphaproteobacteria bacterium
GTTTTGCACCACTGATTGTACCTGCGTATGCATGTGCATTACTTAATTCCGTGCTGGTTGGATTGCGTGAACATGATCGTGATAAATCCGTCGCACTGACACCCGTACATGCCGGACAGCTGTTGCCACTTTTATAATATCCCGACTTGCATGACGAAATGGTTAATGAACCGCCACTGCAGGGGCCCCATGCATTGCACCCGGTGCACGACCCAGAACCAGATGTTCCGCCCGGTCCACCGGTATGTTTGCCAGCACACTGTTTTTTGGCACCACTGATTGAGCCCGCGTATGCATGTGCATTATTTAATTCCGTGCTGGTCGCACTGCGTGAACATGATTGTGATAAATCTGTCGCACTGACGGTTGTGCAAGATGTACAACTGTTGCCGGCACCAGTACCATTCAGATAATATCCTGATTTACAACTGGTATATCGTTTTGTTGATGCCGCACATGCAGCATAAGCATTATCAACAACAAAAACCAAAGCAAATACACATGCGCAAATGCGCAGAATTTTTGACATTTTCATTCCCACTTTTATCCTACTCTGGATTCATTTTATGAAAAAGACCGCGCTATGCGCAAGTGAAAAAACAAGCATCTTACTATTTTAATTGAATTTATTTATATCCATGGTAATATTTACCCCGCAGATGCGCAGAGCATAGCTGATTGTCGTCAGACAGTTGGAGGAAAGTCCGGACTGCGTGGGACAGCATATCGGCTAATGACCGAGCGGGGCGACCCGACGATTAGAGCAACAGTGACGAATCGATTGAAAAATATCGGGTGAAACGGGCAATCTCTATGCGCAGCAACTTCAAATAGGTCCCCTATACGAGTCCCAGGTTGGGGACGGGTAGAAGGCTTGACATATTGTGGTAACGCATTATGCAGACTAATTATGCTCGCTACCTTGGGCTGGTTGGAAACGACTGGGCCTTGGCAGAACAGAATCCGGCTTATCGTGCATCTGTAAAACGCCCCAAACGGGGCGTTTTTGTTATTTTTGTACAAAGTGGACGCTGTATTGCGGTTTTTTGTCCGCACCCAGTGATGCACGAATTACTTTGTTTGACGCAGTTTGAACCGCACGAATTAAATTGTTTTTATCCTTGCGTTCTGTCTTGGTCAAGTTATCAATCGCACGGGTAATTTCAATTTGTATCTGGCGTTTCATGAACCCTGTGTCATCTGTTTCAAATATGCCAGCACTGGATACCTCTGGCGTGCCTTTTAAGAATCCGCGTTTGTCCACCGGCAATGTTACAAACACTGCGCCATTGGTGGCGATTTTTTTGCGGTTTTTATATACTTGGTCGTCTGCACTGCGTTCTGTTTCGCCTTCCATAACAACAAAACTGGTTTCGATTGTTTCGGCAATATACGGGGCTTCGCCATCGCTTAGCGCAATCATTTCGCCATTGTGAACGACCATCATGTGTTTCGCGCCCCCGCGTTCCATTGCCATTTTGCCGTTCAGCATTTCATTGATATAGTCGCCATGCATTGGAATAGAAACTTGTGGATGAACCATATCATAAAATCTTTCATATTCTGGACGACCGGCGTGTCCACTGGCGTGCAGGTGGTCGGTATCATAAATTGTATGAGTTTTGATACCCATGCGGGCCAGTTTGTTATACAGATATGATACATCTTGTTCGCGTCCCGGGATAATAATTGCACTGAACAAAACCGTATCTGTGGGTTGTAATTTCATTTCTTTGACATGACCACGACACAGACGGGTTAGCATTGCGTATTGTTCCCCTTGCGAGCCGGTTAAAAAGATTGCTTGTTTTTCCGCCGGCAAGTCTTTGATATCATTGTACAGATAAACATCATCTGCATTCAGATATCCAAATTCTATGCCCATTTCACGAAACTCTGGTAATCCGACATACGGCACAGGATTTGGGTTGCTGCGTTCTTTGATTGCTGCAATACGACCAGCGGCACGGGCAGCTTCGGCAAACATTTTCATACGCGCGATTGAACGCGAATAGCCCGTAACCAGAACGCGACCAGGTGCGTTTTTCATTATTTCTGTCAAAGTTTCACGAACTTGGATTTCGGTTGTTTGTGGTTCTTGACGCGATGCAGATGTGGAATCACATGCGCATGCCAACAGCTTTGGGTCAGAACCAATTTCGCGCAGACGCACATAGTCTGTCTGGCTTTCTATTGGATTATCGTCATTAAAAGTCCAGTCGCCCGTATGTAATACTTTACCCGCAGGGGTTTTGATAATCAGCATTTGCGCCTCTGGCACAGAATGGGAAACATGGAAAGTTTCGACTTGGAACGGGTCCAGATTTAATGTTGCACCGTGATGGTCAAACACAACAATATCTTTTTCTGGATTAAAGTCGATTTCCACGCCAGTAAATGTCTGGCGCAGAATTTCCGCCGGAAATCGTGTGCAATAAATCGGCTTTCTGAATTTCGGCCAAATATATTTTAATGCACCGATATGGTCTTCGTGGCCATGAGTTATAACAAAGCCGACGACATCTTTCTTGCGCTTTTCCAGCCATGTTGTATCACAATATTGCACATCGCCGGCACCGATTTCTTCTTCTAGGAACCCCATGCCGCAATCTACAACCAGATATTTTCCATGATATTTATACAAATACATGTTTTGACCGACATGTTCCAGTCCGCCCAGCGCCATAAAGTATAACTTTTCGTCATTTTTATCATTTTCATGCCGGTTCATACCTTTGATATGTGCCGGAATATTGTTTAATTCAGCATCTGTTTCTGGGACAGATTTTTTTTCTTTTACTTTTACCATTTATAATCCTTTTTTTCATGTTTTACATTTGCGCCGCCACAAAATCCATTGCTAATAAAGGATGTCCTTTATTTGTAGTGAATCTGGGGCGGCGCGATTATTAAAACCCCGCACAATAATCAAACTTAATCATGAATATTACATGGGGGGATAAGTTTCGTTGGGGTAAAATCAAAAATCCCAACATCTCTCTTACCGCATAAATAGTACTATATTTTATGACGAATGCAAGAAAAAATAAAATCCCCCATTCGGGGGATTGTGCTATTCAGCCATTGTGCCGACAGACATCGTGATGCGACGAACGCCACTGCTGATAGATTTTTCTTTGTTTATATGTGCGTGTAAAATTTCGCCAGTATTATATACATGCGTTCCACCACATAATTCACACGATATATCACCCGCAGTTATAACCTTGACTACATCACCATATTTTTCGCCAAACAGTGCCATTGCACCGCGTTGTTTGGCGGCATCTAATGACATTTCTTCGTGTGATACAGGCATGTTTTCTGATATCCATTTGTTTATCAAATCTTCGGTCGCTTGCTTTTCTGCATCAGTCATTGCCCGCCCGAACGAAAAATCAAATCGTACTGCATCTGGCGAAACCTTGGAACCACGCTGTTCAACATCTTCGTTCAGTACATGTCGCAGGGCGGCCTGTAATAAATGTGTTGCAGTGTGTGCACGCGCAGTTTGTTGACGCGTTGCGGTATTAATTTTGGTATAAACAATATCGCCAACATTCAGTTCGGCGGCCAGTACACCTTTGTGTATAACGATGTTATCAACCCGTGTTGCTTCGGCGACATTCATAACTGTCTTGTTGTCCGCGACCAGTTCGCCACTATCGCCAACTTGACCACCTTGGGTGCCATAAAAGTTTGTTTTATCCAGTGCAACTTCTACTTCATCACCACTGGCGGCAGACGGCACAAATTCGCCATTACGCAGTATCGCCAGAACACGTGAAGCCATTGTATTATCTGGCGCATATTTAGAACTGTCATCTGTCCCAGGCTGTTCTGTTTGCGATTCCCATAATGTTCGTGTGCCCTTGGTGTTTGCGCGACTGCGTTCTTTTTGTTCTGACATTGCGCGTTCAAATCCGGCGACATCGACACTGATATTTTTTTCGCCCAAAATCATTTGGGTTAAATCTAATGGAAATCCGTATGTGTCAAATAGTTTGAATGCGATTTCCCCTGGCAATATACCATTTTGAATTTTTGGGATTTCGTTATCCAGCAACTTTATGCCATTTTGCAACATGTCTGCAAATGCGTTTTCTTCATTTTGTATTATTTCGACAACGCGCTTTTCTTCACGCCCCAGTTCTGGATAGGCGTGTCCCATTTCTGCCACCAGTGCAGGATATAATTTAGACAGCAATACCCCACGATGTCCCAACATTTGTCCATGCCGCATTGCACGACGCAATATGCGGCGAATTACATAACCGCGGTCTGTATTGCTGGGGATAACACCATCTGCGATTGCAAAGCCAACCGCACGCAAATGGTCTGCAATAACCTTGAACGACGGGGTGTTTTCAGGGGTCTTTTTTACACCGACGATATCTTCGGTTGCATGAATTAAGTTAACGAACAAATCCGTATCATAATTATCAACTTTGCCTTGCAGCAGTGCCGCCCAGCGTTCTAATCCGGCCCCAGTATCAACATTTTGTTTTGGCAGCGGGGTTAAATTTCCATTTGCATCGCGGTCGTATTGCATAAAAACATCGTTCCAGATTTCAACCCATCGGTCATCTTCGTTTTCAAATTCTGCGCCAAAATCGTAAAATATTTCAGTACACGGACCACATGGACCAGTATCGCCCGCAGACCACCAGTTGTCTTTATCACCCAATCTGATTGCTTCTTTGCCGGCAACGCGTCGCCATATTTCAGTTGATTCTTCATCACTGATATGCGTTGTAACGCGCATGCGGGCCGGGTCCAGTTTAAGTACCTGGGTTAACAATTCCCATGACATTTCTATTGCGCCGTCTTTGAAATAATCGCCAAAAGACCAGTTGCCCAGCATTTCGAAAAAAGTATGATGACGACCATCAAAACCGACTTCGTCTAAATCATTATGTTTACCGCCGGCGCGAATACATTTCTGAACATCTGCAACGCGTGGCGCAAATGCAGGTTCTGTGCCTTGCAGAATGCCTTTCCATGGCACCATGCCGGCAACCGTAAACAATAATGTTGGGTCATTGGGTATCAATGATGCAGACGGAACAATTTTATGTCCTTTGGATTCAAAAAAATCTAAAAATACTTTGCGAATTTCATCGTATGTCATTGTTGTATTCCTTTTTATATTTATCGTTGCAATTTTATATGCAATGTATGGTATTTTCAATCAGATATTTCAAAATATAAACAAAAGTACATTAGCCCCGCAGGGCTGCGGCGTTCAATGCTGCTGAAAATACAGCGTCATATTTAGCAATTATGCGCCGATATTGTTCTTGAACATTACGGGCAGGGCGCGCCAAGCGATTATATTTTATGCGCGCTGTATCAATTTCTGTTTTTATATATCCGATATCATTCATATAAATTAGAACTGCATTCGGATTTTTATGTTTCGCGTATATGTTTACAAAAGACCACATTATTGCATCAATTGGTGGGCAATAATCAATGTTAGTATCTGATTGTTGAATTGCGTCCATTATGCTGTCCAGAATATTACACATTTTGTGCAAAATATCTGCGCGGATTGGGTTGCCAACCATGCCGATATTTGGTCGCGCCAGTTCAATATTTTCACCGTCTGGGATAATGTCATTTGGGTTTTCAATTGCGCGTATCAAATCACATACACGATGACGAATAATTAACGCGTTTTGAATAATGGCATAGTTGTCATCTGATACATCTGGAATATCAAGATTTATCAACATATCATCGTCATCACAAAAGACAAACCAATCTGGTGCCATAATATCGTATGCTGCGCGTACGATATTCATTCGTGCACGCATTAATCCCACTGATTCAGATGCGTTTATTATATGCAAATCGCCACAATATCCTAATCGCCGAATTTGTCGGCGATTTACCGTTGTCATAGGATTGTCGTTATGAATTATCAGCATAATTTTTTGACGCAATTTTCCCAGTGCTGGCACAGATATGCGCAACATTTCATTATTAAATGTTGTTAATCCAACGACGATATTAGATTTTTTGCGCATCATGGATGTGATTCTAGATAAAACTTTATCAAATTGCAATTATTTAGTTCTTTGTGATATAATAATTAAAACCGCAAAGGAAATAACAATGAAGCCTGTAATGTTGTTTGCAATTGTCGTATTGGCGGCAATAATCATCGTTTCGTCATTTGGTCTGCAATTGGCACCAAATCCGGCAATTAATATTGCATCAGATGCAACAGCGAACGCGTTATATGTCTGTCCCGCGGCCAGTACTTTTTGGGATTCATTTGCCAACGCAATGCAACCATTTAATCGCTATTTAATAATTGCATTATTTTTTATTGTTATATTGTTGGGTTTCAGTTGGGGGTGGGCATTATATCAGAACTTGCTGCAAGATTCGTTCAAGCGTGAAAGTTTTTCTAAGCCATGGCAAATGACAAAATTTTCATTTTGGATTTGCGTAATTATTTTGTTGTTTGCGATGACACCAAATTATTTCAGAACTGTTCATGTTGACGGTCTGGCGGGGGAATGGGTTTTGTGCGAAAGTAATACCCCAGGGGTAATTGCGGTGCGTGCAGATACTGTACATAACTAGCCCGATTGGCGACATTGGCAAATTTGTCAACATTTTGATTTTTTCATAAATTATAAATATGCACTTGACTTAAAAGCCCTAATTCTCTACGATTCGGGTAAGCAGGACAGGCAATGTCCATGGAATATATGATGTTGCGGCCACCAAGTTTACACAACGCGCGCAAAAGCAACAGTTTCCATCGGCATTGCCTTGGGACTGCCGGACACCTTGTATAAATTTATATGAAAGGAGAAAACACATGAACAAACAGCAACTGATTGAAGCAATCGCAAATGAAGTTGAAGTAACAAAGGCAACTGCGGCTGCATGCCTGGATGCGTTTATCAACACTGTTACAAAAGTATTGAAAAAGAAAGGCGAAGTTCGCTTGGTCGGCTTTGGTACATTTGCAACTGCAAAACGCAAAGCAACCACAGGTCGCAATCCGCAGACTGGTGCCGCGATAAAGATTCCGGCATCTACCCAGCCGAAATTCAAACCAGGTAAAGCATTGAAAGATGCGTTGAACTAAACCTGACGGTTTGTTTATGAATAAAATAAAACGCCCATTGGGGCGTTTTATTTTGTAATATTTTTATAATATTTTTTATTTTTATGAATTTTGTGCTTTACATAAATTTTGATATTGAATAAAATCAAATCGTTTGGAAAAACAAAGGAAGGAAAAAATGCCAACGAAACCAGTTAAAAAAACAACTGCGAAAACAACAAAAAGCACAGCGAAAAAGGTTGCAACAAAACCAGCTGCGGCAAAATCAACTGTAAAGAAAGCAACAGCTAAACCGGTTGCCAAAAAAACAACTGTTAAACCAGCGGCGAAAAAGCCGACTGTCAAGAAAGTTGCGGCAAAAAAAGTTGATGCACCAGAATTGGAACAGGTTGCACCAGTGGTTGAAACAAATGATACACCATGTGCATGCGGCAAAAATTGTGAATGTGGCGCAGACTGCAAATGCGCGCGTCGTGGTTCCAAGTTTGGTCGTTTTCTGTTGAAACTGATAATTGTATTATTTGTGTTTGCGTTAGGTTTTGCTGCGGCACAATTTTGTAATCGCGATGGTTGCGGATTTCGTTGCCCGCGCGCAGATTTTGATAATGGATGTTTAGAAGTATCCTCGGTTAAGTGCCCGCGTTTGCAAAACTTGTTGCCGACAATGGATGCTGACCAAGATGGTTGCATTACGCGTCAAGAATTTGCAGCAGCACGCGATGCATTACGCAAATAGGTACAATATGTATCATAAAAAAATCCGCTGTATAGCGGATTTTTTTTATGTCTTTTTATTTATTGTGTTGTTTGTATGCACGAAATGCTGTATTTACAACGCGTCGCCAATGTGGTACCGCAGATTTTAATAATTTTATTGTACGGTTATCATTATCAATCATTTCACGCATTTTATTAAATGTATAACTGGGGTGTTCATAGTTCAAAATTATATGACGCGCACAGTTGCCGATATCGGCCTTGTCATAAAATTGGAATATATTTTTGCGAATCTTTGGCGCATAATCTATATTGCGTATAATAAATTTCGCGCGCGCATAGTCTTGCGATGTTATCAGTTTTTGTATCAGTCGCGCTTGTTCTTCGCTGCTTAGTTTTTTTATGGTCATAAGTGTCAGCCCTTTAATATTCGCGCTTTGTTTTTTACCCATTCGCGTTGTTTTATTGTTTCACGCTTGTCAACTTTGTTTTTACCGTATCCGACCCCTAATAATACTTTTAATTTTCCGCGATTGTTAAAGTACAACTTTAACGGTACAATGGTTGCGCCGCGTTCTTGTAATTTGCCAATCAGTCTGTTTATTTGTGCACGATGCAACAACAGTTGGCGCGGTCGCCGTTCATCAAAATTTACAATGCGCGCCGCAGTTGGTAATTTTTGAATTTCTATGCCCGCCAAATATAAATCGCGTCCGCGCCGCTGAACAAATCCATCAACAATTGTAACCAAACCATAGCGAATAGATTTTATTTCTGCACCGGTTAATGAAATGCCAGCCTCTATTGTATCTTCAATAGAGTAATTAAACCGTGCTTTACGATTTTCAGAAACTTGACCAAATTTTATAATATTGCGTGGCATAATGCCATTATTTTACATCTTGTGATATTAAATTGCAAATTTTATCCGTTGGTATCACAGAACAATCTTGGGATATAATTTTTTCGTATTGTCTATTAAAATTGGTTCTAATTCATCCAATGAAATTTTATGAATATCTGCCAGTACGCGCGCAGTTTCAACAACAAACGCCGGTTCGCATGTTTTGCCGCGGTATGGCACAGGTGCACAATATGGGCTGTCGGTTTCTATAACAACGCGACTTAATGGAATTTTTGCAAAAGTATCGCGAATTTCAGCAGCGTTCTTGAATGTTAAAATGCCACTGGCAGAAAAATAGAATCCGCGGTCCAGCATCGTTTTTGCTAAATTCCACGAACTGGTAAAACAGTGCATAACGCCGCATATATCACCGGTTAAAATTTCAGCGGTATCAGATTCTGCATCGCGCGTATGTATCGCCACGGGCAGGGCGTATTTTTTCGCCAGTTCTAACTGTTGTTCAAACAATGTTATTTGTGCATTGCGGTTATCGTCGCGTTCATGATAATCCAGCCCAATTTCTCCAACGCCAATAACCCGCGGATGTGTCAAAATTTTATCTGTTAAGTATTTTGTTGCGTCAATCCCAGCATATTCTGGGTGTATCCCAATTGTTGCAAAAATGTTCGGGCGTGTTTCTGCGATATGAATTGCATCAGGTATGTCATCTGGGTCAGCGGTTGGGCATATTATTGCGTTTACATTTGATGCAGCAGCGCGTGCAATAATATCGTCTAAATCGCCAGAAACATAACTGTCTGTTAAATGACAATGTGTATCTATAAACATTTTTTTATATCCGTAATAATTTTGAACAGACCGATTTCAGGTTCCAAATTAACTTTATTTATATCAGAAATTGCGCGCGTTGCCGTCGGGTATAGTTCTGCCAATCCAAACGACGCTATTGCCGCCAGTATCATTTCATACACTGGTGGATTCGGTGCAATTTTTTTTGCAATCCCCATAATGTCCGCACTGGTTGTGCGGGGATTTTTCAGACACTGCATCAATTCATCATAAATTATATCGCCGCCAGATTTTTTTAAGTTTGCAATTTGACCAAAACTGCCGTTTGCCAGTCGCAAAATATCATCGCTGATATCTGTATCTGGCATAAATCTGTTGCATAATGTGCGTAATTGATTCATTTCTAATGGACGCATTTTTTCCACGCGCGCACGCGACCGAATTGTTGGTAATACATTTGCCAACTGATGTACAATCAACAGAAATAATGTTTTTGCAGGCGGTTCTTCTAGTAATTTCAACAATGCGTTTGATGCAGATTCACTTAATTCATCTATTGAATCAATCAGCACCACGCGCCATTTGCCTGACATTGATGACATCTGCATTTTTTCAGTCATTGCACGAATGGTATGTACAGAAATCAATTTACCATCAGGCTTTGGTCGTCCTTCTTTGTCTATGTTTTGATTAATATCTACTATAAAGAAATCACCAATATTGCCGTATACTTTTTTTGCAATATTATATGCCAATGTTGCCTTGCCAATGCCGCGTGGACCGACCAACATCCACACAGGATGTATTGGACGCACATCCCGATTTTCCCATGCGTACATAAAATCATTTATAACATCATCGTGTCCGATTACGGATGGGTTATCCATCGGATGCGGAAATTGATAAGAATTTGTTTGCTTTCTGGGTGCCATTATTCAATCCCCAGCATTACCATAATATTCTTGATTATCCGCCCAAAGAATTGGGTTTTGCCAACGCGTTCTGTGGCAATCAATGGTGCGCGGGCGATAACTTGCCCATTGCGTTCTGCAATCAGTTCGCCAATTTCTGCGCCGGCATCCAGTGGTGCAATCGCTGGGTCATTATATCGTGCCAGAACGCGAATGCCGTTTAATCCGTCTGATTTTGGAATTGTTATAGTAAATGGTTTTGCCACAGTCGCGACAACTGTTGGTTCACGACCGTACCACACAGGGATATTAACAATTTTATCGCCTGGATTATAAAATGTATGATTACTGGTTGTTGTATAACCATAATTTAATAATTTTTTCATTTCTGATGCCAATGCGTCATGATTTTTTGCGTTAAAGCCATTTATAACACCAATCAAGCGACGACCACCAATCTTGGCACTGGCGACCATGCCATATCCGCCATCTTCGGTATGTCCTGTTTTTAATCCGTCTGCACCCGGCATAATAAATAACAATTTGTTATAATTTGTTGTATGTGTCATACCCCATTCACGACACCAATCGCTTTTATATTCTGCAAATTCAAATCTTTTTGTCGCAAACAGCGGATATATATCTGGATAGTCTGATATTATATGCTGCGCCAGTGTTGCTAATTCGCGACTGGTCATCAAATTGTTTGGATTAGGCAGTCCACTGGCGTTACCAAATGTTGACCGTGGCATTCCGATTTCGCGTGCTTTGGCCTGCATCTGTTCTGTAAACGCAGACTCAGACCCGGCCAGATTTTCTGCCACCACAACACTGGCATCACCACCAGACATTACAATCAGCCCCATAATTGCATCGCGTACGCTGATTGTTTGACCTGCGACTAAACAAATTTTACTGGCTGGATACCATGTTGGGTTATTATAGTCTGCGTTTTCGCTGACAGACAAACGGTCATCCATTGTTAAATTGCCGTCCTTGATTTCATCAAACAACACAGCCAAAGTCATCAGTTTTAACATAGACGATGGTGGCATTAATGTATCTGCATTTTTGGCAACAATTTCTGCCCCAGAATCATAATCAATTAAAAATGCTGATTTGGCGCGCGTGGAAAAATCTGCGTGCGCCGCGGTCGTTATTAATGACAATAACAGAATAAATATTTTCTTTTTCATGGTAATCGGATATTAGCAAGGATATTTCGTCTTGCCAACAGATTTTTTATATAATAATTCCGATAAAGTCTTGGTTCAGAATTTTTGTCAGTTTCACATTGCATATCGTACGACCAGGAATGTGCGCGCCATCTATACGCACAGATATATCATCTGGGGTTCGTGCAATATTATTTTCTTCTACTAATACTTGTGTTGTTTTGCCAATTTGCGATTGCATAAATGCGTTTCGAATTTTATCAGCAGCCTCAGATATCGTCTTTACGCGTTGTTTTGCAATGTGGCGTGCGACTTGATTTGGCATGTTTGCGGCAACTGTGCTGGGGCGGGGTGAAAACGGAAATGCGTGTATTTTAATCGGGCGTGTTGCGGCAACTAAATCCATTGTTTCCCGAAAGTTTGCGTCTGTTTCACCTGGAAAGCCGCATATTATATCCCAACTGAAAGTAATATCGCTGCCGGCAAAGTTGACAATTTTACGGATTGTTTCAGAATTATGCCGCCGCCCCATTTGTCGCAAAATTTCATCCGAGCCCGATTGCATAGATAAATGAATGTGCGGCATCATGCGATTATCACGATGTATTAATTCAATAATCTTGAATATTTCTGGTGATGCGGGGTCCATAGATGATAGCCTCAGTCGGCGCAGCCCTGGCACATCGCGCAACAAGTTTGCACAAATGTCAGATATCAGCATTCCATCGCGGGCATAGCTGGCAATGTCTATGCCGGTCAGCACTATTTCGCCAAATCCATTATTTGTTGCGTTGCACGTATTGCGCAATATATCGCTGTATGCGAACGATTCAGAATGACCGCGCAATACGCGCGTTATGCAATATGTGCACGCATGATTGCATCCATTTTGTACCTGGATAAATTGTTTAGATAGTCGCGGTGTTTGGTGGTAAAAATGGTCTATGCGCGGTGTGTCAAAATGGCATGGCGCGCAATTCAGTGCGTCTATATATGCCCCCAGACGCATCTTATCGCGATTTGCAATAACCATCGCGTTTGGAATTTTGTAAAATAAATCAGGATTCCGTGTCGCAGCACAGCCTGTTATGAAAATCGGTGCATTTGGGTTTTCGCGCGACAGTTTCCGTACACTTTGGCCAGATTGTCTTTCTGCTTCGGCTGTGACAGCGCATGTATTAACGACAATCGCCGTGTCAATAACAGGTGCCAGCATGTGTTTGATGTTTTCTGATTCCAGCGCATTCAGCCGACATCCAAAAGAGAGTGTTTTAATGTTGCTTTTTTTATTTTCTGCTTGCATTTTTACCATCCATGGGGCATTATATCGTGGTTAAAAAGGTTTTCAACAAAGGATTTTATAATGGCTCGTACAACAAATTCTGATACTCTGCCGTATGTAGAAAGTCGTTATGAACTGGGGATGCTGGCATCGCAACGCGTTCGTGATTTGAACGGTGGCGCGGAACCGGTCGTAGATAAAAAGAACGACAAGTTGACGGTTGTCGCATTGCGTGAAATTGCGACGGGTAATTTGGATATTGATAACTTGCGTCATGAATTTGTACAGTCTTACAAGGAATCACCAATTACACCAAATGATGAAGAGTCTTTGGAAATTACGACAACAGAAGACCCAAAATTGCGTGAAATTGATGCAGAACTAGAAGATACATTAATTGAAAATCCTGTTGAACCATCTGAAACAGAAGAAACAGCAGACATATCAGCAGAATAAAAAATATTCGAACACCAGGAGATGTCGCATAGTTGGTCTAGTGCGCCACATTGGAAATGTGGTATACCCGCAAGGGTATCAAGGGTTCGAATCCCTTCATCTCCGCCAGTAATAAATAAGTCCTCACAAAATTCTTGTGGGGTTTGTTTTTGCCCCGCTTTCCGGGACTTTTTTAATCTTGTATTACCACTGTATATCTTATCGTTCCTTAAATATCCCATTTCCCGCATCCTAACATACTTTGCCAAAAACGTGATGCCAGTTTATATTGATTTTTATGCGTGTTTATGGTATAATTGCTTGTGAAATATAGGACGGCAGATGTCGTATTTTTTTATCCCGCGATTGCGGGCTTTTTTATTGCAATAAAAGGAAGATAAATGAAAATACCAAATTTTTTACGCGAATTAATAAACAGCAATGAATATGCAGATAAGAACAGTGATACATATGTGCGCGCTACAAAATATATGAACTTGTTATATCCTGGTCA
>CALXLO010000017.1 GCA_944389235.1 uncultured Alphaproteobacteria bacterium
TTAACAGCAAGCCCGCAATTTGCCCAGATTTCCTTGGGTTGCAGCGTGTAAGACCCATAAATCAGCCACTTTTTCGCGTATAGCTGTGTAGCCACTGTGTAGCTGTTTTTTTATGTGTAGCTCCTGTGTAGCAAAAAAATTGCACTATCGTGTAGCCACATGTGCCAAAAACATACAAAAGAGAGAATGCATCAACCAACTTTTACGGAATATTTTTGGTGATTTTATCGCGACTAACGGACTAAATTTTGCTTGTTAATTCTTCGAAGGATGTACATGCATCTTCAAAAGATAATCTGTCTGCATTTTTTGCGTATGACATATTTGCGACATATTGTTCATAATCAGATTTGAATTGTTTGTTGTGTTGCAACAGGGTAATAACATCTTTTACGCACACATCAAAGGTATATTGAGTCCGCATGCGATGGCTCATGTCGGATTTAAAAACATCAAGCATATTAGATTTAAAGGTTCTATCAATATCAATCTTTGGTGCCAAGAAAAACAGATCGTGCAGATGTCGCATATCCGCAGGATTGTATTGAGATTTTTCTGTATCTGTTGATAAAATTCGCCATAAAAATGAACTGATTTTATCTATAGTAGTATCTTCCAATGATACACATTTCAATTTGAATCCAGCATTTGTGCCAGCCAATTTGTCATAGAAAGAAGATATTTCTTTTTCCTCTGGTGCATAAAATAAATTATCTGTAAAAAACACCTCTAATTTTATATAAGGTCGCAATGCAGAGTGTGTTTGAACAATGTTTTCTGTGTCTACAAATCTAAACTCTATTTTACTGCTTTCGGGGACGGGTTCGGCAATAAGTTCAAAGCCATCCAAACTATGTGCAATATCAGTTAGCATTTTGCGAACATTGGCAGTTGATTTGGGGCGCGGAACAAATCTAAAATCAGCATCTTCACTGAAACGCTTGGTTAGCTCGTCATATGCACACACTAAACTGGTGCCACCACCAAATATTAAATCACCATCAGCAGAATGAAACCTTGATACCAACTGTTGAATAACTTGAATCAGAAAATGCTCTTTGATCGGAAAAGCAATATCACAACCCTTTTCAATAGCTATTTGTTCAAAAAGTTTCATATTTAAAGACATACTTAAACTCTTATTGCGCTGGTATTATACCATCTGTTTTTATATTTGCTATTGATTTGTTCAAAAGAAACATCAAAGCCATTATAGCTTATGTTTCGTCTAACACGTTTATTTACAGCAATAACTCTGCCTGTTGGAATCTGTGTTGATAAATCAGCATTGTATTCACGCCAATAAGTTGATTTATCAGTTTTAACACCAAGTTTTTGTAATGCTTCTTCTGCTAAATCTCCTATAGTGGCGTTTGGTGCGACAAATCCATTACTAAAAGTACGAGTTTTTGCGTATATACCACGTCCGATCTTAATTAACGTACCTTTTTTTACCAATATACGTAAAACACGCAAGACTTGATCATAGTCATACTCTTTAACAAGATCATTAAAGTCCTTTAAGATAAAAGAATTATCTTTACTTTTCTTTATACGTAATAAAATTCTCTCTAAAAGAGTTCTCTTAGCTTTCATTATAAATTCCTTTTATGTCAATATACGACATTTTATATAGTGTCAATATACGACATTTTCTTATAAAAATCAAGTCTTTTTTAGAGTATGTTCTTTTAGAGAACAAGTTATGGTTATGTTGAAAGGAATCTATGAGCTAAAAATAACAAATATTTTTATAGAAAACCATATGCATTTTTCTATAAAAATCGATTCGTTTGAAAAGGGTGATTTTTTGATCAAGTGATGCCGATGAACAAATTTTATAAAATTTAACAAAACTGTATTTAGATGCGTTTGAATATACTTTTATATGCTTTTGATACATTATGATACAATTTCATTGCTAAAAAAAGTTATATTTTCTGCGGCTTTTACAAGACTTTTATTTTTTAGCATGCTATAATTTGCATGTAAGGATATCAAAAATTGCTGTGAGTTTAGATGATACTTTATAGCGTTTTTGAACCGAACAAAACCATCAAAACCCAAAGGAGAAAAACATGGAACATGAGTTCTTGAATTATGGGGGGATGGAGAGAGAAGAAACAGATTACAGATTCATAAATATAAAGGAAGACGTTTTGGAAGGTAGGCTTCTTAAACCAAGAGAAGCGGCTGCATATCTTGGATCATCTGTTTCGGCATTAAGCCAATATCGTGCGCTGGGGATTGGACCAGAATACTTCAAAGTCGGCAAAATGGTACGATATCGCAGGTCTGATATAGACAAGTGGCTTGAGCAGAAGAAAAGCAGCAAAAAATAGTTGTTTCTACTGGATATTCCGTATTTATCGTGCATTGTTGTGTAGCTGTAACAAAGGAGTACACATATGGCAGAACAATGGAAATGTTATACCAAGGCGTTTCGCGATACATGGATACGTCTGTTAAATTCGGATATCAATTTGCAGGTCAGTGATGGAACAATACCGGGGCTTTTCCTGCGATATTCGGCGGCAACACGCACTATCAGGTTTTTCCTGGGATGTAAAATCGATAAAAAGAAATGTAATGCGTTTGCCCCCGGCAGTGTAATATTTTTTTCGCCACCGGTAATATTTAGTCCAGCACCATAATCACAGCGAAATGTTGCCAAGTACGCCGTCATATCGCGTTCTGCATCCGCGTTGGCATTTTGTTCTGCCAGTGCTGATGCCATTTGCATGCCACCGATACCCATTGCGCCCATTGATGCGCCACCTATCATTCTGTTTGCCAGCGATTGTTCTTTTTCACGCATTGCGTCGGCGTTTTCTTGTAATTCTGCGATTTGTTTGCGTGCGTCTTCTTCGCTTAACACCATTTTGGTTTCTGGTTCTGATTCAGGGGATGATTCAGGTTCAGATTTTGATTCTGATTCTGTTAATGCTTGGTCCAAAGTCTTGTCAGATTGTGCATCTGTTAACGCGGTAATGTTTTCTTGATATTGTGTTCTGGCAGATACTATTTCAAAACTGTCAACACCCTGGGATTCATATTCAGTGATAACTTGTTCAGCCGCATTTTTATATGCGTTTTTTAATTCGTCAAATGTTTGTGCTTTGCTGATTGCGTTTGTGTCAGGCGCGCAGACAGCGATAACAGGATATAATGCAAATATACTGCAAGCCATTAACCGTTTCATTTTTTTGCCCCCGTTGATTTCTGTGCTGCGCGTTGTAATTGGCGTACCCGTTTATTAAAAGCAGATTCCAACGCATCCATATCATTCCAAAACGCTTTCAAGGTTTTATTAGTTTTCTTTTTTTCTTCACGGGCAGCGATTGTTTTGTCTGGCGGTGCGACTGACGACGCGTGCATTTGTCCCTGTTGATGTCAGTGCATTTGCTGTTTCATGAATTGCAGACAGCGATAGTGCGCAAAACAAAAAAATAGATAGAGTTTTTAATTTACTTATTTTGCCAAAACCGTTGAATTTCTGCGACATTTTGCCCCTCCATCAATGCCGAATCTAAACGGTGGTCTGTTCTAGGCAATATTTTATTGACTAAAAACCCAGAAATTCGTTATATTATTACTATCAGATTATGCCGAATCTAAACCATCGTTTAGATTCGGCATAAGTTTAATTATTTCTTTACTTTTCTTTTTTTGTCAGTAATAATAATACCAATTTGAATTAAATGTATAACCAAGGCAGCAATGTTGAAAATAAAAAAATTTTTTAATTGATACGGTGCGACCATCAAATTCTGACGGACGCACTTTCCATGCGTCCGTTTTTTTAACTAACCAACACGATAAAAAAAAGGAAAACAGTATGTCGGACAATACAAACAACGCAACAGCAATATCCAGCAATGAATTACAGGCGCGTATGCAAAAGGCAGAAAATATCCGTGCGCGCGATGGCGTTGTTTGGAAAGACAAATATGAACGCACACATACAATCGCAGATGCACGCGAATTGGCCGATGGCACGCATGTGCGCTTGGCTGGGCGCATAACAGCGTTGCGTTGGTTGGGTAAATTAATGTTCGGTCGAATTTATGATATCAATGGTGAAATTCAGTTTTCTATGTCGCGCGAAGAAATTGGCGAAGAAGACTATAAGTTTATGAAGTCTAATGTTGATTTGGGCGATTTTATCGGTGTCGATGGTGAATTATATCATACCACGGCGGGTGAATTAACTGTTCGTGTGGCGCATTATGATATCTTGGCCAAGGCATTGCGTCCCTTGCCGGAAAAGTTCCATGGTCTGACCGATACAGAAACACGCTATCGCCAGCGCTACTTAGATATCATATCTAACAAAGATGTGCGTAATGCGTTGTTGGGGCGTTTCAAAATGACGCAATATTGGCGTGATTTCATGAACGAACACGGATTTTTAGAAATAGAAACCCCGATTATGCAAAATATCGCCAGTGGTGCGGCTGCGCGTCCGTTTACAACACATCATAATGCGTTGAATACAGATTTTCAGTTGCGTATTTCCCCAGAATTGTTCTTAAAGGAAGCCATCGGTGCCGGATTTGACCGTGTGTACGAAGTTGCCAAAGATTTCCGTAATGAAGGTATGGATGCAATGCACCTGCAAGAATTTACTATGGTTGAATGGTATGCGGCATATTGGGATTACAAGAAAAATATTCAATTTACATGGGATTTGATTCAATATTTATTGAAAAAATGCCGGGGTACTTTACAGATTGAATACCAAGGAACCAAGTTAGATTTTTCAAAATATGAAATGATTGACTATACCGCCAAGATGAACGAATTTTTTGGCTGCAATATCCTGGATTTTGAAAGTGTCGATGAATTGCGCGAAAAATTGGTGTCGTCTGGCATGTTCCCGGCATCAGAACTGGAAGATTTGAAGTCTTTGCCGGCATTGGTTGATTATGTGTACAAGCGCAAGATTCGTGATAATATTGTTAATCCGACATTCTTGTATAATTATCCTGCATATATGGTGCCATTGGCGCGTCGTAATGATGATGACGAACGCCGCATAGATATGTATCAGTTGTTGGTCTGTGGCGCAGAATTATGCAAGGGATATTCAGAATTAGTCAATCCGATTCAACAATTGGCTGCTTTTGAAGAGCAGGCTAAAAATATTGCCGATGGCGATGAAGAAGCCTTTAATCCAGACAACGATTTCGTGCGCGCGATGGAACACGGTTTTCCACCGATTTCGGGGGTTGGCATGGGCATAGACAGATTAGCCAGCATAATTTTTGACCAGCCTACATTGCGTGATGTTATATTATTTCCGATTATGAAATAACAATTTATCGGGGGTGCATAAAATGGTATCTGATTATTCAGAAAGTTATGCGGCAGATATATCTGCTGAAAATGATAGAAAAAATCAATCTATCATAGAATCAGCGCGTGCATCTGGGCGTATAAACGATGCCGCTGCGGCATATCTGTCAGAATTGTATTCTGACAGTATAATGTGGTTTCGCGAAGTCTTTTATTTTCTGGGTAAATGTTTTGGCGCGCCCAAGGCACCGGTTATGCGATATGATTATGCCACAGACAGCGCGATTGACGAGCCTATAAAACTATCTGATATAAATCCTTTGTCGCCGTATATTGTTCATCATCGTCTGGATATGGACCCGATGCGTAATCAATTCTTTACCAGCGGGGCAGGGCATAAAATTGACTTGGCGGTGTCGTCTATTGTAACGGTTATTGTTGGTGCACAAAAAAATGTTAATCGCGCATTGGACAAGGTTACCGGTAAATATTATCAGAACTATGTTAATGATGTCGCAGATACTGTTTATCGTGTAATTGCATCGCATGACCGCGAAGCGTCTGCCCGTGCTGTTGCGGACAAAATTCGCGCCAAATTAAATGAAAAATATATTTCTACCCCGGCAGAAACGGTATTGTCAATTATTGGTTCTGGGCATGAAAATATTGCAGTTGAATTGGTCCGTGAATTGGATAAAATTCCGCGTCCGCGTATGCGATTGCAAGATGTGTGGCGTGCCAAATGTCTGTTTGATTTAATCCCCCAGGCGCGTACATTTATTGAACGGGTGCGCGATATGATGCCTGACAGGGTTTTGTCTGTACGCGATAATTTTTATGATATGAAAAATCCGCGTAATTATCGTGATGCTAAATTGATAATAGATATCGGGAAAAACGGTCATGTTGTACCGATGGAAATTATATGCCAGGTGCGCACATTCTTTGAATTTGAACGCAAAACACACGGTAATTATGAAATTGTGCGCCAATCCGAAGGTAATAAAAAAACTGTCAAAAATGAATCCACTAATATTGCCATCGGCGCGCGCGAACACGAACTGGGGGTAAAAGAATATAATCTGATGATATGCCAGTGCCTGGAAGATTTATTTGACCGTGTTGGCTGGAATATCTTATACAGCCAGGGTTCTGCTGCGTCCATGTTTGACGGGTTTCCAAAGCCATGCAAATTGTATTATCCACAAAAGATTTTGGATACAATTTCATCAAAGTTAGATGATGCAATTGAAAATGAAGTTTTTTATATCAAAGATGCACCGGCTAAATTAACCCAGGCGCAACAAAGTGAAATTTTCCATTTCATGTCGCGCTTTATATTGATTGCGGCGATGCCGTATATCCAGCGCGATTGGACTGTGCCGTCTGATACAATGGCGGGAAAATTATTTAATTTTGTTATGAATGAAATTCAACGATATTACAAGAAGTAATAGAATTGTTATGCGTGCCCCGCGTGCAGCAGAATAGGAAATCAAACTATATACACGCTGGGGCGTTTTTTCTTGCTTTACGAATATTAATCGGCAACAATTATAAACAGGTTCACTGGGACTTGGGAACCATAACAAGCATAAGGAAAGGATGGTTATTATGCGTCAAGGTAAAGTAAAATGGTATAATGGTAAAAAGTGCTTTGGTTTTATTGCGCCAGATACACCAAATGCAGATGGTAATACAGATGATGTTTTTGTTCATTCCAGTGCATTAAAAGCAGCAGGTATCAGATTTTTGAATGAAAATGATATTGTTGAATTTGATGAAGAAGTTAGAAATGGTAAATTATCGGTTACAACAATAACTGTTATTCAGCGCGACGAAGAATCTGCCCGCCGCTTTCAAGAAAGACGCGCCGAACGCCGCCGTGCAGCCGAAGACAGAAAGCAACGCGAAGAGAAAGCCGGTCGTCGTTCTGGTTTTGCATTTTGGAAGAAATAAAAAAATCGCCCAACCGGGCGATTTTTTTGTTCAAATATATTTAATCTGTGTATAGAATATAATAAAATTAATCCAAAGGAGTATTATTATGTGGGTTGTTGTTGCAGTAATTGCGGTTGTTTTATTATATTTTATCGCTGTATATAACGGTCTGATTGCGCGGCGCAACCAGGCACGCGAAGCATGGTCAACCATTGATACACAATTAAAACGCCGTTATGATTTAATCCCGAATTTAGTTGAATCTGTGCGGGGCGCGGCCAAGCATGAACGCGAAACACTGCAATCTGTGGTTGATGCCCGTGATGCTGCAATGGCATCATCTGGCAATGGGGCAGCGCGCGGTAATGCAGAAAATCACCTGACAGAAACACTAAAAAGTATTTTTGCATTGGCAGAAAATTATCCAACATTGCGCGCAAATGAAAACTTTTTAGAACTGCAACGCGAATTGGCAGATACAGAAACCAAAATTCAGGCAGCGCGCCAATTTTATAACAATGTTGTGATGGGGCTGAATACCCAGATTCAGCAATTTCCATCAAATATCGTTGCGCGTATGTTTAATATTACCGAAGAAGAAATGTTTGAAATGGATGACGCAGAAAAGAAAGCACCAAAGGTAAAATTTTAACATCAGAAAATACTTGATTTTTGCTGAAAAACAATATAAACTGAACCCCGCTGGATAACCAGAACTGATTAAGTTGCATGTCTTTTGGTCATGTATATGATAAGGATTCTGTGAAATGTCCGGCACCATAAAAACCAAAAGGATAATATTATGGCAAGAGCAGGCGCAAAGCGCAGTACCAGAAAATTAAAAATTGGCCGCAGTTTGGGTGTAAACCTGTGGGGCCAGGCAAAATCACCATTTAACAAGCGTAAATATAAACCGGGTCAGCATGGTCCAACAACACGCGGTGGCAATTCGTCTGATTATGCTAAACAGATGCGTGCAAAACAGACCTTAAAGGGATATTACGGCAATATTGGTGAAAAGAAATTCCGTTCATATTATATAGAAGCGTCTAATATGCGCGGCGACACCCCAGATAACTTAATCGGCTTGTTGGAACGCCGCTTGGATGCAGTTGTATATCGTGCAAAACTGGCACCGACAGTATTCTCTGCACGCCAGTTGGTCAGCCATGGTCATATCTATGTCAATGGCAAACGGGTTAAAATTGCATCTTATCAGGTCAGACCGGGTGATGTTATCACCGTCAGTGAAAAAGCAAAACAAATGCCACTGGTTGTTCTGGCGTTGGAATCTGGTGAACGCAATTGGCCGGATTATATCAATGTGGACAGTGCGAACTTTACGGCGACATATACACGCGTACCAGCGTTTGCAGATGTCCCGTATCCTGTTCAAATGTTCCCAGAACTGGTCGTGGAATTTTATTCGCGCTAATGTTTGTGCAAGTATAAAAATCCCGCCATCTGGCGGGATTTTTTACTGTTGTTTTTTTATAAATATCATAGTATTAATATAGATTGTTAAATATAGGATATTAACGATGTCTGAACAAATTGTATTAACAGGAATCAAACCAACTGGCACACCACACCTGGGCAACTATGTTGGTGCCTTAAAACCATTGGTTGAAATGGCAAAAACAAATAAAACTTTTGTATTTATCGCAGATTTACATGCGTTAAACATTATTCACGACCCAAAACAAATAAAACAGCATACTTATGAAATTGCGGCGATATTAATGGCATTGGGCTTGAATTTAGATAACGCAACTTTATTTCGCCAGTCTGATATCGTCCAAGTATCACAATTGTCAACTATGCTGATGAATATAACACCAAAGGGTTTGATGAATCGTGCGCATTCGTATAAAGCAGCGGTTGATAAAAATATTGCCGCCGGTGTGGATACAGATGCTGGCATAAATATGGGGCTGTATACATATCCTATATTGATGGCGGCAGATATACTGTTATATGAATCAGATGTTGTGCCAGTCGGTGCCGACCAAAAACAGCATGTTGAATTTGCGCGCGATATTGCCGGATATTTTAATCATGTCTATGGCGATACTTTCAAATTACCAGAACCAGTAATTGGTGAAGATACAGGTATTATTCCCGGGCTAGACGGTCGCAAGATGAGTAAATCTTATGATAATGTAATTCCTTTATTTGCCCCAGCCAGCCAGTTAAAAAAGAAAATTATGCGCATAATAACGGACAGCAAACTGCCATCGGAACCCAAGAATCCTGATGATTCAACAATATTCCAATTATATCGGCACTTTGCATCGCCAGATGAAATTGCGGCATTACGCACCCGTTTTGAACAAGGCGGTATGGGGTATGGCGACGCGAAACAAATACTGTTTGATAAAGTAAATGATGTTTTATCTGGTCCGCGTTCAGAATATGAACGGCTGATGTCAACACCGTCGGAAATAGACGCAATTTTGGCAGATGGTGCATCGCGTGCACGCGTTGTCGCAGAACGCACATATAATCGTGTTTCGCGGGCAATGTTGGGATAATAATTTTTATATAAAACAATCTGAAAGACAAAAGGAGAGAATATGAAAAACGCATTAATATGGACCGGCAGTGTAATTGGGGTTGGTGCAGTATTGGCATTAATATTTGGTGTACTGGACAATCCAGAACCTAAACGCGAAATTTCTGTTGTGGGCGAATGTTTGACCACGGCCCCAAAAGACAGAACTGCAATCACGCTGCGCGTAACAACATTGGATAAATCAGCTGCGACATCAATGCGCATGGCAACAGAAAAAATCACTGCGATAACAGAATTTTTGAAAACACAAAATGTTCAAATGCAGACCACAGAGTTTAATTCTTATGAACGCAGTGAATGGAATCGCGAACTAGAAAAATCTGTTGTGTTGGGCACAGAAACAACAATCGCAATTGAAGTTTCCGCAGACAACATCGAAACAATTGAAAAAATATTGACTCAATTTGCAGGTCAAGAAGATGTATATTCTGAAAACTTGCGGATGTACACCAGTGCCGAAGCGATGAAACCAATTTTAGAAAACTGTTTGGCGACTGCGGTCGAAAACGCACACGAACGCGCGGTGGCATTGGCATCTGGTGCGGGGGATAGCGTTGGTCAGATGTTGCGTGCGTCATACTCGGTTGGTGGTTCGTCATCAATTCAACCGCGTGCATCTAACTTTTTATCTGCATCAACCAAAATGGCTGTGGCAGATGCTGAGGCGTTTTCCGCCGCGGGCAGCATAGTTGCCAAAGATACCGAAGTGTCTGTGTCTGTATCTGCGACATTTGAAATAAAGTAAAATGAATGAAACAGTCGCCGCGTTTATTGAATATTTAACGCAGACAAAAAATTATTCTGCGAACACGGCGACTGCGTATGAAAACGATATTCATGATTTCTTGCGGTTTTATCGCGATTGGGCATCCACAGATATAACACTAGCAGATATGACGCGCGCTGATACAATATGCTTTCGCGCATGGCTGGCAAATCGTCAACAACGAAATTTATCGCATAAATCTACGGCGCGTGCACTGTCGTCATTGCGCGGATTTTATAAATTCTTGGCGAAAAAGTATAATATCAAGAACGATGCAATCGGTCTGATTTCATCGCCAAAAATTCCGCGTAAGTTGTCCAAAGCAATTAATTCAACCGATGTTGAAAATATGCACGATGCAATTCGTGCTGTGGATGATGCAGAACCGTGGATTGCGGCGCGTGATTGGGCATTGGTGATGTTGCTGTTTGGTTGTGGTCTGCGTATATCCGAAGCCTTGTCGTTAACCAACGCCGATGTTTGTAATCGACCGAATTCTTTACGCATAATTGGCAAAGGGGCAAAAGAACGCATAGTTCCAATATTACCAATTGTACTGGATTCTATTGAAAAATATACCGCCATTCGACCATTTGGTAATGCCCCAGAAGATGCACTGTTTCGCAGTGTTCGTGGATTGCCCATGTCGTCGCGCATGGCTGAAAAAGTCATAGAAAAATTGCGTAATTATTTGCAGTTGCCAGATTATGTAACCCCGCACGCATTGCGTCATACATTTGCAACCGCCATGCTGTCAGGCGGGGCAGACTTGCGCAGTCTGCAAGAATTGTTGGGGCATTCGTCTTTGTCCACGACCCAATTATATACCCGTGTTAACATGTCTGAAATAATGAATATTTATACACATGCCCACCCCCGCGCCCATGATGATAAAGAATAAAGCAATCAGACATATCATATAATCAACACCTGAACACAATAATCTTATCTGCCTGTGTGATATGTTTGACCGTTGTATTCCAGGTTTATCCCATCACCCGAACCAGATTCCAATATGCCATAACACATACCGCCATTATAACCAATGTGTATCGCCGGCGACGATAACTTTTCACTATACAATGGTATTACTAACCCACTGCCTGTACGCAATGTTGTAAACCCCAGGTCGCATAACTGGCTGCATACACCATCTGAGCTTTGATTATACCCGTCATTACACACAGTCGTATATTCGCAATTGTTCCCGTAATACACAGTACTGCTGACTGGAACCCGATTGCCACCAGTGATACTTTGCGTACTGCATGTCGCATAACACTGGTTTATTGTACCAGATTTTTCTGCGGAATCTGGATATTCACCAGGACAAGTATTTATACCCATTGTATCGTTATATGTTCCACTGGAACATAAAGGCATACTATCCGGATAACCTGGACAATACGAACCGGCTGGGCATGGTTGCGCATCGCTGTAAAACATCGCGTTTCCAGAATTATCACAATAATTTTCTGCCAATCTATCTATTAAATAATATCCAGGATTAAGTTCGACATAATAACGCCTGCCGCCAACATCGTATCGTTCAGTTGATGAGTTGTATGTTACTCCCTCTAAGGTAATTCTTTCAGACCTATCGTTTTTTAACCCGTATGACATTTGACATTGACTGATAGAACTTTTACCCGTAGCCCAACTATTAAAAGAGTATTCTATAATTGTTGGATTATAAAAGTCATCCGGGAAAGAATTTCTTAAATGCGATGCCAAATCAGGACAACTATTACGCACACCGGTTGAACCATAGTTAACTTTGCCGCCAGGGCAATAATATCCAGCTTCACATGTCGTTTGAGTTGAGCTGTTTGCAGTTTTGATATATTTCCCCGCGGGTACATTCATATAGCA
>CALXLO010000018.1 GCA_944389235.1 uncultured Alphaproteobacteria bacterium
ATCGCCCGATTGGGCGATTTTTTATGCAATTAATCCAGTGAAAGATATTGAATACCAATATACCCGCACACAATGACACCCGACAGTTTATTAATTTCACTGGGCATGGTGCTGGTAAAAAGAACGCCGTTTATTAAAATGCTGTATATGATATACCAATACATATCGGTTTATCGGAAACAAAACTCTGTTCTAACCGCAACACCGCAACCGGACAGCGTTGCGGTGCCTGTGCCCACTATGGCGAACGGTTGCATTCAGCCCCCGCACCAATTAACCACCCCGCCAGCGGCTAACAATCTTGTTCTTTTCTTTTAATATTTTTACGGGCAATCATTAACATATATCCGTATGTAAATAATCGTGTTAATACACTGTCTGATATTAATGCTGAACCCCGTTCATAACTGCGTAATTCTGTGGCACTGATACCAAACATTTTTGCAGCATCGTTTTTATCCAGTCTTACAGTTTTTCTTGCGCCTTTTAATACATGGCCATATCTTCTGGCATCAACTAGTATTACATTCATGTTTCCCCCCTTTGTTTTATTTTTATAAAAAACACCGCCGTGATTAAGGGCGGTTGGAGGTTAACAACTATTAAATACAAAATAGCGTTGCTTATTCAATATATTCGCAACCCTCCAACCCAGTTGGAGAGACTTCTAGACCCCACATTAATAATCAACCAATGCGTGTTTATTATCACACAAATATTTTGCTATTTCAAATGATTTGTGTGATGCGATAAGTATCATGTATTTGAACTTTGGTCTTTTATGTAAATAATTCTTGTGATATAATTATTTAATAATGAACAAGACTGTATTTAGTTTCTTTTTAACGGCAATATTATTAGCGCCGTTTGCCTTTGCCGACAGCGGTGCAATAACTGCATCGCGTGCGTTGCCGTCGTCTGGTAATGCGTCGTCTGGGGCAACGCCAACGACGCGTCAATCTGGGGCGGTGGAAACATCGCGCGGGGCGGCGACACGAACAACGGCAATTCAGTCTGATGTTTCCGGACCATCGCGCGGGGTAGTGGGTGTATCTGGTGCAAATACATCAAACACATCACGCGCAGCAACCACAACAGAAACCCGTAATGTTGTCAGCCGCACGGCATCGTCTGGCACTAAAACCAATGCAGATAACGCCAATGTTGTACGCGCAGGTTCGCGTATAGTTGACTTGGATGCGACTGAAACAGAATCGCCACGCGGGTCGGCAGGGCAACGCAATATTTCTGTATCGCGTTCTGTTAATGCGCCGCATGTTAATACTGCCCGTGAAAATTTAGAGGCCACAGTCAGCACTGTTGGTCGTAATGCACGGGTCGAAGCCGCCAGTATAAACAACAATCCGGCAATTCGCCGTGCTGGGTTGACTTTGCGTCCATCTACGGCAGAGGTTGGCGGTCGCGCCACAATTGATGGCACAGATGTATACACCGGTTCAAATATCGCCAGCGAAGCCCGCGCCGTGCAATCGCGTGCTACAACATCTGTGGATACTGCCCAGACGGCTGAAACCATTGCCCAGGCCAAAGAAAGATTAGAACAAACGGCGGATTTGAATGCGTCATGCCAACAACAGTATAACGATTGCATGGACCAATTTTGTTCGGTCATAGATGCGAATCAAAAGCGGTGTTCTTGTTCGGCAAATTTATCTAATTATGCAGATGTTGAACGCGCTGTAACAGACGCAAATACGCAATTAAACGAAGTCGCACAATTAATCAGATATGTCGGGTTGTCCGCCGATGAAATCCGGGCAATCATGAACGCGACCGAGGCTGAAGAGGCTATGTCTGGCATGACAGATACAACCGAAACGCGTAATATGCTGGAAGAAATAGAAGAATTAATTATTGACCCCAGTTCGTCTAACTCGTATACATCCAGTGCGTCTAGTTCAGGTTTCGGATTGGATATGGATTTGAATTTTTCATCGGAAATTAGCGATTTATTCAGTCTAGATTTCTTGAATACTAATACCACCAGTTTTTCAAACCTGCGCGGCACCGCATTATATAACGCGGCGAAAAACCGGTGTAAAACAGTTCTGAACCAATGCGAAGAAGCCGGTGCAAATATAAATCAAATTACCGGTAATTATGACCTGGCAATTGATAAAGATTGCATCGCGTATGAACAGGGTTTACAAAAGATGAACGAAAACCTGGTATCAAATGTGCGCAGTGCAAACTTGATGCTGCAAAAGGCGCGTTTGGCGGTTATGCAAAATAAAAATCAATATGATGCCAAGGGATGTATTGCGGCGCTGGAAACATGTATGAAAGATGATATGGTATGTGGCGCAGATTATACAAAATGTCTGGACCCGACCAAGAATTATATTGATGAAAATGGTAATGTTGTATTGGGTCAAGATATAACAAAAATACGCGATTTAATGAGTGATTATGATAATTCTGCAATTACCGAGGATTTTTTGCGGACAGCATATAGTAATACCAGCACCGCAACAAACGGTTCAAATGTTGTAAAGTATTTATTGCAAAAAATCGGTATGGGGGAAGAGGTAACAGATGGTGGTCTGTGTCGCGCAGTATTAGACCGGTGTCAACAGTATACATATAATTCTGATGATAAGTATGACCCATATAATGATGTTATTGTAAATTATGTTCAACGCGCAATGGTTAATATCAAGGCCGCACAAAGCCAAATTATTTCAGACTATGCGTCAAATTGTATGGTTGATGTGGCAAATTGCTATAATCAACAAGTAACCCAGGTTAACGCATGGTCATCAAATGCCAGTGTGGAAAGCATATATCGCGTTATGCGCGGTGCGTGCCGCAATGTTGCACTGACATGCGCGTATGCAGTGTTTGATAGTGATACGACCAGCTGTTCAAATGAAGATGGTTGTATTAATAGTATATCTGAAATGTTCTATCAATCGTTGTTGTGTCCAGAAAATTCAACATTTGATATGACGGCACATACATGTACATGCAATTCAGGATATACCATGCAAAGTGGTGTTTGTGTAAAAAATTAGTAAATAAATAAACGCGCAATCAGCGCGTTTTTTTATGCCATTATTTTTTCCATAAACGCGTTATGCGCCGCCAGTTCATCTGGGTGTGGCGGAAATTTGCGATGTGGAAAATTAGTACCAACTTTTGGGTGTTTCAGAAAATCTGCATGTTGTTTTGCAATTATTTCTGATGCGTCTGGTGCCGGGGCAGTGTTTTCCAATTCTTTATATACCTTGGCCAGAATTTCTGCGTCAATCAACGCGCCGTGTGCATCTGCGCGCGCGGTAAGTGATATTCCATACCATTTTGCCAGCGCGTCCAGCGAATAACTTTTGGGACCAAATACACGATTGCGTGCGATTATAATGGAATCCAGTTGCTGGGTGCGTGGAATTTGCGGCATGCCAACCATTTGTAATTCATGGTTTATAAATGGAAAGTCAAAGTCTGCGCCATTATGGGCGACAATCGGACTGTCGCCGATAAATTCCAAAAATTTTGGCGCAACAGTTGCCATCTTAGGTTTGTCTTCTAGGAAAGCATTTGAAATTTTATGTACCATATACGAATCGGGTGGGATAATTTTCCCATCTGGATTGATGTATTCATGGAAAGTATTATCTGTTATTTTACCATCAATCATTTCAACCGCGCCAATTTCAATACAGCGGTCGCCGCGCATGTATTCCAGACCTGTGGTTTCAATATCAAAACAAATAACACGCCCCATAAAATCCCCCGTAAAATAACTTTTTGATAACTAAACTTTCTGTATTATAATGTGCTGGTGAATTTAATGCTAGAAAATCTTAATCCGGAACAAGAACTTGCTGTAAAAACGACCGAAGGGCCGTTGCTGGTTTTATCTGGGGCGGGAACTGGTAAAACGCGCGTGCTAACTACGCGTATTGCATATATCTTGGATAATGATTTGGCGGCACCATGGCAAATATTAGCCCTGACTTTTACAAACAAGGCCGCAAATGAAATGAAAAATCGTATTGCATCATTTGCTGCCCCGGGTGCAAATTGGTATCCCGGTGATTTATGGTGTGGGACATTTCATTCAATATGCTTGCGTATATTGCGCGCAAATGCGGCCGCAGCAGGATTGCGTCGTGATTTTTTAATATATGGCGAAGATGACCAGAAGTCTGTATTAAAAAATGTTCTGGCAGATATGGGATTGGATATCAAAGATTTTAATCCATCCGATTGGATAGAACGAATTTCTGCAATCAAAGACCGTGGTCTGCACAGCGTGGACAAAACTTCGTCAACAGCGGTAAAAATTATGGACGCATATAATGCGGAATTAACGCGATTAGGCGCGGTTGATTTTGGCGATATAATATTAAAAGTGCTGCAATTATTTGATAATGTGCCTGATATTTTATTGCGATATCAACGACAATTTAAGTATATATTGGTTGATGAATTTCAAGATACTAATGCGGCACAAATGCAGTTCTTGGAAATGTTGACGCGCGGGAACGATAATCCAAATATTTGTTGTGTCGGTGATGATGACCAGTCTATTTATTCATGGCGCGGGGCAGAAATCAAAAATATATTAAATTTTGAACAAACATTTCCAAATGCCCAGATTATTCGTCTGGAAACCAATTATCGCAGTACATCAAATATATTGGGTGCGGCAAATTCATTGATACGACATAATTCTGGTCGACTGGGCAAAGATTTGCGTACTGCGAACAGTGCGTCTGTGGGGGAACCGGTCTATGTTTTAACTGTACCAACTGATTTTGACGAAGCCCGCTTGGTTGCAGACACTATCATGCGGAAATCTGATGATACGCCGTATTCAAATTATGCAATATTAATTCGTGCAGGGTCTTTGTCGCGCATGTTCGAAGAAGAATTTACATCGCGTGGCGTACCGTACAGATTGATTGGCGCAACCAAGTTTTATGACCGTGCAGAAATACGCGATGCAATTGCATATTTGCGGTTGTTGGTATATCCGTTTGATGATATTTCTTTTATGCGAATTATTGGTCGACCGCGTCGCGGTTTTGGGCCATCTGCGATTGCAAAGTTGCGCAGTGCGGGCGAAAATTTAATGTCTGGATTACGCACAGCACAATTATCAGGCAAGCAACGCGCCGCAGCGGACGAGCTTTTGTCTGCGTTTGATTTTGATTGGTCGTCAATCGCCCCAATGGATGCAGCACAAAAATTACTGGATAATTCTGGTTATATTAAAATGTGGCGCGAATCCAAAGACTCAGATGCCCCAGACAGATTGGATAATATCCGTGAATTGATAACGAATGTTATTGCAAAATATGATACTTTGCCAGAATTTTTGGAACATGCTGCGTTGATGACAACAGATGATAATGATTCTGATGATGCCGCACCGACAGCATCTGATGCGGTCAGTGTAATGACAATCCATGCGGCCAAGGGATTAGAATTTGATACCGTTTTTTTACCCGCATGGGAAGAAGGCATTTTCCCAAATGACATGGCGGTGCAATCTGGGGGACTGGAAGAAGAACGACGACTGGCCTATGTCGCAATTACGCGCGCGCGGTGTCGTGCAATAATTATTAATGCAATGTCGCGCATGGTGTTTGGTAATCGTCAATATAATTTGCCCAGTCGGTTTATTTATGAAATTGACCCCGTGTTTTTAGAATTTCACGGTGGTACACCGCGTGCATACGCTATGTCTGCGGACCGTGTGCCCAATTATATGTCGTATAATAATTCCCCACGAAAAACGCGTTTGACCGCCCCAGAAAATAAATCTGTGGTTGGCAAATTGGTTAATCATTCCGAAATGGGCAGCGGCGTTGTCATAGAAGATAATGGCGATATTTTAACCGTCGCATTCAAAACACGCGGTATCAAGAAAGTCGCGCGCCAGTTTGTTAAATTCGCAGGTTAAGCAATCTGTGTATTTTTATTGGATTATTTTTTGCGTAATTTTTTTATTAATCCACCAACACTGCCCAGCATTTTTTTAACATTAGCACCCAGGTCTGTACCAAATGCAGCATTGACTTTTCCGCCCCATTGTTCCGCAATTTTGCCGCCATGATTTGCCAAGTATGCGACCAAGCATCCTGTTAACAGTGGTACAATAAACCCATTGTTTTCCAGTGTTGGAATCTGGGTTGACATATCTGTGGTAATTGTACCAGACAACAATGCTGCACACAGTGCAATGATTACTGACAGGGCAACAAAATATATGGCCGCTTGGATAAATCGTTGAATTTGCACCGACAATGATTCTGGGTTGAACAATCCTAAAAATCCGTTAAAGATATCGCCGGCGATTCCTTTGTATGATGTTTTGCCCAGTGTTTCTGCAATGGCGGTAAATGGCAACATCAATATGCCCAAAAACAAGTCAACAATTACCCCCAGTGCCATTAATGCGAACTTAAATCCGATATAAACAAATATACATATAAATGCCACCCCAACCAATACAGTAAACGCACTGGTGCCGATGCCGGTTATTACCCATTGCCATCCAGCAGCAATCGCAGTCGCAAAAAATCCAGACAGTCGCGTTGGTACACACATCAGATTTGCCACTGCGTCTGCATCAATTGGCATATCAGGCGATATATGTGCGGCGGCATATTGGTGTATTGCCGCGCATGTGTCGGGTAATTCTGTGCCGATAAAAGATACCACACCGTTCAATATTAAATCAGATAAATATGTTGCCACGCCCAATATTGGCGACATTACCCACATAAAAACGCGTCCTGCACCAACAGATAATATAATAATCCATATTGCCAGAACTGCGCCCTTTTTAACCAAATTAACCCCTAATTCCATTGCGCTGGAACCGCGGGTCATCATGTTATATGTTTCAAATATTATCCAGAATATATACGCAACAATTAAAAATATAATAACAAAGCGTACCAATGAACCATCTAATACTTGCCCCACCAGCGATAACCCGTTCATCAGTGCGATGCCAATGCGGGCTTCAATTGGGACATAATCTGGCACCAACGATTGCGTTGTTGTTTGTGCTTGGAAATCTGCGATATCGCGACGGAGGTTGTTATTAAACAGTTCAATATTGCCATCGGTTGCCCAAGTGCCATAGTCGCCAATTTCTGCCATTGGCAAATTAGTTGCAGCGTGCGCACATATTGATGTCGCCATAATCGCGATTGCAAAAATTCCAATAAAGATGCGTCGTAATAATTTCATTTTTATTTTTTACCGACTGCTTTGGATATTGTTTCAAATATTTGTACTGGTGCATGCCAGATTTTTTTACCTAAATCTTTTGCCCAGTTTCCAAAATCAAATTGTTCGTCTTTGCCGATTTTATCCAGCCCCAATATATTATTAATTTTCGGCTTTACAATATAGAAATATAATAACGCCAACCCTAGCATCATCAGCAAGAATCCCCATGCGTCGCCCATAAAGTCAAATGCCCCTGGGTATTGGCGTTCAACATTTGCGCGTTGCGCGGTAAAGCAGTTTTTGAATGCGTCTTTATCCATTTCACCATCAGCCGTTGCAACGCGTTCACATGTTGCGAATACATTTGCCACTGCCAGTGTTTGGGCATCTGGGTTTTCCATGGTTGTGCCCATCATTGGTGGTAATATTGCACTGTATCCGTCGCGGGGACCCGGGAAATATTCGTCTGCGGCAAAAGAAACAGCGGCATATATAATCAAGACTTTTAATGTTATCCCTATGACTTGGATTGCTGTTTTAACTAACAGGTCAATTGATTTTTTTACAACCCCAGATGCCAACGACCAAGTTTGTTCAAATGCCGCCGCCGCCAGTAATAATGGCAAGAATATTATCACAAAGACTAATTTGAATACCACAGATAATACTTGGAATACTAAATCAAAACCGATGATTAAAAATATCAATACTAACGCCAGGCCAACAACCCATGTTATCGCGCCACCCCCCATATCCAGCCACGCGTAATTCATTAATGAAAATCCACCCGCTGCCCCGGCCAGCATGACACTGTTTATATTTCCCATAACACACATAAAAGGCTGCAATATTGGGTTCAATATATCGTTTTCTGTACCTGTTGTGGTATTGGTCATTGCGCCGCATGTCGCAGCATCACTGACCCCTGTTGCCGCCATAGACAATTCTGCGCCGACAAACAGCACCGGCGTAATGGTTATGTTCGCAACCGTTTTTAACGCGCCAACACCCCCCATACCTAATGCGCCCATCAGCGCGCCGACAATCAGTACACGTGCGCCCTGGCGCCATACTTTGTCAAACCATCCCGCCAGTTCCAGTTTTTTTTCATTTGTATCCAGTGTTTGTGTTTTTTTTGCCGCATCAAATATATATTGTGCGGTATAAATAAATAAAAATATACCAAAACCAATTGCCAGCAGTATCCATATATTATCAACCATTGCGGTCCAGAACATTTCAGCCGCCCGCCCAATAACTGCAAACAATTCACTGATGTATTTACACAGAAAGCATCCGTTTGCGGTTGCAATGTCGCCATTTTGAACACCGATTGCATTTAAGAAATTGTCCATGCTGGTATATGTCAGTGCTGCACCGCTGATTGATGAAGACAGGTACCATATACCGATACCCAACGCAATTGCGCCCATCAGAAATCGTATGGCAATCATAATCAGTGATGATTTCATTTGCCTGAATCCTTTGGTTTATCGGTATCTGTTTTTTTATCATCGGATTTTCCGCCACTTATGATTGTGGCACCGATGTTTTTAGCGGTGTTGGCAACAGCCTTGGTTAATTGCATTGCGTCATTTGCCAGTTGTTCAGATAATGCTTTTTCTTCGCCAACGCCGAATGATTCCATTACCATTTTCGTTACATTGGGTATCTGCGAGTATATAAAGTTTATCACATATATTAACACGACGCACGATGCAATGGTCATCATTTCCAGATTATCAAAAGACAAATCACTGGATAATATATTACCGCTGGTTATCATGGTCATAATTTCTGCGGATGATTGCCCAGGTGCCGCAAAGAATTTAGAAATTATTACCATTATAACTGTATATGTTAATACGGCTGCGGCCAATGCAATAATTGCATTTATTAAGTTTTTTATTTGCTGGGTGCCAATGCTTTTACCCAATGTTGACAGCCAAGACGGCACATTGTCGGCACCTTTGAATGCTGCCAATATCAGCGACAATGGAAACAAGAACGCAAAGAAAGCCATCGCAACAATAATATCTGCAAAATAAAAACAGAATCGTACAAAGAATTTTATAAAACCATAAAAAACATAAAACCCGACAAAGAACAAAATAATGTGTTTAATTAAATTACCAATGCCTAATAATGCGCGTATTGAAAATGCGCCGTCCATCAATGCAATTCCCATTTTCATATACGATTGAAATTGGGTAATTGTTGTTTTCATCAGCATAATTATTTTATCGCGCAGTTGCGGTCTGAAAAAACCGTTATCAGACATTCCCATTGGTTGATATGTAACGCGTTCATTTACTATATCATTATTTGTTTGCAGCATACTTTGTGTATAAACCAATGCTATATCTGCCACAGGTTCAAAAGTAATTGTTGTGATAAAGCGCGGTAAAAACACACCCATGCTAAGAAATGTTAATGACACCAAAGAGTTTATAATTACAGGTTTGATAGATTTTTTGAACCATGGGTCTGGGTTATCACTTTTCATATTTTGCCATACGGCATTAATTACATAAAACGCAAATAAAATGCAAAACAGTATCGCACAAAAAACAACGAACTGGTTGTAAACAGATGCCGCCGCATCAGATATAATCTGGAACAGACGGTCAAACACCGGACAGCCCCAACACTGCACAGAAGAATCTATCAAATTATTCATAAATTCGTTCATTTCTTTTTGCCCAGTCCGATTGTCTTGCCCAGATTTTTAATTCGTTGTGCCAGTATGTTTGTATCGCTTTTTACTTGGTTATACAGATTATCCATGCCGCTGCCGACATAGTTGTTTAATTGTTCGCGCGTTAAATTGAATATTCGCATCATTAAATAGAATGTCAGTATTGATGACAGCCACAATATTGAATGCTGGCCAAATCCCAGCGCAGTATTGGCGACTTGGGGAACATTTGATGATGCGGCACCACCTGCGGCGACGACAAATACAGACGATGACCATTGGAACAAAGACTTTACAATCGCGATATTTATACACAATATGAACGCGCACGCAATCATGGTTATAACCAGTCGTTGCAGTGCCTTGGTAATTCCGCCAAATGCCGGCCATATATCCATCCATTTGTCATTAGGCTTGACCACATATACCAGAACCTGAAATGGATATAACACCAATGCCATGCCAAAGTTAAATATTGCCTGGATAATTAACAATGCCATAAATAAATTACTGGCAACAAAAGTAAATATTAATACCAGACCCGTTACTACATTTAACAGATTTTCACCACCGTGCGGTACCAGTGTCATCATGCCGCGCAATCCGCGCGTAAAGAAATCAACCCCGGCCTTGATTATTTGATTATTTGCATTTGATATATCGGCAACCGGTTGAACCAGAAATTCACAACTGGATTCAGAAATCCACCCTTGTTGAATAACTGATGGTGGGCATTCTATTTTTGGTCCAGAAACACCGGCTTGGTTTATAGTGTTTGTTATGCTTTCGGTATACAGTGCACCAAATTGCAGGAACGGATTAACCAGCCATTCTGTCAGATATATCGGCTTTAATTGTAATAATACTGTGGCGGCAATAATTGCGCGCAGCGCAGGTTTCAACATATTTGTTGCGATGGTCATTCCGTCTATGCCGTCATACATTTCGCCGCCGCCGGAAAACCCGAAAAATGCAACCCATGTTTTCGGGAAATACATTTTTAACAGATATAATGCCAATGATACTGCCAAAAATCCCCATATCAGAATATAAATAATTCCATCACCATTTCCGACAAAAAATTCGTATCCACCTGTGGCGATTATCATCAACGCGTCTAAAACCATCGGAATAAATGGCGCTAAATTTAATGCGTCTATCAAAGATGTATTATCTGCGGCAAATGCTGCGCACGGCATAAACACGCCCATTATTAATGAAAAAATGGGGGCTATACGCACTAAGACCGAAAAGAATTTTGATTTCGGACGATACATTCTCTTTCGTTATATTTAATTATCTTTATCAATTATATCACATTTGCGGCAAAATATGATATACTTAAAAACAATGAACAGGTTAAAAAAATTCTGGATAATTTTTTTATCTTTCCTGCCATTTTCGGCGGGGGCTGTTGCGCCATTTGTTGTTGGGGCAATTGCCGGCGTTGGTGTTATTGCCGGTTTTTCAATATATCGTACCATGGCACCAGTTAATATGGCAGATGCGCTGAACTTTTTTTCAACATGCTGGTCATGCCAGATGTTTTCAGACATATTGGCAACAATGGGTGGACTGGTGCCACGGGTATACAGTGCGATTGGTTCTGTTGTTTTGCCGTTTGCGGCGGCACTGATGGCGGTATGGTTTGCATGGAAAATATTTTCCGGATTTTTTAACGCAAAAATAGAAGAACCATGGTCTTTGACCGGAAATTTTGGTACACAATTAATAAAACTGACACTTGTGGGCGCATTGTTAATGGCACCTTTGCCACGCTTGTTAACCACTGTGGTAATAGAACCAATATTTAATGTTGGCCTATCGCTGAACAGGGTTGTTGCTGGCGACGACGAATTTGCAGAATGTATCGTGGCAACTGCATTGGCAGACCCATCATCTGCCAGCGTTGATGCCGCCAATTCAGGGGCTTTTTCGCCGAACTTGCGCCACAGTTTGGCATGTGAAATTGCCAATGTACATCAAATGACTGGATTGGGGATGACGGTCGGATGGACTATGCTGAATATGGCATTTAACGAAGAATATATGCACAAGATTATGTGGGTAATTCCTATATTTCCAAATGTCCCGGTGTTTTTGGCGGGTTTATTGATTTTAGTTTTGTTCTTTTTTGCATTGTTGCCGGTGCCGTTATATTTTTTGGAAGTCTTTATAAAGTTGTCTATGGATTTAATAATGTTGCCATTAATGCTGCTGTCGTGGCTGTTCAAAGGCTGGCCGATTTTCCCAAATGGTGGGCGTAATATACGCAGTATCATAGATGATGTTATAAAATCTACATTGGGAATTGCGCTGGTTGGGGTGTTTAT
>CALXLO010000019.1 GCA_944389235.1 uncultured Alphaproteobacteria bacterium
GTCATTGTGTGCGGGTATATTGGTATTCAATATCTTTCACTGGATTAATTGCATAAAAAATCGCCCAATCGGGCGATTTTTTTATTTGTCTGTGGTTTCCGGCAAAACAGAAACAGTCTTTCTGTCGCCCAAACCGCGTTTGAAATGTACAATGCCCGCGATTTTCGCAAACAATGTATGGTCCTTGCCCATGCCGACATTCAAACCCGGATGAACCGATGTACCGCGTTGGCGAATAATTATATTGCCCGGAATAACACGGCTGCCGCCGGATTTCTTGACACCCAACCGACGACCCGCGGAATCGCGTCCGTTGGCGGTTGATGTACCTGCTTTCTTATGTGCCATAATTAAACTCCTTTGATTTCTGGATTATATATTTCACCAGAAATTTAGCCCTTGATTTCTGTGATTTTTAATACGGTGATATGCTGGCGATGACCGCGCGTACGACGATAGTTCTGACGGCGTTTTTTCTTGAACACCAAAACCTTGGGTGCGCGTTTTTGTTCCACAACCTGGGCAACGACGCGTGCGCCATCAACAAATGGTGCACCAACCCGGTCCCCCAGCATTAAAACCTGGTCAAATTCAACGGTACCGTCGGCATTCAGTTTTTCAACCTTGATAACATCGCCCGCCTGGACACGATATTGTTTGCCACCGGTTTGAAAGATTGCAAAATTGCTCATTTTCTTTCTCTTTTGTAATGTTCTTGTTCTGTTTTGTATAAAAGTTTATGCAAAAGATAACATTTTTGCACAAAAAGTCAAGCGTTTTGCACAATTTTTTCAACAAAAGCCAGATAATGTATTTATAAAAGATACTTGATGTAATAAAAAATCGCCCATTTGGGCGATTTTTTATTGTTGAACACACTGTCCATTTTGAACGGTATAACCTGTTTTACAAGTCTGCAACACGCACCCGCCCCATGATTGAGTATTGCTGTTCCATGTCTGGGTTGCTGTTGCGGCCTGCGCATCGCTGTGTGTGCAAGATTTGGTATTTGGTACACAACTATTATTTTCTGCATGTTGACCCGATGGGCATGTTACCGCCGTCCAACCAACATTTGAACCACTGTTTGTACTGGTCCAATTACGGACACCATCAATACCATATTTCTGCAAGCATTGTTCACGCATACCCTTTGATGTATCTTCCGCGGCACCTTGGGCAAAATTACCGTCCAATATTTCCGTCAGTGTTATAACATTGCGGCAAGTATTGGTTGCGTAATCGGGTGAGTTATTACACGCATCTTCTGGGTCTTCTTTATCAATAACCGCCAACAATGTGCTGTTTGGTGCGCCGCAAATCATTTGCTGATAACAATGCGGTACATTAGACACCTGGGCGCAATATGTTTTAATGCGGCTGGTGCTCCAATTCGGCTGCGACGATTCTTGGGTTGTATAGCAATCGTACAATTCTGCCAAGCATTCATTAAAGTTATTAATTGCCGTTTTGTAATTATTTGCAATTTCTGTCTGTTCTTCTTGATAAAATTCCAGACGCTTTTGTTGCAATGCCTGTTGTGCAGCAACCTTTTGATAACCGATATTTTGTGCGGTTGTACTTAATTGTTCACCATACAAATCGCAATCGGCATTTGCATCCAGCGCATATTTCTGCATAATGCTGCGGCGTGCATCGGCAACGGGTCCGCGCAGGTCTGCATACGGGTCGCCTGAGGCAGATGTATAGCCAAAGCATGTCGCAGAATTTGACGCAGTATACTGACCATCACTGGGGGTAATAAAGTTCAGTTCGTATGTACCCGTGTTATTTACAGAAATATAACTGTTGTAATTATATGGACATACTGTACGCGCATTGCCGCAACTGCGATTATCAGGGGGTGTACCGCATGCTTCATAAATTCCGTTAAAGCAAGAATCCAGAACACGATTACACACATTATTATGCGCATATTCAAATAATTCGTATCCCCATGTTTCTGCCAAAGAATCTTTTAATTCATCGCTGCTGGATAAACTGCCACCGATACCGGCCAAATTACCAACAACCCCAGTCAAAGCATCTAAATTAGATGTCAAACTGTTTTCATCTGTCTGTAATATTGTTAATGTATTATCTTTTGCTTTTGCCCATGATTGTAATGATGCCAAAATATCACTGCTATCGCCGGACAAATCATCTATATTAAACCCAAAAGTATTACCATCCGAAGAACAATATTTTGGCTTATTGCATGTTGTTAAATTTCCACCATCTTCACCATATATACCATGATTATTGCACCATTCAATAGCTTCTTCAGAATTTATACCATATTGTTTCGTAACCTCTTGCCAAGAAACACAATTCATAACCTGTTCCGCTTCGGTTAATTGGAATGCGGCACTGATATCTTTACCTTTGGTTGCAATTAATAACGCTAATTCACCAGAAACTTTTATCAATTCTTCGTTGGCTTGTTCCAATTTTGCTTCGGCATCTGCAAATGCCTTGACCCGACCAGCACATGCACAGCGCCGTTGCGCCGCATTACGCGCAGTACAAATTTCATCCATACACGCATAATACGATTCCATACAGTTATTATATGCCTCGGCCGAAATCAGACCGGTTGAAGAATCAATAATGTTTGAATAGTTGCCGGTATACAGCCGACTGGACAGATATGTATAAGAATTAGAATTTGTTGAATAACTGCCCCGGATGGCATTGCCCTGTAATGATACGCGCGATGGATTAGTGGTTGTCGCACGCGATATAACATTACGCGATACCATACCACCGCCATTTGCCGTGCGGGACGCAGTATTTGTTGTACCACGCGATACAACATTACGCGACGCAGTTGATGTTGTTCCGCGTGATGCAGCGTTTACCGCATTTACCCCACGCGACGATGTCGCCATTGTCGGCCGCCCAGATGTTGTCGCCGTTGCACGCGACGCAGATGTTGTTGCACTTGTTGCCGGCGCAACAGCCGCCGTTGTTGCCGCACGCGACACAACCGCACGCGAAGACGCATTTGCACGCGGTGATTGTGTTACAACCCCAGATGTTGTATCAGCCCCGCGGGACACAATATTTGCAGAATTACCGCGCGATGTTGCCGGGCGCGATGCAGTTCCAGCGCGTTGCGCCTGGGGCAATAAAATTGTTGCCTGGCCGGTTGGGGCAATCGGGTCCGCCAACACCGCACGCATAGACAATAATGTTGAACATACAAAAAACGCACCCGCCAGCAGGAACATTGTACCCATCGCATTTTTTAATGATTCTGCGAAATTACGGCTTTTCATTAAACTCTCCCTGAAATCCGGAAACGACCGGAAAACCCGTTGTTTTGGGTATAATGTTGCATACATTTTACCCGTACTTTTGTATAATTATATCATTTTTACAGCGGTCTGTAAATAAGAAAACCCGCGACAAACAATGTAAATCTTTATTCATTTTTATTTTTATAAAATCCGTGATATAATTGCCAAACGATGAAAAAATATATTAACCTGTTTTTAATTTGTTTAATGGTGGCTGCTCCTGCAATGGCCAGCGACATTAACCCAATGTTTGGCCAGGGTAATAAAAACGGCATTGCAATCTATGCCGCCCAAGGAACTGGACCTGGGACACTGTTCAAAATGGTTGACCCATTTTTATGGGAATTTGAACCAATGACATTTGCGATGCTGCAATACAGTCAACCAATTGACATATTTCGTCTGCCGTCGCGCATGAATTTTAATGTTATGCAAAATTTCGGGTATGGACATGACCGCGGACTGTCTTTCTTTGCGGTCGGGGTATCGTGGGATGTTGCATTGGTAAATTGGCGTGGTTTTTATATCGGACTGGGGCTGGGGCCATATATGCGCGACAGTCGCGACAGATATGTGACCAGTCGTTTGGTTTTTGGCGAACGCGTTTTTATTGGAAAAAACCTGGGCAATGATTGGCACCTAGAAATTTTTACCCAACATTTTTCAAACGGTGATTTCACAGACATTAATCGTGGGTTTAATTTTACCGGCCTGGCCATCAGTTATAATTTTTAAGTGATAAAAATCTGTTGAAATCTGACATACAATATCATCGCAATAAAAAATCGCCCGAACGGGCGATTTTTTATTTACGCGGGTATTTGACCGCTGCTTGTGCCGCCGCCAGACGCGCAATTGGCACACGGAACGGACTGCATGATACAGAATCAAAACCAATACGATGGAAAAATTCAACTGATGCAGGGTCCCCACCATGTTCACCACATACGCCCAAGTGGATATTTTCGCCCTTGGTCTTGCGCGCTTTATCAACTGCATCTTGGATTAACAGACCAACACCCGCCTGGTCCACAGATGCAAATGGGTCTGCGACATAAATACCGCGGGCACGATATTCATCCAAAATCTTGCCGGTATCATCACGCGACATACCCAATGTTGTTTGGGTCAAGTCATTTGTGCCAAATTCAAAAAATTCGCAACTGGTGGCAATTTCGTCCGCCAGCAACGCTGCACGCGGCAATTCAATCATTGAACCAACAGTGTATTCAACACTGTCGCCGGTTTCTGCAAATAACGCATCAGCCGTCGCATCAATAACTGCCTTGACAATATCAACTTCTTTCTTGGAACCGACCAATGGAACTTCTATTTCCGGGAACACGCGAATACCGGCATTCTTGCATTCAATCGCCGCAGACAAAATTGCGCGGGTTTGCATTTCGCAAATTTCTGGATATGTAATCGCCAAACGACATCCACGATGTCCCAACATCGGGTTTTGTTCATGCAGCGCATCAGCGCGCGCCTTGACAAATTCAACACTTTTGCCGATATGTGCCGCCAGTTCTGCAATTTCTGCATCGGTATGCGGCAAAAATTCATGCAGCGGTGGGTCAATCAAGCGAATTGTAACCGGCAGCCCGTCCATAATCTTGAACAATTCTACAAAGTCCGCGCGCTGATACGGCAACAATTTGTTCAGTGCCGCACGACGACCTGCTTCGTCATCAGCCAAAATCATTTCGCGCATATCTTGGATTCGCGCTGGGTCAAAGAACATGTGTTCTGTACGCGCCAGACCGATACCTTCGGCACCAAAATCGCGTGCTTGTTTGGCATCTTTCGGTGTTTCGGCATTTGCCTTGACCTTTAATGTTTTGATTTCATCAACCCATTTCATCAATGTGCCAAAGTTTCCAGTTAATTCAACAGAAACTGTTGGAACCTGGCCGGCGATAATTTGACCGCGGGCACCATCAATAGAAACCCAATCGCCTTCGTTAATAACTGCGCCAGATGTTGTTTTCATTGTCTTGGATTCATAATCAATCTTGATATCCGGCGACCCAGACACGCACGGTGTACCCATGCCGCGCGCCACAACCGCCGCATGCGATGTCATGCCACCGCGCGCAGTAATAACGCCCTGGGCGGCATTCATACCTGCGATATCTTCGGGCGATGTTTCAACACGAATCAGCATAACTTTTTTACCATCTGCGGCCCATTTTTCAGCATCATCTGCGGTAAACACAGCCTGGCCCACGGCGGCACCTGGGGATGCCGGCAAACCAGTTGCAATAACATTTTTTTCTGCCTTGGGGTCCAGCATCGGATGCAGCAAGTGGTCTAATTGGTCTGCACCCACACGCAAGATTGCTTCTTCTTTGGTCAACAGGCCTTCTTCGACCATTTCAACCGCCATGCGAACAGCCGCCGCCGCCGTGCGTTTGCCATTACGGCACTGCAACATCCACAGTTTGCCATGTTCGATAGTAAATTCCATATCTTGCATATCTTTATAATGCCGTTCCAACTTTTCACGAACATCGCACAGTTCTTTATAGACAGCCGGCATAGTTTCTTCCAGTGATGGACGACCGGAATCATCCTTGCTCATTGGTTGCGGTGTACGAATACCAGCAACGACATCTTCGCCCTGGGCATTAATCAGGTATTCACCATAGTATTTATTTTCACCTGTTGCCGGGTCACGACTGAAACACACACCCGTTGCAGAATCATCCCCAGAATTACCAAACACCATCGCCTGGACATTTACCGCTGTACCCCAATCGCCCGGGATATTATTCAGTTTGCGATATGTGATGGCTTTCTTGCTCATCCAGCTGCCAAAGACCGCGCCGATTCCCAGTTTTAATTGTTCCCATGGGTCTTGGGGGAATACCTTGCCAATCTTGATGCCAATTTCTTTGAACTTTTCAACCAATTCTTTCAAGTCGTCAGCAGTCAATTCTGTATCAACCTTGTATCCTTTGTCTTCTTTCATGCGTTCCAAGGTATGTTCAAACAAATCAATATCTGCCCCCAGAACAACATCAGAAAACATCATGATAAAACGACGATATGAATCGTATGCAAACCGTTCATTGCCAGAATGACGCGCCAATGCCTTGACTGTTTCATCATTCAGCCCCAAATTCAAAACAGTATCCATCATGCCTGGCATAGAAACACGCGCACCAGAACGCACAGAAACCAATAACGGATTATCCATATCGGCAAATTTTTTACCCATTATACTTTCAATATGTGCAATACCATCACGCACTTGGTCCATCAAATCAGACGGATATGTTTGATTATTGTCGTAATAGTATCTGCATACTTCGGTTGTAACGGTAAAGCCCGCCGGCACCGGCAGACCAACTAAATTCATTTCTGCCAAGTTTGCACCTTTGCCCCCCAGCAGATTACGCATATCTGCCTGACCTTCGGCGGCACCGTTGCCAAATGTGTATACCCATTTATTGCTCATTATGGTTTCTCCTTAGTAATTATAAAAACAAAAAACGCCCAGCGATTTTGCGGGAAATGTCATATAAATGCAAGAAAAAAAGCATTATTAAAAAATAAATTTTACCTTTACACCGCAAAAATTCGGGTTTATTGTGCAAAGTATGACAGATTTACAAAACGCGGAATTTATCACAAAGTTAAACAACCATCTGAAAACCGGTGGGGTAATTGCTTTTCCGACTGATACAGTTTGGGGTCTGGGGGCACTGCCGACGCGCGCAGGGGCAGATGCATTATTCGAAATAAAACAGCGCCCTGCGAACAAGCACTTGATTATCATGTCTGACAGTTTGGCGCATATTCGCCCTTATATGAAAAATTATCCGGCGCGCGCATTTGAATTGGCTGATAAATATTGGCCGGGCGCACTGACCATTGGTGTGCCAGTCGCAGGGACTGATTCCATGGTATTTGGCGGTGTACGCGTGCCGAATTATAAACCTTTTATGGAATTATGCAGCGTGATTGACGGTCATTGCCTGGCAACGACATCGGCAAACATATCTGGTCAGCCAACATTACAATCCGCAGATGAAATCAAACAGACTTTCCCAGATATTATTGTAATTGATAACGCATTTGAACCAATGGGCGGTGCCCCCAGTACCGTTGCTGTTCTGGACGGCGATAACATAAATATCGTCCGCAATGGCGCAGTTGTAATTGATTAAATCGGTTTGCTGATATATTTACTGTCTGCAATTATAAAACGATATGGCAAGTGTGCATCTGCACCGGCATAGTCAACACCTATGCGCGAACCTGTTTTTATTTTTGGTGTGCTGTCGCGCGGTTCCAGCCATATCTCGCGACCGGCGGTTAAATCCAGTTTGTTATCTTTACGCGTAATGTCCAGCGTCTTGGTTAATTTTCCTGGACCGTTGCATTCTTTATATTCCAGCGCACGCACCAATACCGCCGCCGGTGTACCTGCCGCCCCCAGCACAATGTTAAACATATTGTGCATACCATAGCATAAATACACATACGCATGACCGCCCACCATAAACATTGCATCATTACGCGTCGTACATCGCCCACCAAACGCATGACACGCACGGTCATTTTCCAGATACAATTCCAATTCACAAATGCGCGCACGAACGACATAACCATCTGGCATTTGACGACATAAATACGCCCCGACCAGTTTATATGCCGTCGCTATTGGGTCTTGTAAATAAAAATCACGCGATATTATCATTATGATTTCATACCTGAATAAATTATCAGTACATAATGATAAGATATCAGTTATGCTACGCAAGAATAAATTTGACTATGCTGGTGCCATTGTGCTGGGGATGCACGATGCATTGGTATCTTTAACTGGGTTAATTGCTGGTCTGGCTGTTGCAATGGCTGACCGATATGCAATTATATTAACCAGCGTAATTGCATCTGTCACAGCCAGTCTGTCTATGGGGGCATCAAATTATCTGGCAATGCGCACAAATGGGAATGCGCGCGCCATCGTATATGCGATATATACAGGCGGTGCATATATGGCAACATGTGCCGCGTTAATATTACCGTTTTTTATATTTGAAAATCGTGCAATTGAAATAACAATTATGTTTATTATTGCTGTTTTGGAAATATTTGCGTTTAATTGCTGGCTGGGGCATGTACAACATCGCCGGTACATCGCAAATTTCTTAGAAATGTTGGCAGTATGCACAACTGTATCCGTTGTGGCATTTATTATCGGATGGTGTGCGCAAAAAATTTGGGGAATACAAATATAAAAATATTACAGACTTTTTTGACGGCGATGTGCCATACGCAACATATTTGGTAATATGTGTTTAGAATATACATCAAAAAATAAAGTTTCAGCATCAGTATATAAACTCTGATTTATTTTTTTACTGATATTTATAACCATGTCGCCTATTTCTAATACAAAGCAGCGCGCATCAGGTTCTGCCGGAATATGACAAAATGCAATATTTCCTAAACAAATCTTGTGCATATAACCGACACGGGTTATAACAACCCGATTTGATGTTGTACGCAAAGTACTGATAGTATCTGGATTAAAAGTAATGGTCGTATTCATTGGGCGACGCAATGCGTGCGCCAAATTATCTATTGCGATACGCGCCATTATTTCTTGGTCTGACAAGCCGTCGACGCGGCAATTATGGGTAACTTTGTCAGAAAAACTTTGAATAGCCGAACGAATACGATTACGACGCGATTCTATTTTATTAACACGGCGAATAATATTGCACGCATGGGCATGCCAAACAGGATTATTAGACATATCAATCGGCATACCACCAACCGTTAATGATATATCGCTATACAATGACGCATCATGCAGAATAACTATATCATTAATAAAAATCTTGCCATCTTTGATAAACGCATGTCGTGCATGACGCAATGCACCCTGTAAAGATTTGCAAATGAAATCATTGTCCATAATAAACCCACTTTTTAACGAACAATATTATATACAAAAATAATATTTTGTCAATATTTATATCGTTCTGTTCAAGCAGGATTCACGAAACAATTGCCAGAAAGCCGCACCGCCAATTTTCTGTGGGCAATTTTGCGGGCTGCACTTGCAACGATGGTTCGGATTTGCCGCACACATACGCGCAGGCACACGATCAT
>CALXLO010000020.1 GCA_944389235.1 uncultured Alphaproteobacteria bacterium
GATTTAGTTGGTTTATCAAATAAATCTATACCAATATTCATTTTTTGTATAGGCTGGAATATATTTGCACGGCATATAAACATTGTTCCCACAACAAAATAATAATCTGTCGGTTCGAATACATAATTTTTATATTTTTCAGTGGCTAATTTTTTTACCACATTAAATTCATACGGTTTATTATGAGTAATATATTTTGATGCAATCATTCCGACATTTGGATTCTGGTCAAAATAGTTTAATATATAGTTAAACATTTTTGAACTGGACAATATAGAATATAATATTTTACGCCATTTATCGCCATATACGACCATTTTTTTATTATTATTTCGCACTACTAATCGGACACTATTGTTTAATTTTTGTTTTGTATGCAATTTGATAATATAAGAATAATCATCCAGATTCAGATGATTTATAACATCAATAAAAGGCCATACATCATAGCCACGATTTTCAACAATTTTTATATGTGCATTTGGATTAAATTGCATAATCTTGTTAACAACATCTGGATTTTCAGATATCATTGTTATATATAAATCGTATGGCACAGTAATATTTTTCAGGTGTTTCAGAATAAAATCTATTTGGTCCACATAATATATATGCACATGGACAAGAATGGGTTTCATAACTAAGAATCCTTGGTAATATAAATATATAATGCTAACTATTTTTCAGCGTATTTTATGACATAATATGTTAAAAGTAAAGATAAAAAGCCTGGGTCTCGTGCCCTAGAAGGCATACGGTTTTGCCTGGAAGTTTTCACGCGCAGCCTGGATATTTGTTGCGACATCATTTGCGTATCGGCCCATATCTACTAAATCCAGCGAACCGTAATACGCCGTCATCATTGGGTCATAGGCGTTATTGGTTGATACCCATTTGTCAGTTCCCGCATTTGGTGCGCCGTATTTATCCAATACCCCTTGCCAAAAAGCCAGAATCTTTTTTTCGCGTTGGTCGGCAAATTTTTCATGGTCGCCTTCGATTTCATTAACATCGTTATTATACAGCACGCGCCACACAACATTGTCAGTGGCATTACTGGTAAAATACACAACGATTGTTTCGCCGGTGTTTTCGCGTACCAAGTGTAATTCAGACGCATATAATAACCCACGGTCTTTGGCCAATGTGTTAATACATTGTTCCAGTTCAGATGGTATAAAGATACCTTGTTGGCGACATTCGTAATCCAGATTATATTTCCATTCTTTTTGAATTGAATAAACAATACTGTCTTTTTCGCGCGGGCTGTACAGTCCTTTGGCCTTGAAAAACAATGTTTGCACATCTTCAAATGGTGCCCCCAGCATAATGCCGGCAACATCAAAATTGTTAACGGTAATTGGTTGTGCGTCTGGATTTATAGTAATTGGTTCGCTGTTTATGTCTTGGGTTCCGCCCTCTGTTATAGCAAAGTTGCTGAAATCAAAATCATCTGTGGCGGCGCGCGCCCCCACACATAACAGGATAGCTGTGATTACAATAAAAATTTTATTTTTCAGTTGCATTACCTTTTTATCCCTGGATAATAGAATTTACACGAAAATAGAACACTGCCGCTGGGTCCCCGCCATCTTCCAGATATTGATGAATTTCGTGAATATCTTTATTTGGGCGAAATTCCGGACTGTATATTATATCCATATACATTGTGCCGCGCGTAATAGTTGGCGCAATACTGAAATTATTTGGCGTTGACCATGTTTTTAATTCATAATTTACAACCCAATATTGACTGTTTCTTGGTTTATATATGCTGTCAATAACATGCGCGGTTCGCATAGATTTATCTTCGGCTAATTTTTGTATATTTTGCGCTTCGCCGTTCAGCCATTCATCAAACACGGTCGCAGATGATAAGCTGGCTATAACGCCGGTTGGGCTGGTTCTGCGGGCAATATTTTCTGCATCTGGGGCGACATAGAAATATTCTGTTATATATTTTCGCACCAACAAATCCAAGAATTTTGCATCACCCATATCGCGTGGGGTTTGTGGAATCCCTGGTCGCCGTTGTGATAAATTATTCGGTTGGAAAAAATAAGGTGTTATTTGTTGAGATATACCGACATCAAACATTGCGCCTGCGATATATATCGCCCCGCCGGTCAACCCCAGCAAAAATAATCCAGATAAAAACATTATTAATTTTTTCATCAGTTTATCTTGTATGCGTTAAAGTCTGCGACATAATATCCCAATGTTTGTGGGTATAATGATGTATCGCGTGCAACCTTGGCAAATGCGATAACATCGATATTACCCGATATGTTTGATTGTATGGTTGTTTTTATCCGCCATGTTCCGCCATTTTCAGAAACCCGTCCCACCGGTTCCATATATATTTTATTTTTATTAACAGTCCATTGTTCGCCATTGGCAACGCGTTCTTGGTAATCAGGCACAACATTATATATAAATTGCGAAAATAAATCTTGCCCAGACGCACAAAACAGCGCGCAAGTTTTGTCGCCGTATGCGAATGTATTGTCTGTTTTGCATGCTTCGGTGCGTTCACATGTTTGCCATATTGCATTATTTTCAGATTCATCAGATATAGTAAACCAATCCGCCGTAAAATTTCCCAGCATAGATTCTTGCAAAGATTGTATTACAGGATATTCAATTGGACCGTTTCCATGTGTGTGCCCAACGACAGTCCATTGACCGGTAAAATTATCCACAGAAACAATAAATGGGTCAATTCGCTGGGACCGTGCGGCCCAGAATAACATTGCGCACATGAATAAAACCAGCACGAATAATACACATGAACCAATCGCCATAAATCTGGCAATTGCCACAGACTTGCCCGCTGGAAATGCAGGTGTATTAAAATCGCTGGGATATTCCACCAGTGTCCCCCCATATTATGTAATGGTAATTATGCCTGGTACACCATGATACATGCGCACGGACTTAATTTTAATTCATTATTATCATATCCGATGCCAACAGGTTCACGGTCATAAATCTGACCACATCCAGCCAGTGCCAATACAACAAACAAACCAAGAACAACTTTCTTCATCGCTTTCCCCCTTGATTAATTAAATTATATGAAAAATTCAATGTGTTGGTCAAGATATAAAAAGCATTAAAATTGTGTTTCAAACGATAACAAGAAACGCTGTTCATCATCGTATGGTGTCATCTTTAATGGCCAACCCCAACTGAAATTCATCGGTCCCATTGGGGTATTCCAATAAATACCAACACCCGCAGATGTACGCAAACTGTCATCAATCAAGTTATCGCGACAATATGCTGTTCCTGGGATACAATATGTATACTCTTGCCGTGGCGGTTTGCCCAATATACCATAATCAAAGAATACAAAACCTTTGACCTGGTATTCATCTGGGATAAATATCGGGAAATTCAACTGCACAGAACCATTTAATTTCCACAGCCCACCCAACGAATATGTCGTATCCCCCCAGTTGCGTGAACCAACGCCTGCGATATCAAACCCACGCAGTGATTCCCCACCCAAAAAATAACGGTACACACGCGAAATATAAGAATCATTAATTGGCTGAATCAATCCGAAATCCAACGAAGTGCGTAATTGCCACCGGTCGTCCCAGAATTTTACCATGCCGGTTATATCTGCATTATATCGCATATATGTTTCTGTGCCGCCAAAACCAGTGTATGCCAAGCCCAAATTACCAACAATACCAGTATGTGTATTTTGTTCAAAATTAGTATCTAAATTATAATAGCGCAAATATGTTCCCAATGTATACAGTGTTGCATTCAATGTATACAGTGTTGCATTGCGCCAGCCTGTTTCTGATTGTATATCATAATTTTGGTCAAATGCCGCCGACAGCCGTACTGTTTGCGACCAATGGTCTGTCAATCGCCATCCCATTCGGCCTGCAACAGTCAAAGAATCATGGTCATATCCAAACCCACCCAGTGATGTATAATCGTACATCGTATACGATACATCAAATCCTGCGGATAACGGGCGACCAAACAGATAAGGTTCCGTAAAACTGAATAATGCCTGTTTTTGGTATTGCGCCCACGATGCGCGTAATTGTACAACTTGCCCCCGTCCCATAAAGTTAGATTCGGTAATCCCGGCATCAACCATAAAACCATTTATATTTGACCATCCAACACCGCCAGACAGTTCACCTGTGGGTTGTTCTTCAACCTGGATGTCCAGATTCATCATATTGGCATCTGCAATACGATTAGGCACCATCTGCACATCTTTGAAATAGCGCGTCCGCATCAAGTTTTGACGACCTTCTTCGATTGTTTGCAATGAAAATGGGTCGCCTGAACGCATCGGTATCAGTTGTTCAATAACAGAATCAAATGTTCGTACATTACCCAAGATATTTATGTTATTCAGATAAATTCTGTTTGTCGGCTGAATTTTGAAAACAATATCTATTGTTTTTTCATCATCATTTTTTGTCGGAATTGTATCAACATTTATAAACGCATATCCACTGTCGCCAACCAAACCGCGCAGCGCATAAATTGTTTCATCAACTAATTCTGCATTATAAACATCGCCATCAGACATCTTGACGACATCATACAAATCTTGGTCTGAAATATCTGGGAACGGGTTTTCAATTGTTATTTTTCCGAAATTATACCGTTCACCTTCGTCCACGGTAAATACCACAGAATAATATTGTCTGTCCGGGGTAAATGTTCCGATTGCATCTGTTATTTGTATATCTGCGTACCCATTACGCAAATAAAATTGCCGCAGCATTTGCTGGTCATATAAAATTCTGTCTTCGTCAAAGACATCAAATTGTGTCATAAATCGCCACCACGCATGTTCGCGCGATAATATTGCATCACGCAAAGTGCGGTCGCTGAATTTTTCATTTCCTTGGAAATCAATATCAGAAATGTATGTTGGGTGTCCTTCGGTAATTTCGTAAACAACATTTACGCGATTATTATCTAAATCAATTCGTTTTGGTTCTATTTTTGTGCCGAAAAAACCTTTGCGTTGATATATAGTCAACATGCGTTGAACATCTGCACCAATCACAGATTCATCATACGATGTGCGTTCTTTTAACCGCAGTTCTTGTTTCAAATCATCTGTTGATATTTCGTCATTACCTTCTATGGTGACCATGTTCACAGTTGGTGATTCTGAAATATCTATTTTCAGCACATTACCCGACACGCGAACATTAACCCGCGAAAAATATCCGCTTTCTTGCAATCTTTTTGCAATTTGGTTTGCGCGTTCTGTACCAATATTTTCGCCCACACGAACATCTGCCAATATGCGTATAGATTCTGCATCCATACGCTGATTTCCGCTGACATCAATTCGCGATATGGTTGCCGCATTAACATTTTGCGCAACCAATCCCGCACTGACTGCAAATAATAATTTTTTTATATTCATGTCTTAATTTATTCCAAATACGCGCGCAATATCGTTCCACATTGTTAATGCAAACAATCCGATTATTAACAGCCATCCAATTAATATTGCGATTTCCATACCGCGCCCGCCCAGTTTGCGCCTGATTATTGCCTCTATTATCAAAATCAGCAAATATCCACCATCCAGCACCGGCAACGGCAATAAATTTATAACACCTAAATTAACCGACAGCAACGCAATAATTGACAACAGCGCAACCAAACCCATTGCCAATGCTTGACCAGAAACTTCTGCAATTGTAATAAAAGACCCCAATTGTTTAGACGACCGTTCCCCAGTTATTATTTGTTTTAATACCACCAACAAAGTTTTTGATTGATTATATGTTTCGCGCGCGCCAGCATACAGACCGTCAAAAAATCCTTTTTTGCGCAGTTCTGTTTTGCTGCCATCGGCAACCAATCCCCACCGTTCTGCCGGTGCCAGTTCTACACGCACCAGTTTTTCGCCGCGCAACAATAACACATCTGCATTATGACCAGATGCCAGTTCTTTGGCGATTATCAATTCACCCCAATTTGTTATTTTTTTATCGTCAATACGAACGATGGTGTCGCCTGGTTTTACGCCGGCATCAAATGCGATGCTTTCTTGAATAACTTGTCCAACGACCGGCAATTGAACTTGTCGTGGTTGAAACATAAATATGCCGGAATAAATAATCCATGCCAATATAAAGTTCATTGTAACGCCGGCGGCAACAATTATAAATTGTTTCCACGCAGGAACTGATAAATAGTGTCCCTTTTTTTTATCGTCTGGTAATTCAGCATATTTTTTGCGGTCAAACATATCTTCTTGACCGTATATAGAAACATATCCGCCCAACGGCAAACATGCTAATTTCCATACAGTACCATGTTTATCATGCCATTTTAATATTGCCGGTCCAAACCCAATTGAAAAAGTATCAACACGCACACCTGCCCATCTGGCTGCCCAAAAATGTCCTAATTCGTGAACAAATACCACGACCCCCAAGACAATTAATAATGCGATAATGGACAATATAATCTGCATTTATTAGACCCCTGATTTATTATAATAAAACCAACCATATTAACGGCAACACATAAATCCATCCATCAAATCGGTCCAACAGTCCGCCATGACCCGGTAAAATGCGGCCAAAATCTTTCAAACCCATTTTGCGTTTAATCCAACTGGCGGTTAAATCACCATACTGGCTTAACAACGCAATACTGATACCAATCCACATCAGTTGCGGCATAAATACATCTGCACCCAACAATCCGTACATAACAGACGCGAATGTTCCGCATATAATTCCTGCGATTTGACCAGACCATGTTTTACCCGCGGACAAGCGTTCCCACATTTTGTCGCCACCAATTAATCTGCCAAAGAACCACGCGCCAATATCCGCACAGCATATAATCAATAACAGCAACAGCATAATCCACGGACGCGCGCCAACAGAATTTACCGCCGCCAACATAACAAACAACCATACCAAGAACCCGCTAAATACCCAGATGTTTTTCTTTAATACATCGCGTGGGGTGCGAACTATACATATAATCATTTCTGCAATCATCCCCAATACAATCAGAATCCCCAGATATCTGACCGCGGGGAACCCATAGTATTCACCAAATGCCGCCGCAACGACGACCAATGCCATAATTGCACCAACAATGATTCTTTTGACTGTGTTTGACATATTACTTTCCTTTGCTTTTTTTACCGGAATAGTCTGCTTTCTTGCCACCACCAAAACGACGGTCGCGTTTGGCGTATTCATCCAGTGTATATTGCCATAATTTTTCACTGCGCACTAAATCTGGCCAATGTTGTGGAACAAACAATAATTCTGCATACGCCAGTTTCCACAGCAAGAAATTAGAAATTCTAAATTCATTACTGGTTCGCACCATTAAATCAATTGGCAACAAATCACCCGTATCCAAGAAAGTTTCAAATGTTTCTTTATCTACTGGTTTACCGGCGGCAATCGCGTCGTTTACTGCGGCGACGATTTCATCTTGCCCGCCATAGTTCAACGCGAAAACAACAGTGCCTGCGGTGCCATTTTCAGATGCAGATTCCAATTCGTCGCATTTTTTTGCCAGACGCGCGGGCAGTCTGTCGCGTGAACCAATTACCCGATAGCGCAAATTTTTTTCCAGCGCATGTTTCATATTTTTGTCTAATTCTGTATAAAACAGATTCATCAAGAAATCTATTTCTTCTTGGGACCGATTCCAGTTTTCTGTTGAAAATAAAAAGAAGGTTATCGTCGTCACACCGCGTGCGATAAACCAGTCAACCAGATTTTCAAAGTTAGCGATACCAGCCTGGTGTCCCGCCAGCGGGGGCAAACCGCGTGCTTCGGCCCAACGACGATTACCGTCGCAAATAAATGCAATATGTTGCGGTATTCGGGGCGCGATTGCACCTGTTGTGTCATAGTGTTTCTTGAATAATCTAAACATTTTTATTCCTGATGTTAATTGTTTATAAAGACCCTAGACCGCCATGATATCGGCTTCTTTTTGTTTTGCCATGGCATCAACTTCGCCGGCGCGTTGGTCAAAGACCTTTTGTAAATCATCTTCGTATTTGCGCTGGTCATCTTCGGAAATTTCTTTATCGGCAACGGCGCGTTTAATTTTACCCATTGCATCTTGGCGAATATTGCGCATAGAAATTTTTGCTTCTTCGGCATATTTACCGGCAACCTTGGTCAGTTCTTTACGGCGTTCTTCGGTCAGTGGCGGCATGTTCAAACGAATAACCCCACCAGCAGTCATTGGGTTTAATCCCAACCCAGAATCACGAATTGCCTTTTCAACTGCGCCTGCGTTATTAATATCCCACACGGTAACAGTTAATGTCTGGTTATCAGGTGTTGCGACGGTTGCAACCTGATTTAATGGCATGTCAGACCCATATACTGGCACGCGTACCCCATCTAACAAATGCACGGATGCGCGTCCTGTACGCAGACCTGCAAATTCACCCCGTAAAACATCCAGTGTTTGTGATGTTTTTTGTTCAACTTCGGCTTTCAAGGATTGATAGTCCATAATTAATCTCCTTACTTGTTCAAAAAGGTTAGCAAATTGATTTGACTTTTTGCAAGAAGAAATATAAAATAATGCTTCGCAAGGGGTTGTAGCTCAGTTGGTAGAGCACTTGCATGGCATGCAAGGGGTCGTCGGTTCAAGTCCGATCAGCTCCACCAAAATAGAGTATGGCGGATGTAGCTCAGCTGGTTAGAGCGTTGGTTTGTGGTACCAAATGTCGCCGGTTCGAATCCGGTCATCCGCCCCAGAAATAAAAAA
>CALXLO010000021.1 GCA_944389235.1 uncultured Alphaproteobacteria bacterium
TATTTAATGATGTGGTATAAATTAGGGAAAAATATTGATGATATTCCACCACTGGGGTTGCGACGTAAATATAATCCGGCGGCAATCAAGACGCTGGTGACGGATGATATATTTGCGTACGCAACAGAACGTACACATAATGCATTTAATCCGAAACGGAAATGGCTGATAAAGCATTGCCAGGTTTGGAAAAATTTGTATCGCCGCGAATTGATTTCGGACATATCGTTCATCAGTGGTATTTTGTATGAAGATTTTCCGTGGTGGTCGGCGGTGCTGTTGAAAAATCCGCGTGTGACAATTGCGCCTTTGCCACTGTATTTTTATGTGCCGAATTTTAATGGGATTGTCTTGTCCGCCGGACAAATGAACGCGTTTTGTGGATTATGCATTGGGTTGAAAGATACATTCTTGTTGTATAAAAAACACGCAACAGATTACCAGATGCAAATGTGGTCAAAAAAATTCAAGTGGTATTTTATAAAGTGGGCATTTAGAAAAATTAAGTATTTTGATAATGCGGATGATTTAGATTCTGCGCGCGCGCGTTTTTGCGAACTGGAAAAAATAGGTGCGCTGGATAATCCGCCGTATCGCTGGGCGCGTAAACTGCGGCGAAATATATGTCGGTTTATAAGCAGCAAGTGCAATTGATTATTTTTCAAATTCGCATTTTTCTGGGAACATTAATTCCAGAAAATATAAATTATCAATTCGGTCTGCATCTGTGACACCGTCTACATCATTTATGCAAAATAAAGCCGGACGATGTTTTAATAAATTTGATTTTAATGCGTTCGTTGTGTATGCAGCAGCGTATTTGAAATCGCCGTTTATTTTATGTATAAAATTATACAGCCATCGTGAATATGTTTTAGGTGCGTGTACACGGCGAACCACGGCATTGCCGCGGACAATGTCAAATAATGAAAACATCCATCGTTGCAAATTAAATTCATTTCTGAATTTTGTGCGAATTGTGCTTTGATAATACAAATTTATAATTGGATTAGATATCAGATTTTTTATATGCGATTTGCGATATGGTTCTATGTTATGATTGGGATTATATGTTGGGAAACTGGTTCCAAATAATGATTTGCATAACTGGTCAATATGACACAAATTCGCATGGTACATTGAATATTCAGGCTTGCGCCGATAACGACAGATGCGAACGATTGGATTATCGTTTTTATCAAAAAAATAATCAGGTGTTAATGGTCGACCAAAAAACATATCGTCGTTGCTGTAAATAAAAAATTCAGATAAATTTGGAATATTTATTATGCAACTTTCTATTGCTTTGGAATTAAAGCATGGCAGTGCATCTGGCGGCATGATTTGTGTATGGTCAATGACAGAAATTTTTTTATTTTTTGTGTTTAACCATTTTGGGCGCTGACCCATACATGTAATGATGTATATATGATTTATCCATGGGGCAAATTTCGCAACACTGCGCATAGAATACTTAAATTCATCATTGTCGCGCCAGCGCGCTTCGCATGTACTTTCGTTATCCAGTTTTTTTGTACCAGATTCTTTTTCTTGCCAATATTTTTTTGCTTCACGCCATTTTTTATCGTTTCCGTCAACCCATAAATATACTAAATCTATTTTTTTATCCATATTTTGCACCATTATGTAATTTGTTTATATCCCTGATTTTTGAAAACGGGTTGGAATTTTTACAACACGCCGCAGACCAAACATGCCCGGTTTGTCCAGTGCGTATATCGGGCGCGCCCATGTTTGAATTGCACGCGCGCGTTGCATCCATTTTTCATCCCGTGGGGGCAGGGTGGTTATTGCATTAATAGTACCATTGCCACGCCGGCGTAAATGGTTTAACCAATCTGCACCGCGTGCCGCAGATTTCTGTTCCAGCATTTTCATATCAACCGCACCAAAATGTAATAAATATAAATTTTTATCTATATGAAAATTATGATGATGAATGCTGTGAAATCCGCTGCCCCAATTTACAGGTTTGTTGATTACCACTGGTTTAGTGTACCGGGTTGACAGCAGTGCATAACTGCGTTGTGGCAATATCGGTTTATGAACATCTAATGTTTGTTCGGTATTCATATTTTGACCAACATCTAAACCCAAACCAGAAACAGTTGTGTTTATCGTGATACTAGATAGATATTTAGCCAACCCCATGCCAACATCTGGGTCAACAATTAAAAATTCGTCGCAATCGCACCCAATAACAATGTCGTATGTTTTTAATAATTCGTGTGCCAATTTTGATAACAGGCCAATACGATATTTGTCGCCATCGGCGCGTGTCATATCAGTATGCGGTAATTTGTGTATATGGACATTTCCGGCATTTACAGGAACTTTCTGGTCCAGTCCGTCCAGATAAATATATAAATTTTCATCACCAATTTCGCCACCATAATATTTTATCCAGCGCGTCAGAAAGAAATCATCATTACGCGCCATTGTAATTGCAGCGATTCGTTTTAATTTTTTGGTCATAGTCCCTCTATAAAAATCTTGCGCAGCGTGTATGTAAAGCGCCGCCAAAATAGTTTTATTGAATTTTTTGTTAAAAACCAATTCATATATTTATCACCGTATGTTTCGCGTGCGCCAGTTAATATGGCGTTCTTGGCAGATGCGTCGCCTGCATTTAATGCGTAAATTATCCCGCCGGCCAAACATCCGTTATGACGCGTAAAAGAACACTTTTTTATAAATGGCAAACCTGCGCGCGCAAAACTGCGTATATGATTATAAATTCTGCGACCAATTGTTGTATATATTGCACCATATTTTATTTTATGGGCATCCAGCATTCTGGTAAAGCCATGTTCGTACATTTCAATAACTTGCCCTTTGCCAGATTGTTTGGTTATCGCACGCATAAATTTATCGTACCATGGCGACAAGAAAACACTTTGCCGCATGCCAATAAACCATGATTGCAAATGTGGCTTTTTATGATGATTGTTATATACCAATCCGAACGCGTCATATCCGCATGATTCTATTTTTTTTAATACGGGTTCCAATGGATATATTGGACCATACACAGAATCATTTACCATATATACAAATTCATAATTTTTTAATAAATTATTATCCGCGGCGTAAATATATGCGCGTTTATATGAACCAAAATCATATTCGCCATGACGAGTTGCGGCGCAATGTATAACATACGGTTTTATTTTTTTTAATTCCGCGGTTGGTAAATCACAGTCCATAACCAAAATAACATCGCCGCATTCAGATATTTTTTTTACCATATAAACCAGTGCGGTGTCTGCAATGTTTTTTGCACTGTATCCCGCCATTAAAAATAAACGCCTAGGCTTCATCATTTTTACGGGTCTTTTTTCTTATATTACTATCTAATTCTTTTTTGCGCAAACGAATTGTGGCGGGTGTTACCTCTACCAATTCATCATCTTGGATATAAGACAATGCTTCTTCCAGGGACATTTTGCGGGGTGGTGCCAAGAATAATTTTTCATCCGCGGTAACAGAACGGACATTGGTTAATTCTTTGCCGCGCACAGGATTTACTTCTAAATCATTTTCTTTGCTGTGTTCGCCGATAATCATGCCTGAATATACTTCGGTCTGGGGACCGACAAACAATACGCCGCGTGGTTCCAAATTGTGCAACGCGTATGTCGTGGTCAGACCGTTTTCCATTGATACCAGTACACCTGGGCGATATTGTGAAATTGGGCCACGATACTGTTCGTACCCAGAAAATACGCGGTTCATAACACCTGTGCCGCGTGTGTCAGTACGAAATTCAGACAGATATCCGATTAACCCGCGCGATGGCGCAGAAAACACAATTCGTGTTTTACCGCCCCCAGACGATTTCATTTCTGTTATTGTTGCTTTGCGTTTTGTCATCTTTTCAATAACAACGCCGGAAAATTCATCATCAACATCAATAACAACTTCTTCGACTGGTTCCAGTTTTTCGCCGTTTTGACCATCTTGCATAACAACACGCGGGCGTGAAACACTAAGTTCAAATCCTTCGCGGCGCATGGTTTCAATCAATATACCCAATTGCAATTCGCCACGACCGGATACTTCAAAAGATTCATTGTTTGCACTTTGCACAACGCGCAAAGCAATGTTTGTTTCTGCTTCTTTGAACAGGCGTTCGCCAATCATACGCGATGTTAATTTTTTACCAGAACGCCCCGCCAGCGGCGATGTGTTTACAAAAAAAGTCATTGTTAATGTTGGCGGGTCAATCGGCATTGCGGGTATGGGTTCATTTACCGATGTATCGCACAAGGTATCTGATACGGTTGCCTTGGAAAATCCGGCAACAACAACAATGTCGCCCGCAGATGCAGATTCTAGTGAAACCTTTTCAATTCCGCGGTGTTCAATAATTTTTGTTATTTTTGCATTTTCAATAAATTCACCATTGATATTAATCGCTTTGACCGTTTGACCAACGCGAACAGTTCCAGATTCTATTTTTCCGGTCAATATACGACCGACATACGGGTCCGCTTCTAGGGTCGTTGCCAGCATAGAAAAAGGTGCATCAATTTGACAACGCGTGCCATTGCAATCTGGGGCAGGGACATGGTCAATAATCAGTTGAAATAAAGGTGTTAAATCTTTGTGTTCGTCGCTTAAATCGCGTACCGCCCATCCGTCGCGACCAACAGCAAATAAATATGGAAAATCCAGCTGCGAATCGGTTGCCCCCAGTTTATCAAATAAATCAAAAGTTTCGTTCAAAACTTCTTGGGGTCTGGCATCATTGCGGTCGACTTTGTTTATACATACAATAGGGCGCAACCCCAGTTTCAGCGCCTTGGATAACACAAATTTTGTTTGAGGCAGTGGTCCTTCGGCGGCATCAACCAATAATACAACACCGTCAACCATTGATAATATGCGTTCGACTTCGCCCCCAAAGTCTGCGTGGCCGGGTGTGTCAACAATATTAATTTTATAATCATGCCATTGTATTGATGTGGGTTTTGCAGATATTGTTATGCCGCGTTCGCGTTCTATATCGCCACTGTCCATGACGCGTTCAGCAACCCGTTCATTTTCACGAAATGTGCCGGCTTGTTTCAGCATGTTATCAACCAATGTCGTTTTTCCGTGGTCAACATGCGCAATTATTGCAATATTGCGAATCTTCATAGTCATTTATATCAATCCTGTTTGTGCTAAAAAAAAATCGTAGTTTATAGATTATACTATAAATTTTCGTTTTCAACAAATTTGGTAAGTTTTTTATTAAAAAATTGACATTTAGTTTATTTTGTCTATATTATAATAGTCAATGTTAAGTTCAGGAGAACAAAATGCAAAATGAAAATGCGCATGATTCTATGATAAACAATGTATATGATATGATGCAGATTGGTTTTTCGGCCTTTCAGGTTTTGGCTGGGACAAATCTGAAAAAGAATTGGAAAAAAATTGGCAGAATCCAACGGGGCAAGGCGATGGTCGCGGTGGATTTTATTGGTAAAATATCTGACGCGCCCGCAAACTATTTTTCACGCGCAGCCACAGAATCTGATTGGTGTTTTCGTGCCAGTGAATACGCGCGCGCAAATGGATTGACCGATATGTCTGCGGCGTTTAACAAGGTGTCCGACCCAAAGGCTGTTGTGTTGGAACGCGCCAATGACGCTTTTGTTGCAGATGGCGAATTAAAAAATGATTTTTATTGGTTCTGTGATGCTGTGCAAAATTGGGAATATAACCGCACAAATCCATGGAATTATAAATATAAAATGTCATACGGGTTAATGGTTAAAAACTATCAAGATAAAATAATAGAACGGGCAAACAAGGCGGTATATGCGTCAAAGATTGCCAGAACCAGCCCAATTTTCCGGCCGATAAAACGGATGTTATTGAATTGGTCGTCTCGTCAGCATTAATAATAAAAAGACCGGCATTTGCCGGTCTTTTTTATTAATGTTTTCCACCAATTTTTGTGCGACCGCCCATTAACGGTTGCAATTTTTGTGGAATATTAACACTGCCGTCTGCATTTTGATGATTTTCCAAGACTGGTACCAATACGCGTGGTACGGCAATGCCTGTGTTGTTTAATGTTGCACAGAATTTTACTTCATTTGTGCCGTTTTCGCGATAACGGGTGTTTGTGCGGCGGGCTTGGAATGTACCAATGGACGAACAACTGCCCAGTTCTTTGTACCCATTTTCAGATGGGACCCATGCCTCAACATCGTTCATTTTTACCTTGTTAAAACCCATATCGCCGGTGGAATTTGCAATAACACGATACGGCAATTCTAAATCTTCGATAACTTCACACAGATTATTCAATATATGTTCGTGCATTTCGTCTGATTGTTCAGGGGTACAGAATACATATTGTTCAACCTTGTTAAACTGATGAAACCGCGCCAGCCCGCGTGTGTCGCGACCGGCGGCACCGGCTTCTTTGCGGAAACACGGTGAAAACCCCGCGTATTTTATTGGCAGGGCGCTTTCTGGTAAAATTTCGCCACTGTGCAACGAATTTAATATTATTTCTGCGGTACCCGCCAGGCATCTGTCTGTACCGGCCAACATAAATACATCGTTATTCATAACTGATAAATCAGCCCCCATGAAATGTCCTGCATCAAATATTGTTTGCGGCTTTGTTATTGACGGACATTCAATAAATACAAATCCCCGGGCAATTAACTTTTGAATAACATAGGTTTCAATTGCCAGTTGTAATTCAGCCGCTTCACCAATCAGGCAATATGTGCGTGTGCCACATATCTGGGCGATTTTTTCCGGCATCCACCATCCGTTCATATCCAGCAAATCCCACTGCGCGCGCGGGGTAAAGTCAAATTTACGCGGTTCGCCAACTGTGCGTATAACAGTATTCGCACTGTCATCTGGACCAATTGGTGCCGATGGGTCTGGTATTTGCGGTACGCGATGCATCAAGTCATTTAATTTTTCTTCTTTATCTGCCAATTCTGCCATATCTGCGGCAATTTCATCGCTGATTTGCTTTGAACGCGCAATCAGTGGCGCTTTATCTGTGGCTGTTGGGATTTCGCGTGTTATTTTATTTTTCTCGGCCGTCATATTTTGTGTAATTGTTTTCAGTTCACGCACACGCGCATCCAGTGCCAATATTTCATCTGTATAATCATCAAATCCTTTGACACGACATGCGTTTTTTACCACATCTGGATTTTCACGAATAAATTTTATATCTAGCATGTTTTTACCCTTTGCAAAAATTAGATTATATAAACACAATTATTTTGTGTCGTTATTGTTATGTTATAATTAAATACGCACCCCAAACGGGGATGATAATGTATCAAAAGATAAAAATACAAAATTCATAACAAATTAATCATAAATCATTGATATATAAAAATCAACACAAAAGCCCTGAATTATAATTTATTTGCGCATATAATATGATTATGTTATGCTGGCGTTCGACATATATTTAATCAGGAGTTTTGTCATGAATGACATAATTATGAACGATGTTATTATCTTAGGTTCTGGTCCGGCGGGATTAACAGCGGCGTTATATTGCGCGCGTGCCGGGAAAAAAACTTTGGTTTTGGGGGGCGACCGTCTGGGTGGTCAAACAGCAGGTATCGCCGTGTTGGAAAATTATCCAGGTTGGGCCGGCAGTGGATTGGAACTGTCTGAATTTATGAAAAAACAGGCCGAATCGTTTGGTGCAGAAATAAAATTTGTGTCAGCAAAAAATATTTCTGGTGATGCGGAAAGTGCCTTTAACATATTATGTGATGATAACAACCGTTATGTTGGTAAAACGATAATCATTGCAACTGGTGCATCGCCACGCAAACTGGAAATAGATGGCGCACGCGAATTATTTGGCAAAGGTGTATCATATTGCGCAACATGTGATGGTTTTTTCTATTCTGGCAAAGATGTTGTTGTTATGGGTGGCGGTAATTCCGCATTGAATGACGCATTATATCTGGCCGATATCGCACGCAATGTCAAGATTGTTTACCGCAAAAGTGCCTTTACCCGCGCCGAAGCGGTCTTGCGTAATCGTGTGTCTGAACGCGAAAATATAGAATGCCTGTTTAATACAGACTTGAAAAAAATTGCCAAGACAGATGACGACCGTTTGGTTATAACAACAACTGATGACCAAGAAATTATTTGTGATGGTTTGTTTGTTGCCATTGGCCACGAAGCCAACACAGACTATTTAACCGAAGATATCCGTCGTGATAATATGGGTCGTCTGATTCCATCAGAAATGCCCGCCGGCATGTTTGTTGCCGGTGATGTTGAATCAGAAATAAAAATGCAAATCGCAACCGCCGTCGGTACGGGATGCAGCGCGGCTATGGATGCGATAGCATACCTGAACCAGCAATAAATTAATTATAATTGCACATCTGATAACAGTAAAACTACGGTCGTGTAGCGTATAGTACACTCCCTGCGTTTTATTGTTATCATCTGCACAATTCTAATTAATTTCT
>CALXLO010000022.1 GCA_944389235.1 uncultured Alphaproteobacteria bacterium
TTCTCACACCCGTATCGCAATATTACTTGCGACATATTTACTTTATATTTTTAGACCGCTTATTGCAACAGAAAAAATAAGGTTTATGTCAAGAATTTAAGCCCTATTCCAAAACTTGTTTTTGTAAATCTGTTAATTTTTTACAGCCAGTGCATGCCAAGTTCATTAGTTGTATAATCTGGTCTTGGGTAAATGGATGTTGTTCGCCGGTGGCTTGGACTTCGATAAACTGACCAGAACCAGATATAACAAAATTAGAATCTAATTCCGCAATGCTGTCTTCGTCAAAGTCTAAATCTAATACTAATTCACCATTCCATACGCCAGCTGAAATCGCGGCAACATAATCCTGGATTGGATTTTCATATATACGCCCTGTGTCCATCAGATGTCGCACCGCCAATGCCATTGCCACAAATCCACCGGTCACAGATGCACAGCGTGTTCCGCCATCTGCCTGGATTACATCGCAATCAATTATTATGGTATGTCGCCCCAGTTTTTCCATATCGACCACACTGCGTAATGCACGACCAATCAAACGCGATATTTCTGCATTGCGATTATCACGCATCATTAAATCCCGCGTTTTACGCGTTCCATTCGCACGGGGCAGCATAGAATATTCTGCACTGACCCAACCGCCGGTTTTATTCTGCAATCGTTTCCATATTGGCTGGTTAAACTCTATTGATGCAGTACATAATACATGTGTGCCGCCAATTTTTATCAAACAAGAACCTTCGGCCCATTTGTTGACCCCAGTTTCTAATGACACCGGGCGTATCTGGTCGTTTTTACGCAAAGATGGTCGCATCATTATACAAAATCCTTTCTTTGATTACATTGTTTTACTATATATCAATATGGTCAGATTTCAATTTTTATATTTGCTTTTTTATTGCATCATGTGTATCCTGCGGGATTGAAAAAGGATTTTTATGTCAGTCAAGGCAAAACGCCTGTTCAAAAAATTACTTAGTTATTCAGGCATTTTATTTTTTATTTTGGCAGTATTTATGCTGTGGTGGCAATTGCATGAATACAGCCTGCGGGATATTATTCATGCGTTAATCAGCATACCGTGGATTAATCTGATTGCTGCGTGCGTCGCATGTATTGCCGGATATATGGCATTATCTTTATATGATTATTTAGCACTGCGCTATATTGGTGCACGCGTTTCATGGTGGAAATGGATGCTGGCCGGAATATTAGGCTTTGCAATCAGTAATAATGCTGGGAATGCTGTCGTCAGTGGCGGCGCAATCAGGTATCGGTTGTATACACGGTGGCGTATCAGTGGCGGCGATATTCTTAAAATGATAACTTTTTCTGGTTTAACTTTCTTTCTAGGATGTTCTGCAATTGTTATTATTGGATATTTCTTGGTTCCTACAGAAATTCTGAATCAATCCGTTGGTGCCAATATCGGCATAAACACATTGTTTTTCGCGTGTGCTGCCGCAGTATTGGCATATTTCGCAATAACTGTTATATTTCGTGGAAAAAGCCTGAAAATAGGCAAAATAAAATTCCAGGTTCCATCAACCAGTGCGGCTTTTTTTCAAACATTGTTGGGTGCAACAGATACTTTCTTGGCGGGTTTAGTGTTATACTTTTGTCTGTTACCATTCGTAGAAATACCGTTCGGCACATATATTGGTCTGTTCGTCATTGCCCAGGCAACAGGCGTTTTTAGCCAGGTTCCTGGGGGTATTGGTGTTTTTGAAAGTATTTTCTTGCTGGCGTTGCCTGATGCTGTGGACAAGGCGGATATTTTTGGTGCATTATTAGCATACAGAATAATATATTATGTATTGCCATTGGTTGGTGCCGGCGGATTGTTCTTTATGTATGAACATTGGTTGCGGTCGCGTATGCGTCGCTGGCTGGCAGCGGCCCAGGAAAAAATCCCACAAATTCCACAAAAAATAAAAAATATTAAACACAAGAAAAAATAAATACCTTGCCATTTATATAAATGCCATGCTATGCTGTGGTTTGTCGTATTGCATGGGGTTGATATAAAGTGTTTATATTATCACTGCTTTTTATGATTCGATTTGCGCTGTTTATTATCGTTGCGTATTCCCTTGGCATGGGCTGGACCGCCCCACAGGGACGGGTCGTATCCATTGCATACGCGTATAAAACAAAAGGATTACTGGATGTCAAAGAAAATTTATGTGGACGCAGTCCACCCGGAAGAAACGCGTGTCGTTGTTGTGGATGCCGCAACCAATCGTGTTTCTGATTTTGACCTGGAAACAACAACAAAACCCCAGATAAAAGGTAATATTTATCTGGCCAAGGTTATCCGCGTAGAACCATCTTTACAGGCAGCATTTGTGGACTATGGGTCTGGGAAAAATGGATTCTTGCCGTTTTCAGAAATTCATCCGGACTATTATCAAGTAACGCCGGAACAAAAGAAAAAATTACTAGAATTAGCACATGCTAATATCGTTGATGACGACGATGACCCAGATGACGAAAATGATGAAATCGCCGAATATGACGACCACAGCGCTGGTGAAGATAACAAAGAATTTGCAAAACGCGCACATGAATTTAAGATTCAAGATGTTATAAAGCCTAAACAAATTCTGTTGATTCAGGGTGTAAAAGAAGAACGCGGTCAAAAAGGCGCGTCTATGACAACATATTTGTCATTGGCGGGTCGATTTGCAGTTTTGATGCCTAATTCGCGCAAGCGCAACAGTTATGGGATTTCTAAAAAAATATCTGATAAAGCAGAACGCGCCCGTTTGCGTGAAATATTGCACGAATTAAAGATACCCAAAGGTATGACGGTGGTTTTACGCACGGCGGCATACGGCGCAAATGCTGTAGATATTGCCAAAGATTATGATTACTTGGTCAACCTGTGGAATGAAATTCGCAAAACGACATTGGAATCTGTTGCGCCGGTAACAATTCATACCGAAGATTCCTTGCTGCGTCGTGTTGTACGCGATTTCTTATCTGATAAAGACGATGTACTGATTATCCAAGGTGAAGAAGCATACAATGCGGCAAAACAATACTTTGTGCAAATGTATGGTCGCGCACCACGCAAACAACTGGTGCAATACAAAGATGCAGCAGTTCCACTGATGGTCAAGGCCGGTGTTGAAAAACAACTAGAAGGTATGCATGGCCCGTATGTTCAACTGCCGTCTGGTGGGTCTTTGGTTATAAATCAAACAGAGGCAATGGTTACCATTGATGTAAATTCTTCACGCGCAATCAAAGAAAAAGACATTGAACAAACCGCATTAAACACTAATCTGGAAGCGGCCGAAGAAATCGCATTGCAGTTGCGCTTGCGCGATTTGGCTGGAATTATCGCGATTGACTTTATTGATATGGAAGAAGAAAAAAACAATCGCAAACTGGAAATGAAAATGCGCGAAGTTATGAAACGCGACCGCGCCCGCACCCAAGTTGCAAAAATTAATAACTTTGGGGTACTGATGCTGTCGCGCCAGCGTCTGCGCAGCAGTTTCATAGAATCGTCGTATGTTCAGTGTCCGCACTGTATGGGTGCCGGTGTTGTCCCCAGTATACAAACTGCGGCGATAATATTATTCCGCCATCTGCAAGAAAAATTGCTGGCAAAAAGCGCACAAAAAATCATTATGACTGTGCCAACAGATGTCGCAATTTATCTGTTGAACAACAAACGCGCAGAACTGGCATCAATGGAAGACGAATTTAATACCGAAATCGTCATAATTGGTGATGATAGCTTGATGAATATAGACCAATATTCAATTCAGCGCGTCGCACCGGAACAAAACAAAACAGACGAATTGCTGAATGCGTACCTGCCGTCTACTGATGCCAAACGCAAAAATGCCCAGCATATTGACGCGCGCCGTGCAACATCGAACGCCCCGCGTCGCAAACGAAAGTCTGCACCGGCAAAAAAGAAAACTATTTGGCAAAAATTAGTCGGATAAAAAAAAACGGGGCACCTGCCCCGTTTTTTATTTACACCGAATAAAGAACTTGACAACAGGTTGTTTTGTACTATATTTCATACGCTAAATAACTATACAAAGGTAAAAAACATGTCAGATGATATAAAAACATTAACCGGACAGATTGAATTTCTAAAAGAATACAATGCGCGTTTGAAAGATAATAATGACCAAGCGCACCGTAAAATTCATAACTTGAATGCCACAGTCATGAAACTGTTAAATCAAATTGATGAATTAAAGGCGGAAAATATGCGATTAGCAGATGAAAACGCCATAAAAGATGCAGAAATTCGCAAACTGCATCAAAATTTGGAAATCAGTCAAGAATATAACAAACGATTGAGTGATAAAATGAATATGCTGCGTGATATGACATCGCGTGTACGGTTATAAAAAAAACGCCCGCTGGGCGTTTTTTATTTCTGGGGTGGATGACCGGATGCCTGCGTTGGGCAATATATTGCCCAACTTCGTATTGTTCGCTTGGCGCACCTGGCGGTGCTGACGCTTGCCACGCTGACTCGTATGCGAACCTACGGTTCGAACCCGACCCGTCCAGAGTTATAAAAAAAACACGCTAACGCGTGCTTTTTTTTATAACTGGGGCGGATGACCGGATTATTTTGCTGCGCTTCATCACCTTGCAAAATTGTGCATTCGCACAACCGGCGTACTCTCGTCCGCCTTTTTGCAGCGGTTCGA